>NZ_JAXAVV010000001.1:0-719371 GCF_033949925.1 Lentzea kristufekii
GTACTTAAGCTTTGTGGTTGAAACTTCCGACGCCCTTGGCCTCTGAGCTCAGACGAGCTACCGGCTGGGTCTTCGTCGTTTCTAGATCACCCACTCTACCACAGTCTGTGGAAGCTTGGTTCGTGATCTGTGTCGCGCTCCGTTCCGGTGTTCCCGGCCCGTTCCTCGCTGACATGGAGAAAGTTACACGCACGCCAACGCAGGGTCAAATCGGGGGCACCACGGCCGCCCGCAGTTAGAAACCGCAGGTCAGCAGCCCCGTACAGGACCCATGAACAAGCTATCCCAGGCTCGATCCCCGCACACTGTGACCGCGATCACAGTCAGAAACATCGAAGGCCGCCGGTCCCGAGTGGGACCAGCGGCCTTCTACGACCAGAACGTGCAGGTCAGAGCTCTGCCTCGACGCCCGCGTTGTTCCGCTTGCCGCGGCGGAGCACCAGCCACTTGCCGTGGAGCAGGTCCGACGGCGCCGGCTTCCACTCCTCGTCGGTCACCTTCGCGTTGTTCACGTAGGCACCGCCCTCGTTGACCGTCCGCCGCGCGGCACCCCGGCTCTCGGCCAGGCCCGACGCGATCAGCAGGTCGACGATCGTGGGTTCGTCCGCCAGCCGCACGCGGCCCTTGGGCGCCTCGGCCAGCGCCGCCTCCAGCACGGACGCGTCGAGGTCACGCAGCTCGCCCCGGCCGAACAGCGCCGACGACGCGAGGATGACCTGCTGCGTCGCGCGCTCCCCGTGCACCAGGTCGGTGAACTCCTGCGCGAGACGCTTCTGCGCGGCCCGCTGGTGCGGCGCCTCCGCGGTCTGCTTCTCCAGCTCGTCGAGTTCCTCACGCGTGAGGAAGGTGAACAGGCGGAGGTAGTTCAGCACCGTGACGTCGTCGACGTTCACGAAGTACTGGTACCAGGCGAACGGCGACGTCAGCTCCGGGTCGAGCCACACGCTGCCGCCACCGGTGGACTTGCCGAACTTGCGGCCCTCGGCATCGGTGACCAGCGGCGCGGTCAGGGCGTGCACGTGCTTGCCCTCGACCCGGCGGATGAGGTCGACACCGCCGACGATGTTGCCCCACTGGTCCGAGCCGCCGACCTGCAGCGCGGTGCCGTACTTGCGGTGCAGCTCCAGGTAGTCGTTCGACTGCAGCAGCAGGTAGCTGAACTCGGTGTACGACATGCCGTCGCCCTCGAGACGCCGCTTCACGGTCTCCCTGGACAGCATGACGTTGATCGAGAAGTGCTTGCCGACGTCGCGCAGGAACTCCAGCGCGCTGACCTGGCCGGTCCAGTTGAGGTTGTTCTCGACGATCGCGCCCGTGGGCGAGTCGTCGAAGTCCACGAACCGCTCCAGCTGACCGCGGATGCGATCGGCCCACTCGGCGACGGTGTCCAGCGAGTTCAGCGTGCGCTCACCGGTGTCGCGCGGGTCGCCGATCATGCCCGTGGCGCCACCCGCCATCACGATCGGCCGGTGCCCCGCCCGCTGGAAGCGCCTGAGCATGAGCAGCGGGACCATGTTGCCCGCGTGCAGAGACGGCGCCGTCGGGTCGAAACCGCAATAGAGCGTGAGCGGGCCGGCGTCCAGGTCCTTCCGGAGTGCGTCGAGGTCGGTGGACGTCGCGATCAGGCCGCGCCAGGACAGTTCGTCAAGGATGTGCTCGCTCACGGCTGTCATTGTCGCCTACCTGGTCCAACGGGTTTCGACCTGGTAGGCGGACGGGTATGCGGAGGCCATGACGGACCCACGTGATTCGGAGTTACGCCGGCCTACCGAGCGCATGCCGCGCGTGAACGAACCGGTGGTCGAGGAGCACGTCGTCGAGCGCGACGACGAATACCGCCGGGTACGGACGGTGCGAACCGTCTGTGCGGTCATTGACATCGTGTGCTGGACGTTCGCCATCGTGCTGTTGGTGCACATCTTCCTGGTGATCGCCGGTGCGAACGTCAGCAACGGGTTCTTCCAGTTCGTCGCGGGGTGGGCTGACGGCATCACCCTCGGCCTGGACGGTCTCTTCACGCCGGAGAACGCGTCCGTGGCGACCCTGCTCAACGAGGGCCTGGCCGCGCTGCTGTGGCTGATCATCGGCGGTCTGCTGACCACGCTGATCACCCGCGTCGCGTTGCCGGTCGGACATCGCCGCGCCTGGTACCGCAGGACTACGGCCGTCCGCTGACGACGCGGCGCGGCAACTCCACGCCAAGGCTCCCGGCCCAGTCGAGAGCCTTGGCGAGCGAGCGTTCGCCGACGAGTGTGGCGGCGGCGGGGCGCACGGTGCACCGCCGCCACTGCTCGGCGTTCAGCGTCAGGTGATCGACCTGCGGCAACGACTCGACGTCGACGTCCGCGCGGGACACGTCGAGGACGCGCAGCATCGGCAACTCGGGCAGTTCGACGCGCGCACCATCGACCTTGAGGCGGGTCAGCCGCTGGAACGCGGGCACGGTGACGTCTGTCGCGGTGATTTCGAGGTGTTCCAGCGGCAGATGGGCCAGGCCGTCGATCCGCAGACGCCCTCCGCTGAGATGCAGGCTCCGCAGGTCTTCCAGGCTCGCGAGTGAGGTCAGGTCCGCGTCGCCCAGCTCGTGCAGACCGAGTTCCTCCTCAGGCTGGTCATGGCGTTCGGGCGAACGGTGCCACTCCGTCACGGACTCGGCGAGAAACTGCAGTGGACAGCAGGTCAGGGCAGGCTCGATCAGCTGGCCGACGCGACCACGCGGGCCGGGGGCCAGGTCGACGCACAGGGTGGCGCCGGACGGATACCGCACGATCGGCACCCACAGCGGGTGCCGGCCGACGAGTCGCACCGCGTCCCTGGGCCCGGCGTACGGGACGAGTTCCGCCCAGTCGTGCGGGTTGCGCGTGAGCCGCCCCTCGAAGTCGAGCAGCTCACGCCGGACGGACAGGATCTCGTCGGCGGGCAACAGGATGTGGTCTCCGAACTCGGTGACACCGCTGCGGTACAGCTCGTGCACCTCGGCCGGCAACGGCACGCCGAGCTCGGCTTCGACGGCCGCCAACGGGCCGGTCGACGTCACTTCGGTCCGCTCGTACGGCGGGATCACGTGACGCGGCCGCGGTTCGAACACGACGGTGTAGGTCGGCGGCAGGTGACCGGTGAGCTGGTGGAGGCCGTCGGTGAGCAGAGCGGTGAACGCACCGTCCGGCTCCACTCGCATCTCGACGACCACGTTGCCATCACCGCCGAGCGCGACCAACGACTTGAGATGGCGCACGCGCGCGTGATCGTCTGACGGCCCGGACGTGACCCTGTGGTTCGTGTACCCGCTGTCGCACGTGGCGCGCAGCGTCAGGTAGTCCCACCCCGGCTTGGCTTTGGCGACGAGTTCCGCGGCCACTCCGGCCAGCAGCTTCTCCACGGTGTCCCCCCAGGACGTCGAACGGGCCCGTACCTTAGCCCGGTGGCCGAGTACGAGTTCGACGTCGCCCCTTCGTTCGCCGAGCAGGACCGCGCCCAGGTCGAGCCGGTCGTCCGGCGCTTGGAGGAGCTCGGCGTCAGGGTCTACTACGACGAGGACCAGGTCGTCGCTCGGTGGGGTCTCGACCTGGTCGAGCACATCGCGGAGACGCTGACGCACAAGGTGCGCTACGTGCTGATGTTCGCTTCGCAGCACTACGTCTCGCATAAGTGGGCACGGCTCGAACGCAAGACCGCGCAGGCGAGGGCGTTGGAGCAGCAGAACGACTACGTGCTGCCGATCAAGCTCGACGACACCGAGGTGCCAGGTCTCCTGTCCAGCACCGGGTTCCTGGACATGCGCAGGCACAGTCCGAACGTGATCGCGGACGCCGTGGCGCAGAAGCTCGCACAACACCGTGCGTCATTCACGGCTTCGACCCCGATCACCCCCAAGTCGGTGGCCGCGCTGGTCAGGGAGAAGCCACGGGGCTGGGAATACCTCCTCTACGCAACCGTTGTGGCGCAAGGCCTTGCCGATCTCCAGCAGAAGTACCGCGAGCACTTCCTCCGCTACTCGCCGCGCAACGGCATCGTCGAGCACGGCAACGGCATCGACCTGATCCGCGACCGCAACGTGCTGCTGGGCGAGATCATCAAGGTCGCCGTGGAGTCCGTCTTCACCGCCGGCACCCAGGAGGCCGCGTTCGGCAGGTCCGGCGAGGCGGGCGACGCGGACCGGATCGTGCACCTCGGCGAGCTGTTCGTGCGCACGTTCGACGAGATCCTCGACTGGGCGCGGGGAATCCACGGGACCAGCTACGCGCACGAGCCCGCCCGTGCCGCCGCTCGGGTGCAGGCGCGGTTCGCGGACCGGCAGCTCGAGGCGATGCACGCGGTGGCGCGGGATCTGCGCGAGGTGGCGGACACGCTGGTCGAACGGTTGACCGCCGGGGAGCGGATCGACATGACGGTGCCGCTGGTGTTCGAGGTGGAGCCGTCGTTGGAGCGGGAGTTCAAAGCGGCGCTGGACAAGCTCTCACGCTGACGAGCGGCGCTTGCCGCCTCTCTTGTACGTCGACACGGCCGGTGAGTCGATCCAGAACCGCCAAGGCACGTCCATCGCCACGGCAACACCAACGCGCGGACCCGCGTGCACCGTCGTCGCCGGTTCACCCGCGTACAACCGCACGGGCGAGTCGGCAGAGGTCAGGTCGACACCGTTCTGAGAACGGTCCAGCCCGAGGACCTTGCACAACCGTGCGGGCCCTTTGCCCAGTTCGGCCGCGGAACGCGAAGCAGGGCGGCGAGAGAAGGCGATGTCCTCGCCCGAAACGACCTCGGCCGCGCGCAACAACACCGCGCCCGGTACGCCGTCGGTCAGGGTCACGACGTTCGCGCAGAAGTGCATCCCGTAGACGAAGTAGACGTACAGGAAGCCGGCCGGGCCGAACATCACCTCGTTGCGAGGGGTCTTGCCGCGGTAGCAGTGGGACGCCGGGTCGTCGCCTCCCCGGTACGCCTCCACCTCGACGATGCGCACGCGCACGCCGCTGGCTTCGAGATGGGAACCGAGGAGGAGCCGGGACGCATCGACCGGGTCGATGGCCAGCTCCTCCCTGGTCAGGAGCCTAGAACTCACGTGCGGAAGCAGCCTTCGCCACGAGTGCGTCGAGCTGTTCGCGGACGCGTGCGGGTGCCGTGCCGCCGTGGGCGTCGCGCGACGCGATCGAGCCCTCGACGGTGAGAACCGAGCGGACCTCGGGGGTCAGGGCGGGTGAGATGGCGCGGAACTCGTCGTCGGTCAGGTCCTCCAGGCCGACGCCGCGGGTCTCGGCCGCGCGGACGCACGCGCCGGCTGCCTCGTGGGCCACGCGGAACGGGACGCCTTGGCGCACAAGCCATTCCGCGATGTCCGTGGCCAGTGTGAAGCCGGCCGGAGCCAAGGACGCCATGCGGTCGACGTCGAACTTCAACGTCGCCACCATGCCCGCGAAGGCCGGGAGCAGCAGTTCGAGCTGCTCGACCGAGTCGAACAGGGGCTCCTTGTCCTCCTGCAGGTCGCGGTTGTAGGCCAGGGGCTGGGCCTTCAGGGTGGCCAGGAGGCCCGCCAGGTTGCCGATCAGGCGGCCCGACTTGCCGCGCGCGAGTTCGGCCACGTCCGGGTTCTTCTTCTGCGGCATGATCGAGCTGCCGGTGGACCAGGCGTCGTCGAGCACCGCGAAGCGGAACTCGGCGGTGGTCCAGATGATGATCTCCTCGGCCACGCGGGAGAGGTTCACGCTGATCATGGCCAGCACGAAGGCGATCTCGGCGGCGAAGTCGCGGGAGGCGGTGCCGTCGATCGAGTTCTCGACCGGGGCGTAGAAGCCCAGGTCGGCGGCCACCTTGGCGGGGTCCAGGCCCAGCGAGGAACCGGCCAGCGCGCCCGAGCCGTACGGGGAGAACCCGGCGCGCTTGTCCCAGTCGTGCAGGCGGTCGACGTCGCGCAGCAACGCGTGGGCGTGCGCCAGCAGGTGGTGCGAGAGCAGCACGGGCTGGGCGGACTGCAGGTGCGTGCGGCCCGGCATGACGGCACCGAAGTGCGTCTCGGACTGCGCGGCCAGGGCGTCGACGACGTCCAGCACACCGGCGGCGACGCGGCGGGCGGCGTCGCGCAGCCACATGCGGAACAGCGTGGCGACCTGGTCGTTGCGGGAACGGCCGGCGCGCAGCTTGCCGCCGAGCTCGGTGCCGGCGCGGTCGATCAGGCCCCGCTCCAGCGCCGTGTGGACGTCCTCGTCCTCCAGCACCGGGGTGAACGCGCCGGACTCGACGTCGGCGAGCAGCTCGTCCAACGCCTTCTGCATGCCGGAGAGCTCCTCGTCCGACAGCAGACCCGCGGCGTGCAGCACACGGGCGTGCGCGCGCGAGCCCGCGATGTCGTACGGCGCGAGCCGCCAGTCGAAATGCGTCGACAGCGACAGCCGCGCCATCGCCTCGGCCGGTCCCGACTCGAACCGGCCACCCCACAAAGAACTCATTGCACGCAACTCTCAGCTAGCGAAGTCGTAGAGCGATTCTTCCGAACGGGCCACCAGCCCGACGACGCGCCCCTGGTACAGCGCGACGTCGACCTCGCCGGAACCCGACGGCAAAGCCATCCGCGCGACCCGCACGGCGACCGAGCCCAGGCTGGACCTGACGACGCCGGCGCGGAAGTTGAGCTCGCGGACGGCCTCGGCGACGGAGACGGTCTCGCCGTCCACCGCCACCGGGACACCCGCGTCGAACGTCAGAACGGCGTGCACGGGCTCATTCATCGACGGAACCCGAGGCCAGCGCGGTGATCCGGTCGGCGAGCTCGGATCCGGTCATCGGCTCGCGGGCCACGACCAGGATCGTGTCGTCACCCGCGATGGTGCCGACGACCTCGTGCAACGCCGCGCGGTCCAGCGCGGAGGCCAGGAACTGCGCGGCACCGGGCGGAGTCCGCAGCACCGCGAGGTTGCCGGAGTAGTCCGTCGACACCAGCAGCTCGCCCAGCACGCGGACCAGGCGCGTCGTGCCGCCCTGGACACCGCGCACGGGACTGCCGTCCTCCGGGATCACGTAGACCGGCGCACCGCCGTCAGGGCCGCGCAGCTTGACCGCGCCGAGCTCGTCGAGGTCGCGCGACAACGTGGCCTGCGTGACGTCGATGCCTTCCGCCGCGAGCAGTTTCGCGAGCTCGGACTGGCTGCGCACGGCACGCTGCGACACCACCTCGACGATGCGGCCCTGGCGGGCGGTGCGGGTCATGACGACTGCTCCAGCAACCACACGAGCAACGCCTTCTGCGCGTGCAGCCGGTTCTCCGCCTCCTGCCAGACCAGCGACTGCGGGCCGTCGAGCACCTCGTCGGTGATCTCCCAGCCGCGGTGCGCGGGCAGGCAGTGCAGCACCGTCGAGTCGGGCTTGCCCGTCGCCTCCAGCAACGAGGCGTTCACCTGGTACGGGCGGAACGGGCCGACGCGGTCCTTGCCGTCGTTCTCCTGCCCCATCGACGTCCAGGTGTCGGTGACCAGCACGTCCGACCCGTCGACCGACTCGCGCGGGTCGCTGATCAACGCCACCGAGCCACCGGTCTCGGCGGCCCGCTTCTTGGCGTCCTCCAAGAACTGCGGGTTCGGCACGAAGCCGGCGGGCGCGCCGATCCGGACGTGCATACCGGCCGTGGCACCACCGAGCAGCAGCGAATGCGCCATGTTGTTGGCGCCGTCGCCCAGGTACGTCAGCGTCAGACCGGCCAGCCTGCCGTAACGGCGGCGGATCGTCTGCAGGTCCGCGAGCACCTGGCACGGGTGGAACTCGTCGGTCAGCGCGTTCACCACGGGAATGCGCGACACGGAGGCCATCGCCTCCATGCGGGCCTGGGCGAACGTCCGCCACACCACGGCGTCCACGTACCCGGACAGGATCCGCGAGGTGTCCTCGATCGTCTCCTCGCGGCCCAGCTGCATCGACCGGCCGTCGATGATCACCGGGTTGCCGCCGAGCTGCGCGATGCCGACCTCGAACGACAGCCGGGTGCGCGTGGAGTTCTTCTCGAAGATCACGGCGACGGACTTGGGACCTGCCAGCGGCTTCGCGGTGAACCGGTCCGCCTTGTAGGTGTCCGCCAGGTCGAGGACGGCGGCCTGCTCCGCGGTGGACAGGTCGTCGTCGCGCAGGAAGTGTCTCGGGCTCACGGCGTCTCCTCGAAGAACGTGGGGAGCGCGGCGACGAAGGCCTGCGCGTCGGACTCCTCCAGCACGAGCGGCGGGGCGAGCCGCAGCACGTCGGGCTGGATCGGGTTGATCAGGTAACCGGCCTTCTGCGCGGCCGCCGCGGCCTTCGCCGAGACCGCCTCGCGCAGCGTGATGCCGAGCAGCAGGCCGGCTCCCCGAACACCGGAGATCGCGGGGTGGTGCAACGCCTCCACCCCCGCGGCGATCTCCTTGCCCACGGACGAGGCGTGCTCCAGCAGGCCTTCCGAGGCGATCGTGTCGAGCACCGCGAGCCCGGCTGCGCAGCACACCGGGTTGCCGCCGTACGTCGTGCCGTGGTGACCCGGCTTGAACAGCTCCGCCGCCGCGCCGAAGCCGATCGTGGCTCCCAGCGGCAGGCCGCCGCCGATGCCCTTGGCGAGCGTCATGACGTCCGGCACGATCCCGGCCTGCTGGAACGCGAACCACGTGCCGGTGCGGCCGATGCCGGTCTGCACCTCGTCGAGGATGAACAGCGCGCCGTGCTCGGCGGTGATCCGGCGGGCCTCCTGCAGGTAGCCGGCGGGCGGCACCATGACGCCCTGCTCGCCCTGGATCGGCTCGACGATGAACGCCGCGGTGTCGTCGTCGATCGCGGCCTCAAGTGCTGCCACGTCACCGAACGGGATGTGCGAGACACCGGGCACGAGGGGTGCGAACGGCGCGCGCTTGGGCTCCTGGCCGGTGAGCGTCAGCGCGCCCATCGTGCGGCCGTGGAACCCGCCGATCGTGGAGACGATCTTGGTGCGGCCGGTGAGGCGGGCCATCTTGAGCGCCGCCTCGTTGGCCTCGGCGCCGGAGTTGCAGAAGAAGACCTTGCCGGGTTCGCCCGCGAGGTCCAGCAGGCGTTCGGCGAGCTTCAGCGCGGGCTCGTTGACGTACAGGTTGCCGGTGTGGCCGAGCTTCGCGATCTGCGTGGACACCGCCTCGACGATCGCCGGGTGCGCGTGGCCGAGGGCGTTGACGGCGAGGCCGGTCAGCAGGTCGACGTAACGGTTCCCGTCCGCGTCCCAGACGTGTGCGCCCTCACCTCGCTCCAGAACCAGCTGAGGTGTGCCGTAGTTGTCCATCATGGACTGTTGCCACCGCGTGGTCACTTGTCCCCCAAACTGTGTTCGTTGGCCGCTGCTCCGCAGGCGGCGGCGAGTTCGCCGGGAAGTCGGCCGTCCGACGCGAACTCGCGGGTCATCGGGTGTCGCCCAAGACCATCGTGCCCACACCCTCAGTGGTGAAGACTTCGAGCAGAACGCTGTGGGCCAGCCTGCCGTCGATCACGTGCGCCTGCGGAACACCGCCGCGCACCGCGCGCAGGCAGGCCTCCATCTTCGGCACCATGCCGCTTTCCAGGTCCGGCAGGATCTTCTCCAGCTCGGAGGCCCGGATCTGGTTCAGCAGCGACGACCTGTCGGGCCAGTTCGCGTACAGACCTTCGACATCGGTCAGCACGACCAGCTTCTCGGCGCCGAGAGCGACCGCGAGAGCGCCTGCTGCCGTGTCCGCGTTCACGTTGTGCGGCACGCCGTGGATGTCCGGCGCGACCGACGACACGACCGGGATGCGGCCCGCGCGCACGATGTCGAGCACCGCGTCCGGGTTGACCTCGGTGATGTCGCCGACGAGACCGATGTCGACCTCTTCGCCGTCCACGACCGCACCCCGGCGCGTGGCCGTGAACAGGTGCGCGTCCTCGCCGGAGATGCCTACGGCGTAAGGACCGTGCTGGTTGATCAGGCCGACGAGCTCACGCCCGACCTGCCCGACCAGGACCATCCGCACGACGTCCATGGCCTCCGGCGTCGTGACGCGCAGGCCGCCGCGGAACTCGCTGTGGATGCCGAGCCTGTCCAACATGGACTTGATCTGCGGGCCACCGCCGTGCACGACGACCGGGCGCAGGCCGCACAGCCGCAGGAACACCATGTCCTCGGCGAACGCCTTCTTCAGCTCGTCGTCGACCATGGCGTTGCCGCCGTACTTGACGACCACGAGCGCGCCGCGGAAACGTTCCAGCCACGGCAGTGCCTCTACGAGGACTGCCGCCTTCTCTTGTGCGTTCATGAGGAGTAAGCGCTGTTCTCTTCGACGTAGTCGTGGGACAGGTCAGTGGTGAGCACCGTGGCTTCGGCCTCGCCGACGTTGAGGTCGATGACGATCTCGATGTCGCGGCCGGACAGGTCGGCCTCGCTGCGGTCGCGGTCGCGGGTTCCGTTGCGGTACAGGGACACGCCGTTGATCAGGATCTGCAGCACGTCCGGGTCGATCTCGGCGTCCGCGCGGCCGAGCGCCATCGCGATGCGGCCCCAGTTCGGGTCGCTGCCGAACAGCGCCGTCTTCACCAGGTTGTCCTCGGCGACGGTTCGTCCGATGTGGACGGCCTCGGCCTCGGTGGCGGCCTGCTTGACGGTGATGCTGATTTCCTTCGTCACGCCCTCGGCGTCACCCTGGAGCTGCTTGACCAGGTCACCCGCGACCTCGGTCAGCAACGCGGTGAAGTCCTCGAACGAGGGCTCGACACCCGAGGCGCCCGAGGCCAGCACCAGCACCGTGTCGTTGGTGGACGTGCCGCCGTCGACGTCGAGCCGGTCGAACGTGCGGCCCGTGGCCAGGCGCAGCGCCTTGTCCAGCGAGTCGCCGGAGATCTTGGCGTCGGTCGTGATGACCGACAGCATCGTGGCCATGTTCGGGGCGAGCATGCCCGCGCCCTTCACGAACCCGCCGACCGACCAGCCCTGCTCGGAGGCCTTCCACGACTGCTTGGGGCGGCTGTCCGTGGTCATGACGCCGGTGGCGGCGTTGAGCCCGGCCTCCACCGTGGAGTCCAGCTCCTTCGCGACGTTCTCGACGCCGGTCAGGACCTTGTCCATCGGGAGGCGCTCGCCGATCAGGCCGGTGGAGCAGACCGCGACGTCGACGGCACCGGTGCCGAGCACCTCGGCGACCTTCTCCGCGGTGGCGTGGGTGTCCTGGAAGCCTTCGGGACCGGTGCACGCGTTGGCGCCGCCGGAGTTGAGCACGACCGCGGTCAGCCGCCGGGACTGGATCACCTGCTGCGACCACAGCACCGGCGCGGCCTTCACCTTGTTCGTGGTGAACACACCCGCGGCGGCGTCGGAGGGCCCGTCGTTCACGACGAGCGTCAGGTCGAGAGCGCCGGATTCCTTGATTCCGGCGGCGATCCCGGCGGCCCGGAAGCCCTGGGGTCCGGTGACGCCCTTGTTGCGGTTCACGGAGCGACTCCAACGGTCGAGAGGCCGGTCGTTTCCGGCAGTCCGAGAGCGAGGTTCATGCACTGGACGGCGGCACCCGCGGTGCCCTTCGCCAGGTTGTCGACGGCGGCCACGACCACGAGCCGGCCCAGGTCGGCGTCGACGGTGACTTGCAGCTGGACGGCGTTCGAACCGAGAACGGCGTTCGTCGTCGGCCAGAGACCTTCGGGCAGGAGGTGCACGAACGGCTCGTCCGCGTACGCCTTCTCGTAGGCCTCGCGAACGTTTGCGCCATCTTGTGAGGTGACTGTTTTGAGCTGCGCGGAACAGGTGGCGAGAATGCCCCGGGACATCGGCGCGAGCACCGGCGTGAAGCTGACCTTGATCGGCCGGCCCGCCGCCGCGCTCAGGTTCTGGGTGATCTCGGGCGTGTGCCGGTGGGCGCCGCCGACGCCGTACGCGCTGGCCGACCCCATGACCTCGGAACCGAGCAGGTTCGTCTTCAACGACTTGCCGGCGCCGCTGGTGCCCGACACGGCGACGATGACGACCTCGTCCTCGATGAGGTCGACGGCCGGCGCCAGGGCCAGTGAGGACACCGTCGGGTAGCAGCCGGGAACGGCGACGCGGCGTGCGCCGACGAGCGCGTCCCGCCCGTTGGGAAGTTCGGGAAGCCCGTACGGCCAGGTGCCCGCGTGCTCACCGCCGTACCACCGCTTCCAGTCGTCGGCGCTGGTCAGCCGGTGGTCGGCGCCGCAGTCGATCACGACCGTGTCGTCGCCGAGTTGCTCGGCCAGCGCGGCTGAGTGACCGTGGGGAAGTGCGAGGAACACCACGTCGTGGCCCTTGAGGGTGTCGACTGTGGTGTCTTGTAGTTCTCGGTCTGCGAGCGGCAGGAGGTGCGGCTGGTGCTTGAGCAGCTTGTCGCCGGCACTGCTGTTGGCCGTCAGCGCGCCGATCTCGATGTCCGGATGGCCGAGTAGCAGGCGGAGCAGCTCGCCACCCGCGTACCCGCTGGCGCCCGCGACCGCGATCCTCACTGTCATACGCATGATTATGCACTGACATGCAAACTCACTCAACAGGAGCATGGCCACCTGGCCACCCGATCGGAGCCACCTGGCGCTGTGGGGCGCCGAACGCGGTCGACGATGATGATCGGCGTGAACGTGAAGGTGCGCGACGGGTTGTGGGCGGCAGGTGCCCTCCTGTTGGCGTTGGTGACGCTGTTCGCGCCGCTCGGCAGGCCCGTGCACTGGTGGCTGGTCGTCGCGTCCGCGGTGTGGGCGGCGGCACTCGTGCCGATCAGCGCTCGCTGGCCGCGGTGGGCGATCGTGCTCACCGCTCCCCTCAACGGGGTCAACAACCTGCTCGCCCTCGCCCCGACGTCGCTGGTGGTCTTCCGCTCGGCGCGGTCGATCCGTTCGCAGGGTCAGCTGTGGGCGCTGGTGGGCGTCACGGTGGTGCTGCAGGCGGCGTTCGGCGGCCTGCACTCGTGGCGGGCGGACGACAGCCTCGTCGAATACCTGCTCGGCACGCTGTTCTCGGTCGTGTTCCTGCTGATCTTCCCCGCTGTGTCCGGTGCGCTGATCGGGCGGCGCAAGCCGTTGACGCAGGTGCTGATGGAGCGCAACGACTACTTGGAACACGCGCGCGCGTTGACGGCGAGCACCGCTCGTTCGGCCACGCGCGCCCACATCGCCAGCGAGATGCACGACATGCTCAGCCATCGGCTCCGGCAGCTGACCACGCACGCGGACGCGCTGGAGCAGTCCGCCGCCGAGCACGCGCCGGAGCTGCGCGAGCAGGTCGAACTGATCCGCAAGACGTCCGCGGTCGCGATGGAGGAACTGCGCGAGATCCTCGGCGTGCTGGGCACCTCCTCCGAACACGACGAGGACGCCGGCACGCGCGCGGACGTCCAACGACTCGTGGCGGCGTCTTCCGCGGCGGGCCTTTCCGTGCACCTCGACTGGTCAGGCGCTGATCTGGCCGATGCCGACGCACGCCTGCGCAGGGCAGTGCATCGGGTCGTGCGTGAAGCACTCACGAACGTGCACAAGCACGCCCCATCAGCCCGGACTCGGGTGGCTGTGACCGTCGCCGACCGGGTGCGGGTGGAGGTCGTCAACGGTCCCAGCGCGGCACCCCGGGGCGCCGGTACCCGGCGCGGACTCATCGGCCTGGAGGAACGCGTCGAGCTGATCGGCGGGTCGTTCCTCGCCGGTGTACCGGCGGGCGGCGGGTTCCGGGTGCTGGCCGACCTGCCGTCGCACCCCGTCGTGCAGGAGGAGACGGGTGGCGCGAGCGCGGTGGTGGAGGCGCCACCGCCGATCACCGCCGAGGTCCTGACGATGCCGCGCGTGGTCGGCAGCGGCTGCCTCGCCACGCTCTCGCTGGTTCCGGCGCTCGGCACGGCGTTCGTGCTGCTCCTGGTCGCGGTCTTCAGTCGCAGCGAGATCAGCCAGGAGGAGTTCGAGAAGTTCCAGATGTCGGTCACGAACGAGGGGGAGGTCACCGAGACGTTCGGGTTCGGCGTCCCTTCAGACCACGCGGGGTGCTACCGCTACCACGTCGACGGCTCGGACGACCGCGACTTCGAGGTCTGCTTCGACCGGGACAGCGGGCTCATGACCGCGAAGAGGGAGCTCGCCCGATGAGGTACGTCTGGACGCTGCTCGCGTTCCTGGTCGGCCTGGTGCCGCTGATCGCCCCGCTGGCACCGGTCCCCCATCCCGCGCTGACGGTCGCGACCGCGGTGTGGATCGCCGCGCTGGTGTGGATCGCGCCGGACAGGCCCGAGTGGGCGCTGCTGCTCACCGCGCCGCTCTTCGCGGTGAACAACCTGTGGGCACAGGCCATCACGACGTTCGTGGTCTTCGCCGCGTGCCGCCGCCTCCCGCGCCTGGGCCGGTTGTGGGCGGTGCTCGGGATCATGACGCTGCTGCAGACCGCGTTCAGCCAGTTCCAGGAGAGCTACCGGAGCATGCCGCTCTGGGAGGCCGTGACCGGCGCGATCGTCGGTTCGGTGTTCTTCGTGCTGTTCCCGGCCGTCTCGGGCATGCTGCTCGGCCGCCGCAGGCCGATGGTCCGGCTGCTGCAGGAACGCAACGAGTACCTCGAACGCGCCCGCGCCCTGACCGCCGCGTCCGCCCGCGCCGACGAACGCGCGCACATCGCCGGCGAGATGCACGACATGCTCGGCCACCGGCTCAGCCTCATCTCCATCCACGCCGGGGCACTCGAGCTCACGACCGCCCGCAAGGCTCCCCAGCTGCACGAGCAGGCCGAACTGATCCGCACCACGTCGTCGCTCGCGATGGCCGAACTGCGCGAGATCCTCGGCGTGCTGCGGACGAACCCCGAGCCCGAGTCGCTCGACGAGGACACCGGCACCCGTTCCGACATCGCCGCGCTGGTCGAGGGTTCCGGGCTCAGCGCGACGCTCGACTGGTCCGGTGACGACCTGCACGGTGCCGACCAGCGCACCCGCCGCGCGGTGCACCGGGTGGTCCGCGAGGCCCTGACCAACGTCGCCAAGCACGCGCCGTCCGCCCGCACGCGGGTGCAGGTCGCGGTCCAGGGGGGCCGCGCCCGCATCCAGGTGGTGAACGGCCCGTCGCCGGCGACTCCCGGCAAGGGCACCCGGCGCGGCCTGATCGGACTGGAGGAACGCGTCGGGCTGCTCGGCGGGTCGTTCAGCGCGGGCCCGCCGGTCGAGGGTGGTTTCCGGGTGGCGGCGGACGTGCCGCTGAACCCACCGGCGCAGGCGGACCTGACCGCCGCCGAGGTCGAGGAGGTGCCTCCGCCGCTCGCCGCCGAGGTGCTGACCGTGCCGCGCGTGCTGGGCGGTGGCTGCCTCGGGTTGCTGACGCTGCTGCCGGTCGCGGGCGCGCTGGTCGTGTTGCTGCTCTTCGCGTTGCTCAACCCGACGCAGATGAACGCGCCGTACTTCGACTCGTTGCGGGTGGGCGTCACGGCCGAAGGGGACGTGTACGAGGAGTTCGGCCTCGGGCAGCTCGGCGTGGACGGGTGCTCGCGGTTCCGGGCGTCGCACAACGCCGACCTCTCCTACAAGCTGTGCTTCCGCGACGGCAAGTTGTCCTCGAAGGAGCAGGAGCGCACGTAGGCTGGCCCGCGTGATCCGAGTTCTCATCGCCGACGACGAAACGCTCATGCGGGCCGGCATCCGGCTGATCCTGGAGAACGACCCCGAGATCACCGTGGTCGCCGAGGCCGGTGACGGCAGGCAGGCCGTCGAGCTGACCCTGAGGCACACGATCGACGTCGCGTTGCTCGACATCCGCATGCCGGGTGGTGACGGGCTCAAGGCCGCCGAGCAGATCGCGGCCAGGGCCAACGTCGTCATGCTCACGACGTTCGGCGAGGACTCCTACGTGGCGCAGGCGCTGAAGGTCGGCGCGACCGGGTTCCTGCTCAAGGACACCCCGCCGCAGGAGCTGATCAACGCCGTCCGCAAGGCCGCGCGGGGCGAACCGATCCTGGCCCCGCAGATCACCAGGCGCCTGATCGAGAAGCACCTCGTCGCACCGGACGACGGCCCGGAGGCGCGCCGCAAGATCGACGCGCTCACCGAGACCGAACGGGGTGTGCTGAAGCTCGTGGGTGAAGGGCTGTCCAACACCGAGATCGGCGAGCAGCTCTTCATGGCGACCGGCACGGTGAAGGCGCACATCAGCCGGATCCTGCCCAAGCTGGAGTGTTCCAACCGCGTGCAGGCCGCCATCGTGGCCCACGAGGCCGGCCTCACCCGGTCGTGATCACCGGGTCGTGAAGCGGTCCAGCGCGCGGATCTTGTTCGTGGCGTCCAGCGCCGCGACCTTGTAGGCCTCGGACAGCGTCGGGTAGTTGAAGACCGTGTTGACCAGGTAGTCGACCGTGCCGCCGCAGCCCATCACGGCCTGGCCGATGTGCACGAGGTCCGTGGCGCCGGTGCCGAAGACGTGCACACCGAGAATCTTCCGGTCCACAGTGGACACCAGCAGCTTCAGCATGCCGTACGCGTCGCCGACGATCTGGCCGCGCGCGAGCTCGCGGTACCGGGAGATGCCGACCTCGTACGGCACCGCGGACGACGTCAGCTCGGCCTCGGTGGCACCGCAGTAGGAGATCTCGGGGATCGTGTAGATGCCGATCGGCTGCAGCGAGGTCAGTTCGTGCACCGGCTCGCCGAACGCGTGGTACGCGGCCAGCCGGCCCTGGTCCATCGACGTCGCGGCCAGCGCCGGGAAGCCGATCACGTCGCCGACGGCGTAGATGTGCTCGACCGGCGTGCGGTAGTGCTCGTCGACGGACAGGCGGCCGCGGTTGTCGGCCTCGATGCCGGCGGCGGCGAGGTTCAGCTTGTCGGTGGTGCCCTGACGGCCCGCCGAGTACATGACGGCGGCGGCCGGGATGCGCTTGCCCGACGCCAGCGTGGTGATGGTGCCGCCCTGGGACACCTCGACGTTCACGACCTTCTCGCCGAAGCGGAAGGTGACGGCCTGGTCGCGCAGGTGGAACTTCAGCGACTCGACGATCTCGGGGTCGCAGAAGTCCAGCATCCGCTCGCGCTGCTCCACGACCGTCACGCGCGTGCCCAGGGCGGCGAACATCGAGGCGTACTCGATGCCGATCACGCCCGCGCCGACGACCACGAGCGACGCCGGGATCTCCTGCAGCGCGAAGACCTCGTCGGAGTCGAGGATCCGCTCCTCGTCGAAGTCCACCACGGAGGGACGGGCCGGTGTCGTGCCGGTCGCGATGACGACGTACTCGCCGGAGATCGTGGTGTGGTCGCCGCGGTGGCTGCCGTCGACGGCGACGGTGTGCTCGTCGACGAAGCGGCCCCAGCCGTTGAGGAGGTCGATGCCGTTGCGGTGCAGTTGCGCGCGCACGACCTGGACCTCGCGGCCGATCACGTGCTGCGTGCGGGCCATCAGGTCGGTGATCGTGATGTCCTGCTTGACGCGGTAGCTGGCGCCGTACAGCTCGCGCTGGCTCATGCCCGTCAGGAACATGACGGCTTCCCGCAGCGTCTTCGACGGGATGGTGCCCGTGTTCGCGCAGACACCGCCGACCATCTCCTGCTTGTCGATGATCGCAACGCGCTTGCCCAGTTTCGCACCCGCGATCGCCGCCTTCTGGCCGCCAGGCCCAGAGCCGATGACGATCAGGTCGTAGTCGTACGACGTCATGGTCGTCAGACTACTTCGACGGCTGCGATTCCACCCCGGAACGGATTTTGAACCTTGCGATGAATTGTGACGTGCGTAGGTCCATGACTGGACTACGCACCTTCCGTCTTCCCGCGACCGTCACCGGTTCGGACGACGACATCGAGCTCGGCCGCCGGCTGATCGCAGCCTGGCAAACCGACGGGATCCTGCAGATCGCGACCGACGCGACGCAGGACCGGACGACAGCGGACGCAATGGCCGCCAGCAGACGGTTCTTCCACGGATTGACGCTCGAAGAGAAGCTACGGCTCGTGAGCGACCTGACCTACTCCGGTTACATCGCTTCCGGAGAAGAGGTCACCGACGGCATCGCGGACTACTCGGAGATCTTCACGGTCTGCAAGGACGTTCCGCTCGACGACGCGCGCGTGACCGGCAAATGGCCGTGCCACGGACCGGTTCCGTGGCCGGACGAGAGCTACCGCGACGCCATGCGGGAGTTCATGACGATGCTCGGCAGTGCTGGCGAACGCGTCCTGCGACTGACCGCTCTGGGCTTCGGGCTTCCCGCCGACACGTTCACGAAACTCACCGCGGACGGCTGGCACCACATGCGAGTGCTGCGCTTCCCGGCGAAGTCCGAGACCACCGACCGCGGCATCGGCGCCCACACCGACTACGGGATGCTCGTGCTGGCCGCGCAGGACGATGTCGGCGGCCTCTACGTCCGTCCCCCGATCGAGGGCGAGGACCGGCCGCGCAACTGGCTCGCGGACGAGTCCGCGGCGGGCTGCTTCCAGGACGCCCACGGCTGGAACCTCGTCGCCCCGGTCGAACACGTCTTCACCGTGTTCCCCGGTGACGTCCTGCAGTTCATCACCGGCGGCAAACTGCTGTCCACACCGCACAAAGTGCTGCTCAACACCCGCGAGCGGTTCACGATGGCGTACTTCCACGAGCCGAGCTTCGAGGCCGTCGTGCGTCCGCTGGACTGCCCGGACGGCGACGCCCTCCACTACGGCACGCACTTCACCTCGATGTTCATGCGCTGCTACCCCGACCGCGTCACCACGCGCCGAATCATCGAGGAGGACCGGCTGACCGTGCTCAGCGAACTCCGGTCCGGGACTCTCCACTCCTGAACGGCAGCAGATCCAGCAGGCGGCCGGTGGCCCGGTAGTCCGCGACCCGCTCGGCGAACGGCCGCTGCACGATCCTGTGCACGGCGTCCTTGCCGAGCCGCTCGTAGGCGGGCACCGTGTCGTTGCTCAGGAAGTCCCAGCGCGCCACCCGGTCCGCGTAGTTGAACGCGGGCAGCGGACCGCCGAACAACGGCCGGTACTGCGCGGGCGTCTTCCCGCCGGGAACGGGCATCGGCCCGGCGACCGTGATCGCGTACGTGACCATCTCGCCGGGCGGCAGCAACCGGGACCGCATCCGGTCGAACTGGTCGGCGATCACCAGGTTCTGCTCGCGCGACGAGAACTCCATGACGGCCTGCGCCGGATCCGCCCACGCCGCCGTGGTGTCCGCGTCGATGATGCCCGCGTCGCGCAACTCCTCCACGGCCTTCATGCCACCGTGCAGATAGGCGGCGTGCATCGCGCCTAAGTCCATGAAGATGTGCTTCTGCATCGACATCAGCATCGACGAGAACCAGCGCAGTTCCGGGACCGTGCCGAGGTCGAGCATCCCGGCGGCGAACGCTGGGGCGCCGATGTTCGCGAAACCCATCCACCGCAACGTGTCCGGGTGCGTCAGGTAGAGCTTCGCGTAGAAGTCGTAGACGGCGAAGATCACCGCGCGGTTCGAGGCGGCGGAACGCTGCGGGTCCCACTCGGACAGGTTGACGCCCGCGTCCTCGGCGGCGCGCACGATCCAGTACTGCCACAGCAACGCCCTGAACCTCGCCGGCGCGATGCCCTTGGCCCGGTACGCGGTCAGCGCCTGCTCGATCGCGGCACGATCGGACGGCAGATCGGGGTGCACTCCACCCCGCTGTTCGCCGTTTCCGTTCACCAGCGGCAGATCGAGATAATCCACCGTGTCCGCTTTGGTGGCACCCATGCTGCCGAGCACGAGCGCCGCCACGACCATGAGCACGCGCATGAACGCGAACTGTATCCGGATCAAGCACCCTTTCCGTTCACTTGAGCACCCGGTCAAGTGATGTTTTGCGCGTTCGTTAGCACTTCCGGTACCGATGGGGCCATAAATCTCAACAGGGCTACTCCTTATGCCTATAACGTTTGGGAGTGACTCTTGAGGTTTCCTTGATCGAGGCGGTTCGAGCGGGACTCGAGGAGCGCGCGGATCCGGTGAAGGCACTGGAGATGCAGGCGTACATGAAGTCCGGCATGCCGTTCCTGGGTGTGCAGAAACCGGGACGGGTCGCACTGCTGAAGTCACTGCCCCGGTTGCACGACCGGGACGAGTGGCTCGACGCGATCCGGGCGTTGTGGCGCGAGGCGACCTATCGCGAGGAGCGCTACATCGCGTTGTCACTGAGCGGTGATCGCCGATTCCAGTCCGTCGATCTGCTGCCGTGGTTCGACGAGATGATCGTGACCGGCGCGTGGTGGGACTACGTCGACGAGATCGCGTCGAAACGGATCGGGCCGTTGCTGCGTTCGACGCCTGACGTCGTGCGGCCGTTGATGCTGAAGTGGTCGGTCGACGCCGACAGGTGGCGCCGCCGGACGTCGGTGATCTGCCAGCTCGGGTTCAAGGGCGCGACCGACGTGGACCTGCTGACGGCGTGCGTCGACGCCAACGTGGACGATCCCGACTTCTTCCTGCGCAAGGGGATCGGCTGGGCGCTGCGGGAGTTCGCGAAGACCGAGCCGGGGTGGGTGCGCTCGTTCGTCGAGGCGCGGCCGGGGCTGTCGCCGTTGTCACGGCGCGAGGCGTTGAAACACCTCTAGCGCGTGGACGTGGTTGCCGGGCAGCCGAGCGGCTGACTAGCCGTGTTTCGCGCGACCCGAGTAGGTGAGCGGGAAGACGAGCTCGGCGCACGCTGCCGGGACGTCGGCGGCGACCTCGACCTTCATGGCGACCTCGACCGCACCTCCCGCGGGGATCTCCACGATGTCGGTGAGCGGCACGACCGACAGCACACCGGACGGGCAGCCCTCGACGCGCTGCTGGGTGCCGTCGAGCGGCTGGCCGGGCACGGCCGACAGGCTCTCGACGATGATGACGACGGGGTTGGGGTTGGACAGCCGCACCTTGCGCTCGCCCACGGCACCCGGCGTGAGCTCCACGGGAGCGCCGGAGATGTCGTTGATCTCGAATGGCTTGAGCTGCTGCATGCCCGACTCGCCGCTGCTCACGGAATACGCCATCGCGGGCGACTGCGGCTCAGGCCACGTGAGGTGCATGGCCGCCACGACCGCCGCGCCGACCATGAGGATCGTCAAGGACACGGCGATCTCAAGGCGCGGACCCAGACTACGCATGGCGCAACTCTCCAGAGTTGTTGCTCCCAGGCGGTGGGTTCGCCTCTAGCTCCCCACCGGACCGGCGACCATACTCGCCCGGTGGTTCATCGCTTCGCCCCTCGGCCCTAGCGGGCCGCGCCGCCAATCTTGGAGAAGCTTCACGTACTGCGCAAGCGTCTGACGGGCGCCGATTTCCCCTTGTAATGAGGGACTTTTGGCACCTTGACAGCTACGCAGGGCTACCACCTGCTGATTTGATCCCAAATCCCGACTTGCGGGACTCAGCCGATCGAGCGAACTTTCATGGGCAATTTATCTGCGTGTGACTCGTGGACCAGCTGCCGACCGTGGCTCGAACCTGTACGCGGTCGATTGCGAGGGGCACGTTGTAGGTAAGAGCGGCAGTGGAGAACTCCTTGTTGAAGGGTCCGCCGCCGCCCTGTTGCCACAATACTGTGTACATAGTGGCGCCCGGCACCGCGTCCCACTTCACGACGGTCGGGTTGCCCTTCACGCACGACGTGATCACCAGCGCCTGCACGGTGCCCGCCCTGGCCTGCGCCGTCCCCGCCTTCGACGTCTGCCAGGCCGCTGAGGCGGGCTGCGCCGCGAGCAGGCACAGCACCGCCGCCGCGATCACCGGGCGCTTCATGCCCCGGTCCCGCTCGCGATCGTCACGACGACAGGCACGTCGATCGACGCGCCCTGGCAGGAGTTCGGCGCGTTCAGGGCCATCGACACGCTGAACGTGATGGCCACCGGAGCGCTGTTCGCGACCAGCTGCGTGCCGGGGAAACGCTCGGCGAACGAGACGCCGCACGTACCGGCACCGTTCGGCGCGATCGAGGTGACCGTCACCGGGTACGGGTTGGGGTTCGACACGGTGACGACCGCGTTGCCCGAGGTGCCGGGGTAGAGCACACCGGTGGTGACCGCGCCGCCGGTCACCACCGGAGCCAGTGCGGTGCCCGCCTGGGTGGTGGCACTGCCGGTACCAGAGCTCGTCCAGGCCGCGTAGGCGACGCCGGAACCGAGTGCGGCCGTCGCGACCGCGAAGACGATGACGCCTCGGCGGACGTACCGCCGACGGACGAGTTCCCTGAAGCTGATCATGGCTTGATGGCCGTTCCCGAGTAGGTGAGGGGGAAGGTGAGGTTCTTGCAGGCGTCCGGTGCCGACGAAGCCATCCGGACGGTCAGCGGCACGTCGGCGTACTTGTTCCTGGCGATCACGACCGGTGCCGCCAGCGGTGCGACGGTCACGATGTTCGCGGGGCAGTCCGGGGACGGGCGCCCGACCGAGGTGTCCAGCCGGGTGACCTTGATGTCCTGGTTGTTGGGATTGGTGACCCGCACCCCGCGGATCACCGTCCCACCGGGGACCAACCCCGTCGCCGCGCCGGCGTCCGCGATCGTGAACGCCTTGCCGGGGCTGTCCGCCGCGCTGCTGACCGGGGAGAGGACCAGCAGCGCGGCGAGCACGATCAGGGCGCGGCGCACGGCTCAGGCAGCCGAGACGAGCGCGGCCGTCAGCGGCAGCGAGAAGGTCTGGGACTTGCAGTTGTCGGCGGCGTCGGCGCTCATGGTCGCCTGCAGCGTGTACGTGCCCGACTGGCCGGCGAGGATCGTGCCCTGATCACTCACGGCCGGGCTGGTGACGGTGCCCTCGGAGCAGCCGTCCGCGGTGAGTGCCGAGGCGCCCGCGCTGATCGAGGTGACGGCGACGGCGTAGGGGTTCGGGTTGGTGATCGTCACCTGGAAGCTGACGGTGGCGCCGGGGTACAGGCCACCGGCGCCGTTCACCGGGCTGATGACCGAGTTGACGCTCGTGGTGGAGCCGACGGAACCGGACCCGGCGCCGGTGCTCGACCACGCCGCGTAGGCGACGCCGCCGCCGACTGCGAAGACTGCGACTGCTGCGATGACCACGTTGCGCTTGCGCATTTCGTTCTCCTGAGGGGTGGTGCTCGGTGGGACGGCACCAAGTTTGGAGAACCTTCAATCACTACACAGCGTGCACAAGACTCCAGAACGAGGACCCTGGCGGCACTGTTGTCAACCGGCATGGATCGGTTACCTGCGCACGCGGACCAGAGGTCAGGGCTGTCCTTACGCGAAAAGGCCCGGGATTCTCGAAGAATCCCGGGCCTCACGCGGTGTGACTGATCAGGCGCGGAGAGCCGCGCCCAGGCGCTCGCCGGCGGCGGCGACGGCGGCGTCGCGGGCCGAAGTCGCCTCCTCCACGGTGAGCGTGCGGTCCGGCGCGCGGAAGCGCAAGGAGTACGCGAGCGACTTCTTGCCCTCGCCCACCTGCTCACCCGTGTAGACGTCGAACAGGCGGATGTCCTCCAGCAGGTCGCCCGCGGACGCGCCCAGGACCTCGGACACCGACTGCACCGGCACGGAGGCGTCCACGACCAGGGCCACGTCCAGCAGCACCGGCGGGTAGGCCGACACCATCGGGGCCGGGCGGTGGTCGTCCAGCGGCAGCGCGTCGAGGTCGAGCTCGAACGCCACGGTGCGCTTGGGCAGGCCGAGCGCCTCGATCACCTTCGGGTGCAGCTCGCCGGCGTGGCCGACGGGCCAGTCGCCGACCCGCAGCTCGGCGCAACGGCCGGGGTGCCACGGCAGCAGGTCCGACGCCACGACGCGCAGCTGCACGCCGTAGGCCTGAGCGGCGCGACGGGCGGCCTCGACGGCGTCCGACCAGTCGGCGATGCGGCCCTTGCCCCACCAGCCGGCCAGTTCGCGGTGGCCGGTGAGGACACCGGCGACGTGCAGCGGCTGGTTCGGCAGCGCGGCCAGCAGCGAGGCCACCTCGGCCTCGGTCGGCCGGCGGTCCACGCCCAGCGACGGCACTGGAACCTGCTGGGCGCGCGGCAGCGTCACCTGGGCGATGTTGTAGAGCGCGACGTCCTTCACACCACGGGCGAGGTTGCGCTGGAGGGTCTCCAGGAGGCCCGGCAGCAGAGTCGTCGCCAGGACGTTCTTGTCCGCCTCCAACGGGTTCAGCACGCCGACCGTGTTGCGGCGGATGTCGTCCGCCGGCAGGCCGAAGGCGTCGAACACCGACGGGTCGATGAACGGGAACGGCTTGACCTCGACGAACCCGTCCTCGGCCAGCGTGCGCCACACCGTGCGGCGACGGCGCTGCTGCTCGGTCAGGCCGCGACCGGCGGGAGCGGGCGGCAGCACCGACGGAATCGTGTCGTAGCCCTCCAGGCGCAGCACCTCCTCCACCAGGTCGGCGGGCTGCACCAGGTCGGACCGCCACGTCGGCGGCACGGCCGTGACGATCGTCTGGCCCTCCTCCGAGGTGGTCACCGAGACCTGGCAGCCGATCTGGCCGAGACGGCGGGCCGTGACGCCCCGCGCGTAGCGGACCCCGGCGATGCGGTCCGGAAGGTCGATCGGCATCGACACCGGCTCGGGCAGCGCGGGCGCGCCCACGTCCGTGCGGCCGGGCTTGATCTGGCCCTCGGCGTAGTGGTTGAGCAGCTTCGCGGCCCGCTCCAGCGCGACGGGCGCGAGAGCCGGGTCGACGGTGCGCTCGAAGCGCTTCGCGGCCTCGGACGGCAGCTTGTGCCGGCGGACCGTGCGCGCGATGGACGCCGGGTCCCAGTTCGCGGCCTCGAGCAGGATGTCCGAGGAGGTGTCGCCGACCTCGGTCGACGCACCGCCCATGACACCGGCCAGCGAGATCACGCCGGAGTCGTCGGCGATCACGATGTCGTCGGCGTCGAGCGCGCGGACCTGGTCGTCGAGCGTCGTGAGCTTCTCCCCCGCCAGCGCCCGGCGCACCGTCAGCGCGCCGGACAGGGAAGACGCGTCGAACGCGTGCAGCGGCTGGCCCAGTTCGAGCATCACGTAGTTCGTGACGTCGACCGGCAGCGAGATCGAGCGCATGCCCGCGAGCATCAGGCGGCGGCGCATCCACCACGGTGTCGGCGCCGTCGGGTCGACACCGGTGACGCGGCGCGCGACGAACCGGGAGCAGCCGGGACGGTCCTCGATGTGGACCGGCCACGCCTCGCCCTCGGGCTCGGGGATCTCGACCACGCCGGGGTCGCCGAACGGGACGTCCAGCGCGCACGCGATCTCGCGGGCGAGGCCGCGGACCGAGAACGCGTAACCGCGGTCCGGGGTCGGCGCGAGCTCGATGACGCTGTCGTTCAGGCCGAGCAGCTCCAGCGCGTCGTCGCCGGGCTGAGCGGTGCCGGTGGGCAGCACGAGGATGCCCGAGTGGTCGTCACCGATGCCGAGCTCGTCGGAGGCGCAGATCATGCCCTGCGACACGCGGCCGTACGTCTTGCGCTCGGAGATCGCGAAGCCACCGGGCAGCACGGCGCCGGGCAGCGCGACGACGACCGAGTCGCCCTCGACGAAGTTCGTGGCACCGCAGATGATCTGGTTGACCTGCTCGGGGCCGACCTCGACCTTGCAGTAGCGGATGGGCTTCTTGAACTCGGTGAGCTCCTCGATCTCGACGACGCGACCGGCGACGATCGGGCCGGTCACGGGACCGAGCGGGCTCACCTCCTCGACCTCGATGCCGATGCGGGTGAACGCCTCGGCGAGCTCGTCGGGCGTGGGGACTTCGTCGAAACCGAGGTGTTCGACCAGCCAGCTGACCGGGACGCGCATCCGGATCAGGCCTCCGTTCCGAAAGGCTGGGTGAAGCGGACGTCGCCCTCGACCATGTCGCGCATGTCGGGAAGGCCGTTGCGGAACTGCAGGGTGCGTTCCAGGCCCATGCCGAACGCGAAGCCGGAGTAGACGTCCGGGTCGACGCCGGTGGCGCGCAGCACGTTGGGGTTGACCATGCCGCAGCCGCCCCACTCGACCCAGCCGGCGCCGCCCTTCTTCTCCGGGAACCAGACGTCGACCTCGGCCGACGGCTCGGTGAACGGGAAGAAGCTCGGGCGCAGGCGGGTCTTCGAGTCCTCGCCGAACATGGCGCGGGCGAACGCGTCGAGCGTGCCCTTGAGGTGGCCCATCGTCAGGCCCTTGTCGACCGCGAGGCCCTCGACCTGGTGGAACACCGGGGTGTGCGTCGCGTCGAGCTCGTCGGTGCGGAACGTGCGGCCGGGGCACACGACGTACACCGGCAGGTCGCGCTCCAGCAGCGTGCGGGCCTGCACGGGAGAGGTGTGCGTGCGCAGGACCAGCTGCGAGTCACCCGGCGCGATGTAGAACGTGTCCTGCATCGAGCGGGCCGGGTGGTCCTTGCCGAAGTTCAGCGCGTCGAAGTTGAACCACTCGGTCTCGAGCTCGGGGCCTTCGGCGATCTCGTAGCCCATGGCCACGAAGACGTCACCGATGCGCTCGGCGAGCGTGGTGATCGGGTGGCGCGCGCCGCGCGGGAAGCGGTCCCAGGGCAGCGTGACGTCGACGGACTCCTCGCGCAGCACCCGCTCGTCGCGCTCGACCTGGAGAACGGCGAAGCGCTCGTCGAACGCGGTCCTGATCGCGGACTGCGCCTCGTTCACCCGCTTTCCCGCCTCGGCCTTGGCCTTGGGGGGCAGGGCACCGATCTCGCGGCGGGCCAGCAGCACGGGCGACCGGTCACCGAGGTGGCCGGGCTTGACCGCGGCGAGTGCCTCGAGGTCGGCTGCTCCGGCGAACGCCTCGCGCGCCTTCTGCACGGCCGCGTCGAGGTGCTCGGCCGACAGCGCCGCGACCTGCTTCGGGTCGTACGGGTCGTTGGCTCCGGACATGGTTTGTGGACAGCTCCCAGTTTTGATCCACACAGCGGACCTCGGTAATGAACAGGCCGATCCTAGTCGGTGCCGTCTTGACCGCTCGGGCCGCTTCCTCTATCGGCCCGATACCGCGCTCGCCAGCGCTGCACGACGGGTGGCAGCACCACCAGCGCGACCACCAGCGGCAGGTACACGTCCCAGGGATCCCCGAGCCGCTGGCTCAGCAGGACCGTGGCCGTCACACAGCCCAGGAGCACTGCCGATCTCCACGTCCAGAACCACATCGCGTTCCCCCGGGTGCTCATAAAAAGCGGCATGAACCACACGGTCGTCCCTAGGATGGGCGGCATCATGTCGCACACCTTCCGCGTCGACCTGCGCGGCATCATCGACCTGCTCAGCCACCACCTGTACAGCAGCCCGCGCGTCTACGTGCGCGAACTGCTGCAGAACGCCGTGGACGCGATCACGGCACGGCGCGAGCTCGACCCGTCGTGCCCCGCCGACGTCACGATCACCTGCGGTCCGACGCTGACGATCACCGACACCGGTGTGGGGCTCACCGAGGACGAGGTCCACGAGCTGCTGTCCACGCTCGGCCGCACGTCCAAGAGGGACGACCTGGGGTTCGCCCGCGAGGGGTTCCTCGGCCAGTTCGGCGTCGGCATGCTGTCGTGCTTCCTGGTCGCCTCTTCGGTGACGGTCGTCACGCGGTCCGCCCGCGGCGGTCCGGCCGTGCAGTGGGAGGCGGATTCGTCCGGCAACTACACCGTGTCCGAAGTAGACACTGCGGACGGTGTGCCGGTCGGTACGACGGTGAGGCTGAGTGCGTCGCGGGGCAACGAGCACTGGCTCGAAGCCGACGTCGTGCGGCCGTTGGTGAGCGACTACGGCGATCTGCTGCCGGCCGTCGTGACGCTGGACGGTGCGGCGGTCACCCGTGGCGAACGGCCGTGGGATGACGACGACGCGGACCTTTCCGGGTACTGCGAGCAGGTCTTCGGGTTCAAGCCCTTCGAGGCGATCCCGATCGAGGTCGAGGCGGCGGGACTGACCGGTGTCGCGTTCGTGCTGCCGTCCGGCGTGCACCCCGGCACCCGCCAGACGCACCGGGTGTACCTGAAGCGGATGCTGGTCGGCGACAACGTCGAGGGCCTGCTGCCGGACTGGGCGTACTTCGTGCGGTGCGTGGTCGACGCTTCCGCGATCCGGCCCACGGCGTCACGCGAGTCGCTCTACCAGGACGAGATGCTGCTGGCGGTGCGCGAGGAACTGGGCGAGCAGATCCGCGACTGGCTGATCCGGCTGGACGCGATCGAACCGCGCCGGGCCGGTGAGCTGCTGGCCGCGCACCACCTGGGCATCAAGTCGCTGGCGCGCTCGGACGACGAGATGCTGCGGCTGGTCGAGCGGTGGCTGCCGTTCGAGACGACCGAGGGCGCGATCCCGTTGCGGCAGTTCAAGCGCAAGCACGGCGCGATCCTCTACATCCCGGACGTCGACGAGTTCCACCAGCTCGCGCCGGTCGCGGCCGCGCAGGGGCTGGGCCTGGTGAACGCCGGCTACGCCTACGACATGGAGCTGCTGAACCGGCTGAGCGCGCTGGACGGCCCCGCCGTCGCACGCCGGGTCGCGCCGTCGGAACTGCTGGCGGCGCTGGCCGATCCGGAACCGGACATCGAGACGGCGCTGCGGCTGCGGCTCTGCGAGGGCGCGGCGGCGCTGGACCGGCACGACTGCGACGCGGTCATCCGCGACTTCGACCCGGTCTCGTTGCCCGCCTTGCTGATCACCAACGCGGAGCAGCAGCGCAAGCTCGACACCGAGCAGACCGCGGAGGAGGTGACGGACCCGTTGTGGGCGGAGCTGCTCGGGCAGCTGACCGCGGGCTCCGGTTCGTCGCGCGCCGAGCAGCTGGTCCTCAACTGCCGCAACCCGCTGGTGCAGCGGCTGGCGCGGCTGACCGACCCCGCTCTGGTGGAGCTGACGCTCGAATCTCTGTACGTGCACGCCGTTCTGCAGGCTCGGCGAGCGATGCGACCGAAGGACACGGCGGCGCTGAACCGCTCGTTCCTGGAACTGCTGGACCGCGCCGTTGGGGGCAAGTGAACATGGCCGACTTCACCGCAGAGGACGCGGAGCGGGCGTTCCTGGAGGCGTACAACATGCCCACGGGCATGCCGAAGCACGAGGCGCTGGAACGGGCCGCGCGCATGTCCGACGCGCTCGGGCACCTGCCGCTCGGCGTCTCCTGCCGGACCGCGCTGATCGACTCGGCGTACTACCTCTCGCGCTACGACCTGATGCTCGCGCCGTTCGCGTGGGTGCGGGCCGCCGAGGAGAAGGACCCCGAGGCGTTCAACGAGTACGAGGTGCACTCGCTGAACTGGGCGCACAAGTGGATCGCGACGGGGCTGCGCCGCGACCCGAAGTTCTCCCTCGAACAGCTGCAGGCCGTGATCGGGCAGCTCGCGGACCGCTACGGCAAGCTCGGTTTCTCGGTGCAGCCGGTGCACGGCGCCCGCGCCGAGTACGCCTACCACGTCGGTGACATGGCGGGCCTCGCCGAACACCTCGGGCGCTACCTCGCCACGGAACGCGGGCCGATGGCGGACTGCGAGGCGTGCGTGATCGAGGAGCAGGTGTGGATGCTGGCGCGCCTCGGCCGCCACCAGGAGGCCGCCGCGCACGGCTGGGAAGGCCTGTCGGGCGACTCCGGCTGCGCCACGCAGCCGCAGGGCATCCTGTCCGCGCTGCTGTGGCCGTTGCTGGAGATCGGCGAGCTGGAGAAGGCGGCGCACGCGCACACCACAGCGTACCGGTTGATCAAGGACGACGAGATCACCTCGTACGTGCACGAGCACATCCGGTTCTGCGCGCTGACGGGCAACCTCTCGCGCGGCGAGGACATCCTGCGCCGCTCGCTGCACAAGGTGACGGCCGTGCAGCTGCCTGCCGACGAGATGTCGTTCGCGGAGTGCGCTTCCGTGCTGCTGCAGCGTCTTCCGGCCGGCACGGTGTTCGAGGTCCCCGCGGTCGGGTCGCGGACGGCCGCCGAGCTCCTCGACCGGCTGTCGAAGCGGGCGGTCCAGCTGGCGAAGCAGTTCGACGAGCGCAACGGCACGCCGGCGTGGCTCGACCGGATCACGAAGTCGCTGGAGCAGAAGGACTACCCGGCGGTGGAGCTCGCGGTGCCGGCCGCACCCGTCACCGCGACCGCCGAGGAGTCCGTCGTGTTCGGCGACCCGGTGGAGATCGCCGAGTCGATGGTGACGCTGTACGAGCAGGGCGACTTCGTGAAGGCGCGGCGGATGCTCGACTCGCTGCCCGCGGACATGGACTCGTTGCTGCCACCCGATCTCGCCGCGCACGCGGGCATCCGCCGGATGACGACCGGGCTCGTTCCGTTCGACCCGGCCGTGTTCGACGGGCTGCTGACGGCGCTGCCCGCCGACCTCGCGCTGCGCTACCAGGCACGGCTCGCGATGGGACTTCCGGACGGCCAGGCGCTCGCCGAGCGGTGCCTGGCCGAGGCGACGACGGACTACACGCGGACGGTCGCGGCACTGTCGCTGGCCGAGCTGTACGACGACGCGCACGCGCACGAGCAGGCGAACGAGATGATCGCATTGGCGTCCTCTTTGGACGTTCCGGAGCTGCGCGGCCGGGTCGCGGTCGAGACGGCCGAGCACAAGGCGCGGCAGCAGGACCTCGAAGGCGCGTACGCGGACGTCCTGGCGGTCATGGCGGGCGAGCTCCCGCTGAACGCCCGGTTCGAGGGCTACCGGCTGCGGTTGCGGCTGGAGACGTTGCTGCGCAAGGTTCCCGAGGCGGTGGCGACGGCACGGGAGTTCGTGTCGGCGTTCCCCCTGCCGGAATCCGCGGAGGCGCGCTGGTACCAGGTCGCGACGATCCAGGAGCTGGACCAGGAAGGGGCCTGCCTGGGTGATCTGCGCGACGCCGTCGCGATCTCCCGCGTGCACCTCTCCCCCGGCCACACCGCGCACTTCTGCTTCGCGCTGAGCGGCGGCTACGTGCAGACGGACCGGTTCGTCGAGGCCGCCGAGGTCCTGGAGGAGTCGTTGCGGCTGCTGCAGGAAGGCCAGGAGGATTTGCGGCTGCAGGTGGTGTTCCGGCTCGGCCAGGTGTGCCGCAAGCTGGGCGAGCTGCCGGCGGCCGAGCGCTACCTGCGCGAGGCGGCCGAACTGCTGCCGCCCGAGGAGACGGGGCGCCGGGCGTTCCTGCTCGACGCGCTCGCCTCGGTGCAGGGCCGGCTGGACAAGCACGACGAGGCGATCGCGTCCTGGCGTGCCGGTGCCGCGTTGTGGCAGCAGGAGGGCAACCTCTCGGAGGCGATCGGCTCGCTGGTCGAGCTGGCGTCGAGCCTGCCCGACGACGAGATCACCGAGACCCGTGCGGCCGTGAACGACGCCGAGGCGTTGCTGCCGTTGCTGGACGAGCCGGCCGAGGTCACCCGGCGCCAGGCCGAGATCGCCGCGATCCGCGCATGGGTGCACGGTCAGACCGGTGAGTTCGCGCTGGCGATGAAGCAGTACCGCGACGCCGAGGCGCTGGTGGTGTCGCTGGGCGACGAGGGCTGGCGGGTGTTCGTCGTGCTGAAGGCGGCGCACGTGCTGCTCATCGCCGACGACGCCGCGGGAGCGGAGGCCGAGGCACGCCGGGCGGCATCGCTGCTGCCCGACGACAGCCAGGTCTCCAACGTGCTCTCGATGTTGTCGGAAGCGTTGCGGCGCCAGAACAAGCCGTCCGGCACCGATCCGCTGGTGCGCGAGCTGACCGCTCGCCTGGACTAGTTGTTCGAGGTCGCCTTCTCGTAGGCGACCTCGAACGCTTCCTCCGCGGGCACCTGGATGTGCGGGACCACTCCGACGCCCTCCCAGTTGGTGCCGGAGATCGGGTTGATGGCGCGGCCGTTGGGCACCGCGGACTTGAGGTGCGGGCCGACCCGGTAGCGGTCGCCGGGGTGGGCGCCGCCCTTGGTGGTCTCGCCGATGAGGGTGGCGCGCTCGTTCTGCTGGAGGTTGTAGCTCAGTTCCTCGGCGCCGGAGAACGTGCGGCTGCTCGTGAGGACGTAGACGGGTTTCTTGCCGCCGAACTTCGGGCCTGGCACGTGCGGGAGCGTCCAGAACTGCCGGGTGGTGTCGTCCGGGCGGTTGTAGATGTCGTTGAGGTGCACCGGTTCGTCGAACAGGTAGCTGCAGATCAACGCGACCGTGTGCGGGTCGCCACCGCCGTTGTTGCGCAGGTCGATGATCAACGCGTCGGTGTGCGCGATGAGGTTCATCGCCGCGACGACGGCCGGGGTGGCGATCTCGGCGTCGTGCAGCAGGCGGAGTTCGAGGAGGCCGACGTTGCCTTCGAGCCGCTCGATCCTGCGAATGCCGAACGCGTCGAGCTCGGCTTCCTTCTTGTACGCCACCGGGTCCCACGCCGACTCCTGGCCGGTCTCGGGGACCTCCTCGGCGCTGTAGAGCAGGCGGAGGTGCTTGTCGCCGTTGACGCTCTGCAGGTCCGCGGTCACTCTCGCCGCGAACTCCTCATCGTCCACATCGGAGTAAGCACCCTCGTCGAGGCGGGCGCGAATGACCTTCGCGATCTCTTCGGCCTTGTCCGGGAAGACGTAGTAGGAGGCGAGCTGGGAGCACAGGGTTTTGATCTCGGGTTCGCGCACGGGGCGCACAGTAGCCGCGCGCCCGTCGCCCGTCAGCTCAATTCCGCTGGTCCCGCGCGGAGGCGTAGAGGCACACCGCGGCGGCCGTCGCCAGGTTCAGGCTCTCGGCGGCGCCGTACAGCGGCACCCTCAGCGAGGTGTCCAGCTTCGCGACGACGTCGTCGGGCAGGCCGTGCGCCTCGCTGCCGAAGACCCACGCCGTGGGCTGCGCCAGGTCGCCGTTCGCCGACGCCTCGACCAGGTCCTGCTTCGCGTAGCCGTCGGCGGCCACGAGCCTCAGACCGGCCTGGCGGCACGCGGCGAAGACCTCGTCCGCGTCCCGGGAACGAGCGATAGGCAGGTGGAAGAGCGAGCCGGTGGAGGCGCGCACGCACTTGCCGTTGTGCGGGTCGACCGTGTCGCCCGCGAAGATCACCGCGTCCGCTCCGGCCGCGTCGGCCACGCGCGTGACGGTGCCCGCGTTGCCGGGATCGGAGACGCCGTGGAGCACGGCGACGAGACGCGGCGTGCCCTGCAGGGCGGATTCGAGCGACCGCGGGACCGCGTCGCACACCGCGACGATGCCCTGCGGCGTCACGGTTTCCGACAGCGACTCGGCGGCCTTGTCGGTGACCTCGCTGATCCGGATGCCTCGCTCGGAGGCGCTCTGGAGCAATGCGGTGTTGCGTTCCGCGGCCGTCGCCGTGACGAAGAGTTCGTGCACCTCGCCGCCCTGCCAGGCAAGTGCCTCGCGCACGGCCTGGGCGCCCTCGACGAGGAAGCGGCCTGCCTTGTCGCGGCCCTGGCGGCGGGTCAGGTGGCGAGCAGCAACGACCCGAGGCGTCCGTTCGGTGAACGGATCTGCCTCGGGTCGGTTGCTGTCGCGAGGGTGCTGGCTCAGGCCTGGTCCCCGGCAGGAGCGTTCACGTCGGCCGGGAGCGCCTTGCGGGCGATCTCGACGAGCGCCGTGAAGGCGGTGGCGTCGTGGACGGCGAGGTCCGCGAGGATCTTGCGGTCGACCTCGACACCGCCCAGGCGCAGGCCCTGGATGAGGCGGTTGTAGGTCATGCCGTTCGCACGGGACGCAGCGTTGATGCGCTGGATCCACAGCTTGCGGAAGTCGCCCTTGCGCGCACGGCGGTCGCGGTACGCGTAGTTGAGCGAGTGGAGCACCTGCTCCTTGGCCTTGCGGTACAGCCGCGAGCGCTGACCGCGGTAACCGCTGGCCAGCTCGAGAACGGTACGACGCTTCTTCTGGGCGTTTACAGCCCGCTTGACGCGTGCCACGGGTACATCCTGTCGATCTCATGGGGAACCGGCGTCGGGGGCCGGTTCCCGAATTAGCTGGGGGTGTCGAAGCGGGTCAGAGACCGAGCAGCTTCTTGATGCGCGGAGCGTCGTGGTCCGACACGACCGCGGTGCCGCTCATGCGACGCGTCACCTTGCTGGACTTCTTCTCCAGGATGTGGCGCTTGCCGGCCTTCTCCCGGAGGATCTTGCCGCTGCCCGTGACCTTGAAGCGCTTCGAGGTCCCGCTGTGAGTCTTGTTCTTCGGCATTTCCGTCCTCGTCTCGTGCTACCCACCGGGTCGGGGGCGGGCGTGCGTCCTACGCCTCTTCCGAAGCGGTGTCGTCCGCCTCGGGCGCGTCGTCGTCATGCTTGACCACGCGCGGCTTGATGTTCTTGTGCGGCGCCAACACCATGATCATGTTGCGGCCGTCCTGCTTGGGGTTCGACTCGACGAAGCCCAGCTCCGCGACGTCCTCCGCCAGCTTCTGCAGAAGCCTGTAACCCAGTTCGGGGCGCGACTGCTCGCGACCGCGGAACATGATGGTCACCTTGACCTTGTTCCCGTGCGACAGGAAGCGGGCCACGTGGCCCTTCTTCGTCAGGTAGTCGTGCGGGTCGATCTTCGGGCGGAGCTTCTGCTCCTTGATGACCGTCAGCTGCTGGTTCCGACGCGACTCGCGAGCCTTCTGCGCGGTCTCGTACTTGAACTTGCCGTAGTCCATGAGCTTGCAGACCGGCGGGCGAGCCTGAGCGGCGACCTCGACGAGGTCGAGATCCGCTTCCTGCGCGAGTCGGAGCGCGTCCTCGATGCGAACGATCCCGACCTGCTCACCATTCGGCCCGACCAGACGAACTTCCGGCACCCGGATGCGGTCGTTGATGCGCGGCTCGGTGCTGACGGGTGCACCGCGGTTCGAGGGACTTGTCATTCACGTCCTTTGAGACTCGGTTGCGCCAAAAACAAGAGCCCCGTCACCGTCTCCCGGTGAAGGGGCCCGCTTCCGACCGATCGCACCTCAGGACTACGAGCACCCGTGTGCCAGTAACCTGGAGGACCGGACCCGGCCACCTCAAGAAGCGGTGAACGCGGGTGGGAGCGGGGCTCCACTTGCCGCTCTCGCACTAACGAGAGCTGGTCGCGTCCGAAATACTAGCAGACGCTCTTGTCAACCCCCGAATCGCGGGCCTGTGACGTAGGCCCTGCACGGCGGCTTGCTTGAATAGGGCGTGACCGATCCGCTTGAAGACAGCATCCGTGACCTGGGCGATGTCCCCAGCATCGAGGTGATCAGCCGGGCCGCGGTGATGCTGCTGTCCGCCTCCGCGGAGCGCCTGGGCCTCGCCGACCCGGACCCCGACAACTCCCCGCGCCGCGACCTCGACGAGGCCCGCCGCCTGATCACCGGCCTGGCCGGCCTGGTCACGGCGACCTCCGAGTACCTCGGCCCGCACGCCGCTCCCCTGAAGGACGGCCTGCAGTCGGTGCAGCGCGCGTTCCGCGAGGCCTCGGCCGTGCCGGACGAGCCCGGTCAGGGTCCCGGCGAGAAGTTCACCGGTCCCGTGTACTGACCGGCGCTTCCAGGTTCAACACGCCGGCTACGAGCGTCAGCTCCACGTAGGTGCCCTCGTAGCCGGCACCTCTCAACGCTCGCGCCGCTTCCCGAGCCTCCTCGACGGAGAACCCGAGCGCGTCGCGGAAGGCCTTCAGCACCGCCGCACCCTTGACGGTCTGGTCCGTCAGCGTCAGGCGGTAGGCGCCGTGCCGGGCCAGGATCGCGTCGCGGATCCACGCGGGCGCACCTGCTCCCCGGTCGCACGAGGCGGCGTGGCACTCCGCGCACTCCCCGTCCTGCTCCCACCGCAGCTCGCCGTCCTGGACGAGCTGCACCACCCAGTCCGCGCCGGGCGCCCCGCAGGTCCCGCAGGGCACGTCGAGCTCCGCCGCCTGGCTGATCACTCGGCTCGCACCACGACCGGTTCCCACGGCTCGGCCTTGACCTGGAACACCGCGCTGGCCCGTTGCCCGGTCGCGGCCCGGAAGGTGATGGCGGAGCCGTTGTAGAGCGGACCCACCTCGAGGTGCTCGGCCGGCGGCTCGTCGTACTGGGAGAGCCCGAGCACGCGGCTGCCCGGCACCACGGACACCGTGAGCTGCTCGATGACGGCGGGCCCGCCGAAGTAGCTGAGCCGGAACTCGTCGGGCGCGCCGGGCGTGATCGCGAACGTCGGCATGCCGCTGCGGCTGCGCGCGGCGGCGAGGACCTCGACGAACTCGTTGATCTGCGCCGTCGCCTGCTGGGCGGTGAGCTGGGCCTCGTCGGCCAGCATCCGTGACGCCGTGGCGGCTTCCTCCGCCTTCGCCGCTCTCTCCTCGGCCTTGACGACCGCCTTCTTGGCTTCCTCCACCGAGTTCTTGGCCTGCAACGCGCTCGCCGTGGCCTGTTCGACGGCCTTGCGCGCGGCCTGTGCCTCGTCCTGAGCCCTGGTGGCGGACTCCTGCGCTGCCTGCGCGGCCGTCTGAGCGTGCTTCGCCTCGCGGGCCTGCCACAGGGACACGGCCACCGCGCACATCGCCACCACGGCGGCGATCACCGACAGGACGATCATGCCTTCACCCCCACCGAGGCCAGCTGACGTCGTGCCAACTCGTCGATCACGTCCGTGTCCCCCGTCCGCCACGCCACGGCGGGGTCGCCGTCGAACTTGCTCAGCTGCCTGGGGCTGAGGCTTGTGAGCGCTCTCAACGCCAGCAGGTCGGGCTTGTCGCGCAGCCGCGCGGTGTTGGCCGCCTTGCGCGCGTACCGGAGCCGGACCGGCAGCCAGGTGATGAGCAGGAACAGGACCGGGACGACGACGAGGGCGGCGGCGAGCCAGAAAGCGCTGTCCTGCACCACGCTGATCTGCGCGTTGCCCGCGTCGGTGAGCGTCTGGCCGGCCTGCGTGCCGTTGCCCAGCGCGCCGGCCAGGTCCTCGCCCACGAAGGGCACGCCCCTGGCCTTGCTCGCCGCGTTGGTGAAGACGTCGCGAATGCTGCCGCCCGCGTTGACCAGGCCGTCTCCCGGGGCCCTGAGCTGCAGCACCCAGTCGTGGACGGTGGTCGCCACCCAGATCCAGAGGGCGACCCAGGCCAGGGCCAGGAGGTCGGCGATCAGCTGACGCGTGAACCTTGCCGGTCTGTCCGCGTACCACTTCATGTTGCGGATGCTGCCACGTGACCGTTCAGGCGTCGATGATCACCCGGGCTGTGCGACGCGAACCTGCGACGGTCGGCACGTCCCGAAAATGCATCAGAACACGATGAAGGCGCGCCCTGAAGTTCGAAGCGCGCCTTCATCCGTGCGAACGGTCAGTCGACGACGGCCAGCGCGTCGATCTCCACCAGCAGGCCGGCGGGCAGCCCGACGTAGACGGTGGTGCGGGCGGGTGCCGGGTCGGTGACGAACTCGCCGTAGACCTCGTTCAGCTCAGCGAAGTGCGCGGTGTCGGTGAGGTAGACGCGGATCATCACGACGTCGTCGATCGACGCGCCGCCGGCGGCGAGGACGGCGTGCAGGTTCGCGAACGTCTGGCGCGTCTGCTCGGCGACGGTGGTGCCGACGATCTCGCCCGACTTCGGGTCGAACGCGACCTGTCCGGCCACCTGCAGGATGTTGCCCTTGCGCACACCCTGCGAGAAGCGGGCCACCGGCTGCGGAGCGTCAGCGGTCTTGATCTCTACCTTGGACAACGGATTTCCCCTTTACCTTGGAACATAACCGCATTCGACTGATGCAGCTTCGGCGGTGGCGAGCAGGTCAGGCAGGTGTGACAGCAGGCCCTCGTAGTCGAGGAGCACCTTCGGCACCGACATCGACACGGCCGCGAGCACCTCGCCCCGCGCGCCCTTGATCGGGGCCGCGATGCAGTGGATGAAGTCCTCGTGCTCGGAGTTGTCGACGGCGTAACCGTTGGCGCGCACGCGGTCCAGCTCGGCCAGGTACGCGGCCGGGCCGAGGATGGTGTTCTCGGTCAGGCGCGGGAACTCCATGCCGGACACCACCTTCTGCAGCGCGGGCGCGGGCAGGTCGGCCAGCAGGATCTTCGCCACGGCCGTGCAGTGCAGCGGCGCGCGGCGGCCGATGCGCGAGTACATGCGCATCTGGTGCCTGGACTCGTACTTGTCGATGTAGATCACCTCACCGTCCTCGTAGGACGCGAGATGGACGGTGTGGCCGAGGCGGGAGTTGAGGTCCCGCAACGCGGGTTCGGCGGCGCGGCGGACGTCGCGTTCCTCCAGTGCCCGGTTGGCGAGGTCGAACAGCGCCGTGCCGAGGCGGTAGTGGTGCACTCCGTCGCGCTGCACGAAGCGGTGCGACTCGAGCGTGCGCAGCAGCCGCAGCGTCGTCGACTTGTGGACACCGATCACGCCGGACAGCTCGTCCAGCGTCTTCGGGCCCGTCGCGAGCTGGCTCACCAGGGTGAGCGCTCTGTCGAGACTCTGGCTCATCACACCTCCAAGCGGGCGGACGCCCAGGTCTGCGGGTCGGCGTGCAGCAGCGGTACCGTCACGTCGTCCGGCAAAGGATCTCCGACGTCCTCGGCGGTGAGCAAAGCGGATGCCGCCTGCAGGTGCCCGGCGCGCAACCGCACCGACGGGGACTCCCCCGCCAGGGTGGCCGCGAGGAAGCCCGCCGCGAACGCGTCGCCCGCGCCGACCGGTTCCACGACGTCGACCTCCAGCGCGGGTTCGAAGTACGACGAACCGCCTTCCAGCAGCGTCGCGCCGTCCGCGCCCTGCTTGACCACGAGCGACGCCGGGCCGGGCAGCAGCCGCCGCAACCGGGCGGGATCACCCGTGCCCCACACCAGTTCCGCCTCGTCGGAGCCCGCCAGCACGACGTCCGCCATGTCGGCGAGCTCACGCAGCACGCGCGGGTCGCGGTCGGTCCACAGCGCGGGCCGCCAGTTCAGGTCGAACGAGATCAGGAACCCGTGCCGCGGCCGGCGCAGCAGTTCGCGCATCATCGCGAGGCACGAGTCGGACAGGGCGGCCGTGATGCCGCTGAGGTGCACCAGCTTCACCTCGCCGAGGCCCAGCCGGTCGATCATCTCCAGCCCCATGCCCGAGGCCGCCGAACCGCGCCGGTAGTAGCGCACCGGGCTGCCGTGCGGCGAGGCCTCCTTGACGTAGAGGCCGGTCGGGCGCGCCGGGTCGACCCGGACGCGCGACACGTCGACGCCGAAGCCGCCCACCGCGTCGAGCACCGCCAGCCCGAACGAGTCGTCGCCGACCGCGCTGACCCACGACGACCGGACGCCCAGGCGCGTCAGGTGCACGGCGACGTTGGACTCGGCGCCACCGACGGCCCTGTGCCAGGTTCGCACCAGGTGCACGGGACCGGGTTCAGCCGGAACCATCATCACCATGGTCTCGCCGAGACACACGACACCGCCGACGTGATCGAACCGCATGCGCGCTCCAGAGGTGTTCGTTGACGGCGGCGAGACCGAATGCTACACAACTCAGCATCACATCGCGCAATGGGAGTTGCAAAATATGCAACATCTGATGGAGATGGACCTCGCGGCCGTCGCGGACATCAGGTCGGAACAGGTCAGCTGGCGCTTCAAGGGCCTGCCGTCGAGCACGTTCGGCTCGACCATCGGCGAGGTCGCCGGCCAGCGCCTCGACCTGTTCGGCGACGAGTTCGTCGGGCCGCTCGTCGTGCTGGACGCGGACGCGTTGGCGCACAACCTGACAACGATGGCGAAGTGGTGCGACAACCACGGCGTCAAGCTGGCGCCGCACGGCAAGACGACGATGGCACCGCAGCTGTTCCAGCGTCAGATCGAGCACGGCGTGTGGGCCCTGACCGCGGCCAACGCGTCGCAGCTGCGGGTCTACCGGGCGTTCGGGGTGAACCGGGTCCTGCTGGCGAACCAGCTCCTCGACCCCGCCGCGCTGCGCTGGCTGGTCCGCGAGCTCGACCGGGACCCCGGCTTCGAGTTCAGCTGCTGGGCCGACTCCGAGGCCGGGGTCGCGCTGATGAGCGAGACGCTGCAGGAGCTCCAGCCGTCCCGGCCGGTCGACGTGCTGGTCGAGCTCGGCGCTCCCGGTGGCCGGACGGGTGCGCGTGATCTGGAGACGGCGCTGGCCGTGGCGCGGGCGGTGGACCAGAGCCCGGTGCTGCGGCTGGTGGGCGCCGGTGGCTACGAGGGCGCGCTCGCGCACGACGCGTCCGAGTCGTCGCAGTCCATCGTGGACAGCTACCTGACCGACCTGCGCACGCTCGTGCTGCGCCTGGCCGACGGCGGGCTGCTCGACGAGCTGGACTCGGTGATCGTCACCGCGGGCGGCAGCGCGTACTTCGACCAGGTGGCGGCGACGCTGTCGCAGCCGTGGCCGATGCCGGTGACCCCGGTGCTGCGCAGCGGTGCGTACATCACGCACGACGACGGGTTCTACCGCGGGATCTCGCCGTTCGCGCGGATCGACGGCGTGGAGCCGTTCCGTTCCGCGCTGCGGGCCTGGGCCCAGGTGACGTCACGGCCGCAGCGCGACCTGGCGCTGCTGACGATCGGCAAGCGCGACGCGTCGTTCGACGAGGGCCTGCCGGAACCGCAGCTCATCCGCCGCGGCGACGGCGCGATCGCCCCGCTGGCGGGAGCGACGGTCACCGCGCTGAACGACCAGCACGCGTTCCTCCGGCTCGGCCCCGAGGCCACCGTCCGCGTCGGCGACTGGATCGGGCTCGGTCTGTCGCACCCCTGCACGGTGTTCGACAAGTGGCAGCTGATCCCGGTCGTGCGGGGCACGACCGTGGTCGACCTGATCCGCACCTACTTCTAGAAGGAGTGCACCGATGGACGACGTCGTCCTGCACGGCCCGCTGATCGCCGACGGCACGGGCGCACCCGCCTACCAGGCGGATGTGGGGATCAAGGACGGCGTCATCTCGTCCATCGGGACTCCGGTGAGCGCCAAGAGGTCGATCGACGCGGACGGGCTGGTGCTCGCGCCGGGGTTCATCGACATGCACTCGCACTCGGACCTGCGGGTCCTCGCTGAACCCGACCACCTGGCGAAGGTCTCCCAAGGCGTCACGACCGAGGTGCTCGGCCAGGACGGCCTGTCCTACGCGCCGGTGAACGACGAGGTGCTCGCGACGCTGCGCGGCCAGCTCGCCGGGTGGAACGACGACCCGCCGGGCTTCGACTGGAACTGGCGCTCGGTCGGCGAGTACCTCGACCGGCTCGACCGGGGCATCGCGGTGAACGCCGCGTACCTGGTGCCGCAGGGAACACTGCGGATGCTCGTCGTCGGCTGGGACGACCGGCGGCCGACCGAGTCCGAAATGGACACGATGAAGTCCGTTCTCGCGCGGTCGCTCGCCGAGGGCGCGATGGGCATGTCGTCCGGGCTCACCTACACGCCGGGCATGTACGCGGACACGTCCGAGCTCGTGCAGCTCTGCGAGGTCGTCGGGCAGCACAACGGCTTCTACAGCCCGCACCACCGCAGCTACGGCGCCGGCGCGTTGGAGGCCTACGCGGAGATGGTGGACGTCTCGAAGCGCTCGGGCTGTGCGCTGCACCTCGCGCACGCGACGATGAACTTCCCGGTCAACAAGGGCAAGGCACCGGAACTGCTGGCGTTGCTCGACGACGCCATGGCGAACGGCGCCGACATCTCACTCGACACCTACCCGTACCTGCCGGGGGCGACCTACCTGAGTGCGCTGCTGCCGTCGTGGGCCACGGAAGGCGGGCCGGACAGGGCGCTGGCGAGGTTGTCCGATGTGGACACCCGCGAACGCATCCGGGCCGAGATCGAGGAGACCGGTTCGGACGGCTGCCACGGCGTACCGGTCGACTGGGACTCCATCGAGATCAACGGCGTCCGCAACGACCGCAACGCGCACCTCGTCGGCGCCAGCGTCCACGCCTCCGCGCTGCGACTCGGACGCGCACCGGCCGACCTGTACTTCGACGTGTTGATCGACGAGCGGATGGGTACGTCCTGCCTCATGCACGTGGGCCACGAGGAGAACGTGCAGGCGATCATGAAGCATCCGGCGCACACCGGCGGCAGCGACGGGCTGCTGGTCGGCGACCGGCCACATCCGCGCGCGTGGGGCACGTTCCCCCGGTACTTCGCGCGCTACGTCCGCGAACTGGGCGTGCTGAGCCTGGAGGAGTGCGTCGAGCACCTCACCGGTCGCGCCGCCAAACGTTTGCGGCTCACCGACCGAGGTCTGGTCCGCGAGGGCTACGCGGCCGACCTGGTGCTGTTCGACCCCGCGACGATCGCCGACACGGCGACGTTCGACGAGCCGCGACAGCAGGCTGCCGGCATCCCGTACGTGTTCTGCAACGGGGTGACGGTGATCGACGACGGAACCGCCACCGGCTCATTGCCAGGCCATTCACTCAGGAGCCGCCCGTGATCGACTGGTTGCAACACTCAACAGGGGGCTTGCTCACCCTCGCCGTGGTCAGCATCGCGGTGCTGCTGCTACTGATCATCAAGTTCAAGGTCGAGCCGTTCATCGCGCTGATCGTCGTCGCGCTGCTGGTCGCGCTCCTGGCGGGCGTGCCGGTGGAGACACTGGTCGGGTCGGCGCAGAAGGCCTCGGACTCGTTGCTGGAGAAGGGCTTCGGCTCGATCCTCGGGCACATCGCCGCGATCATCGGTCTCGGCACGCTGCTGGGCGCGATCCTCGAGGCGTCCGGCGGCGCGCAGGTCCTGATGGACAAGCTGATGCACGCGTTCGGCGAGAAGAAGGCACCGGTCGCGATCGGCCTCGCCGGCCTGATCTTCGGCGTGCCGGTCTTCTTCGACATCGGCATCTTCGTGCTCGCACCGCTCGTCTACGTGGCGGCCAAGCGCAGCGGCAAGTCGATCGTGCTGTTCAGCATGCCTTTGCTGGCAGGCCTTTCGGTCATGCACGCGTTCATGCCACCGCACCCCGGCCCCGTGGCGGCGGCCGGTCTCCTGGGCGTGTCGCTCGGCTGGATCATCATCATGGGTCTCGCGGTGGCGCTCCCGTCGTGGTTCGTCGGCGGTGTCCTGTACTCGTACTGGATCGGCAAGCGCATCAACGTGCCGGTGCCGGAGGAGATGCTGGCGGCGGCCGAGGCCGCGCGCGAGGACAACGGTGATCGCGAACCGCCGTCGCTCGGCCTGGTGCTCTCGATCATCGGCCTGCCGCTGGTGCTGATCCTCGCCGGCACGTTCGGCTCGATCCTGCTGACCAAGGGCACGCGGCTGTACTCGGTGGCGACGTTCTTCGGCACGCCCGCGGTGGCGCTGACGATCTCGGTGCTGCTCGCGTTCTGGCTGCTGGGTTTCCGGCGCGGCATGACGCGGGAGAAGGTCGCGGAGCTGTCCGCCGCCTCACTGAAGCCGGTCGCGATGATCCTGCTCGTGGTCGGTGCCGGTGGCTTCTTCGGCGCCGTGCTGGCCGCGACGGGCATCGGCAAGACGCTGGCGACCGAACTGTCCGGCATCGGCCTGCCGGTGATCGCGCTGGCGTACGTGATCAGCTGCGTCATCCGCATCGCGCAGGGTTCGGCGACGGTCGCGATCGTGACGACCGCGGGCATCGTGGCACCGGTGCTGGCGGACCTGAACTACTCGCAGCCGCAGCTCGCGCTGGTCGTGATGGCCATCGCGTCCGGTTCGATCATCGCCTCGCACGTCAACGACGGCGGCTTCTGGATCGTGTCGCGGTACTTCGGGCTGTCGGTGAAGGAGACGCTGCAGTCGTGGACGGTCCTCGAGACCATCCTCTCGGTGGTCGGTTTCGTGGTCGCCGCGGTGCTCAGTCTGGTCGTCTGATCAGACACAACTCAACATTCCCCAACGCTTGACAACACCCCGCCCGCGTCTGAGGATCGGCGCAATGTTCATTTGTGTTTGATGTGGACGGGGCCCGCATGAGCAACACGGAGGTCGTGCACCTGCACGACGACACCTCCAGCGTCGTCATCACCCTCGCGGGCGCGAGCCTGCCGGTCGTGACGCACTGGGGGCGAACGCTCGGAGACGTCGACCAGGCCGCGCTGCACGGCCTGGTCGACGTCGTTTCGTGGACCAACCCGAACAACGCGCCGGACGCGCCGGTCCCGCTCGCGCTGCTGCCCGACGCCGGTGCCGGGTACGTCGGCCGTCCCGGACTGCGCGGCCACCGCGGCGGCGAGCACTTCGCGCCCGCGCTGTCGGTGACGTCGTTCTCCGGCGAGGACGGCTCGATCTTCCGCTACGTCGCGTCGGACGAGGCTGCCGGGCTGACCGTGACCGGCACCCTGGAACTGCTGCCGTCCGGCATGCTCCGGCTGCGCCACGTCGTCCGCAACGACGGCGAGACGCCGTATTCGTTGGAGGGCCTGGAAACCGCGCTCCCCGTCCCTTCGCACGCCACCGAACTGCTCGACTTCACCGGACGCTGGAGCCGCGAGCGCTCGCCGCAGCGGCAGTCTCTGCAGTACGGGTCGTGGGTGCGCGAGAGCAGGCGGGGCCGCACCGGGCACGACGCGACCATCGGGTTGCTGGCCGGCACGCCGGGGTTCTCGTTCCGCGACGGCGAGGTGTGGGCGCTGCACGTGGCGTGGAGCGGCAACCACGTGACGTACGCGGAGAACCTGGTCGACGGCTCGCCCGTCCTGGGCGGTGGCGAACTGCTGCTGCCGGGCGAGATCACGCTGGCGCCGGGCGAGGAGTACGAGTCGCCGTGGCTCTACGCGGCCTACTCGTCCACCGGCATCGACGGCATCAGCGCCGCGTTCCACCAGCAGCTGCGGGAGCGTTCACTGCGGCCACGCCCGGTCGTGCTCAACACGTGGGAGGCCGTCTACTTCGACCACGACCTCGCGCGGCTGACCTCGCTCGCCGACACCGCCGCCGCGATGGGCGTCGAGCGGTTCGTGCTGGACGACGGCTGGTTCCGGCACCGCCGCGACGACTCCGCCGGCCTCGGTGACTGGTACGTCGACGAGACGGTGTGGCCGGACGGGCTGACGCCGTTGATCAAGCATGTCCGCGCGCTCGGCATGGAGTTCGGGCTGTGGTTCGAGCCCGAGATGATCAACACCGACTCCGACCTCTACCGCGCTCACCCGGACTGGGTGCTCGGACCGCGTCCCGGCGTGCTGCCGCCGCCGTCGCGCAACCAGCAGGTGCTGAACATCGCGCACCCCGAGGCGTACGCGCACATCCTCGACCGCGTCTCGTCGGTGTTGTCGGACAACGACATCGCGTTCGTGAAGTGGGACCACAACCGCGACCTGACCGGTTCGCGGGTGCACGACCAGACGGCCGCGTTCTACCGGCTGCTCGACGAGCTGCGGCTCCGGCACCCGCACGTGGAGATCGAGAGCTGCTCGTCCGGTGGCGGGCGGATCGACCTCGGCGTGCTCTCGCGCACAGACCGGGTGTGGACGTCGGACTGCAACGACGCCCTGGAACGCCAGCTGATCCAGCGGTGGACCGGCGTGTTCCTGCCGCCGGAGCTGATGGGCGCGCACGTCGGCCCCACGAAGTCGCACACGACCGGGCGGGTGCACGACCTGTCGTTCCGCGTGGCCACGGCGATGTTCGGGCACTTCGGGATCGAGTGGGACATCAACTCGGCCACGGACGAGGAACGGGACGGGCTGCAGGCCGCGATCGAGTACTACAAGGACGTGCGGGCGTTGGTGCACACCGGTGTCACCGTGCACTCCGACCACCCGGACCCCGCGGCGTGGGTGCACGGAATCGTCGCCACCGACCGGTCCGAGGCCCTGTTCGGGTACGTGCAGCTCGCGACCTCGGTGCAGAACAAGCCGCGGCGGGTGCGGCTGCCCGGACTCGACCCGTCCCGGACGTACCGGCTGTCATTCGACGCCCCGGCCGGGCGGCCCAGGCTGACCCAGCGACTGGCCCCGGACTGGAAGCCGGTGGAGCTGCCCGGTTCCGTGCTGTCGGAGGTCGGTGTCCAGCTGCCGGTGCTCGAACCGGAGCAGGCACTTCTGTTGCGCCTCAAGTAGGAAGAAGGTCCCGGCGGAGTGCTTCCCGCCGGGACCTTCCTCTCCCCTCTTACCGGCCGGCGCGACTTCCGTCGGCCTTGGTGGCCCACCACTTCCCGCCAACGCCCTGCCCGTTGGCCTCACCGCAGACCTCGTCCCCTGCGAACAGGTACTGCGGCAACCCCGCGATGGTGAGCTGTTTCTTCCCGTCCCGCTCGATCGTCCCCACGAGCGAGGCGTCCACGCCCTGCACCTGGAAGCCCTCGCTGACGAAGGCGGGCGGCCACTGCACCGCGCAGTCGCCGGAGCAGTTGCTCGTCGGCGGGTCCGCGGTGTCGTCGTCGAACCGGTAGAGCGTCATGCCGTCGGAATCGGTGGCGACGACGCCGAGGTCCCCGACGGTCGCGCTGGTGAGCGCGATCGCCTTGTTCTGCTGGGCTTTCTTGCCGTCGGTGGCGGTGGCGGACCACTTCGGCACCGTGACGCCCTTGGCCTCACCGGGCTTGCTGTCGTTCTTGAACGTGTACTGCGGCCAGTTCGCGACGGTCAGCTGCTTCTTGCCGTCCTTGCGGGTGACCGTGCCGAGCAGCTTCGGGTCGACGCCCTTCACCCGCGGCGTGTCGCCCTCCACGACGACCGGTGGCCAGTTCTCCGCGCAGCCGCCGTCGCAGTTCGACGCCGGCGGCTGGGCCGTGTCGTCGTCGAACCGGTAGAGCGTGAGGCCCGCGTTGTTGGTCAGCACCGCGCCGAGCCCCGCGACGACACCCGTCCGGGCCGCGAGCTGGGTGCGGGCGCCGTCCGTGCCGGTGGCGAACCACTTGCCCTGCAGGCCCTGGCCCTTGGTCTCACCGGGCTTGGTGTCCTTGGCGAACCGGTACTGCGGCATGCCGTCGACGGTGATCTGGCGGCTGCCGTCCTTGCGGACGATGGACCCGACCAGGCCCTGGTCGACGCCGTCCACCGAGAAGTTCTCGCCGGGCACCGTGGCGGGAGGCCAGGCCGCCGCACACTCACCGTCGCAAGTGGACTCACCCGGCTTGTCGTTGTCGAACCGGTACAGGGTGAAGCCCTTGTCGTCGGTGACGACCGAGCCGAGGTCCACGATCTCCGCGGTCTTCAACGCCACCGCGCCCTCTTGCTGCTGCTGTGCCACCGGCTTGCTCTCCGGCGTCCCCGCGCAGGCGGTCAGCGAGATCAGTCCCAGCGCGACGACCGCAACACTCCTGCGGATCATCCTGAACCTCCTGGCTAGTGCTCCGACGCCCATCACACGTAGAGCGAGCAAGAACGGTTCAAACTGATTTTCAGAACATCGCGCGCTTCAACGCGGGCACGGCGCTCGCGGTCCTGAGCACGGTCTTGAAGATCGTCCGCGCGACCGGGCCACCGTCGGCGAACTGACGGGCGGCCCTGAGCGAGTCGCGCACGGCCGCGAAGCCGTAGTCGTACATCTCCTTCTCGTACCTGGCGATGGCGTCGCCACCTTCGGCGATGCACCGCGCGAGCAGTTGCGCGTCCCTGAGCGCGATGTTCGCCCCGATGCCCCTCATCGGCGTCATCGCGTGGACGGCGTCGCCGAGCAACGTGACGTTCGTCGGCTGCCAGCGTCCGATCGGCCTGGACGAGCGGATGCGCCACTCGCTGATGGTCTCGGCGGGCGAGGCCGCGACGATCCCGGTCAGCCCGGGGCTCCACCGCGCGATCCTGGCGAGCACCTCGCGTTGCAGGTCCTGTCCATCGTGGACGGTCAAGTCCGCGGCGGCGTAGGCCCACATCAGGTAGGGACGCACGTTGTCGAACAACAGATCGTCGTCGTCGTCGGTGACGCCGAGCCCGTCGTGCGCGGCCAGGAACATGCCGGCCCGGGACGTCGGGACGACCGTGTTGGCCCTGTCGACCAGCTCCCGCGGCACCCAGTCGTTGTCGTCGAGGAACAGCTTCCCCGCGATCGCCGTGACGCCGATCTTCTCCGTGCCCGCGTGCGGCAGGTACTGCGCGCGCACCCGCGACCGGATGCCGTCCGCGCCGACCAGCACGTCGCAGGACTCGGCCGTGCCGTCCTCGAAGCACAGCTTGATGTCGTCGCCCTGCTCGTAGCGCTCGAACCGCTTGCCGAACCGGACGTCCAGCCCGTCGAGCAGCACCTGCCGGAGCGTGATCCGGCTGGCCGAGTAGTGCTTCTCCTCGTCCGGTTCCAGCACGAGCAGGGGTTTGAGCTGTTCGGTCAGGAACCCGAACCCGTTGCCGCCGGTGCCCGCGCTCCGTTCGAACCGCTCCCAGCTCGCCGCGGGCAAGCACTCCCTCAAGGCAGCGGCACCGTGCGCGTTGATGTGCACCCGGTACCCCTGCAGGCGATCCGTGCGCGAGAGGTCGCGCTCGTACACCGCCACGTCCACGCCGGCTTTGCGCAATCCATGCGCCAGGCACAGCCCGCCGATTCCCCCACCGATCACTGCGATCCTCATGCCGTCGAGTTTCAACCGTTTGGTTGACTAAGTCAACCCGTTGGTTGAAAACTGCCCGTCGGCTACCGTGTCGACGTGGATCAACGCCGTTCTCCCCGCGCCTCGGAACGCAAGCGCGACCCGGAACGCACGCGGGCCCTGCTCCTGGAAGCGGCCGCGGCGGAGTTCGGCGCGAAGGGGTACGCGGCCACGCGCACGACGGACATCGCGGCGCGGGCAGGCGTGAACAAGCAGCTGATCTCGTACTACTTCGGCGGCAAGGAAGGCATCTACAAGGAGCTCGCCACGAGCTGGCACTCCTCCGCCGCCGAACTCGCGAGCCAGCAGCAGCCGCTGGACGAGGTGGCGGCGGGGTTCGTCATGACCACGCTCACCGACCACGGCCGCATGTGGGCGTGGGCGAACCTGGCGGGCGACAGCCCACCGACCGACGGGGAGTTCCTCCGGGGTCAGGTGGAGGAGATGCGGGCTCGTCAGGCCGCCGGCGAACTGCCCGCGGGCCTGGACCCCGCGTTCCTGCTGCTGGCCCTGATGGCGGCGGCCTCAGCGCCGTTGACGCTGCGGCAGACCGCGGGCCAGATCACCGGCGAGGACCCGGCCACGCCCGAGTTCGCCGCGAAGTACGCGGAGCAGCTGGCGTTGCTGGTGCGGCACCTGTCTGCGCGAACCTGACTTCATTCGTCCCCGAACTTCGCTACCTTGCGGATGTGGACGACATGGCGCTCCCCGTCAGCGCGGCGGACAAGCTGTCATCTGCGATCCAGAAGACGCAGGCCGGGCTGAAGCCCCGGCGCCGCGGCCTGTGGCTGACCCTGGCCGTCGCCCTGGTGGTCGTGCTGGTCTCCGGCGGGATCGTGGGGTACCGCCTGCTGTTCGCGCCGCTGTACAAGACGGCGTTCCTGATCGACGCGGCCGGGGGCGACCTGCCGAGCGTCGTCGAGGCGCTGACCGCCGTCGCCGGGAACTCGGGTGAGCGGGACTCCCAGTCGCTGCGCAGTTTCGGCGGCGAGTGCGGCGCGGAGGACAACACCGCCCGGCTCGTCGGATTCGGCACCGGCAACCGGGAGGAGATCGCCGAGGCCGCGCGATCAGTGCGGCAGGGCGCGAAAGCAACGCTGCAGCGCGGCATCCTCGAGGCGGTCGGCGACTTCACCACCCCTTTCGCGCTGAAGGCCAGGCAGGTCAACAGGATCATCGTCGTCACCCGGCACGGCGAGGACGCCTGCGACACCGACAGCGCGTTCGTCCGGGCGCAGATCCGCGATCGGGTGGCCGCGGCGGGACTGAAGATCGAGTTCCGGTTCGTCGGCTACCAGGTCGAGGACACCGGCGGCCTCACCGACCTGGCGGCGTCGTTGCAGACGCAGGAACCGGCCTTCGCGACCTCACCGGACGAGCTGCGCCGCCATCTGGACTGGTTCGCGAACGTCGAGCCGGTGTTGCGGTCGTCGCAGTCGGTCGTCAACGTCCTCAACCCCGCCGTCGAGAAGCTCAACACTGTCACCACGTCGATCAGGAACGGCCGGTTCGACGTCGCCGACGCCGCGCTGACCGACGCCCGCGACGCCGTCGCCGACCTGGAGATCGAGGACCTCGACAGCCGCACCGGGTCCTCGGCCGACGCGGCCCGGCTGAGGGACAAGGCGGTCCGGCTGCGCACGTTGCAGACAGAGGTGGTCGCCGCCGCCGAGACGTTGATCGGGTCGGCGCGGTCCGGAGACGACCTGACGAACCCGCTGGCGGGCTACTCCAGGGCTGCCGACGCGTACAACGCCGAGGCCGGGACCATGACGAAGGCCCTGACGGACCTGCGCGCGCTCGGCCCGGGAGGCAGGCGGTGAGGCGCCGGGTCGCGACGGGAGCCGTGGTGCTGCTGGTACTGGGCCTGGTGTCCGCTGGACTCTGGCTCTTCCTCACCCCCGGCCATCGCACGACGTTCCTCGTCGACGCGTCCGACTCGCCGGACTTCCGCGAGGTCGCGGACGCCGTCGGGGCCGCCGCGGCGAACATGGCGACCGGCGACGCGCTGGCGTTGCGCAAGTTCGGCGGCTCGTGCGACTCCCCGGCCACGTCCGAGCTGGTCGCACCGGGCACCGGACAGGCGGGTGAGATCGGCGCCGCGGCCCGAGCGATCACCCCGAGCGGCAGGCCGACGGTGCTGAACGGCCTTCTCGCGGCGATCGACGACTTCGCGGGCTTCCACCCCCTGCGCGGCAACGAGACGAACCGCGTCGTCCTGTTCGCGCACGGCGGCTTGGACATGTGCGGCAAGAGCCTCGACGAGATCCGCGCGACCGTCGGTGAACGCGCCGCGCGGGCCGGTGTGAAGATCGAGCTCCGGTTCGTCGGGCATCGGCTCACACCCGAGCAGACCAAGGACCTCAACACCATCGCGGCCTCGACGAACTCCCGGCAACCACCGCTGCCCGCACCACCCGATGAGCTCGTCACCACGATGAAGGAGATCTCGGTCCCCTCCGGTCTGGTCGCCGGGCGGCTCAAGGCCCCGTGCGACGAGGCGACCCCGGAGGTGCTCGCGGCCGCACATCCGCTGGGGCCCGACGTGCGCTACTTCGACATCAGATGCCAGCAGGACCGGTATGTCCTCTCCAAGGCGAACACGACCCCGGCCCGGTTCGACGATCTCGCCGTGCTCTTCGAGTACAAGGACCATGCTTGGCGGTACCTGCGTTCCGGCACGGTGTTGCCCTGCCTCTCCATCCCGGCGGAGGTGTGGAAGGCGTGGGGCGCGACATGCGAGTTCGAAGCCGTCGTCTGCCGTGATGGCGCCCAGAAGGTCACGGACCTCAACGGCGTCGGGTGCCCGGCGGCCATCGACATCGCGGACCGCTACCGGGCGGCGACCCAGAGCGGGCAGGCGGAGGGTCAAGGGCTGCTCTGGACCTCAGGCGAGTGGTCGTGTTCGTGGCCCTACGAGGGCGATCTCGCCCACGTCCAGATACCGCTGAAATGCGTGCGGACGACCGACAACATGGTCGTGCAGCTGGGCGACTACCAGCGTTAGGACTCGCGGCTCGCGGCCTTCGCCTCGAGGACCTGCTTCAGGCCCTTGAAGCCGCCGCGCATCATCATGTCGTGGTTGCCGCGGAAGAACGGCTTGGCGATGAGCACCAGGCGCCGCAACAACGGCTTGGTGACCACGACCTCCTGGTCGAACACGAGGTCGGTGCCGCCGTCGCGGCCGATGATCTCCCAGCTCGCATAGCCTTCGAGATCACCGGACAACGTCGCCCGCAGCAGGCCGGCCTGCTGGTTGCGAATGCTGTGCTTGACCTGCACGACCAGGTCGAACGGCAGGAACGACCGGCACCTGAGCTCGCCGGTCTCGTCGTCGATCTTCGTGGCTCTCCGGACCTCGTGCCACCACAGCGGGTAGTTCGCGATGTCGGACAGCACCTCGTACACATCAGCCGGGGACGCGTCGACGTGCCACACGCTGCGGAAGCGATAGCGGTTCAGTGACACGGCCGCCATCATCCCGGATACCTCGTCCGAGTGACAGCTCCTGGACACATCTCACAGCGGACCGGGAATTCCTCACCGGCTGTACTGCGGCTCTAGTGAGACTCCACTGTCTCACTAGGCCGGACGAGTTCACTTGTCGACTAGATGAGGAAGCCGTTCCAGGGCCCGCAACCAACCGACAGCCGCGACGCGACGGAGTGCCTGCTCCGACGAGTCGAGCACCTCAACGAGGCTGAAGGGGTACGCCGTGGGCTCGCCGCGCGACGCCTGAAGGGCGCGCTCGCGGTGGGCCAGCGCATCGAGTGGGATCATCACCCTGCTGCTGACACCTCCTCATTTTCGAGCACCTGCAGCAAGAACTGCCCCGTGTAGCTCTTCTCGACCTGAGAGACCTGCTCGGGCGTGCCCTCTGCTATGACCATACCGCCGCCGGAGCCCCCTTCGGGACCCATGTCGACGATCCAGTCGGACGTCTTGATGACGTCGAGGTTGTGCTCGATGACGATGACGGTGTTCCCCTTGTCCACCAGGCCGTTGATCACGCCCAGCAGCTTGCGGATGTCCTCGAAGTGCAGGCCCGTCGTGGGCTCGTCGAGGATGTAGACCGTCTTGCCCGTCGAGCGCTTCTGCAGCTCCGACGCGAGCTTCACGCGCTGCGCCTCACCACCGGACAGCGTCGGCGCCGGCTGGCCCAGCCGCACGTAGCCGAGACCCACGTCGACCAGCGTGCGCAGGTGGCGGTAGATCGCGTTGATCGGCTCGAAGAACGTGGCCGCCTCCTCGATCGGCATGTCGAGGACTTCGGAGATCGTCTTGCCCTTGTAGTGCACTTCCAGCGTCTCGCGGTTGTACCGCGCGCCCTTGCAGACCTCGCAGGGGACGTAGACGTCCGGGAGGAAGTTCATCTCGATCTTGATCGTGCCGTCGCCCGCGCACGCCTCGCAGCGGCCGCCCTTGACGTTGAACGAGAAGCGGCCCGGCTGGTAGCCGCGGACCTTCGCCTCCGTGGTCGCCGCGAACAGCTTGCGGACGTGGTCGAACACGCCGGTGTAGGTGGCCGGGTTCGACCGCGGGGTGCGGCCGATCGGCGACTGGTCGACGCGCACCAGCTTGTCGACCTCGTTCAGGCCGTTGATGCGGGTGTGGCGGCCCGGCACCTGGCGCGCGCCGTTGAGCTTGTTCGCGAGCACCGTGGCCAGGATGTCGTTGACCAGCGTCGACTTGCCGGAACCGGACACGCCCGTGACCGAGGTGAGGGTGCCGAGCGGGAACGACACGTCGATGCCGCGCAGGTTGTGCTCGCGCGCGCCGACGACCGTGAGCTGGCGCTTCTTGTCGATCTTGCGGCGCTTGGCCGGCATCGGGATCGACTTGCGACCCGACAGGTAGGCGCCGGTCATCGACTCCTTGTTCGTCAGCAGCTTCTTGTACGGGCCGCTGTGCACGACCTTGCCGCCGTGCTCGCCGGCGCCGGGGCCGATGTCGACGACCCAGTCCGACGCGCGGATCGTGTCCTCGTCGTGCTCGACGACGATGAGCGTGTTGCCGAGGTTGCGCAGCCTCGTCAGCGTCTCGATCAGGCGGTGGTTGTCGCGCTGGTGCAGGCCGATCGACGGCTCGTCCAGCACGTACAGCACGCCGACCAGGCCGGAGCCGATCTGGGTGGCGAGCCGGATGCGCTGCGCCTCGCCGCCGGACAGCGTTCCCGACGCGCGGTCGAGCGAGAGGTAGTCGAGGCCGACGTCGAGCAGGAAGTGCAGGCGGGCCTGGATCTCCTTGAGCACCGCGCCCGCGATCATCGACTCGCGCTTGCCGAGCTTGAGGCCGTCGAGGAAGTCGGAGCACTCCGACACGCTCATCGCGCAGACCTCGGCGATGGACCTGTCGCCCTTTTTGCCGTGGTGCAGCGTGACGGCGAGGATCTCCGGCTTGAGGCGGGTGCCCGAACACGCGGGGCACGGGACCTCGCGCATGTAGCCCTCGTACTTCTCCCTCATGTATTCGGACTCGGTCTGCTCCTGGCGCCGTTCGAGGAACGGGATGACGCCCTCGTAGTTGGCGTAGTAGGAGCGCTCACGGCCGTAGCGGTTCTTGTAGCGGACGTGCACCTGCTCGTCGATGCCGTGCAGGATCGCCTTCTGCACCTTGGCGGGCAGGTGCCGCCACTGCGTGTCCATGCGGTAGCCGATGGTCTCGCCGAGCGACTGCAGCAGCCGGAGGAAGTACTCCGCGGTCTGCCCGCCCGCCCACGGCGCGATCGCACCGTCCTCGAGGCTCAGCTCGTCGTCCGGGACCACGAGCTCCGGGTCGACCTCCTTGCGCACGCCGATGCCCGTGCAGACCACGCACGCGCCGTAGGGCGAGTTGAAGGAGAACGACCGCGGCTCCAGGTCCTCGATCGCGAGCGGGTGGCCGTTGGGGCACGCCAGGTTCTCCGAGAAGCCCCTGATCCGCTTCGGGTCGGTCTCCGGGAGGTCGACGAACTCCAGCTCGACCAGGCCGTCCGCGAGTCGCAGCGCCGTCTCCACCGAGTCGGTGAGGCGCTGCTTGGACGAGGCCTTGACCGACAGCCGGTCGATGACGACCGCGATGTGGTGCTTCTCCTGCTTCTTGAGCTTGGGCACCTCGGCGAGCGCGTAGACGACACCGTCGACCTTCGCGCGCGAGTAGCCCTGCGTCTGCAGGTTCTGGAACAGGTCGAGGTACTCGCCCTTGCGGCCGCGGATGACCGGCGCGAGCACCTGGAACTTGGTGCCCTGCTCCATCGCGAGCACCTGGTCGACGATCTCCTGCGGCGTCTGCTTGCCGATCGCCTCGCCGCACTGCGGGCAGTGCGGCTTGCCGGCGCGGGCGTAGAGCAGGCGCAGGTAGTCGTAGACCTCGGTGATCGTGCCCACGGTCGAGCGCGGGTTGCGGCTCGTGGACTTCTGGTCGATCGAGACCGCGGGCGAGAGGCCCTCGATGAAGTCGACGTCGGGCTTGTCCATCTGCCCGAGGAACTGGCGCGCGTAGGCCGAGAGCGACTCGACGTAGCGGCGCTGGCCCTCGGCGAAGATCGTGTCGAAAGCCAGGCTCGACTTGCCGGAGCCGGACAGCCCCGTGAAGACGATCAGGCTGTCCCGCGGCAGGTCGATATCCACGCCGCGCAGGTTGTGCTCGCGGGCGCCGCGAACAACAAGACGGTCTGCCACTGGGGTCCCTTCGGCTGCGATTGGCGGGTCACTCACGCCACACTCTTCCGAACAAGCGTTCGAAGAGTACTAGCATCGGTTCGGAGGCTGCGAACGACCCGCCGACCATGCTAGGGCGGACCCCTGACAAAAACGGTTCCGAGGGCTATCGCATTCCCCTGAGCTGGCTTTACTCATAGTCTGGTCACTTCGATCAGGAGCCTCAACGTCGGGGAGAGGCAGCACATGACCTACACGCCGTCCACGCAGCACACGTCCGTACCTGCACCGCGAGGGGTGCCAGACCGGCACATCACCGCGGTGCGCGAGGCGACGGACGTGCTGTACGAGGTCGTCGAGGAGCTGGACGAGGCCGCGGTGCGCGGCCAGAGCCTGCTGCCCGGCTGGACCCGCGGACACGTCATCACCCACCTCGCGCGCAACGCCGACGCGCTGGTGAACCTGCTCACGTGGGCGAAGACCGGGGTCGAGCACCAGGCCTACACCTCCCGCACGGACCGCGACGCCGACATCGAGGAGGGTTCCCACCGGCTGCTGCAGGTGCTCAAGGCCGACCTGGACTCCGCGTGCCAGCGGTTCGACGTCGCGTGCCGCGAGTTCCCCGCGCACGCGTGGCGTTCGGAGGTGACGGCGCCCAAGGGCCAGCCGATCCCCGCGTCCGTCGTGCCGTTGTTCCGCCTGCGCGAGATCTGGATCCACCTCATCGACCTGAACGCCGGTGTCGGGTTCGGCGACCTGCCCGCCGACTTCGTGGAGGAGTTCCTCGACGACGCGGTGAAGCAGTTCGAGGGCAGGGTCGACCCCTTCGGCGTCGAGGTGACCCTGCCCGACGGCAGTCAGCGCAGCTGGACGCTCAACGGCCCGGTGAGCCGCAACTCCGTCAGCGGGTCGGCGAGCGCCGTCCTGGGGTGGCTGACCGGCAGGACCGACGGCTCGGACCTGCGCGGGGAGTTGCCGGACCTGCCCGACTGGATCTGAGTGAGCAGCTTGTAGGCGGGGCGTTCGACGAACTTCGTCATCGCCCAGCCGAGCACCAGCGCCGAGGTGACGAAGCCGGCGAGCAGCCACCAGGACCGCAGCCCAACGGCGTGCATGCGGTCCATCACCACGGTGCCGATCTGCTGGTGCACGAGGTAGACCCCGTACGAGATGCCCGCGAGCCACGTGACGGGCCGCGCGACCGGGTCGAAGAACACCCAGTCGGGACCGGCTGCCGCCGCGCACACCATGAGCAGCAGCACGGCGAAGCCGAGCGTCGATCCGTACTCGGTCGTGTGCACCGCCTGCGCGACCAGCGTGGCCGCCAGGAGCGCGACGAGGTGCGGCGTCCTCAGCCTGTCCTTGTGCCACAGCCAGATCGCGATGCCGGCCGCGAACAGCTGCGCCCTGTGCAGCGCGAGACCGTTGTAGACCACGAACAGCGCGTGCGAGTGGTCCAGCAACGGCCTGAGCAGCAGCGGCACGACGACGAGCGCCCACAGGAAGATCCGGAGCCGCGTGCCTCTCAGGAACTTCACGAGCACGGCACCGGCGATGAACGCGGCGAGCTGCACCGGCACGGTCCAGTAGGCGAAGTCGACGATGTCGACGTCCGGCATCCACTGGTTGATCAGCAACAGGTTGTAGACGACGTCTCTGCCGTCGAGCTGACTCCACCCCTCCGGCGCGATCCATCTCTGCACCGAATATGTGAGCAGGACCGCCGCCATGTACGCGGGCAGCAGTCTGGCGAGTCTTCTCCACAGGAACCGTCCTGGCTTGCCGCTGTCGAGCGACACGCAGGCGAAGAACGCCGAGACGACCATCAACGTGCTGGCGCCCATCGACATCGGGAAGGTGAACGGCAACGGCCCGAGGTCGGGATGGCTGCTGACGCTCGTGAGCGTGGCGTGGTGGAGCAACACGCACCCGATGGCGACGACGCGGAGGACGTCCCAGCTGACCCTGCGGGCCGTCCGGGGCTTCTGTCGTTGCTCTGGAATCACGAGAGGCGGGGACCTGTTCGTTGGTGCTTTCGGGGTAAGCGGCGACTAGGTGTTGACCTTTACTTACCCTATGAGTGCAACCTGTATGCAACCTGAAGGTGTGCGCTGCACCGCTTCGACCGACTACCGTCTGCCACCGTGGACGTACACGAGAACTACACCGGTCACGTCGATCCAGAGGGTCCCGCAGCCCGCCGCACCCTGGACGCGCTGACCATCACGAAGATCTCCGTCGGTCCGATGGACAACAACGCCTACCTGCTGGTTTGCCGGTCCACGAATGAAGCGTTGCTCATCGACGCGGCCAACGACCACGAGCGCCTGTCGGACCTCCTGGACTCCCTCCCGGAGCGCCCGCGGCTGCGCACGATCGTGACGACGCACCAGCACGCCGATCACTGGCAGGCACTCGAAGCCCTCGCCGGCGCCCACGGCTCGAAGACCGTCGCCCATGAACTCGACGCCGCCGTCCTCCCCGTCCAGCCGGACGTCGTCGTGGAGCACGGCGACACCGTCAACGTGGGAGAAGTCCCGCTGTCGATCATCCACCTGCGCGGCCACACCCCGGGCTCCATCGCGGTCGTCTACGACGACCCGGACGGCCACCCGCACCTCTTCACCGGAGATTCACTCTTTCCGGGGGGTGTGGGGAAGACCACGTCCGCCGACAACTTCGCGTCGCTGATCAACGACGTCGAGGACCGGCTGTTCGCGGTGCTGCCCGACGACACGTGGTTCTACCCCGGTCACGGCGACGACTCGACGCTCGGCAAGGAGCGTCCCTCGCTCTCGGAGTGGCGTTCCCGGGGCTGGTGACCATGGCCGGACGGGGAGCCTGCCAACGCGGGCTCCCCGACAGCCTCGATCAGACCTCGATGATCGTGACCATGCCGTCGAGCCCTTTGAAGTCCTCGGCATTTCGCGTGTAAAGCGGCAATCCACGCGATGACGCGACAGCGGCGATCATCAGATCCATCCGCCGAGGCTTCGGATTCCGGTTCGCCGCCATTGTGAGCGCGACCAACGTGCCGTATCGGGAGGCTGCCTGACCGTCGAAGGGCAGTGGCTCGAAGTCCACTATCGCCGCTCCGAGCTTCTCGGTGCGCGCGGCCCTGGACGCCGCGTCCTTGGCCATCACCACACCCTGATGCAATTCGGCCATCGTGACCGCGGTGAGTTCAGGTATCTCCGGCAGCCTGGCCGGATCCAGAAGACCGAGGTCGATGTAGACGCACGTGTCGAGCACCCCGGATTCGGGACGTTCAGCCACGGCTGCGCTCCCACGGATCGAAGTCGCCAACGCGGTCCTCGTCGCCGAAGAACTCATCGGCTTCCTGGCGCATGCGGACGTGGTCGACCTGAGGCAGGGTCCTGTGTCGTTCGACGAGCTCCTCGGCCGTCAGCCGACGGCGACGAGGCAAGGGCCGAAGTTCGGCGACCTCAACACCGTTCCGCGTCACGTGGTACGTCTCGCCCGCCTCCACCGCGTCCATGACCGCGGCGGAGTGGTTGCGGAACTCCCGCTGGCTGATGACCTTCACGCGCCAAGTGTAGCCCCCTGTAGCACATGAGGCTACGCAGTTCTACCCCGTCACGGCGACGACTCGACGCTCGGCAAGGAGCGTCCCTCGCTCTCGGAGTGGCGTTCCGGGGGCCGGTGAGCTCGACCGAACGGGGCCACCGCTGTCCTCAAGACGACCCGGTGCGACACCTCACACTCGAACGGCGTAACGAAGCCCCAGGTCAGCTGCGATCACATTTCCGGTACTCATCAGTACCGTTTCTGGGGATTCTCACTGAAAGACGCTCATGCGCAAAGTCATGCGTTCGATCATCGCGCCCGTTCTGGTCGCGCTCTCGCTGCTGACGTTCGTCCGGCCCGCCGCGGCCGACATCAGCTACCTGCGAGCGGCCCTCTACGCCTCGTGCGCCGACCTGGCCCCGGTGTACTCGGTGAAGGACAACGGAGACCTGTGGCTCACCAGCCACACCGGCGCTCGTTCCGGCCGCAACACCTGGGGCACCGCCAAGCAGATCGGGACCGGCTGGTTCGGCCGGGTGCTCGCCGCGCCGGACGGCGTGCTGCACGCCATCGAGCTGGACGGCACGGTCAAGCGGTTCCGCTGGAACGGCACCGGCTGGGACAACGGCCTGGGCACCGTCACCGGTTCCGGCTGGGGTGCCTACGCGACGGGTACCGGCCGCGACCGCATCACCGTCGATTCCGACGGCGTGCTGTTCCGCCTCGACGGCGACCTGCTCTGGACGCACCGGTTCGACGGCACCCGGTGGTCTGACGGCGAGGTCGTCGACGACGGCTGGGGTTCGTACACGTCCGTCGTCGCCGCGGGCTCCGGCGTGCTCTACACCCGCACGGCCGATGGCGCCGTGTACCGCCATCACCTCGAGACCGCGTCCCGCACGTGGGTGCAGCGACACCTGAAGACCGGCCGTGATCTGGGCGCCGGCCGCCTGTTCTCGGCGGGAGCGGACACCCTCTACCGTCAGAGCGCCACCGGTGACCTGGTGTGGCAGCGGTTCGTTCCGGCCAAGGGCGAGTGGGTCTCGACCGACCGGGCCGACGGCACGACCGTCGGCACCGGCTGGGCCGTGCGCGAGCTGGCCGTCGCGCCGGACGCCTGTTCGCTGCGCAACCCGCTCAAGCCCGTGCACCAGCTCATGCAGCTCGGCCTCGGCTCGATCGCCGCGGGCGAGGTCGTCACCGTGCTCAAGAGCGCGCTGGCCGAGAGCGGTGCCGACCGCGCCCGGCTGCGCGTGCTGGCGGGTGAGGTCGCCGCCTACGCCCAGGCCAACTGGCCCGCCGTCGAGCAGGCGAAGTCCGAACTGGACGCGCTCCTCGCCTCCCCGAACCCGGAACAGGCGCTCGTCGCGGCCGCTCGCACCAAGCTCGCCGCCGCACAAGGTCTGGAGCTGCCGCAGTATCGCGAGCTCGACGCACTGCTGCGGAAGGCACGCGCCGAGGCACCGAAGATCCTCCAGACGATCGACCAGTACCGCGGCTTCGTGGAGGTCTTCGTCGACGAGGGCCGCAAGGTGGTCGCGGCGCTGCGCGACACCGCACAGGCGTTCCGCGAGATCCCGCCGTTCACGCTGCCCGCCGACTTCAAGGTCGACGTGGACGTCGCAGCCCTCGAAGCGATGGGCCGCGGCTGGGACCAGATGAACGTCAACCTCACCCGGATGAACGAGTCGATCACCGCGTCCATGGCCCAGCTCGACGCGTCCATGGCGTCGTTCAACCGCTCCATGGACAACTTCAACAGCGGCATGGCCGAGTTCGACCGCTCGATGACCGAGTTCAACACGGCGATGAAGCAGTTCAACTCCGGCACGCCGTGGTGGCCGCCCGCCGGTGGCTTCTCGTTGAAGGGCCTGAAGTTCGACTTCGACCGGGTCTTCCCCGTCGGCACGACCCCCGAGCAGCGGGAGGTGACCGACCGCAAGGTCTCCACGCTGGTCGGCTTCATCCCGTTCGTCGGCACCGGCAAGGGCGTCGCGGACGCGATCAACGGCCGTGACGTGCTGACCGGCGAACAGCTGAGCGGCCTTGACCGCGCGATGAACGTGCTGCCGATGCTGCGCCCGGTCAAGCAGCTGATGAACGGCGCCGACTCGGTCAACTCCGCCGAGCGCCTGCACGACGCCACGCGCGGCAACGTCGTGGACGGCGTGCGCCTGAAGGCCCGCCTCGCCGGCCAGGAGATCGCCGGCGGCCACGCGTACCAGAAGCACGTGGTGGAGCAGGGCGAGTTCCCCGGCGTGCGCACCCGCTCCGAGTTCGCCTCTTTGGTGGAGAACACCATCGTGCAGGGCGAGATGCGCCCGCTGTCCGGCAACCGCCTTGCGTACTGGCACAACGGAATGGTCGTGATCCGCAATCCGCGCGCGGGCGACGGTGGCACAGCGTTCGCGCCGCGCGACGGATACGGTTACTTCCAGAACCTGCACTAGCGAAGGAGAAGCGCGTGGACGTGCTCCGTTCCGAGGACGAGGGCATCACGCTGTCGTTGACCAAGGAGGAGTTCTACACCCTGGCCAACTGCGTCAACGAGACCCTCGAAGCCGTGCAGGACTGGGAGTTCTCGACCAGGGTCGGCGTGGACCGGTCCTTCGCGGTCGAACTGCGGTCGGCGCTGGGGAAGGTCGCCCGCGGTCTCTGAACCCGCTCGGCGGTTGGCGTTCCCAGGGCTGGTAGAGGCCCCCGAGCAGGGCCAACGCGGCGAGCACGAGCAGCACGACCCACACGGAGATGTAGTACTGCTCCGGGAACTGGGTCGTGCTCTTCTCGTAGGCGAGCCACGGCTGGATCAGCTGCCGGAACGCCAGTGCGAAGCCGATCAGCAACGGCCCGAGCGCGACGGGCAGCGCGCGGAGGTCCACGAGTGCGGGCGTGGCCGCGGCGACGGCGGAGGTCACGGCCAGCACACCCAGCGCGACGATCAGCGAGCCGAGCGCGCTGTGGGTCATGTCGGCGTGCGTGCCGGTGACCTCGACGACCAGCCCCATGACGGCGGCGAGCGCGGCGCACGCAGCGGCGCCGGCCACGGTCGACCGGCCGAACTGCGCGGCGAGGATCCCGGCGCCCAGGCCGACCACGGCGGCCGGCGCGTACGTGCCGAGCTGGCTCACGGAGAAGTAGAGCCCGAAGTTGAGGGGCGCGGCGACGGCGAGCAGGACGAAGCCCGCGGTCACGGTCTTGAGGAACGCTCCCCTGCCCAGGGCGAGCGTCAGGCCGGCGGTGCAGAGCAGCAGCGCCACGCCCGCGCCCGCTCGTGCCAGCGGCAGCACCAGTACCTGCCGCAGCAGGATCCCGGCTCCGAGGAACACGAGCGGCAACAGCGCCGCCGCGGTTCCCGAGATCGCGGCGCGTCGGCTGACGGGTTCGGACCGTGGCGCCTTGCCCGTGCGCACGGCGTGGACCGCGAGGACGGCGCCGAGCACACCGAGGCCTGCCAGTGCGAACACGACGGGCGCCGGGAAGATCGTGCTGTCCAGCCAGTCCATGCCGCGGAACAGCGTGGCCAGCACCTGGACGCCGACCAAGGTCACGGCCATCGCGGCGTCGCGGGTGACGGCCAGCACGCCGATGACGATCAGCACCGCACCGGCGGCGCCCAGCGAGTCGATGATGCCCGAGGTGCCCGGCCTCAGACTGAACAAGTGCACCTGCGACTCGACCGACGCGACCAGCGCACCGGAGGTGCCTGCCACGAGCAGCCACTGCCAGTGCCTCGTGAGCCACACGCCGACGATCACCGCCAGCGCCGGGATGCCCAGCGTCGCGACGGAGTACTTGCTGACGCCGAAATGCGCGCCGTGCGTCGACAGCAGGGCGTGGTCGCTGACGTTGAAAAGAGCGAGGAGCGCCAGCGCCACCGGGCCCCAAAGCCGTACCGGCTCGTGGCGAACGTTCTGCACGGCACGCAAGCTAGCGCGGCGGACCGCTCGCCCGTGGTGGTTCCGGCGTCAGTTGACCACGTCGAGCAGGTCCAGATATCCGGTGGTCGTGCGCCACAGGGCGTCGGAGTACGGCGTGAGCTTGCCTGGGCTCCAGCGGTGGTCGGTGTAGGCCTGGTTCACGCGCCGCAACGCCCTCAGGCTCACGTCGAACTCGTCCTCGACGCGCTTGCGCAGTTCCTCCGGCGACGGCGCCGCCTGGCGCACCAGCTCACCCGTGCCGTCGCTGATTGCCACGAGCGTTTCCTCGTTCATGCCGTCCGCCGCGCTCCAGACCAGCGCGGGCCGTTCGATGCGGTGGTTCCACACCGGAGCGTCCTTGGACCGCCACCGCGCCTCGAACGGGTTGCGCGACAGCCGCGTCGAGTTCGCCCAGTGCTCGGCCCCGGCCGGTTCGCTCAGCCACGGCACCTCGTCGACCGGCAGGTCCGTGACCAGTGCGACCTCGATGGTGTCGACGTCCCGGGGGACGTCGAGCAGCTCGCCGAAGACCCACACCTCGACCACCTGGAATCGGAAGAACGAGGCCGGCAGGTCGCCGCATTTCTCGGCGAGTTCGGCCAGGTGGTGCACAGCGCGAGTCCACTTCACGGGGTGGATCATGCCTGACCGCGTGGCCGAGGCGCTGGCACGGCTGGCTCTCGTAGAACCCACGCTGTGTGCGTTCCACGAGGTCTTCCGCACACCCTCTCTTGAGGTGGACCCTTCGCTGCCGTTCGCGGGCATGCCCATCGCGGTGAAGCGAGGCGAACGCCGAAGCCACCGAGAAGCGTTGGTGGCCATGGGTTGCGTGCCCATCGGACTGACCACCACGCCCGATGGCAGCACCCCGTGGCAGACGTGGGGCCGCAACTCTCGCGGCCTCACACGCAACCCGTGGAACCTGGACCGCACACCGGGCGGTTCGTCAGCGGGTTCGGCCGTCGCGGTGGCGTCCGGCGTCGTGCCGCTGGCCACGGGCGTGGACGGCGCGGGCTCGATCCGCATCCCGGCCGCGTGGTGCGGCGTCCTCGGTCTGAAGACGACCTCGACCGACCGTGCCGCGGTCGGCGTCTTCACCCGTGAACCGTCCCTGCTCGCGACCTACCTGGGCATCGCAGAGGTCAGCTCGCCAACCGCGGTCTGGTCCACGGACCTGGGCTTCGCCCAGGTCGACGACGAGCAGGCGTCGATCGCCTGGCAGGCGGCTACCGCCCTGCGCCCACGTCCCGTCTCGTTGTCCCTGCGGGACCCCGCCCCCGACTGGTTCGCGGGGCGTTGCGGCCCGAATCCGGCTTTGGACGCGGTGTTCAAGACCGCCGACCTGCTGCTCACCCCGACCACGCCCGGTCCGCCGCACGGCCACGACGGGCCGGGGTCGCGCATCAACACGGCGCTGACGTGGGCGTTCAACCTCAGCGGGCACCCGGCGATCAGCATCCCGGCCGGGTTCGACTCGTGCGGCCTGCCGGTCGGGCTGCAGGCCGTGGCGCGGCACGGCCGGGAGGCGGACCTGGTCGCCGCCGCCCGCGCCGTCCTGCAGAATCACCCGTTCGAGTGCTTTGGCCCCAATCCACCTCGCTGATCACGGTCCCTGCGGTGTCCTCGTCACCCGAAGGAGGCCACGGATGGGGCGAAGAATCGGCGGGGCCGGAGGCGGTTCGGATCCGGGAGCGGGCAAGGCAGGAGCGGTGGTGGCGGCCGGGGTGCTGGCGGTGTCGCTCACCGCCGGCGGCGGGCTGTCGCTCGGTGGTGGCGCGTCCACGACCGTCGCCGACTCGGCCGGGGTGAACCTCACCAGGGCGAAGTCGGAGGGCAGGAAGTCCGCGCGCAACGGTGACGCGGACGGCGCGTGGCGTCAGCTGAACATGCGCACGCTCAAGCGCACGGCCAAACCTGCGCTGGAATGCGTGTCGCATTCGTTCGGCCAGGTGCGGGACCACTTCGTCCGCAACCCGTGCAAGTCGCTCGACCGGACGCTCTTCGCGGTCGCAGACGACCGGGGCAACGTCGCGGTGGTGTCCGTGGCGTGGGTCGGCTTCCGGAACCGGCGCGACGCGGGAGAGTTCAAGAAGCTGATCGACGTGCACGGCACCGGTGACATCAGCCCGCTCGCCACCCCGCTGCTCGGCCTGGCGGACATCCGCTTCACCGGGCTGAACTACCACTCCCGGCCGGACGGCACCACGGTCGTGATCGCGGAGACCGAGTCCGCGTCCGGGCAGGTGAGCCGCGAGAAGCTGGACGCCTTGGCGGACATGGCGAGCTGGCTGCCGCGCTAGACCGGCCCGGCTCGGGCACGATGTCGAGAACCGGCGAAGGGCTGCGACACAGGGTCATGGACACACGTGTTGACGACTACATCGCCGGGCTGCCGGACTGGCAGCAGGACATCTGCCGCGAGGTGCGCAGGCTCGTGCACGAGGCCGACCCGGACGTCGAGGAGACGATCAAGTTCACGAACCGGCCGTACTTCGTGCTGGACGGCAACGTGTGCGCGTTGCTCGGCACCAAGGACCACGTGAACGTGATGCTCTACGACAAGGCGATCGTGCCGGACCCGCACAACATCATCACGAGCGGCCACGGCAACAAGACCGCGCGCATGATCTCCGTGTACCGCGACCAGCCGATCAACGGCCCGGCGCTCGTCGAGATGTTCCGCCACATCATCGCCAACAACCGTCAGCGCAAGGGTGCGGGACCGCGTCGGTAGCCTCATGCCGCATGGAGGTCGAGATCTACACCGACGGTGCGTGCAGCCCCAACCCCGGGCCGGGTGGCTGGGGTGCCGTGCTGCGTTACGGCGCGCACGAGAAGGACATGTACGGCGGTGACATCGGCCCGACGACGAACAACCGCATGGAACTGATGGCGCCCATCATGGCGTTGGAAAGCCTCACGCGCCCGTCCACCGTGAACCTGTACACGGACAGCACTTATGTCCGGAACGGCATCACGTCGTGGGTGCACGGCTGGAAGACGAACGGCTGGCTCACGAAGGCCCGCGAGCCGGTCAAGAACTCCGACCTGTGGCGCCGCCTGGAGGAAGCCGCCGACCGGCACGAGGTCGAGTGGCACTGGGTCAAGGGCCACGCGGGTCACCCGGAGAACGAGCGCGCCGACCGCCTCGCCGTGCGTGGCGTCGAAGAGGTGACGGGCCGCGAAGTCACACAGCCCCAGGCGAAGCCGAAGAAGGCCGCGACGCCCAAGCAGGCGCGCGAACTGAGCGGCGAACCGTGCGGCGCGCCCACGAAGAAGGGCACGCCCTGCCCGATCACGGCGGGCTCGAACGGCCTGTGCCACGTCCACGACCCGGCGTTGCAGTGCGGTGCCATCACGAAGAAGGGCACGCCCTGCACCATCGCGACCGGCGGCGGCCGGTGCGACCACCACCAGAACGCGCTCGAACTGTTCGGATGAGCCGACCGGCGTAGCGTCGCCGTCATGCTCCCCGAATCAGCCCGGTCGGTGCTGGAGTCCAAGGCACTCGGCCACCTCGTGACGCTCGGCACGGACGGCTCCCCGCAGGTCACCATCGTCTGGGTGGGGCTCGACGGCGACGAGATCGTCTCCGGCCACCTGGCGCAGCACCAGAAGGTGCGCAACATCCGCAACGACGGCCGCGTGGTGCTCTCCGTCGAGACGCCCAACATCAACGACCACGGCCTGCAGGAGTACCTCGTCGTCTACGGCACGGCGCGCATCACCGAGGGCGGGGCGCCGGAACTGCTCCAGCGCCTCGCGCACACCTACCTCGGCCCGGAGGTGAAGTTCCCGCCGATGGACAACCCGCCGCCGGGGTTCGTCACGCGCATCAAGGTCGACCGCGTGGCGGGCGTCGGCCCCTGGGCCTCATAACGGCTCGTAGCGGGAATCGACAGCGGGCTGACCCGTGTAGTTCGGGCCGGCCCTGTCGTCAGCGCCCAGGTAGGCGAACGGCAGGCTCGGCCTGCCCCGCCCTTCGAAGCTGACCAGATGCTTGCGGCCGTCGTACAGGAATCCGTTGTCCCGCAGAGCTTTGGTCAGCACGCGACCGAACGGCGTGCCGTCGGCGCGACGCACACCGCCCACGTCGAAGTTCGCCACGAACCGGCCGGTAGGCGTGAGCCAGGAGGCGGCCCGTGCCAGCAGGCCGAGCTTGTCGCCCACATAGTGCAGGCCGTGGACGCACGTCACCAGGTCGACGGGCCCGGTGGGCTCCCACTGATCGACCGGCGCGACGACGAAGCTCAGTCCGCGACGCGCCCGCACGTGGTGGTCGACCAGGTCCACGCCGGTGATGGTCACGTCGTCCCTCGCGGCCTCGGCCAGCGCTTTTCCCGAACCGCAGCACAGGTCCACCCACTGGGCACCCGGTCTCAACTCAAGATCGCTTCTCAGTTCGCGGCGGTAGCTCGCCAAGCCTCGTTCGCGGTTCATCTCGCAGTTCGCGACGACCGGCGAACTCCACAGCGCCTCGTCGTCCAGCAGGTTCACCGCAGCACCTTCGCCAGGCGCGCCATGCCCTCCCCGATCTCCTGCACCGTGTTGGTCGTGAACGACAGCCGCAACGTCGCGTGGTCCGGCGTCGTCGCGAAGAAGGCCGCACCGGGCACGAAAGCGACGTCGTGCAGCAGAGCGTCCTTCAGCAGCACGGCGCTGTCCACGTCGCCCGGTAGCCGCAGCCACACGAACATGCCGCCGTCCGGGTCGCTCCACGTCGTGCCGGCGGGCGTGGTGGTGGGCAGTGCGGTGAGCATCGCGTCGCGGCGCGCTCCGTACTCGGCGCACAGGCGGGTGACGTGGGCGTCGAGGTCGTTGTCCGCCAGGTACACCGCGGCTGCGGCCTGGTCCACTGTGGACGTGTGGAGGTCGGCTGCCTGCTTCACGATCGTCAGGGTGCGCAGCAGGTCGGCGGGGGCCCTCAGCCAGCCGAGGCGCATGCCGGGGGCGCCGATCTTCGAGAAGCTGCCCAGGTAGACGGTTCTGTCGCTGATCGATGCGAGCGGGGGCACGGCGGAGCCGCGGTAGCGGAGTTCGCCGTACGGGTCGTCCTCCACGATCCACAGGTCATGAGCCGCGGCGATCTCCGCGATCTCCACACGGCGCGCCGCGGAGAGGGTGCGGCCGGTCGGGTTCGCGAACGTCGGCACCAGGTAGAGCAGGTCCGGCTTCTCGGCGGCGACGACGGACCGCAGTGACGAGGGCACCAGGCCGTCGGCGTCGCTCTCGACGGGCACGATTCGGGCGCCGGTCATCCGGAAGCACTGCAGCGCCGCCAGGTACGTCGGTTCCTCGACCGCCACGACGGCGCCCGGCCCGAGCATCGCGGTGGCCACGAGTGCGAGCGCCTGCTGGGAGCCGGTGGTGATCAGGACGTCCGAAGTGGGCAGTCCGCGGGCGGTCAGGCGCTCCGAGACCAGGTCACGCAGCGCCGCATTTCCTTCTGTGGGCGCGTATTGCAGGACGGAGCGGTCCCGCAGGGCCACGTCGTAGGCGGCGCGCACACCGTCCAGGTCGAACAGTTCGGGGGCGGGAAGCCCGCCGGCGAACGAGATGACCTCGGGGCGGGAGGTCAGCGCGAGCAGGTCGCGCACCGGGGAACTGGCCACGGAGAGGGTGCGGTGCATGAACTTCACGTTAATCGGCGCGCTCTCGGTCCGGACGCCCATTTTCTGTCGGTGGGCGTGATCAGCGGCCCCGGGCCGCCCTCGTGCAGCGCGACCAGGTACTGACCGGCGGGCAGCGTGGCCGTGAACACCTCGCTTTCGCCGGGCACCTCGGCGACGGTCGGGATCCCGGCCTCCACCTCGAACTCCCTGGCGGTCACGCGTGAGCAGCGCAGGAACGCGGAGGTGGCGATCCGCCTCGCGGGCTGAGTGGCGCCTATATGCCAATCGAGCTATATTGCTGCCATGGCATCTACATTCGCCGTGCTGGCGGATCCGAGTCGCCGGGAGATCCTCGACCTGCTGCGTGAACGCGAGCGGCCGGTCGGCGACCTCGTCGACCGGCTGACACTCACCCAGCCGACCGTCTCGAAACACCTGAAGGTGTTGCGCGAAGCCGGTCTCGTCGAGGTGCGCACCGACGCCCAGAAGCGCTGGTACCGGGTCTCGCCGGGGCCGCTGGCGGAGATCGACGCCTGGCTCGCGCCGTACCGGCGGATGTGGGAGAAGAGCCTCGACGCACTGGAGCGCCGGCTCGACGAGATCGAAGGGGACTGACCGTGGACGCCGAACTGCGGATGATCGAGGGCAAGCCCGTGCTGCGCTTCGAGCGCACCCTGCGGCACTCGCCGGAGAAGGTCTGGCGGGTCGTCACCGATCCGGCCGAGATGAAGCACTGGTTCCCGGCCGAGGTCGAACTCGACGGCACGAAGATGCGCTTCACGTTCCCGGACGAGGCGCCGGTGGACTCCGACGGCGGTGAGGGCGAACTGCTGGAGTCCGACCCGCCGAAGGTCTTCGCCTTCCGCTGGCTCAACGACGTGCTGCGCTTCGAGATCCTGCCGCGCGAGGACGGCTGCCTGCTGGTCTTCACGGCCGTCGTCACGAACAGGCTGGCGGTGGGCCGCGACGCCCCCGGCTGGGCCACCTGCCTCGACGCCCTGGTCGCCCGCGCCGACGGCACGGAGTTCGCGCCGCCCGCGGAGTGGCTGTCGCGCATCGAGCACTACGTCCGGCACTTCGGCCTCGACGAGGGCACCGACGAACCGGAAGGCGTGCGCTTCGAACGCGATCTGGCGTGGGCGCCGCTGGACGACGTCTGGAAGCTCCTCACCGAGGACACCGAGAGCGGTGTGCCGACGCGCGCCGCGCATCCCGGGATCACGCCGGGCGAGGTCACGAGGTCCGAGGCACCGCGCCTGCTGGAGTACGAGTGGCTGCAGGACGGCGAACCGAGAGGCAAGGTGCGCTGGGAGTTCGAGCACGTGCCGTTGCAGGGCACCACGGTCACGCTCGTCCAGGAGAACGCCCACGGCCCCGAAGCGCTCGCGGCCTGGCACGTGCACCTGGAACTGTTCTTCGCGGCCACCCAGGGCGAGATCCGCTGCCCGTGGCCCGCGGACCGGGAGGAGGAACTGGTCCGGCGCTACGCCGGGCGCTGACCGGACATCACGAGCGCGGCCGTTCCCGAACCGGGGTCCGGCCGCGCTGAGGACGTCAGTCGTGCTGCACGCGGTCAACGAGACAGACCCAGTCCGGCGCACTCCGCCGGACCAGCCGTCTCGGTGTCCTCAACTCGTGTTCCAGCACCGCGCGCCGCCGATCTCCCGGGTTGGGCGCGAGTTCCTCGAGCCGGTCGAGGTCGGCCGCGGTGAGACGGACGTCGGTCACCTTGGAGGCGTCGTACCTCGCGATCGTCCACCAGCAGGTGTCCGCGGCGCGCTCGCAGCCGAGTCTCCGGTACGACTCCTCGGCGGCGAGCAGGTCGCGCAGCGCCGCGGCTCTCTCCCTGGTGGCGAACAGGAGGTCGGCTCGTACCTGCCGGGACTTGGCCACCACCTCGGGGAAGTCCGCAGTGGCGATGACGGCCGTGACCAGCTCCTTGCCCTCGTTGTACTTCTTGTCGGCGAGGCACAGCCGGGCCTGCAGCACCGCGAGCCAGTGATAGGGCTCCGTTCCCGGTGTCAGCACCGTCTCGGCCGCCTGAGCCCTTTGCACCGCTGCCGCGAGCTCGTCGGGACACCCCGTCGACTCGTGTCGCAGCAGTTGCAGTTCCGCGTGCAGCGAGGCGCACACCCCGAGCTCCTCGCTGGTCGGACCGCCGATCGAGCGGAACAGGTCCTTCGCGATCATCAACAGGTGCTCGCCCTTGCCGAGGTAGTACGCGCGGTCGTACCCGACCGCCTCGGCGGCGAGGTGCAGGAAAACCCTTGCCTCGGCCCGCTTCCCCCGTGCGGCCGTCTTCAGGTCACGAACCTTCTCCGCGATCTGCGTCCCGTCCTGGGCCATCAGGGTCGCCTCGCTGAAACGGTGCTCCCGCAACAGATGCCACGCATGCCCCGCGACGAGCACCTTCGCCTTCAGCTCTTCCTCTCCCCTGAGCTGCGGCCCGGACGCCAGCGTCCGCAGGCACACCTCGGACAGGCGCCGGACCAGCCGGACGTCACCGCGCGCCTTGGCCACGGCCGCGACCGACTCGAACCCCCTGACCAGTTCGAAGTCACCGGAGCCGCGCTCCACCAGCTCCCGGGCCAGCAGGTACGCCTTCTCCGACGACAGCGGCTCGGCCTGCAGACCGCTCAACGCCGCACGGGTGCGGTACACCTCGTCGCTGTCCTGCACCGCGGGCGACGGACGGCCGCAGTCGCCCTCTTCAAGCGCTTTGAGACTCCGCACCAGTTCCTCCTCCCCGTCGCGAGTGCTCGGATCGAACCGATGGACCACGAGCTGTTGCAGCACGGCCGGCAGCGAGTTCACCTCGATCCCCGGCGGCACGACCACCACCACCGGACATCTGTCCGCCCCGACGTGGTGGTAGAGCTTCTGCCGGATCAGTCCCAGCTCGTACCGGACGCCCAGGCGTTCCATGAAGTCGTTGGACAGCAACGCTTTCAGGTACGACTCCGACACGACGACCACGACGATCCGGTCCCGGACGGCGTTCTCCATCCAGGCCTGGATGGACATCGGATGAGTGGAGCTGAGATCGGCGTCCCAGAGCACGTCCAAACCGTGGCCCCGCAACACTTCGACCAGAGGGGCCGCGATCCGGCCTCCGTCGCTACAGCTGTAGCTAGCGAATATGCCCATCTCGGCGACCTCCCCCGTCTCGCGCGCAGGGGGTGAGGGGAAGGATGGGATTTCTGGTGCTGCTGCACATCGTGCGCCTCCTGGGGACTGGGTCGACGAACAGATCCGGGCTGGATCAGTGCGGCGAGGGCCAATCACCTGAAGGGGACCTGGATGGCGGAACTCATCAGGGGTCGAACGTCATACGCTGACGGACGGCGACATTGCCTCGCCTCATGGGACTTGGGGTCGGTTTTGGTTGCCATCGGGCAGGTGGCTGTTCCAGCAGCCACCCGCCCGGCCAGATCGATCAAACGCCTCCCAGCTCTTCCAGTCGTCGGTCGATCACGTTCGGGGTCTCGCTCGCGGGCAGGGCGAACTTCTCCAGCTGGTAGAAGTAGTTCAGGTACTCCTTCAGCTCCGGCCCCGCGGTGAGCAGGTTGTCCTTGTACGGCTGCTCGATCAGCAACGCGAAGTCGTCCTCGTTCTCGGAGAAGTCGAGGATGGAGAACGAGTTCTTCATCGCCGGGTGGATGCCCTTGGCGAACGGCAGGACCTGGATCGTCACGTGCGGCAAGGCGGCGATCTCCTTGATCCTCACGAGCTGACGCCGCAACACGTCCTCGCTGCCGATGACCCGGTGCAGCACCGCCTCGTCGAGGATGATGAAGATCTCCGGCCCGCCGGGTTCCAGCACCGACTGGCGGTGCAGGCGGATCTCGACACCCCGCGCGATGCTGTCCTCGTTGGGGGCGCTGGCGGCGACCAGGACGCGCGCGTAGTCCGAGATCTGCAGCAGCCCGGGAACGACGTTCAGCTGGCACTGCCGAAACCGGATGGCGGACGTCTCCAGTTCCAGGAACCTCGCGAACTGCTCGCTGAAGAAGCCCTTGTACTTGTCCATCCAGGCGGAACGCGAGCGCTTGATCGCCCTGGCCATCCCGACGAGCTCGTCGACTCGCTCCTTGTCCGTCACCCCGTAGTGGAACAGCAGGGCCTGGACGTCGGTGACCGAGACCTTGTTCTCACCCTTCTCGACCCTGATCAGCTTTGACACCGACCAGTCGAGGGCCTCCGCGACGGCCTGCTGGGTGAGTTCTAGCTCGTCCCGCATCTGCTTGAGCTCGTCAAGCAGGCGTTTCTGCAGAACAACGGGACTGTTCACGGCGGTAACACGTCTCCCCTCATTCTGCTAGGTAGCAGAATGGTAGCGCGCTTTCAGCGCATACTCGTAGTGCTGTCCACCATTTGGCAGAAAGCAGAAGGAGAAATATCAAGAAAGTGCGCCTACCGCAGCAGGCGCACCGAGAAGTGATCAAGAATTGACCACACGATCAGGCGATTGACTCAGGTCCGGATTGCCGTGGAGACGAACGCGAGCCAGCTTGTGAGAGACACTTCGAGTCGTCGGCCGACGTCCTTGGAGTCCCTGATCCACACGGTCGTACCGGTGCTCGCGCACTCCAAGCACTCGTTGCCGCCAGTGCCGCTGTACGAGCTACGGATCCACCTGAGCTCTGAAGCCATTCGCCGCTCCCATCGCACGGGTCCCCGACCGAACCCACCGTCCTCGGCCCGGCCCACCCGCGCGCACCCCGGGAGAGCGGCGGAGGGAACGCCTCCAACCCGACGAGGCCACAACTCAGGGTAAATCAACTTGGACGGTCATCAACACCGCCAGAGGTACGCCGTAGCAAGGGAAAGAGGACATATTAAGGACACCGCGCACGCGAACTCGTTGACATCACTTGGAATCAGAGCTTGGTCGACTGAGACGGGTCAGTTCGGAGTGCGGTCTAGGGTCGGAGCCATGACCGACAGCCAGACAGTCCAGGAGGGCGAACTGTGGGGCCGCGCGGCCGCGCAGCGAGCGGCACTCGGCGCGAAGATGTCCATGCCCGCCTGGAAGACCGCGATCGAACGCACGGGCATCACGGCGGGCACCAAGGTGCTCGACCTGGCGTGCGGCAGCGGCGAGTTCTGCGCCGCCGCAACGGAAGCGGGCGCCGAGGCGACCGGCATCGACATCTCGCCGGCGATGATCGCGCTGGCGCGGCAGGCGAGCACGGCCGAGTTCCACGAGCTCCCGCTGGGACGGTTGCCTTGGCAGGACGGCACGTTCGACGTCGTGACGGCGTTCAACGCGCTGTTCTTCGCACAGGACCCCGACGAGGCGTTCGCGGAGGCGGTGAGGGTCAGCAGGGACTACGTGGTCGTGTGCCAGTGGCACCCGGAGCTCCCGAGCGATCTGCTGGTCGTCGGCAGGGCCGTGCGCGGGACGAGCGGGCGCAGGGGCGCGAAGCTGCCCGAGCCGCAGGAAGAACTCACGATCGACATTCCCCAGGTGCATCCCGACGAGGCCACGATGCTGCGCAGCTTCCTGAGCGTGGGCAGCTACCAGCGCATCATCGAGAGCGAGGGCGAGGAGAAAGTCGCAGAAAAAATCAGGGCGGCGGTTGAACCGTTCCGAACCCCGGACGGCGGCTATCGGTTTTCGAACAAGTACCTGATGTCGGTCTTCCGCAAAGATCAGGCGGCGAGCATCTCGTAACCCGCCGAGGTCAGTGCCGCGGGGCCGGGACGGGTGCTGATCAGGCCCGCAGTCCTCAGGCGCAGTCCGGCGAACTGGTCGGCGCAGCACAGGCCGTCGACGAGCAGAGCACTTCCGGCGATCTCGCAACGGCCGTCGGCGACTGCTCTGAGAACGGCTCGATCGCGGTGTGTGAGCGATGATTCGGTCATCTTCTTCTCCTAGCGGTGAATCCTCTACTTACTGATACGTCGAAGGGGAAGGCTTCGGTTCGACATCATCGTCAGAGAATTCCGCGCGTACTCCGAGAAGACGAACGGCACGGCCGTGTTCGAAGCGGTCCAGCACGACTAGAGCGGCCGCCGCGAGCTCGTCTGCGGAGGACGTCGGCGCAGGCAGCTTCATCAGCCGCACCTTCGTGAAGAACGGCACGAACCGCACCTTCACGCCCACGCGCACGGCAGGGCGCCCCTCGGCGACCACGTCCGCAGCCACCTGGTGCGCCAGCGCCACGACCTCACGGCGGATGTCCTCCAGCGAGGCGAGGTCCTGCTGGAAGGTCTTCTCGTGGGACCGGGACTTCACCACCCACGGCGTCGCGCTCACGACCGTGTCGCCCGCGCCCTGGGTCACGAGGCCGAGTTCGGCGAGCTTGCGCTCGGTCTTCGCGCCGATCCCCCACAGCGCGGACGTCGGCCGGTGCCCCATCACCTCGGCCCAGTTCTCCCGCGTGAGCTGGAAGACGCCGGCGGGCTTGCCGAACTCGGTCGCGATCTTGGCCCGCAGCTTGTTGTCACCGATGCCCACCGAGCAGTGCAGACCGGTCTTCTCCAGCACCGCCGCCTGCACCGACCGCGCGAACGCCGCCGGGTCGTCCACCGAGGTCCCGACGAACGCCTCGTCCCACCCCAGCACCTCGACGACCACGGGGAACGAGCGCAGCACGGCCATCACGTCCGCCGACGCGGCCTCGTACAGAGCGTGGTCGACAGGCAGGTAGACGGCGTCGGGCAGCTTCTTGAACGCGGTCCGCAGCGGCAGTCCCGAGCGCACCCCGAACTCGCGCGCCTCGTAGGACGCGGTGGCCACGACAGCGCGTTCGGTCGGGTCGCCGTTGCCGCCCACCACCACGGGCCTGCCGCGCAACGACGGATCGCGCAGCACCTCGACCGCCGCGATGAACTGGTCGAGGTCCACGTGCAGGACCCAGTCCGCCATGCTGGACAGTATGAAACGGTCGGCCGGAATCCTGCTCTTCAGACGGCACGAGCAGCTGGAGGTGCTCCTCGGGCACATGGGCGGCCCGTTCTGGGCCCGCAAGGACGCCGGCGCGTGGTCCGTGCCGAAGGGCGAGTACACCGAGGACGAGACGCCCGAGGCCGCCGCGCGCAGGGAGTTCGAGGAGGAACTCGGGCTGCCGGTGCCGGACGGCGAGCTGATCGCGCTCGGCGAGGCCAAGGGCTCCGGCAAGGTCATCACGGTCTGGGCGCTCGAAGGCGACCTGGACCCCGGGACGGTCACGCCGGGCACGTTCGAGATGGAGTGGCCGCCCAAGTCGGGTCAGAAGAAAACGTTCCCCGAGGTCGACCGCGTCCAGTGGTTCAGCGTGGAAGAGGCGAGCGCGAAGATCGTCTCCGCGCAACGCCCCTTCCTCGAACGTCTTACGGCCAGATGAAGTCGACCCACTCGGGGTGGTCGATGAACGGGTTGCGGTTCTTCTGGTAGTTGTTGAAGATCACGTCGTTGCGGCGCTTCTCGAACGCGTCCGGCGGGTCTCCTGCGCTCCACTGCTTGAGGACCGACAGCTTGCCCATGTACGGCGCTGAGCCGTTGGACACCGAGTTGTTCATCTCCAGGTTCACGTAGCCGTCGTTGCCCTCGTAGCGCACGGCCATGTAGAAGATCATCCGCGCGACGTCGCCCTTGACGGAGGCGCGCGGCTCGAACGAGTCGCCGTCAGCGAGGCTGCCCGGCGCTTCGCTGACCGGGGAACCGCCGTTGTCGAAGTCCAGGTTGCCGCGGGCGGCGTTCACGGACACGTCCTCGGGACGCAGGTGGTGGATGTCGGTGCCGGGGCCGGTGGCCGTGCCGAAGTCACCGTGCGACTTGGCCCAGACGTGTTCGCGGTTCCAGTCGTTGGCGCCGCCGCCGTTGGTCGACTTCGCCTGCGAACGGCCGCTGTACAGCAGGATCACGTTGTTCGAGTTCGCCGGATCCTGGTCGGTGGCCTTCAGCGCTTCCCAGACCTGGTCGTAGCTGAGCTTGGTCTGGTTGCGGATGATCGAGTTCAACGCCGACTTCAACGCCGCACCTTGCTTGTCGCAGGCCGTCGCGTAGTAGGCGATGCAGTTCGCAGGCGGAGCGCTGGTGGTCGGCGGAGCGGTCGTGCTGGTGGTCGGGGTCGTGCCGGCGAGCGCGAAGGCCGTGGGCGAGGTCAGCCCGGCGTGCGAGAAGTACGCGCTCAGGGAGCCCGTCACGTCGATCTGCTTGCCCAGCAGCGACGGGTTCGTGCGCAGGCCCCAGGACGTGCGGAAAGCCGACGGGATCTGCACGTAGACCATGTTCGAGGTGCTGGTCGTGGACGCGGAGTCGGCCAGCGCCAGCGCGTAGTCGTTCGGATAACCCGAACGGATCACGGTCGTCGTGGCCGTGGGTTGACCGACGACATAACCGCGGACAGTCGCCGACGACCCGTTCTGGGTCGCGATCGCCTGCGCGACAGTGAGCGGGGCTGCTGCGACAGCGGCGGTCGACCCGTACAGGCCGACCGCCGCCAGCAAACCGACGACTAGAACAAGCGGACTCCACCGCGCCATGTGCACTCCCCGATCGTGTGGATGTTTTGCACACGATCGGTGTACATGGTCAACGAATGGTTAACGAGGGGTCACAGCACCAGGATGATCTTGCCCGTGGTCCGGCCGGACTCGACCAGTTCGTGGGCCTTCGTGACGTCGGCAAGCGGCACCGCGTGGTCGATCTGCACCTTGAGCTGCGGCAACGCGTCGAGATCGGCACCGGACGCGGTGACGCTCAGCAACAGCTCGAACCGGATGCCGAGCTCCGAAGCTCGGTCAACGTCAAAACCCGGGTTGCTCGGGATGATCGACACGAGCACGCCGCCCGGCTTGGTCACTTTCGCGGACCGCTCGGCGTACTCGCCTCCGATCGTGTCCAGCACGACGTCGACCGGCTCGATCTCGGTGAAGTCCTGGTGGCGGTAGTCGACGACCTCGTCCACGCCGAGCGAGCGCAGGAAGTCGTGCTTGGCCGCCGACGCCGTGCCGATCACGTACGCACCCCGCGCCTTGGCGATCTGCACCGCGACGTGCCCGACGCCTCCGGCGGCAGCGTGGATCAGCACCCGCTGGCCGGCGGAAAGGCCACCCCGCCCAACGAGGGCCTGCCAGGCCGTCAGCGCCACCACCGGCACCGCGCCCGCCTGCTCGACGGTCAGCCACGACGGACGCTTCGCCAGGCTGGAGGCCTTCACCACGGCGTACTCGGCGTAACCGCCGCCCGTGCCGGGGAAGTCGAGCATCCCGTAGACCTCGTCACCGGCCGCGAACCCCTCACCGGCGTGCTCGACGGTGCCCGCGACGTCCCAGCCCAGCGTGAACGGCGGCTCGCCGAGCGCTGGGAACCCGCCGCCGCGGATGTAGGTGTCGACCGGGTTCACGCCTGCGACCCCCACCTTGACCAGCACCTCACCCGGTCCGGCCACGGGTGTCGCCACCTCTGCGACCTCCAGCACGGACGCGTCGCCCACGGTCTTCTGCGTGATGACTCGCATGATGGTCCCCTCTTCGATGTTCTCGATGAGCACCATCTTGCAGTTAGCGCCAACTTGTAGAAAGTAGGCACTTGCGGGTGACTAGCTCTCCCTCAGGTACAGGTCGCGGAGCAGCGCGATCTCCGCGAGGTGGTGGATCACCTCGCGGTTGATGTGCAGCACCAGCGTCGCCATGGGCTCCGCCGCGAACGGTCCTTCCGCCGGACCGACGGCCTTCGACAGATCGGCCGTGCGCGCGCCGGCCATCCACGCTTCGTACGCGTCGTCCAGCTGCTTCAACGCCTCGTCGGCACTCTGAGCGAACTGCCAGGTCGTGTAGTCGGCCGGCGGGCCACCGAAGTGCGAGGCCGTGCGCATGTTGAGCACTCCCACGATGATGTGCGCCATCCGCCACGCGATCGTGGTGACCGGCGCCGGTTCGGGTGTCGGATACTGCCAGTCGATCACGTTGTTCTCGCGGACGTTCCACGCGCCGGGCACGGGCTCCCAGAAGTACTCCTCGTCGGTCAGCCCTTCGAGCCGCGGCCGCGCCTGCACGGTCCAGTGGAACTCGAGCTGGTCCGTCAACTGCTTGTTCCAGTCCATGCCCCGACCGTAAAACCGTTTGCGGACAACCACCGCCCTGGAAACACTCCGCCCGTGGAAATCCGCACCTCGCGCCCGGAAGACCTGCCTCAGATCGAGAAGCTCCTCGTCTCGCGCATGGATCCCAGCGACGGCGTCGACGCCCGCCTGCTGATGACCGATCCGGACGCGGGCTGCGACTGGGTCGGCGTCGCCGACGACGACGGCCGGATCGTCTCGACCGTCACCCTGATGGACGAGACGGTGACGCTCGCCGGCGTGGACATCCCGGCGGGTCAGATCGAACAGGTCGCCACCGACACCGAGTACGAGGGCAGAGGGCTGGTGCGACAGCTCATGAGCTGGGCGCACGACAGGTCGGCCGAACGCGGCCACCTGCTCCAGTTCGTGATGGGCGTCCCGTACTTCTACCGCCAGTTCGGCTACACCTACTCGATCCCGATCAAGCAGACCCGCCCGCTCGTCAGGAAGCCCGAAGCCGTTGCGGGACACACCGTCCGGCGTGCGACCGAAGCCGACATCCCGGTGCTGAACCAGCTCCAGGACGAAGCTCAGCGGGGCGTGGACCTGTGCCTGGGCCACAGCACGCCGTGCTGGCGCTGGCTCATCGACCGCACCGGCTCGACCACGTGGATCGTGGAGCGCGACGGCATCCCGGTCGCCACGGGCCGCAGCACGCCGGAGGAAGAGGGCGACGTCGTCCTCGGCGAGGTGGCCGGCATGGACGACGACGCCGTGAAAGCCTTGGTGGCACTGGTGAATCCAGCTGAGGTCGGAGAACGACATCCCGCGCTGGAGGACCATCTGGGAGCCAGGCGAGCGGACCTCGACCAGTACATGGTGCGCATCCCGAGCATCCCGAGGCTGCTGGAGCACCTGCGGCCGGTCTTCGCGCAACGCCTGCGGGGCCATGGTCCCGATGAGGTGGTGCTCGGCTTCTACCGCACGCACGTCCGCTTCCGCTGGGACGGCGAGGAGATCGGCCCGTACGAGTGGGGCGGCACGCTGCTCGGCCCCGGTTCGCAGGGCGGCGCCGGCATCGCCCCGGACCTCCTGGCGCCGTTGCTGTTCGGCCCGCACGGCATGGACGGGCTGCGCCGCCGGTTCTCCGACGTCTACCCCGGCCCGAAGGAGGACCTGATGACCAGGCTTTTTCCGCCGGTCACGAGCGATTTGCTGACCTTCTACCTGCCGTAACGCAGAATAAACCGAGTGCTCGGTCTAGTATTGGGCGCATGACGACTGTGCAGGAGACCGCGGCGGTCCGGTACGGCATCTGGGTCGCGTGCCCGGCCGTCGGCGCCGCCGCGGCGTGGGGGCTCACGCTGGCAGCCGGGTGGATCACGACCCTGGGCTGGTTTCCGTTCCAAGGCGTGTTCGAGCTGGTCACGGACATCCAGCAGCCGTGGCGGACGATCGGGGGGCTCGCCGTCGGCGCGGTCGCGGGCTTCGTGTTCGCGCTGTTCTGGGCGAGCGAGATGATGTCGGTCGAGGTCTCGCACACCCGGATCACGCTGCGCAAGGACGACAAGACGTTCGACTTCGGCCGTGACGAGGTCGAGTCGGTGTTCGCGGACGGCAAGCAGCTCGTGCTGCTGTCCCCGAGCGGCACCGAACTGGCCCGCGAGAAGTCCGACCTGAGCACGGCGAGGCTCGAACGGGCCTTCACCGAGCAGGGCTACCGGTGGCGCGCCGCGGACCCGTTCGCGGGCGAGTTCCGGATGTGGGTCGAGCACGCGCCCGAACTGTCCGCGGACGTGAACGCGCTGTTCACGGCCCGCAGGAAGGCCATCGCGAAGTACGAGAGCGCGGAGGCCGCAGAATTGGCGCGGGAGATCCGCAAACGCGGCGTCTCCGTGCGGGACGAGAAGAAGAGGCAGTACTACAGGTGCGAACGGTAGATCCGGTCAAGCACGCGGAGAAGAAGCGGCACATCACCGACACCGCGGCGGGGTTGTTCGCCCAGAAGGGTTTCGAACGCACGACCGTCGCGGAGATCTGCAGGGCCGCGGACATCAGCACCGGCAGCCTCTTCCACTACTTCCCCACCAAGCGGGCGATCTTCCGCGAGATCTTCGTGCAGGACGCCGAGGACAACGCGGCCATGGTCGCCAGAGCCCGCGAGCTGAGCCCGTGGGACGGCGTGCAGCTGATGGTCGATCATCTGTGCGCACCCGCGCTGGACCGGTCCGTCGCCGGGCTGGTGCTGGAGGTCGTGACGCAGGCCAGCCGCGATCCGGAGCTGTGGGAGCTGGCCGGCCGCAACGAGCAGGTCGTGCGCGACGAGCTGGCCGCCCTGCTGCAACAGGCGCACGACGCGGGCCAGATCGCCCTCCCGGTGAGCGCGCTGACGGCCGCGAGCTGGGCCCAGGGTCTGGTCGACGGCCTGTTCGGCAGGCTGATCGACCCCGACTTCGACGCGAACGAACAGGTGAGCACCCTCCGGTTGATCCTTTCCCGATTCGTGGGTGCTCAAGCACCATGAGGGCATGGCTTATGACGTCGCTGCGGTCCGCGCCCACTTCCCCGCGTTGCGCGAGGGTGCCGCGCACTTCGACGGACCCGGCGGCGCGCAGGTGCCCGACGTCGTGGCCGAGGCGGTCAGGAACACCCTGACCTCGGCCGTCTCCAACCGGGGCAGCGTCACGGCAGCCGAGCGCCGGGCCGAGGAGATCGTGCGGACCGCACGGCACACGATGGCGGAGTTCCTCAACGCCGGCAGCATCGTGTTCGGGCGCAGCATGACCCAGCTGACCTACGACTTCGCCCGCACGCTGTCGAAGAACTGGCGGCCGGGCGACGAGATCATCGTGACCAGGATCGACCACGACGCGAACATCAGGCCGTGGGTGCAGGCCGCCGAGGCCGCACGGGCCACGGTGCGCTGGGCGCCGTTCGACCGCACGACCGGTGAGCTGCCCGTCGAGTCCGTGACGAAGCTGCTGTCCGACCGCACCCGCGTCGTCGCGATCACGGCGGCGTCGAACCTGCTCGGCACGCGTCCGGACATCGCGGAGATCGCGCGGGCGGCGCACGAGGCGGCGGCGTTCGTCTACGTGGACGGCGTGCACTACACACCGCACGTGCCGGTCGACGTCGAGGCGTTGGACGCCGACTTCTTCGTGTGCTCGCCGTACAAGTTCCTCGGCCCGCACCTCGGCGTGCTGGCGGCGGCGCCGGAGCTGCTGGAGACGTTGCGGCCGGACAAGCTGCTGCCGTCGACCAACGCCGTGCCGGAACGGTTCGAGCTGGGCACGCTGCCCTACGAGCTGCTCGCCGGGACGACCGCGGCGGTGGAGTTCATGCGGTCGCTGGAAGGCCTGGAGGAGTACGAGCTCGATCTCCGCCAGCGGCTGGAGACCGGGCTGCAGGAGCTCGGCGTGCGCATCTACAGCAAGGCCTCGTCGCGCACGCCGACCGTGCTGTTCTCCGTCGACGGGCTGGACCCGGCCGAGGTCTACCGCCGGCTCGGCGCTGAGGGCGTGAACGCGCCCGCCGGCCACTTCTACGCGCTCGAGTGCTCGCGGTGGCTCGGCCTGGGCGACAAGGGTGCGGTGCGGGCGGGCATCGGGCCGTACACCGACGAGTCCGATGTGGATCGTCTGCTCCAGGCCGTGGCCAGGCTCAGATGAACAGGACCAGCGCCGCGTAGGCCGCGCCGACGAGCACGCTGACGTTGAGCTTGCGCGTCACGCGTTCGCCGGGGTGCTCGGCGATCAGCGACCGGGCGCGCGCCCACATCAGCTTCTCGCCCGCTTTCTCGTCCGGCAGGTGCGGTGTCGTGAGAACGTCGCCGTGCGGGCCGAACGCGAGCATGAGCTGAGGGCCGGACCGCCGCACGCCGTGCAGCTGCGCCCACGGCACGCGGTAGGTGAAGATGCCGGTGTAGAGGACGACCGAGTTGTGGTCGAGACGCAGCATCGGCTGGAACCGCGTCACCGCCGACAGCACGCACTGCACGCCGATCAGCCCGAGCACGATCAGCTCCGGGTAGTACTTCAGCGCGATCAACGCGCCGGCGGCGCCGAGCAGCAGCGCCACGCCCTCGATCCGCCGCCGGTCGCCCGGCCAGATCGCGTGCGGCAGGTCGACCGGCGTGCCCGCGGTGACCGGCACGCCCGGCAGGTGTGCACTGTGGACGGTGTGGCGCGGGCGGACGCGGTTCAGCGTGCTCGTCGCCACGACCTCGCCCTCGACCAGCAACGCCACCTGGCCGCCGTGGTGCCACTCCCCCGCGACGAGGACCTCGGCCGGGTCGAGCCGCGGCGGCGGGTCCTCCTCGCCGCGCCACACCCGGCCGAACTGCTCGGTGTCGTGGTAGAGCGGCTCCTCCAGCCCGAGGTCGGCGAGCGTGGTGACCGTGGCGATGTCCTCCTCGCCGTACCGCAGCAGGACCCGGCGCGGCCCGAGCGGACGCGCCTGCACCCGGACCGCCTTCACCGGGCCCGACCACAACGCGCGGCGGCGGCGTTCCCGCGCGGCCAGCATGATCGCGAAGAACACGGCGGCGCCCCCGATGGTCAGCCACCACGTGACGTCCTCGGGCTCGTTCTCCATCCGCACCCACGTGCCGTCCGCGAGCACCGGCACCTCGTCGCCGACCTGGTAGGACTCCGGCGCGAGCGGCTGGAACGCGGCGCGCTGCCCGTCCGGCAGCTCCACCCACACCTCGTGGGCGTTCTTGATCTCGACGACCTCGGCGTCGACGCGGCTGGCGTTCGCGATGTGCTGCTCGATCGCGTCGTTGGTGAGGCCGTACTGCACGAAGGTCAGGAACCCGAACACGACCAGCAGCACGGCGACCACGCGCAGAACTCCGCGTGGCGGCGGGAAGTCCGGCAGGGAGACGATCGTCGTGCCGGCCGCGTCGTGCTGATCCGCACGCGCCCTGACCGTCCACACCGCGACCAACGCACACGCACCGGCGTGCAGCCCGAACGCCAGGTTCGCCACCGCACTGCCGTCGAGAACGATGTCCAGCGTGCCGAACAGGACGCCCATCGCGCAGCCCGTGAGCACGCGGTTGAACAACAACAGCAACGGCGTCGCCAGCAACGGCACCACCGCGAGAGAGAACAGCGGGTCCGGCAGACACGGCTCCGCGGCCGTGCACGGCGCCTCGTTCGCGCTCACGGCGAAGTAGAAGGCGACGATCCACCCACCGACGAGCCCGACCTTGGTCACCCACCACGGAACCGCGGCTGCTTGCCAGCGCTGGACGTCCACGGGACCGATCATGGCACGTCCATTGCTCCGAACGGCGCGGTTCCCCCGCAACGAAGTGGGTATCCGCACCTCAACCAACACGGAGGTGAACACATGCTGGCCATCATCGCCGCAGTCTCGTTCGGCCTCGCCCTGATCCTGGACCTGGCGAAAGCAGCGCTCGGTGAAGTGATCACGGTCAACACCCTGGTCGTGCTCGGACTGTTGCTGCTCGCGTTGCACCTCGCCGGTGTCGGCACCGGCACTCGTTCCTTTGGATGGCGCCGTGCCCGCAGGTAAGACCGTCAAGAGCCCCACCAGGTTGCCGAAAGGCGCCTGGTGGGGCGTTCTCAAGCGGACTGTCAAAGAGTTCAACGACGACAACCTCACGGACTGGGCGGCCGCGCTCACCTACTACGCGGTGCTGTCGTTGTTCCCCGGCATCATCGTCCTGACGTCCGTGCTCGCGCTGCTGGGCGACTCGACGACGCAGGAGCTGATGAAGTACGTCGACCAGGTCGCGCCCGGTCAGGCCGGTGACGTGGTCAAGTCGTCCATCGAGGAACTGCAGAAGAGCCAGAACGCCGCCAGCCTGCTGGGCATCATCGCTCTGCTGACCGCGCTCTGGACCGCGTCGGGCTACCTCGGTGCGTTCATGCGCGCCTGCAACGCCGTCTACGACGTCGAGGAGGGCCGGCCGATCTGGAAGACCGTGCCGCTGCGGCTCGCGCTGACGCTGGGCTCGGTGGTGCTGGTGTCGCTCACGCTCGGCGCGCTCGTGCTGACCGGTGGCGTCGCGGACGCGGTCGGCAACGCGATCGGGCTCGGCGACACCGTGGTCACGGTCTGGGACCTCGCGAAGTGGCCGGTCATCCTGCTGCTCGTGAGCCTGGCGTTCGCCATCCTGTACTGGGCGGCGCCGAACGTGCGGCAGCCCGGCTTCCGCTGGGTCAGCCCCGGCAGCCTGCTCGCGATCGTGCTGTGGGCGCTCGCGACCATCGGTTTCGCGATCTACGTGGCGAACTTCGCGTCCTACAACAAGACCTACGGCTCGCTCGGTGGCGTGATCGTCTTCCTGGTGTGGCTGTGGATCTCGAACATCGCCGTGCTGCTCGGTGCCGAGTTCGACGCGGAGCTGGAGCGCGGCAGGAGGCTCGCGCAGGGCGAGAGGGACCCCTCACCCGAGCCGCGTGATCTCCCCGGGTAGCTCGGCCTCGACCGCGGTCCACACCCCGTCGGGCCCGGCCTCGATGCGCTCGCTCGTGTCACCGGGGACCAGCACCCACAGCTGGTCCTTCTGGGACAGCCACACGACGCCGATGCCGTCCGCCCGCGAGCTCGTCGCGTACTCGTAGGACTTGCGGAACACCTCGCCGCCGTTGCGGTCGGTCACCCGCACCTCGCTCGAACTCTCGGCGTGCGCGACGAACTTCCCGCTCGGCGACTGCTTGGGCGCGCCGGGTCTCGCGAACCGGTCCTCGCCGTCGCCGCCGCAGGCGGTGAGGACCAGGAGCAGGGCGACGAGCGCCGCCAGGGCCCTCATGACGGTTCGCTGCGGGAATTGCCGTGCTTCATACCGCCAAAGGTAGCTAGCGTGATCTTCTGTGCGGAGTGTTCTGGAAGAGCTTTACGACTCTGTGCCCCGACCGGGATCTCGTGTTGAGGAAACACGGCGAGCTCGTGCTGTTCGTCCAGGCGGTGGGCTAGGCCCGGGGCATGGGCACGCGGAACAGGCAGCCGACGCACGGCATCCCGGAGGGCTGGGCGAGCAGTTCGGCCTCGCCCTGGTGGATGAGTTCGCCGCAGTACGCGGTCAACGCCACCTGTGTGTCGTCGTCGGGCACCGGTACGAGGTGACACGTGCGTTGTGTCTCTCCTACGACACCCGCACGCTTGCGGACCAGCAACACAGGCATGCTCATGTCTTCACCTCGGCGTCGTCCACCACACACACGACGGCGTGCGTGGTGGCGTAGAACTTCAGCCGGTAAGGGCCCGAGTTCTTCTCTGCCACTGCCGCGCAGAACAGTTCGGAGCTGACCTCGTCCGAGCGCGGCGCTCGCTCTGCTAGGTCGATCACCCCTGGATCGTGCGGGTTGCCCGGTGAAATGGGGAGGGTTCTATACGATTTGCGGGTGCCGTATGCGGAACCCGCATACGGCGGCTACCGGAGCTGGGCCGTGAGCTCGGCGATCGCCGGCGTCGCGGCCCACGGCCCGAGCCTGGCCAGCTCGTTCACGATCAGCTGCGACCCCGTCACACGGGCCAGGTCCAGCGCGACGAACCCCAGCTCGACGGCCCGCTCCACGTCACCACCGGCGGCGTGCGCGTAGGCCAGGGTGGCCGTGTGCACGCCCTGTTCCCACTGGCAGGCGCTGCCCCACCGCGGCATGAGCTGCGTGTAGACGTCGATGGCGCGGCGGTGGTCGGCGAGGTCGACGAGGCTCGCGGCGCGTTGCAGTTGGACGTGCAGATCGGTGAAGCAGTAGCCGATCGAGTACTCGTCGGACTGCGGCGGACGCACCTCCAGCACCAACGCCTGCGCGAGGTCGAACCGCGCCAGGCACGCGTCCTGGCCCGCCCGTGCGAGACCGCGCGCCTCCTGCCGCAACGCCATCGCGCGCACGACCGGGCTCACACCGGTCTCGCGCTGGGCGGCGCGCGCCAGGCCGATGACGCGGTCGTCGTCGCCGTCCGCCTCCGCGAGCTGGCTCAGCCGCACGTAGCAGTACGCGACGACGTCCCTGTCGTCCGCGGCCTGCCCCTGCTCCAACGCCCGCGACGTCCACGCGGTCGCGTTGCGCATGTCGCCGACCTCTTCGTGGAGCCAGCCGTAGAACTCCGCGTACATCGCGCCCGTGCCGAGCAACCGGCGGCGGACCTCGCCACGCGCGTTGCGGCGCAACGCGTCGATGACGTCGTACATGCTGCGGACGGCGGGCATGAGAGCGCCGGTCGCACGCCAGTTGTGCGCGTCGTTGACGATCCGGCGCAGCACGAGCAGCTGGCTCACCGCGTCGTCGTCGTTGTCCGCGTTGAAGACAGCGGAGGCGCACAACGTCATGAGCGCCTTGCCCTCCATGCCGACGACCAGGTCGCCCGACCGCACCGGCACCGTGCGGTCGGTCAGCCCGAGCAGGTGGGCGGGGACGCCGAGCAGCCGTTGCAACGTGCGCAGGACGCGCAGGTCGTAGGCGATGTTGCTGCCGGACTCGAGCCGCGAGATCGCCGACTGGGAGAACCCGGCCAGCGTGCCCAGCTCGTCCTGGCGCAGACCGTGGGCCTTGCGCGCGATCGCGATCACGGCGCCGGGGGACTCCGCGGCGACCGCGTCCCGCACGGCCTGCGACTCCCAGGTGGACGGCGGCAGCATCGGCAGCGGCCCGTCCGGGACGACGACACCGTTCACAGCGGGGTTGACCAACCTCAACGCCTCCCACAGTCGGGTCCGCCATCATGCCGCTCGCGGCGAAATCGCTCCACCTCGTCTCGACGGGGACGAAACCGACTATCCTGCGCGCGTGATCAAGGACTTCGGTGCCGGTGTCGGTCTGCTGCTGCGTGGGTTCAGCCTGGTGTTCAGCTCACCCAAGCGCGTGCTGGTCGGCGCGTTGCCCGCGGTCATCACGGCCGTGCTCATGATCACCGGGTGGGTGTTCCTGTTCACGAACATCGACTCGATCGCCGGCTGGCTGACGGGCTTCGCGGACTCCTGGAGCGACACCTGGAAGGGCGTCGCCGAGGTCGCCGTCGGAATTTCGGTGATCGCGGCCGGGCTCGGTCTGAGCGTGCTGCTGTTCACCGCGATCACGATCATGATCGGCGGCCCGTTCTACGAGTACATCTCCGAAGAGGTCGAGGACGAGCTCGGCGGTGTGCCGGAGGCGGAGCAGATCGGCTGGTGGCGCGGCTTCCTGGTGGGGCTGCGCAGCACGATCCTGCTCGTCGGCACGTCGATCCTGTTCGCGATCCCGCTGTTCCTCTGCGGGTTCATCCCCGTCATCGGGCAGACGGTCGTGCCCGTGCTGGCCGTGTGCATCAACGGCTACCTGCTCGGCATCGAGCTCACCGGCATCCCGTTCACGCGCCGCGGCCGGACGTTCAAGCAGCGCAGGCAGATCCTCGCGACGCGGCGCGGGCTGGTGCTCGGGCTCGCCGTGCCCACCTACCTGCTGTGCCTGATCCCGCTCGCCGCGCTGGTCGTCATCCCGGCGGCGATGGCAGGCGGCACGGTGTTGTCGCACCGCCTGCTCAACGGGAACCGCGCTACCGCGTGAACGGCAGCCAGGCCTGCTGGGCCAGGCCGTTGCGCGCGTTGACCTGCACGCCCGCGTGGGAGATCGACCACAGCTGGTCGCCGATCACGATCGTGCGCCGCTGCCCGCCGACGTGGTCCGGACTGGACGGTTCGACGATCTTCCCGCCTTCACGCAACTGGTTGCCGTCGACGCGCAGCACCAGCGAGGAGACCTCGTAGTGCGTCTTGTACGACGCCACGGGGATCACCAGGGTGCCGTCCTGCGGCCAGAAGAGGAACGCGTGCGGGTCGAACTGGGCCTCGGAGTTGGTGTCCGGCAGGTGGTACTGCGCGATGCGCTGCGGTGACGCGGGGTTGGCCACGTCGAACAGCGACACCTGCGTGCCCGTCGTCCGGCCCTGGTCGGTCGCCTCCTGGCCGACGCCGATGAGCTTGCCGTCCCCCGCCGGGTGCAGGTAGGCCGAGAACCCGTTGATCTTCAGCTCGCCCATCACCCTGGGCTGCCGGGGATCGCTCAGGTCGAGCGTGTAGAGCGGATCGGTCTGGCGGAACGTGACGACGTAGCCCATCTTGCCGATGAACCGCACGCTGTAGATCCGCTCGCCCTTGCCCAGTCCACCTGCCTGGCCGAGCTTCGTGAGCTGGTTGCCGTCACGGCGAAGCGTGGTGACGAAGCTCTCCGACGGCGGTGGGGCGGGTTGCTGCTGCGGCCGGAGATCCGTCGGCATCCGCCAGCAGCACCGGGTTTCGGTGCCCGTGGTGGTGGCGACGCGCAGCACGCCCTCGTGCTCGGACAACGAGTACTGGTTGAGCAGCGTGCCGTTGACGTCGCCGGAGGCGACGTGCTTCGGCGGTCCGGGCGCGCTGATGTCGAACTGGTGGATCGCCGTCGTGATCGGGCGCTGAACCGGTGGCCTGGAAGGGAGTTCGGGCAGCAGGCGGTGGTCGTCGGCGATGTAGAGGCTGCGGTCGGTGCCGTAGACGGTGTCGCCGTCGGCCACGATCGAGACCGGCTGACCGGTGCCGAGCTTGCCGGAGAGCTCGAACGTCAGCACGGTCAGCATCGACGTCCCCGAGTGCGCTACGGGGTGGCTGACGTTCGCGCAGTCGACCAGGGTTCCGCTGGACTTGGCGCCGCTCTCGTCGAGCTCGTAGCGCGGCAGCCACGACGTGATGGGCTCGCTCTGCAGGATCTCCTTGTTGCGGCGCAACGACCCTGCTTCGTTCGTCGTCTGGTCCGGGTACACCCACGGCATGCGCGGCTGCGAGCGGACGACGACGCGGGCGGTGCCGCCGATCTGGCGGGCGTCGAGGTAGAAGCCGTCGGTCTTGAGGCTGCTGATCTCCTTGAGCCCCTTGAGGTCCACGAGGACCAGCTCGGTGCCCTGCTGAGGAGCGAACGACGGGCGGTCCGGCGGCGACGTCGGTTCCATGATCGGCACGGGGTTGTCGGTGACGACCAGTGCGCGGTCGCCGGAGACCAGCAACTGGCTCGCGCGGCGCTCGCCGAGGTCGACGGTGCCGGTGACGGCCCGGTTCGCGACGTCGATCACGCGCAGCTTGCCGTCGGCGATGGAGACGACGCGTTTTCCGTCCGTCTTCACGATGTCCGGCTCGTCGACGCCCTGCTCGTGGACGTTCGTCGTCGAGTGGCCCTGCTGCTGCGCGGGCGGCGTGGCGGCCGTGGGTGCGTCGGGCGTGCTCTTCTGCACGGCCCCCGCGTTGTTGTCCACCGCCATGCCCTCGGCGAACATGATGTTGCGGCCTCCGAGGCCGTACGCGCTGACGTACGGGGCCATGGCACGGCGCAGTTCGGCCACCGCGTTGTCGCACGAGTCGAACGCGACGAGACGCACCGGCCCGTAGTCCACGATCGGTGGTGGCGCGAGGGTTTCGTCCCGCACCGCGGAGCTCACGCACACTCCGGCGACGGCCAGCACGGCGGCACCGGCCAACAGCTTCTTGCCGTTCATGTCTTCAGGACGTAAGCGAGGCCGGGAAGGGTTGCCGCCCTTCCCGGCCTTTCTCTACAGCTGGGCCTGGATCTGCGCCGCGTAGGTGGAGACGCGGGAGTAGACGCCGGGGTAACCGGCGGCCGCACACCCCTCGCCCCACGACGTGATGCCGATCAGCTTGCCGCCGGCCACGAGCGGGCCGCCGGAGTCGCCCTGGCACGTGTCGGTGCCGCCCTGGGCGTAGCCGGCGCACACCATGTGCGTGGCGTTGAAGTCGCTGCCGTACGAGCCGGCGCAGCTGGAGTTGCTGGTCAGCGGCACGGTGGCCCGCAGCAGGTAGCGCGACGCCGAGCCACCGGAGGACGTGGTGCCCCAGCCGAGGATCGTCGAGCTGGTGCCCGCGGTGTAGAGCGCGCTGTCCGCCGAGGTGGCGAACGGGATCGGCGTCTGCGACAGGTTGCGGTCGAGCGTGAGCACCGAGACGTCGTAGCCGAGGGTCACGTCGCGGTAGCTCGGGTGGATCCAGATCCTCGTGACGCGGGCGACGGTGCCGGCGGTGGAGTTCTTGTCGTCGCGGCCCGCCACGACCCGGACCGCGGACGCGGAGTCGCCCTCGGTGCAGTGCGCGGCGGTGACGACCTTGTTGGGGGCGACGAGAGTGCCGCCGCAGTACTGGAAACCACTGCTCGTGGCCAGGTAGACGACCCAGGGGTAGGTGGACGTGCTCGCGCGCGTGCCACCGACGATCTGGGTGCCGACCTCGCCGTCGGCCGTGGGAGTCGGAGCTGCTTCGGCCACGCTGACGCAGGCCATGGACAGCGTTGCCGCCGCCAGTGCCGCGCCGAGCAGTGACCGGAGGCGGTGCAGGGTTGCCGCCATGATCGTCTCCTTCTTCTGTTGTGCCCCCGGCTGCAGGGCCGGTGGTCATTCAAGAAAGACATGACTCCGTCCGGACCGGGTAGGGCTGGTCCGCGTAGGCCATTCGGCCGCGCGCGCCCGCGCGTGATTGGATCGACCGCGAACAACCCCGTTCCGAGAGGAAGTTGTGATGGCCCCCACGAAGCCTGAGGTCGACCCGCACGACGGCCCGGCGCCCGCCGACCTGCTGATCGAGGACATCACCGTTGGCGACGGTGCGGAGGCCACGGCCGGTCAGTTCGTCTCCGTGCACTACGTCGGTGTGTCGCACTCGTCCGGTGAGCAGTTCGACGCGTCCTGGGACCGCGGCGAGGCGTTCCAGTTCCCGCTCGGTGGCGGCCGTGTCATCGCCGGCTGGGACAAGGGCGTCCAGGGCATGAAGGTCGGTGGCCGCCGCAAGCTGGTCATCCCGCCGCACCTGGGCTACGGCGACCGCGGCGCCGGTGGCGTGATCAAGCCCGGCGAGACGCTGATCTTCGTCGTCGACCTGCTGGGCGTGAACTAGCTCGATACCCAGCGGCGTTCCACTGGTCCGTTCGGTGGAACGCCGCTGGTCTTCGCGGCCGATTTGGCCCCAGGGCGGAACTGGACCGGATCGGGCTGCGTCATCCTTTGAGTCCGCCGCCGCCTCAGGAGGGAAACACAGGTGCCCGAGGACATCGCCGGATCCGAGCAGATGCTCGCGAACTGGAACCAGAAGATCCAGGAACGCGCCGCGCGCTATCAGGAGATGGCGACGCGCGTGCAGGGGATGTCGGTCTCCGAGCGGTCCTCGGACGGTTCCATCGAGATCCTGGTCGGGTCCAACGGGATCCTGCAGAACCTGGTGATCCAGGAGTCCGCCTCCGGCAAGCGGATGTCCGAGGTGAGCGGCGAGATCATGAAGCTGCTGCAGCGCGCGCAGTCCCGGATTCCCGAACTGCTGCAGGAAGCCATGGCGGAGACCATCGGCACGCAGGACGAGACGGCCAACGTGTTGTTCAACGAGGCCAAGAAGAACTTCCCCGCGCCGCCCGCCGAGGAGCCGACGCGCACGCCGTACGACCGCAACGAGATCAACTTCCGGGTCGAGGAGGACGCACCGCCGCCGTCGCGGCCGGCGCCGCCGCCACCTCCCCCGCGCCGCCGCCCGCCGTCGGATGACGACGACGACTTCGGCGGCCAGTCCGTGCTCTCCTGATCTTCCTGTCCGTTGCTCGAACTTGAGGGGGTTCGATGACCGCCGGTGGTTTCAACGTCACCTCGGACGTGCTGGAAGCGCACGCCAAGGCCCTGCAGGGTCTGCAGGGGCGTTTGCAGGGGGCAGTGGACGCGGCGAACACCGTGTCGATGCCGACTGACGCGTACGGGATCATCTGCCAGCCGTTCCGGATGCTGCTCGACCCCGTCGAACAGTGGGGCCTGGACGCGCTGAAGGGCGCGGCGGAGGCCATGGACGCCACCGCCAGGAAGGTCACCGAGACCGCCAAGCACTACCAGGAGGTCGAGGACCAGATCACGCGCGCGCTCAAGGGCGGCGCCTGATGTCGTCGCCGAACCCGTTGGTGGCGAAGGCTCCGGCCGAGCCGTCCGGGTTCTTCAACGCCGGCACCGGTGACAACGGCTGGGCGACCGGTTTCCACATCGCCGACTCGGCGGTGGACGCGTACAAGGGCATCTCCGAGGGCAACTGGATCGAGGGCGGCCTCGGCGTCGTCGGCCTGGTCGCCGACGCCGCCTCGATGGCGATCGATCCGTTCGGCACGCTGCTGTCGTCCGCGGCCTCGTTCCTGATGGAACACATGCAGCCGCTGAAGGAGGCGCTGGACTGGCTGGCGGGCGACCCGCCGGTGATCCAGTCGTACTCGACGACGTGGGGCAACGTCTCGCAGGAGCTCGGCAAGATCGCGGGCGACTACAAGGCCGCCGTCGACGGCACCGGCGAGTGGACGGGTGCCGCGGCCGACGCCTACCGCAAGTCCGCGGCCGAGCAGCTGGACGCGTTGTCCGGCGCGGCTTCCACCGCGGGTTCGGTCGGCACCGTCGTCGGCGTGATGGGCATGGTCGTCGGCTTCGTGCGCGAGATGGTGCGCGACCTGATCGCCGACCTCGTCGCCAAGCTGATCACGTGGGTGCTCGAGGCCGTGTTCACGCTGGGCTTCGGCACGCCGGTGATCGTGGCGCAGGCCGTGACCGCGATCTCGAAGTGGGCCACCCGCATCGGCGAGCTCATCCAGAAGCTCATCAAGACCATCAAGAAGGTCTCGCCGCTGCTCGGCAAGATCGTCGAGATCTTCACGAAGATCATGAAGGTCGTCGGCAAGCTGGTCGGCAAGGTCACCGGCCTGGACGTGATCTCCACGAAGTCCATCAAGCCCGGTGGGCTGTTCCACCGCACCGACGCTCCGGACCTCCCTTCCGGTGGCCGCGGCACGCCCTCGTCCCCCGACGGCTCTCCTTCGTCCACTCCGGACAGTTCGCCCTCTTCGAACTCGCCGTCCTCGCCGTCCTCTCCGGACAGTTCGCCGTCGTCGCCCTCCTCGCCGTCGTCGCCCTCCTCACCTTCGTCTCCTTCCTCGACGCCGGATGCGCCTTCGCGGGCTCCGGACAGCTCGTCGCCGTCGTCCGCGGCGCCCCCTTCCGCACCTTCGCCGTCCCGCACGCCCGACAGTCCGTCGGCGCCGGACGCCCCGTCGCCGTCGCGCACCCCGGACGGTTCCGCTCCCGACTCGCCCTCACCGTCGCGGACGCCCGACAACGCCGCCGCGCCGTCGGCCCCGCGCACGCCGGACGGTTCCTCGTCCGCGCCGTCGGGTCCCAGCGCACCGCCGCACGGCTCCACATCCGCGCCGTCAGGTCCCAGCGCACCGCCGCACGCCGCGTCCCCCTCGTCCACGCCGGACGCCCCGCCCCGCAACACGGGCCAGACCGTCCAGTCGTCCGTGGCACCGCCCGAGGCCCCGCCGCGTGCGGACGTCCCGCAGGCCCCGTCCGCACCGCGCACCCCGGACAGCTCCCCATCGGCCCCGTCCCAGGCGGGCCCGATGGGCGGCGCCCCGAACGCGGGCGGCAACGCCCCGTCGTCCCCGGCGGCGGGCCGTCCCCCGGCCGGTGGCCAGGGCTGGACCGGCACCCCGGGCAGCCGCGGCGACCTGGGCTCGGGAGCCCCGGCCCCGCGCACCCCCGACGCGTCGACGTCGGCGGCCCGCGCAGACGCCCCGGCCCGCCCGTCGATGCCCTCGACCCCGTCGTCACCCTCGATGCCGTCGTCGCCCTCGATGCCTCACGGGTCTTCGTCGCCGTCGATGCCTTCGAGCGGCGCCCCGTCCGGCGGCATGCCGCACGCACCTTCCCCAGGCGCCCCGCACGCCCCGTCGACCGGCGCCCCGAACGCAGGCCGCCCCGACGCGACTCCTCCGAGCCGCGCCACCTCACCCTCGGCGGCGGGACCGTCCACGCCGACCCACACGCCGTCCGCAGCCGCCCCGCACGCTCCCTCGGCAGGGGCCCCGAACGCACCGCACTCCCCGTCGGCACCTCCAGCGCGCCCGGACGCACCTCAGGCCCGCCCGACCAGCCCGTCCGGTCCTCACGGCGGCCCCAACGCCCCGTTCCGCCCGGACGCGCCACACCACAGCCCGAACACGCCTTCGTCTCGCCCGGACGCCCCGCAGGGCCGCCCAACCGGCCCGTCCGGCCCTCACGGCGGCCCCAACGCGCCGCACAGCCCCAACGCACCGCACAGCAGTCCCGGCGCACCGCACAGCAGTCCCGGCGCACCGCACAGCCCCAACGCACCGCATGGCGGTCCCGGCGCACCGCACAGCCCGAATGCGCCGCACAGCCCCAACGCACCGCACGGCGGCCCCAACTCGCCGTCGCGCCCCGACGCACCCCACGGCCCGAACACGCCATCCCGTCCGGACGCACCACACGGTGGCCCCTCGCGCCCCGACGCTCCCCACAGCGGCACCACGGCGCCGTCGTCGCGACCCGACGCGCCACACGCACCGTCGCGCCCTGACGCACCAAATGCGCCGCACAGCCCGAACGCTCCCCACAGCGGCCCGAACCCGCCCCACGGCCCGAACACCCCGCACGGCCCCAACACCCCGTCACGCCCGGACGCACCACACAGCGGCCCCAACTCGCCATCGCGCCCGGACGCTCCCCACCGCCCCGACGCCCCGTCGCGCCCGGACGGCAGCGGCCCTGGCAACCGCCCGGACGGCTCCCGTCCAGACGGCTCCCGTCCAGACGGCTCGCGTCCGCACAGCCCGGACACCCCCCGCTCCCGCGGCGCCGACACGGCAGCACCCCCGCACCGCCCCGACGCCGACGCCCCGCGCAAGCCGGACGCACCCGGCCACGGCCCGGACGCCGACAAGCCGCGCGACAACACCCCGGACAAGCCGCGCGACAACGACCCGAACAAGCCGCACGACAGCGACCCGAACAACCCCGACAGCCGCGACCCGGACGCACCGCCCGCAGACCGCCCGAGCCCGGCGGAAGCGCACGCCCGGCACGCGGAAAGCACCCCGGCCGGTGTCTCCCACCACGGCGGCGACCGCGACATGGGCGACCTGCCGCACCGCGTGCCCAACGACCCGCGCTACTTCACCGCGGACGTCCACATCACCCCGGACGGCAGGGCCCGCATCGGCGGCCACGACTACACGCCCGCCGAGTACGCCGACATGCTCCGCCGCTCCGGCTACGACGGCAGCAGGCCCGTCCGCCTGATCGGCTGCGACGCCGGCAGCAACGACTTCGCGCAGCAACTCTCCCGGCACCTCGACGCGCCGGTCCTCGCCCCCACCAAGCCGGCCTGGACCGACAGCCACGGCCGCGTCTTCACCAGCGACGCCGAGATCCGGCCCGACGGCACCCGCCAGCCCAAGATCCCGCCCAACGGCGAGTGGGAGACCCACCACCCGGACGGCTCCAGGTCCAGGACCGGCGACGACGGCTTCGCTCCCGGCACACACGACAAGGACAAGGACCTCGACCCGACCGAAGCGAAGGAGCGCGAAGGCAGGCCGATCTCCAGCGAACCGGTGCCGGGTGTGGAGAAGCAGGACCCCGTCATGCCGATGAAGGACAAGGTCCAGAGCGAGCAGTACCGGAACAAGTACTACGACGGTCCGTTGGACGACGGCAGCTACCGCCGCAAGAACGCGACCCAGCAGGACGCCGACGGTGCGGACGTGCCGATTCTGCGCCGCAACGAGAACGGTGACATCGAGCCGAAGCCGACCGACTACACGGGATCGGACTACCGCAAGGACATCCCGGACGACGGTGTCAGGAAGGCCACGCCCGAGCAGGCCGAGCGCGCGCGGGATCTGATCGAGCGCCGCGCCGAGGCCAACCGCACCGCGAACGAGGTCGAGGCGAGGTACCAGAAGGCGAAGGAAGACGGCACGCTCACCGACGAGCTCAAGCAGGAGCGCACCGATGCGCACCGCGACCGCACGGACCGTGGTGAGGACCTCGGCGAGCACGCGGCCAGCGATGCGATCGAGGACATGTACCGGAACACGGACCTCACGCCCGTACCGCGTCAGACCGCCTACGACGGTGCCGGCAGCTTCGACCAGGTCTACGAGATCAAGGACGCGGACGGGAACACCGTCAAGTACGTCATCGTCGAGGCGAAGGGTCCGAACGCCGACCTCGGTGTCCGGCAAGGTCTCGACGGCAAGAACTACGAGCAGGGACACCCGAAGTACGTCCAGAGCGTTCTGGAGAACATGCGCCGGCGTGGTGACGGCGACCTCGCCGACGAACTGGACGCCGCCGCTCTCGGAGGCGACCTCGACTACCTGGTGGTCAAGGCGAAGGTCTCGCACGACACGATCGAGGTACCGGGGGCCGACGGCACCCCGGAGAAGACCAAGGTGCCGAAGTACGGTGGGTACGATCGCAGGCACTTCGACCTTTCCGACTACGGCGCATAAGGGAGTCCTCCGGTGCGAGTCGTCGCTCGTCACGACATCGACCAGCAATGGGCGGACCAGCAGGCCGCCGGCCTGGCGAAGAGGACGCAGGTCTTCATCGACCTGGTCGCGAAGAACCCGCGAGCGCTGGACAGCGTGACCAACCGCGCGGTGATGGAGTTCGAGTACCACACCGCGGGAGACCCGACGGCGACGTGGTTGCCGACCTGGGAAAGCGTCGTGCTGGCGATGCAGGCGAATTCGGCCATCTTCGTCACCGCGCTCGCGGACGGCGGCGAGGCGCAGTTCCGGTTGCGCGACAAGGACTGGCGCATCCCGGGCACCGGCCCGACCATCGACACCGACGCGGGCAACTGGCTGAGGGCGTTGTGGCTGGCCATGATCTGCCGGGAGAAGCCGCGCGTCGACGTCCTGGCCTCGGTGCCGGAAGAGGTGCTCCGCGGATCCAGCGCCGACTACGACGACTACATCTACGACTGGGTGAAGGCGCTGCAGCTCTACTGGCGAGGCGAGGACGGTCTCGTCGACGCCCTCCTGGCCGCCATGCAGGGAACCGAACCCGACACGCTGCGGGTGGCGGCTCCCGAGCTGGTGCTGGAGCTGCTGTACCCGCCGATCGAGCTGTTCTACCTCTTCACCCAACGGGACGAGACGAAGTTCAACGACTCCCTCGTCCGCGCACTCGAGCTGCACAAGCGGTTCTGGACGAAGGACGAGGACCGCAGGGGTGACCCGAACGGGTTCGTCTCGCTCCCGCTCCTGGCGATCGCCTCACTCGCCAAGGACGCGGGCATGACGATCGACGTCGAGTCGGAGTACCTGCCGAAGACCCTGCTCGACGGCAACTGGGTCGGCGAGTTCCCCACGTGATCCTCCGTTCGTCGCAGCTGTGAGCACCGACCTCGACGAGTTGCCGTGCCGGACCAAGTGAGACATCGACTGGAACCACCGGCCCGGACGCCCACTCAGAGTGTGGTGAACGACGCGGCGTGAGTGACCGGCCCGCGCGCGTCGCGGTGGCCCGATAAGATCAGCGGGCTTTCACGGGGAGAGGGGCGAGAACCACATGAGCCAGCCGGCTACACCGCTGAGCGAGCAGGACCAGCAGCAGTTGGTGCGGCAGATCGGCCGTGCCATGCTGCCGGCCGTACCGCAGGGCTGGCAGCGCATCCGGGCCGAGTACCGCGCGGCGGGCAGGCACATCGAGGTCGACCTGGCGTTCGCCGGGCCCGATGGCCAGCTGCGACCGGTGCGGCCACCGATGGACGTCGTGCAGATGTTCGGGCACCTGCGCGGGGGCATGTACCACCCCGAGCGCGGCACGTGGCTGAGCGCGACGTACGAGATCGAGGCGCCCGCGGCGTTCACGGTGGACTTCAACGCCGAGGACGAGCCGCGCTGGCGCAACGCGCCGCCGCCGATCGGTTTCCGCGACGAGCTGCAGACGTTCCCGCGGCCGGACCGGCAGATCCCGGACTGGTGGCGTCAGCGCATCGGCCTGCCGCCGCTGCCGGCGCCCGAGCCGGAACCCCAGCAGCCGCCGCAGCCGCAGCAGGAGTACCAGGTCCCCGCGGCCCAGCCGCAGGCCGGTCCGGGCGAGCTGCGCACGGCACGCGTGTACGACGGCAAGAACGACGACGGTCGCATCGTTGTGAACCGTCCGCCGGTCGACCCGCAGCTGCTCGACGGTCTGCTGAACTACCTCGAGTCGGCGCCGGTCGTGCTGGCCGCGCGCAGCTACGACCTCGACGAGTTCTCGCAGAACGGCGAGCAGGACGTGCCGCTCAACTTCCGCACCGACGGCACGTGGATCTGGGCCGGCGCCGTGCCGCACTACCTGCGCAAGTACGGCCTGCCGCCGGAGCCGGAGCTGGTGGCGCACGCGGTGGCGCGCGGCTTCCAGGTCGCCGAGGTGAACGAGCAGGCGCAGGACCGGGCGGTCTCGATCATCACGGGTCAGAGCTAGTCGAGGGTTCGCAGGTACGCCTCTCCCCGCGGGGAGAGGCGATACCCCACTTCGAGGGACTCGGTGAGCCCCTTGGCCTTGAGCTTGCGGACGTCCGCCTTGAACGGCAGCTTCTCGCGGCCGGCCGAGGCGGCCAGGTCCGCGGCCCTCACGCCGGGGTTGGCCGCGATCAGCCGCAGCAACGCGACAGCGTCCGCCTTCAGCTCCAGTCCGTCCACATCGGACGAGGAACGCAGCTCGATGCGCGGGTCCTCGCCCACGAAACGCAGGCGGATCCGGTAAAGCGAGCCTTCCCGTCCCTCCACTGAGGACTTCAGCGCGGTCACGGTCGGGAACCCGGCAGCCACCGCCTCAGCCCGCGACACCCGCGACACGACGTCCACCGCGTCGATCGCCAGGACACCCCGCGACGTCCGCAGCGTCCCGCCGGCGCGCACAGTGGGCCGTTTCCACCGCCGGAACTGCAGCGTGATCTCGCCGGACCGGATCCGTTCCCAGTCAGCCGCTCGGATCAGCACCGGACGAGGGTCTCAGGTTGCCGACCCCGGCGACAGCCGAGACGATCTCAGACCATGCAACGCTGGTGGCTCTTCACGGTGCGCGGAGTGTTCGCTGTCCTGTTCGGGCTGGCCGCCCTCGTCTGGCCCGGCCTCACCCTGCTCGCGCTGATCATCCTGTGGGGCGCCTACGCGCTCTTCGACGGCGCGATGATGCTGTACCTGACGCTGACCCACAAGGAGTGGCCCGCACGCTGGGCACTCGGTCTGATCGGCGTGCTCGGCCTGGTCACGGGCTTGATCGCGTTGTTCTGGCCGGGGATCACCGCGACGGCGCTGCTGCTGCTCATCGCGGTGTGGGCGCTCGTCGCCGGCGTGCTGCAGATCGTCGACGCCATCCGCCTACAGATGTTTACGGTTTTCACAACCGAGCGTACCCCACAGATGATCAGGTCAGTAGCAGGTGGGGCACACAGGCTTCTACCAGCAACGATGGTGATCATGCGCCCGTGACGTACACGCTCGACTGACCCAAGCCCTAGCCTGCCGACATGGTTCCTGTGTGGGTCGCTGTCCTCGGCATCGTTGGCACGTTGGCTGCGGCTGTTCTGACTCAGATCCTCACCAACCGGCGTGAGTTCCAGCGTGATCAGCTCAAGTGGGCGCAAGAGCGTCAGCAGCGTGTCTTGGATCAACAGACAGCGCTCTTGGCTGAGTCGCTGACTGCGATCACTCGGTGGTTTGACCAGCTCCATACGACCAATGAGCACATGAGCGACCCGCACGAACGCAAGGGTCGTCCTCAACTGCTTCCCGAACTTGAAGAAGCGGCCATGAGTGCAGTGGCCTCAGTGAAGCTTCTGTGTTCGGATGATGCGATCCGAGCGGCCGATCTCGCGGTGTCCTCGTTGTTGTTGATGTCTTACAACATCGACCGTGCCTGGGACGACAACGAAGCAGGCATTGATGCCTCAGTACACGTTTTGGACATCGACAACCTACGTACGGTTTACCGGGCCGAGTTGGCGCGTCTGGCCGCTGAACCTGTTGTGCTGCCTAAGAAAGCGCTCAAGGCTGACTAGACCAGGGCCTCAACCAGGCGTAGACGATCGTTGGTTCGAGTCGAGGGCATCCGTGACGCGTAATCCTTTACCCGGCTCAGGGTTTGCCTTGCTGCATCTACGTTTCCGGTCCGCGCGTAGCTCTCTGCGAGCCACGAGAGGTAGAGCGCCACTTCACGCGAGTGCTCCACCGGGTATGACGCAACTGCCTTAGACAGCAAGGGTTCTGCCTTGCCGGGGTCGCCGATCTCGATCAGGCACCTACCCGCCATGACGTCGATTTCGGCTCTGTTGAGCCAATAAACCCACTCAGGCTCGTCGATGCCGGGTGACCGTTGCTCGTAGGCGTCGTCTACCTGGTCCAGCGCTCTCCTGGTCCCCTCAGTGTCTCCGGCCTTAGCGCTAGCCCAAGCCACACGTTCCAAGAGCAGCGCACGAACCACGGGCGTTGCACCATGAGCCCCCTTGACTGCGGTACGTGCCAGCAGAGCGGCATCACGAGGATTGCCGACATTCGAGATCTGGTAACTCAGAGTCGAGAACAGTTGTGCTGCAAGGGGTTCGTTGGCTGCCTGCTGCGCTGCGGACACACCAGAGAGGTAGACCCGCTGTGCTTCTGCGTACCTACCGGCATCACTGGCCACCCACCCGGCGAGTTGAGCTAGCTCTCCGTTGGTGGTGAACAGTCGCCTGCCTACGTGCTCAGGGTAGGAACCGTTGTGTAGCAAGGACTCTGACTCGCTCAGTTCCTTCTGAATGGCTGGCAGTAGGTCAGAACTACCCACAACGTCGTCTAGGTGCCTCAGCTCGATCACACGGGCTTCAAGCTTCTCGGCTAGGTCCTCGCCCACCCTGCGACCCGAACGGCTCTGTATGGCCGCAGGAGAGTCCGAAACGAGCCACTCATGGGCACGGCGTACGGGGTCACTGCCGATGGGGACCGACAGGGCCTGTTCATAGGCCGTGATGACCTCAGGCAGGGCCGGACGCTTCCCGTTCTCGATCAGGCTCAGGTACGGCTTGCTGTAGTGGGTGAGCTGAGACATCCGGGACAGGCTGAGTCCGGCCGCCGTGCGAGCGGCCTTGAGAGCGTCGCTCAGCTCCGTCACGCGGACTCCCGTTGTCAACCTTTGTAAACGCTTTGATCAGCATAAACGACCTGGTCACGGGATAGACATACCCGCAGGGCGGTCCGGCACTGCTGATACCTGATCGGACGACAGGTCAGGTTCTCCCCCGACCGGTGTCGGACTGCCTCCCAACGTGAGCGATAGCGGGAGGTGACACGTGTCGGTGGTCGTGGTGCTCAGGCAGGCCGGAACTGATCCAGTACGGCTCACGCCGGAAGTAGAACCGGGCGTCAACCCGATGCTGGTCATTGATGCCATGCGGAACCTTGCTCAAGAGGTCAGAGACGTAGAGCGCATAACCCGGATCGTTCGGTTCAGAGTGTCTCGACTTGAGGATCAGGCAAGGGCAACCCGGTACCCCGAGAATGCTGCACGACACCAGGCACGTGCGGACGCCTACCGCTGTTGGCTCTTTCATCTTGAGCTGATGACGTCATGACCTCATTCAACGGAGTTGAACGAGTGAGTGTCACCGTTAGAGGTGACACGTGAGCGGCGAAGACATTGTGTTCTGGATTCTCGGAACCACTGCGGTGTTCGTGGTCGGGTACGTCCTGTGGCCGGTTGTGAGAGAAAGCCGTCTTGCCTACCAACTATGGGTATGGATGTGGAAGCGTAGGCAATAGTGGGCAGTTGGATGGCCAGAAAGACGGACAAGTGCGTCTGTCTTTGTGGGTGTGACAATGACGCGATGAACGACCAAGAGGACGTCTGTTCTACTTGCTTCAACGGGAATTGCTCTAACTAGCGGCAGGCTCGAATGACGCAGTGCATGATCTGCAATGGTGAAGGAAAGACCTACGAGGATGACGGGGAGACCGTTGAAGGCACATGCCCTGTTTGCCGGGGGAGTGGCAACCTGTAACCGATGAGGCTCTCAGATCGATTCTAAGCCATTCAAGTCCTGTCCCCTAGGGTTTCTATGCCCTAGGGGATTTCTCATGTCTACGTTCATTTCAGAGGCCTTTACGGTGTGCTCTCGAATTCTTGGGTAACCGGGACCTCGATTTGGACTAGCCGTAGATTGGCCCTGGTGTTGTTCAGGCGGTCTCCGTCGACGTGCTCAACACGAGTCCCTGCGGGCGGATTCATGATTACGTTGTGCATGAGTTCAGTCGTGTAGCTCCTGCCGTCGCCGTAGATGCGCCTACTAGCCATTGGTGATTGATCTAGGGATGCCTGCCAGTTGAATTGAGCTACAACCGCGTAGTCATCCTCATCAACCAAAGCCACAAGGCCACGACTTAGCGAGATTGAGCAGACCCTGATCTTTACTACCTCAGGTGGAATCCACGGCATGTAGCGGTGCACAGACATTTCATGAACCTCAACCGGTGCACCCAGGGTTGTTGAGAACAACAGAGATAGCCTGATCGGCGATTCAGTGGGTGACTCCCAGATGTCTAGAACCAGCTCGTCCTGAGCCTCATCGAGTGCACCGCTCATACCGGCGTAGTCAGGCTGTGAGTCGAGCCCATGACGTAGATGTTCAATCACCGGGACAAGACTGGCAATCTTCTGATACTTCTGCCCGATATCTGAGTCAACCCTGGTTGCCGCATGACCTAGACGACCCTTTTCCTTAGGCATTACGCACCACTCGCCTTGCGGCTCTGAGCACGAGCAATCATATCGATGACGTTAGGGTCATCAGAAGATGAATCCTTGCCTGTTGGCATCTCGCCGATGATGTCGTGAAGCTTGAGCGTTCGATACAGCGTGTTGACCATGCTTTGCTGCATCCGGATTTCTGTGAACAGCGGATGAATCACAGTCGAGCCCTGAACGCCCTTGATGGTGTAGCGACCATCAGCCTTGAGTTCTGCTTCCATCTCATCAATCCGTGTGAGTGCCTTGCAGATCTGAACGAGAATGGTCCTCTCGTGATCGCTGACAGGAGTCACCTCGTGGACGTGATTCCAAAACTCCGCGGACTTGTCATTGATTCCCTCGGGTGCTTCGGGCACCTCTACGTTCGCGTACACGCGCCTTGCCTCCTAACTGTTCTCGTTAATTTGAAATGCCTTTAAACTTCTCGCGAATGAGCAGCCGCTATACGCACCGAGGCAGAGTAGGCGGGGAGGGGTAACCTCCCCACGCCTTAATGCAGAGGCACGCTCTAATGCCCTCTGTAAGCCACGTACACCCACGTTCTGCCCTCTCCCTACTCCCTGCTTACCCCGCACGCACACAGCCTCACAGCAGGGCTCTCAGGGGCCAATGCTACTAATGCGCCTACGTGCTATTGCTAGTGCGCACCTTTCCACTCTTAGCCATAAGCGCAGTCCTCCACAGGTTTACAGAGTCCACCACTCCCAGCAGTGCGGATAGCTCAGCCATAGAGGCCGTGTCTCCCTTGTCTAAGGCGTTCTCGGATTGAAAGTCCACCTGCCTGCATAGTGCAGAACAGTGCGTGTGTCCGTTAACCGTCGTGTCGGGGCAGGTCTTACGGGCACAGGGCTTTGAGTTCATTCGGCATTCCTCCTTGGATTGGGCATGGGAAAACGCTGGCCCTCAACGGGCACGTACGTACTTTCCGTCTGCATCAACGAAGGCTCACTCAGCCCTGTAGTTAGGGACCTGTGGTAGGAGTGGCAGATTGCAGAGCAGTACAGGCTCATACCCCTTGCCTCACGAGGGCATCCACCCCGCTTGCAATTCTTGCTCTTTGTTGGCTTCACTTCGAGATCCTTTCGAATAGGGTCAGTAGCTTGTGTGCATGGTCTCGGTACTCGTCTGGGTTTGTTCCCTGGAGAAGGTCCCCGAAGGTAAATGCGTTCTTCAGAGGCACGCCTACGTCCATGGCTACGGCTAGCTTTTCGATTCGGGTTAGAGCCCTGTCACGTTCGTCCCTTACGGCTTCTACGTCTGCCCTGAGGCTCTCAATCTGGGGTCCGTAAGTCTGGGTTTGTTCCTCGCGGGCTAGAGCCTCTGCGTTGTCGATACGGTGCTGATATCGGGTCACTTGCTTTCGAGCGTCTGTCACCTCTCGCTCTACGAGTTCTTGGGTGGACACTAGATCGAACATGAGGCCTCCTTCCTGAGGCTCATACGGATGAGGTGTGCATCCTTGTCGAGCACCTTTACATCGTGGATTAGCTCAAGGGCTTGACGAACCGTCTTGGGTTCACCGAACGAGAATGAGTCGAGCATCCATTGCGGTCGTGTTTGCGGCATGTCTGTAGGGGTCAATAGGTCTCCTTAGAGCGGTTGATGAGGGGAAGGCTGGTTGCCAGCAAGGTATGTCGGGGGTTACGTGATCTCAGCAAAGCTGAGCCACTCAGTGCCGTCTTGCGGACGGCACGGTTACGTCACGACAGAACAGAGGCTCATACATGCTCTGACCTGCGGAAACGTCCATGCCGGCCAGGACCCTTTAGTCATTCCGCGGAAGGGTCCCCTGTTAGTCGAGTTGGGGGAGCTGCCAGAGGCAGAGTTACTCAAGTTACTGAACGAACCCCAATTTCCTAAAGTCTCCTCGTGTGGGTGCTCTAGGAAAAAGTTTAGGGAAACGACCCTCGCTTAGTAACTTTAGTAACTCCAATGAGAGCCCTGGTTTAGAACGGGGGTTCGTCGGTCTTAAAGGTGACGCGAATCCACCTGTTCCAGTCGTCTGGAGTCTCAGCAGTCAGGGAGCGTCGGAACTCACTCATGGGTTCGTCTCGAACCACCAGGCTCACGCCGTCTGAGAACGCCTCACAGCGGAGACGATGTGGTTCTGGTGTCATCACCCTGCCCGTAAGGCTCAGAGCCTCTGAGCGGCTCTTGAGGGACACAGAGAACTTGTGTAGACGACAACACCACGGACACGAGCCGATCAGGACGGGGTGAACCTTCATGTCACCCTTGCGGTGATGGGTGAATACCTCGATGTTGATTGCCTTCACGAGACATCCACAGGAACAGTCGGAATGAACGTGGCCCAAATAGTCCAGTCGTCCGGATGGCAGTCGGTGATTGCGAATAGCCCGACCTCTACAAGCTTGGTCATCGACTGAGTGGCTTCCTCAACAGAGGTGCCGTTGAGTTCGGCAAGCTCCTTCATTGAGATGGTCATGTGTGGGTTCGGGTTGGAAGGGTCCTTATGCACGGTGCTCCTTACAGGTTGGGTGAGAAACCCTGTCAGATCTGACAGGGTTTACGAGGGGACGGCTCCATAAAGGTTCTCAAAAGTGAGAACCTTTGTACCCCTTTAGCTTGGTTCCGTTGACCAGTGGATGATCACGCTTCGCGTGCCGCAACCTGCGGTTGCTTGCGTTGACAGGTCAGTGAGTAAGACCGGCCTAAACCGGTCTTCTCTTAGGTCTAAGGATCTTTAGATCTATCATTAGATTATCGTATCCCAATACTGAGAACCTTTAGTGAGAACCTTTAGCGGGTTCTCGCAGGTCAACGGACAGTTTGGGTGATAAACCTTCTCAGAACTGAGAACCTTTATAGTTCCTCATCCTTACCGTGCCACGCGGGCAGGGAGGTCTTGAGAACGAGGGGGTTCCTGTGTCCCCTACCGCCCTTGGCGTTGTCCAGGCGTACGAACAATCCAGCCTCTTGGAGAACCGCTAGGTGACGGCTGAATGTGGAACGACCCATGTTGCACATGTCAGCGACAGTCGGCAAAGGTGCCTTGAATGCCCCACGACCGCCATAACTGTCAGAGCCGTAGTAGAGAGTCGCCAAGCGAACCGCCACCAGCGCTGTAGGCGCGGGGATATCCATCCTGAGAATGGCCATTAGATGATCGTTCTGAGTGAAGACATCTCGGGTAGGCCTGTTCTTGGTCGCTGAACCAGGATGCTTCTGACCCTTGCGAGTTTGCTTCTCTGACCGGACGGGCTTCACATCCGTCTGTGACTGCCCCTGAGGCTGCGAAACCTCTCGGGGGGTCCTAGGACTAGGTACCTGAGCCTTTCGAGGCTCAGCAGGCTTCTCAGGGGCAAAGGGACTACGCACTCGGAGATAGCGGTTTGCGCCGTTGCGTTCTACCTTCCGGGCCTTGACCGCGTCGTCCACCAGCTCCCGCACCGTGTCTAGCTTCGGGTCAACTGGGTTGTCTCCGAATGGATCGAACTCAGGAGGCTCATACCCAGTATCTCCGGATAGTCCTCGGTAGATATCTTCAATACTGACGCCTAGCGGCTTGCCGTCAAGAATCTCTAGTAGGTCGTCAAAGGTGTGCGGTTCAGTCGGAGCGGTCTGGGTTGCATTCATCTGTTGATACCTCTTCTGCGCGGAGTTGCTTGCTGATACGTGCGTTACTGGTTAGAGGGACTAGCTTCTTTCCCTTGGTCCCCCTGACAACCTGGGTTTGCCAACCACCCCACTTATCAGGCGTCGGCTTTGGTGCTGACATAGAGAACACCTCCTTTTCGTTGATTGGGTCACACTGGCGAATAGCCGTGGTCTGGAACATCAGATCTCTCCTTCTGATTTGACATGCCGATTACTGGCCCTGAGTGGCCTGCTAAGCCACTTTCTCTCGTTTGTAGGGTGGTGACACTGATCAGAACCTTTCAGGGCTTCTGAGGGCGTTTAATGCGGTCTAACTCTCGAACCGCAGTCTGTTCTAGGCTTTCCATGTTGTTCGTACTCATCTCTTCCCCTTGCATTGGTAGGGGTAAGGTCCCCGACTTGAGATCGGGGATCTCTCACATTTGTGTTGTTAGGCCAGCATGAAACCGGCTGCGCGGTGAGTTGCCACAGGCTGAGGTGCGGGTGCGTTCTGAATTTCTCCCCTGCGGAACTGAGCCTCAGCAATGGACCTGATCTCAATGCGGTGCCCTGACAGGTGGATGACACCCCACAGGCCCAATCCCTGAATGTGCTTCATTGAATCCATATTCATACGAAGCGTGTTGAATCCCTGCGCAAGAACCTGAGCGTCATAGAAGTTGTCAACGTCGGACAGCATGAATACGAGATCAAGAGCAGAGCTGTACTCGATACCTGCCAAGTCGTGTCCCAGTGGGGTTGCCACCGCCTTGTATGGACGCCATAGAGAATCAAGAACTGGGGCTGCATCCCTGAATGCGCTGATTGCTTCTACCTCAGCCCTAGATGCTCGCATGTAGTTGAAATCGCCCAGCAATGACGACGGAAGCTGAACCTCATTGAGTTGGAAGTCAGTCACAACCTGGTTCATCTTGTCTGTGATGTCTCCAAGGATTCGGCCGTGAGCCGAGTACAGGGCTCCGACAATCCTCTGATTTAGGACCGTATTGACCTTGCCCTCAAACTCACTCTCCGGGCTTTCCTCAGTCCATACCTCGTATGCCTTCTCTAGGCCAGACTCAAAGTCAGAGGCACTGATGCTCAGCAGGCTGTCCAAGGTGTTTTGCTTCTTGGTCTGTCGCTTGTCGCGGAGAATCTGTAGTGAGTTGATTAGCTTTACTTCGTTGGCAAGCTCAGCAGGGACGGTGATTCCTGCGTTTCGGAGCATCTGAACAATGCCCCTGGTTAGTACTGCCTGCGCTTCGGGTGAGCCGATAGTCATTAGTGGTTCCTCTCGATATTTGGACACCAAAAAAGACCAGACGAAGTGCCTGGCCTAAAGGTTCGTGCGTATGTGGTTGTAGTGGTGGTGTCGATCTCTGGCCCAGGGGTACTTACCCCTCAGCCGCAATGTCCTTGCCGCCGTCTCGAATCCACTGCTGCTCTACATTGGCTAGCCTCGCTAGTCGAGCGAGATTGGACTCAGTCGGGACCGACACACCGGTGATCCACTTGTCTAGGGCATACGGCGTTACCCCGATACGGGAGCACTTAGCCAGTCGGCTACCTCCAGGGATGCGAGCAATTGCCGCCTGGATTCCTTGGGCCATCGTCTGTCGTGCTTCGTACTCAAGAAGCTCCGTTTCGTTCATGGTTTCTCCTCGCGTGTGGTGGTAGTGGTGGTGATACTTGGGTACAAATAAAGCAACCCCTGAGTCCAGGAGGGGACTAGGGGAAGTTGATGTGCCGTGTAACTGTGGTGGCATAGATGATGTAGATGTTCGGAACACGATTCTAGTCGCTTTGATGCCGTGAAAGTGGCGCGAATCACAGCAGGCCTACCTTTCGAAACTGCTCATCCCTGAATGCCTTTCGCTTGGCTCGTAGCTCTTGCATCCGTTCCTTTGCCTTGGCGTCGTGAGCTTGCTTCTTAGCCTGCCTGCACAAATCGCACCTATCGGGCCACCTAGCGCCACTGGTCAGCCCTACGCGTGTTCCGTGCTCGATACTGCGACGCGTGGTCACCAGGCACGAGCAATCGACACACCTGCCGTAGTAGACCCTCATCTGTCCTAGCTGCAACACGCATCCCTGCTTGGTCTCCCACGTGTGGAAGTCCCACCCAAACTCTTGCTTGCTGCGGTACCGTCGTAGGTAGTCGAGTTCCTCTCGCTTGTTCATAGTCACGTCCTTTCGTCTTGATTTGAGTGCGCAAAATCCCGGCATGGCGTGGTGCCATCCGGGTAGTCATTGGGATCTGAGGCCGGGGTCCTGTGTGGACCTGCTCCACCGGCGTGCGATCTATTCAGTTATGCAACGGGCCTGGGTCACTCCTGGGGCATGTGCCTGTGTCTCCTTCGTCGTGGTTCACATGGCCCGCGTGCGCTATGTTGCATATGTATTTTTTGGCGGGATCGGACCGCGTACTGTCAAGTTTACTCGTCATTCCTGAGAATACCCTCAGAAATGCCTGAAAAGCGCCTAAGAGTTTCTGCTAATTTGAGTGCATCTGCGCCGTGGCTCGTGATTTGCAAGGTTGTCGCCTGTCAGTGATTGGTACTTCTGCGGTCGCACCGCCGGCGTGGATATTGAAGCAGCTAAGAGGGTTTTTGCAACATTTGCGGACATTCGTGAACTGAGTGATTGGTCCAGCTTGGTCCGGCTGGCAGCGTCACGTGCCTCGACCACCCGCTAAGCGTGATGTTTTTGCAGCTCAGACCGATCAAACTGCCTCGCGCCTACACACGTACGCGTGTGTGTCTCCCGTCAGGGAGACACACACATACCTACTCACTTAACTACTACTCAACTGAGTACATGTAGGTACTAGTAAGAGATCCCCTAAAGGGATCTCAATTAAGTGAGTTGAGTAGGTAAGTGGTAGTTGAGTAGCGCGTGAGACACGCGAACTGGGGAGAGACCTCCCTCAGGGTCGGTCCACGCACCGGCATCACTCGAACTGGTCATCGATGGTCGGGTTGAGTGATCTTGGAGCACTTGGACTTGGGATGTCATCGAAAGTTGTTGCGTGCCAACGGTTTTGCGTGGTCCGCACAGGTCAGAGCTGGTCACCGGAGACCTTCCGAACACCTGCCAGAGTCGTCTCAGGCCGGTACACCTCGACCAGACCAGAGCACAACCCCCCATTTTGGCACCTGAGAGCCACGGAGACGTCTCTGTGGGGTGAGCCTGGTGTCCTCGGGTGGTCCAGCCTGATCGGGGGCTTAGAAGCGATCTGAGGGCTTGTTGTGCTAGGATGCCGACTGCAAGCAAAGTCCTGGGAGGGCGAGACGGGCCGCGAGGCGCGTCTGATTACGTTGCTTGCGGTGCTCCAATGGCTGTCCATGGAAAGGGAAGTCCATGCGACGGGCAGTCACCCGAAGTTGGGGCGCTTGTTTGACCTAGGACGCCTTAGTGCGCAGCAAGACCCACCTACGTCGGGTGGCTAGGACTTCGGGGCTAGTTGCCGGACAGGTGTGTGCTTGTGTCGTGGTCTGCTGTTGCTCAGACGGCACCGTGGTTTGTGCCTCTGTTGTTGCCGCTGATGAGCCGGGTGTCCCGGCATCTCCTTGCGCGCCTTACGTTTGCTGCCGCTGCCAAGCATCCCGATCGACGGGTCACGCTCAAGGTTCAGCGTCGGCTTGGGGCTAGCTACGAGATCACCGTCGGTGGCCCAGAAAGAGACCCTGAGCCGGTGGTTCCTGACGAGGCCTCTGCGCCCGAGCTGCCGCCTGCGGATGATCAGAAGGTTGGGCAGAACGATGACGAGCCCAAGGCATAGAGGAACCCCCGGCGGTGAGGCCGGGGGTTCTGGGGTGTGGCTTATGGTGCCGTTGGTACCCAGGCGGCTAGGCCCCGTCTGGGTGCCGCCTACACAGCGACTAGTTCACGCGTCTGAGTGGACTGCTGAGCCTCTTGGAAGTCCTTACGGATCATCCGTGCCCATCGGTCGGACCTGTCGAACCTGAGTGCCAACTGAGCGGCTGTTGTTTCCGGCTTGTCTGCCAAGTACCTCAGTGCTTCCGCCTTAACGCTTCCGGTCTTAGGTGCCGTGGCAATGGCCGACTTCCGTACTGGTGGGGTTGCCATCGGCAATGGGAGTGCTTCCGGCGTTGCCGCAGTCTCAGGGACTTCCGGTACTACCACCGGTTCGGCAATGACTTCCACTGCCACCGTTTCCGGCAAGACTTCCGCAGTGACTTCCGGCAATGCTGCTACTTCCGTGGCAACTTCGTTGCTCGCTTCCGCTTTCCACATGGAACTGAGCCTGAGTACTTCCTCGAACGACAGGGCTAGGGCAATGGCAGGCCACGCACCAACGATTGCGGCAAGGATGTCTTGACTAGTTCCGGTCAGGCTTCCGACGAACGGTGATGCGATGTTCGCGGCAATCGATGCGGTAAGGCCAACGGCAAGACTCAACTTGGTCATTGCGTGAACTTTCCGGCCCTGCCACTTGGCCACGAAGGCGGAGAGACTGGCGGAAACCAGAAGTCCATCGGCGCTGAGCGGCACAAGCTTGGCAATCCAGTTTTGCTCTCCGGCGGCAACGGCGACCGTGTGCAGGTGGTCGTAAGACACAACACCAGCAACCACGGCAACTACGATGACTGCCGCTACGGCAATCCAAAACAGTGTCTTATTCATGATGATCCCTCCTTTCTGTGTTGTTGGTTGTTCTTGAAGTCTGATGCGTTGACGACGATGTACTTAGGGTTTGGCACTTCCTGTTGCGTTCCGGATGGCTCGATCACCCGTCCGGTCTTCTGGATTTTGCCTGAGAACTCCTCGGTAGTGATAAGGGCGTACGTCCAGTCGTCATCGGACTCGGGTTTGACATAGAACCTGACATCGGCACCCATGAGCAGTGTCCGGCGTTCCTCGGGGGTCATCCGAAAGTAAGCCTGCGTGTACGTCTCGCCGGTTGTTTCCTCAATCCAGGTTGCTGCCCTTTGGGGAAGTGCGGCAAGGATCTGGCGCTGTGACACAAGTGCGGCAATACGTTCTTTGTACTCGTCATCACCACCGGGGTAGTCATAGAAACCCTGGTCTTTCTCCTGACGAACCTCGTTCATTGCCTTGACCACTACTTCAAGCTCTGCCGTGTGATCCTCACCCGGAACAAACGTACGGCGCATGACCGGGATGTCCCTGAGGTGAATGGTCACGGCCTGCTCAAAGTTGGTCATGACGTCGGACTCTTTGAACGAATATCCCTCACACCTAGGCTTACCCGGCTTAGCCAAGCAACGGTAATACGAGTAGGTTCGCCCCTTGGCTACATTGACCAATCGGTATAGACGATCCTGACAACCCCCGCAGTAGGCGATACCCAGCAATGGTGCCGCACCGTGCGAACGTTCTCTAGTACGGGTTCGTCCTTCTAGCCTGACCTGGATTGCATCCCAGTCTTCCTGACTGAAAAGTTCTTTTGCCATTTGGATCGGGAGACCGTCAAGCCCTCGAACAAGTCGAGGTGTGCCCTGATTACGACCTTCTACCTTAAGTCCCATACTGGCAGGAGACCTCAGGATCTTCGAGATAGCCGTCTGATTCCACACATCGGAAATCTCGGTCTTTCGCCGACTTCTGGAGTCAGGTCCTTGGTTGTTGGCAACATGACGGGCAGGAGTCGGGAACCCAGCCTGGGTCATCATGTCAGCGATTTCCCACAGACTCTTTCCGTCAAGTGCCCACTTGCCAGCCTGTTTAACTCCCTCTGCTGACTGCGGATCGATAGCAAGAAGCTTGCCGCCCGTCGGATTCGGGATCACCCTGTACCCGTAAGGAGGCTGACCTCCCGCCCATCGGTTGGTGTACTTGATTCCGCTATGACCATCTAGAGCGCGCTTTTTGAACCTCTGACCCTCCAGTGCCGCGAAGAACGAACCGAGGAACAGGAACAGCTCGCCCATCATTTGGTCATACATGTTGGTGTTGTTGACCCGGCTATAGTCAAGCTTGATCCCGTCATCAACAAAAACCAGGATCTTCCGCTGTTCCTTAATCCACTCTGCGAACATCACTGAGTCCTTGATGGAACGGAACGCACGGTCAATCTTGGTGAAGACGATTGCGTCCCACTCGTGAACCTTGTCAGTGAGCCACGGAGCCAGGTCAGGCCGCTGCCACGGCCCGAACGTGATGGCAGAGACGTCAAGGTCCTCAAAGCTCCCGACCAGGTCCCAGTCTTGCTGCTGGACGTACCGTTGCCCTGTGGCCTGCTGCTCCTGCGGTGATGTCTTGCCTAGCGTCATGACTGAGACGCGAGATCCGACGATGGCTCTCACCACGGCTGTAGTCCTTCCTGGTCAGCCATCTGCACGCGTTGTCAAACTCTAGAGATCCGCCTGCGCAAGGTGATGACGAACGAGTGGTTCTACGTCGTCACCGGCGCGCTGACGGTGCTGCTCGGCGTCATCCTGCTCGTGAACCCGGCCGCGGGCGCGCTGGCGTTCGTGATCACCATCGGCGTGTTCGCGATCCTGTGGGGTGTGGTGCTGGTGCTGTTCAGCCTGCGGTTGAAGCAGCTCGACGGCGGTCTCGCACCACGCGTACCGCGAGCGTGACCAGCACGGCGACCCCGACGAACACGTAAAGGTTGCCGATCACCTGCTGCCACCACGACCAGTCCCGCTCGACGTCGTTGTCGCGCGGGAACAGCCAGTGCGGCCCGATGGCGAACACCGCCACGATCGCCCACGACGCCCAGTGACGGCGCAGCGCAGGCCGTGAGAGCAGCACGAGCGCGGGCGCGATCCACACCCAGTGGTGGCCCCACGACACGGGCGAGATCAGCAGGCCGCCGATCGCCACGACGAAGAACGCCTCGATCTCCCCGAGCTGCGAGGCCAGCCACCACACCGCGGCCACGACCAGCAGCGCCAGCACGAGCCACACGCCGACCTGAGCACCGTTCTCCAGGCCGAAGCGCGCGAGCGTGCCGCGGACGGCCTGGTTCGACGCGTAGGTGAGGCGACCGACGCGGCCTGGATCGAGCAGCGCGTGCGTCCAGTACTCCTTGGCGTCGCCGAACGAGACGAGGAACCCCACCAGGACGAAGAAGAAGAACGACCCGATGGACACGAACACGGGCTTCCACTGCCTGCGCGCCACGAAGAACAACGCGAAGAACGCCGGCGTCAGCTTGATCGCGGCGGCCAGCCCGATCAACGCGCCCCGAGGCCACCAGCGCGTGCGTTCGAGCAGGCAGTCGGCCATCACCAGCAGGCCCAGCAGCAGGTTGATCTGCCCGAACCACAGCGTCTCGCGCAGCGGGTCGAAGATCGACGACACCGCCGCCGCGCCCAGCCCCCACTTCACCGCGTCCGGGCCCCAGCCGACCACTCGTCCCGCCGCGATCAGGCACAGTCCCGTGAGCATCGCGAGGTTCGCCACCGCCACCGCGAAGATCGCGACGCCGAGCGGCACGAGCGCCAGCAGGCTGAACAGCACGGCGGCGATCGGCGGGTACGTGAACGGCAGGTCGGGCCCGCCGAGCGGTTTGGCGAAGCCCTCGGCGTAGAGGGGGATGTCCTTGAGGAACGCCGCGCCGCCGTTGCGGTAGACGCGCAGGTCGAGCGACCACCCCGGTGGGCGGAGCATGACGTAGGTGACTGTGGCGACCATGACGGCGGACCACGCCACCACGACCCGCTTGGCGGTGCGGTCGAGCTGCATCGGGGAATGGTATCGATGTGCCACATGAGGCCCACGTCACCGGTCCGGACCGGGAATTCTCACGTAGCGTCGTCGCGTGAGCGCACAACGTCGATCGTTCCTGCTTAGACCGTTCGTAGGGCGCACAGATGCGCACGCACGGGCTATTCTGTGCGCATGAGTCCAGCCTTGGAGACGGTGCTGGCCAAGGCCGGCCTGCAGGTGAGCCCCGACGAGTTCCTGGCCCTGGTGGCCGACGCGGCACGGAGGCTCGCCCCACCGCACCCGGAACCGGCCACCTACTTCACGCCAGACCAGCAGGCGGCGCTGACCGACGTGGGCCTCGACCTCTCGCCCGCCGGTCCTGCCGACGCCAAGCCACGCACCCGCACGGTCGTGGCCCACGCGGTGCTGCGCGACTCGGCGCTGACCGTGAACGAGGCCGCGCGCCAGCTCCAGGTGGACACCAGCCGCATCCGGCACCGCCTCGGCGTCGGCAGGCTGGTGGGCTGGAAGGACAGGGGCAGCTGGCGCCTGCCCGCGTGGCAGTTCGCGGGCACCGGCGTGCTGCCGGGCCTCGAAACCGTCCTGGCGGACATCCCGCCGGACCAACCGGCACTCGTCGTCGCCGCGTTCATGACCACTCTCCAGGAGGACCTGCTCGTGGACGGCAAGCCCGCGACCCCGCGCGACTGGCTCCTCGCCGGAGGGGACCCGCGCCGAGTCGCCACCCTGGCCTCCACGCTCGGCACACCTGCCTGAGCGTTCCCGAACACCCGACAGGACCCGAATGTCACGGCTTCCGCAGCCGCCTGCCCCTGCCGTGCTCCAAGCGCACCTGCGCCGCACCGAGGACGTGGTGGCGGTGCACCGGGCGACCCGCCTGGTCCGCGTCTTCACCGCGAAGGGCTCCCACCCCCAGCGCTGGAACACGTTCCGCTACACGGGCCCACTCCCCCACGCACGCTTCGACGCGCAACAACCGGCAGACGACGGCAGCCCGGTCCAGGACCACGAGAACGGCGTCCTGTACTTCGGCCTGTCCGTCCGCACGTCGATCGCCGAGGTCTTCCAGGCCACGTCGATCGTGGACCGCCGCACCCGCTCGCCGTTCCTGGTGGTGCTCCGGCCTCGTCGCACCTTGAGGCTGCTGGACCTGGGCGGGCTGTGGCCCACGCGCGTCGGCGCCTCGCAGGAGATCTCCACCGGGCCGAAGCTGGTGACGCAGGCGTGGTCGCGGGCGATCCGGGCGGCCTATCCGGAACTGGACGGGCTCTGGTACCGGTCGTCGATGGACTCCGGTGACCCGGCGATCTGCCTTTGGGACCCGCCCGGGGCTTCCGGGCTGCCGGCGGCGCCGGACGTGTTGCTGCCGCTGGACCATCCGGGACTGGACCTGCCGTTGGCGCGCGTGTGCGAGGAACTCAACTACACGCTGCTGGGGTGATCGCGAGTTATCCACAGGCAGGCAGCTCACTGACCTGCGGCGATCCGTTCTGGACTAGCCTGTGGACAGAGCGGGAACCAGATCGGGGGTTCGCGCGTTGCGACAGGAGGAAGCGCGCGGGGGGAGCCTGGCTGAGCGGTCGACCGGCTCTGCTGCAGCCGCTGCAACCGGCGAACCGATGCGGTGCTTCAACCCCGGCTACACGGTCTGGGCGCACGCCGCCGCAGGCGAGGTGCTGTTCGATCCGAAGTTCTGATTCGGGTGCTTCTGGGTGGACGCGCGGGAGGCGGGGGAGGCGGCAACACCTCGTGGCGTTCGACGCCGATTCCCCGCCCGCGCAGGAACTTCTGGCCCCGTTCAAGGCCTTCAGGCCTTGAGGTAGCGGTCCCCACCACTCCAGCACGGCCGCGAGACACGCCCAGGCGTTCGTCACCGCAGCGGTGCAGACAGTCGTGCCGGAAGTCCTCGCGGACGTGCCGGTTGAGAAGATCCTCGAACTGCGCGAGACGTTCCCCGAAGAGTTCCACCGCTTCCGCGCCCACGTCGGCGACCGGTTCACCGAACTGGAGGACAAGCTTCGCTCGATCAAGCTGATCCCGCGCCGCGTCCGCGTGTGGCTGAAGGCGGACGCGGTGCGGGAATCACCGGTCGGCTGGCTGTTCCGAACGCGTCAGGCCTTGAGGTAGCGGTCCCACCACTCCAGCACCGCGTCGAACCGCTGCTTGCGGTGCCTCGGCTGCCCGGACCGGGTCAGCTCGTGCCCCTCACCTGGGAAGATCAGCATCTCCGTCTCGACACCGCGCCGCTTCAACGCCACGAACATGCGCTGCGCCTGTTCCAGCGGGCAGCGCCAGTCGTGCTCGGAGTGGACGACGGCGAACGGCAGGTTGATCTTCTCGGCGTAGGTCAGCGGCGACATCGCGCGCTGCGCCTCGGGATCGGTGCCGCAGTAGGCGTCGGCGAAGAAGTAGCCGATGTCCGAGGAACCGCCGAACGAGTCCCAGGCGTTCACGGCCCGCTCGCTCCAGGCCGCCTTGAAGCGTTCGCCGTGGTGTGCGGACAGCCACGACGTCATGAAGCCGCCGTAGGAGCCGCCCATCACGCCGACGCGGTCGGCGTCGCAGTCCTCGCGCGCGAGCGCTACGTCCAAAAGGGACAGGACGTCGTCCACGTCTACCGTGCCGAACCTGCCGACCACCGCCTGGCCGTGGGCCTGGCCGTAGCCCGCCGAGCCGCGCGGGTTCGGCAGCACGACGGCGTAGCCCGCGGTCGCGTAGACCTGGGCCTCGTCGAAGAAACCCCAGCTGTGGTACATGAACGGGCCGCCGTGCACGGCCATGACGACCGGGTGCGGACCGTCGCCTTCGGGCAGCACGAGCCAGCCGTGCACCGGGTAGCCGTCGGAGGCGGAGCCGGAGAGCTCCACGACCCGGCGCGCGGAGACCGACGAGAACGCCGTGCGCACACCGGTTCCGACGAACTCGACCTGACCGACATCGTCCGGAGTGGACACGACCGCGACCACAGTGGACCCGTCGGTCGCGAACGAACGGACGGCTGCCGAGGAACCCGCGAGCACCTCGCCGGGCCCGCCCTCGAAGGGGATTCGCTGCAGCTCCAACGCGCCGCGGTTGCGCACGACCAGGAGCACGCCCGACGAGTCGGCCACGGGCTGGCCCGAAAACCGTTCCACGTCGACGGTTTCGACGTCGGTGAGCCGGACGGGAGCGGAACCGTCCACCGGCGACTTCCACAGGCCGTGGTTGCGCGCCACGGCGTCGATCCCGGTGAACTCGGTGCCCAGCCAGTAGAGCGACCCGTTGGCCACGAACGGCATCGAGACCTCACCGGCGCCGCGCACCAGCAGCGAGACCTCGCCGCCTGCGGCGGGGACCGTGTACAGGTCGGAGTGCAGGGTCTCGGAGACGCCCAGGTCGCGCGGGGCGACGAACACCAGCGTCGAGTCGTCGAGCCAGGCCGGGTCGGAGACGTCGTGCGCACCGTCGGTGACCTCGGAGACGGCTCCGTCCAGGTCGACGACGTGCAGGCGCGGGCGGCGGTCGGCGAGGAAGCCGACGTCGTCGACGCGGTAGTCCAGGCGCGTGATGCGGCGCGGCGGCTCGGACTCGGGGCCGTCGTCCGTGGTCCCGTAGCGGCCGGCTTCGGGCACGCGGGCCACGAAGACGAGTCGCGACGAGTCCGGTGACCACACCGGGGCACCGGCGCCCAGCGGCAGATCTGTCAGCCGGCGCGGCTCGCCGCCGTCCACCGGAACGACGTAGAGCTGCGGCTTCGACTTTCCGCTGACGCGCAAGAACGCGACCAGCTTGCCGTCGGGAGAAATGCGCTGCGCATTGTCACGATCACCGTGCGTCCACGGTGTTGTCGTGCCATCCGGGAACACCCGGTGCAGACCGCCCCGGTAGGTGTTCTTGTCGAGGTCGGGCGTGGTGATGCTGACCAGCACCAGGTCTCCGGACACGGCGACGGTGCCGGGCGTGGTGAGCAGCTGCAGGTCTTCAGGGCGCACGGCGTGGACGCTAACAGAACTTGTTAGCAACGCTCAGAGTTATTTGTTGACCGATCACAAAAATTGACTCAGCGCATAGATTCCCGCGTATGACGCGCATCGTGTTCTCTGGGGGCAGGGTCTTCACCGGCCGGGCGACCGAGCCCGGCGACGTGGTGGTCGAGAACGACCGCATCGTCGACGTGGGCATCGGGCTCGACGGCGACACCTTGGTCGACGCGACCGGCCACACGATCCTGCCGGGACTGTTCGACTGCCACGTGCACTTCATGTTCAGCGGCGCCGACCTGGTGCGGTCGCTGAACACGCCGTTCTCCCTGCCGTTCTACGAGGCGATCGGCAACATGAAAGCGACGCTGCAGTGCGGCATCACGACGGTCCGCGACGCGCTCGGTGCCGACCTCGGTGTCGCGGAGGCGGTCCGGCGCGGCCTGATCCAGGGCCCGCGCATGCAGATCGCGGTCAACATGGTCTCGCAGACCGGCGGCCACAACGACGACTGGATGCAGTGCGGCGCCCACATCTCCCCGCCGCTGCACCCCGGCCTGCCGGACACCGTCGCCGACGGTCCCGAGGAGCTGCGCAAGGTCATCCGCACGCTGGTCCGCCACGGCGCCGACATCATCAAGATCGCGTCGAGCGGCGGCGTGATGTCGCCGCGCAGCAACCCCAGGCACGCGCACTTCCGCGACGAGGAGATCGCGATGATCGTGCAGGAGGCCAACGCCGCGGGCATCGCGGTGATGTCGCACGCCATGAGCGGCGACGGCATCCTCACGGCCGTGCGCAACGGCGTCCGCTCCATCGAGCACGGCGTGTTCCTCACCGACGAGGGCGTCGAGGAGATGCTCAAGAACGGCACGTGGCTCGTGCCGACGCTGATGGCACCGCGCATGGTGCTCGACCAGGCCGCCGCCGGCATGGCGATCTCGGACGTCATCCTCGACAAGGCCAACGCCGTTGTCTCGCAACACTTCCAGTCGTTCCAGAAGGCGTACCAGGCGGGCGTGAAGATCGCGATGGGCACCGACTCCGGCGTCGGGCCGCACGGCGACAACCTCAACGAGCTGACGCTGATGGTCGAGTACGGCATGACCCCGGCCGAGGCGCTCTACGCGACCACCACGTCCGCCGCAGAGCTCATGCGCCTCGGAAACGAACTCGGCGAGCTCGCCCCGGGCAAGCTCGCCGATCTCGTTCTCGTGGAGGGTGACGCCGAACAGCACGTGAAGGCCGGAACCCTGAAGCAGGCCATCCGCGCCGTCTACCAGAACGGCGTTTCCCTGATCTGACTAGTGGTTTGCGTCGGCGCCGATGTGCTTCGCGGAGTCCGGGTCGCGGCGCACCTTCAGCAGGCTGGCGATCGTCGTGATCGCCAGCACGCCGATGATCACCGACAGGGAGACCTCGATGCCGATCGTCGGCACGTGGAAGGGCTCGCCGCCGTTGAGGAACGGCAGGGTGTTGGTGTGCAGGGCTTCCAGGATCAGCTTGACGCCGATGAAGCCGAGGATCACCGACAGGCCGATCGACAGGTAGACGAGCTTCGCGAGCAGGCCGCCGAGCAGGAAGTACAGCTGGCGCAGGCCCATCAGCGCGAACGCGTTGGCCGTGAACACCAGGAACGGCTCCTTGGTGAGGCCGAAGATCGCGGGGATCGAGTCGAGCGCGAAGAGCAGGTCGGTGGAGCCGATCGCGACCATCACGATGAACATCGGGGTCACGAAGCGCTTGCCGTCGATCTTGATGAACGACTTGGAGCCGTGGAAGTCGTTGGTCACCGGGAAAACCTTGCGCACCATGCGCAGCATCAGGTTCTCCTTGTACTCCTCTTCCTCGTCGTGGTTCTCCCGTGCCAGCTGCCAGCCGGTGTAGATGAGGAACGCGCCGAAGATGAAGAAGACCCAGCTGAACTTGGCGATGAGCGCCGCGCCGGCCGCGATGAAGATGCCGCGCATGACGAGGGCGAGCAGGATGCCGATCAGCAGCACCTTGTGCTGGTGGATCGCGGGCACCTTGAACGTCGTCATGATGATCAAGAAGATGAAGAGGTTGTCGACGCTCAGCGAGTACTCGGTGATGTACCCGGCGAAGAACTCCGTGGCGTACTGACCACCCGAGAAGTACCAGATGCCGAGACCGAAGACGGCGGCCATCGCCACGTAGAAGATCACCCAGCGGGCGGCCTCACCGATCGTCACCTCATGGGGCTTTCGATCGACGATCACCAGGTCCACGGCCAGCAGAACGAGCAGACCACCGATCGTCGCGATCCACATCCATGCGGGGACGTTCACAACCCAACCTCCGGGATTCTCAGCGCATGCCAGATAAACCCGGAGGTCTCCTCCGCCGCCGAGACGAGCTCTCGAACGACCAACGGCACCGGGAGCTCCACGCCGAGCTCCGTACTGACGACACCGCTGCTTAGGGAGTACTCCCCTCCATGCTGCGTCAATATTGTGCTCTACGAAGAGCGGTTAGCGCCACACAGGGTGAGCAGACCCACGCAACCAGGTGCGATGGGAATACGCAGCGTGTCGTTCGGGTTGAACCGACCACTACCTGAAGGCCTGCTGAAGATCCACTGATGCTGAGACCGCGGGCGGATCCCGACAGGACGTTCTCAGCAAAACTCGCATATCGTCATCGACGTGTCCCGCCTCTCCCGCCTTCGCGGCAGGTGGACGATCCCCGCATTGATCGTGGTACTGGCCCTCGTCGCAGGTGGCGTGTACTTCACTCGATCCGGAGACGACCCCGTAGCCGTTTCCTTCAAAGAAGCGAACATCGACGCACCTGAGAGCGCTGACAGCGCTCAGACGGTGACGATCGAGACGCGCCTCTACCTCCCCCAGCAGACGCCCGCGCCCGCGATCATGCTCGCGCACGGCTTCGGCGGCAGTTTGCGCAGCGTGCACACGCAGGCCGAGGAGTTCGCGCGACGCGGATTCGTCGTTCTGACGTGGTCCGCACGTGGTTTCGGCCGCAGCACGGGCCAGATCGCGCTGAACTCCATCGACCGCGAGGTCCGCGACGCGCAGAAGCTCCTCGACTTCCTCGGCACACGTGACGAGGTGGAGAAGGACAGCGGCGGCGACCCCCGCGTGGGCGTGACAGGCGCGTCGTACGGCGGTGCGCTGTCACTGCTGCTCGCGGGCGTCGACAAGCGCGTCGACACACTCGTCCCCGTCATCACCTACAACGACCTCGCGCAGGCGCTGCTGCCGAACTCGGCGCTGGCGACTCCGCGCGCGGACGCCACCCCGTCCGCCACGGCGTTCGGTGAGGACGGCGTCTTCAAGCGTTCGTGGGCGGGCATCTTCTTCTCCGCGGGCATGACGTCGATCGACCTCTCGTCGCCCACGGGTGACGCGCCCGAGCAGGGCCAGCGGGAGCCGAGCCAGAACTCCGTGCAGGCACCTCAGCAGCAGCCCGGGGGCAGCTCAGGCGCCCAGGGCCAGCAGCCGCCCACGCCGTCACTGGGCGCGTGCGGCCGCTTCACGCCCGAGGTCTGCGCCGCCTACACCGAGGTCGCGACGAAGGGCCGTGCCTCACAGCAGACGCTCGACCTGCTGCGCAAGTCGTCCCCCGTCGCCGTGACCGACCAGATCAAGCAGCCGACGATGCTGGTGCAGGGCGAGCAGGACACCCTGTTCGGTCTCGACCAGTCCGACGCCACCGCGCGTCAGATCGCCGCGGCCGGCGCCCAGGTCAAGATGGTCTGGTACGCGGGCGGCCACGACGGCGGCAACCCCGGTACCGCGCTGCGCGGCGAGATCGCCGACTGGATGGACTTCCACCTGCGCGGCAAGGGCGCCGATCCCGGCACGGGCTTCGAGTACACGGTGCAGGGCGCGTTCCGCTCGTCCGGCCAGCCGTCGCTGCGCACGGTCGTGGCGCCGTCTTACCCCGGTCTCGCCCAGGGCTCCTCGACCGAGCGCAAGACGCTGAAGCTCAGCGGACGCGAGCAGGTCGTGGTGAACCCGGCGGGCGGCAACCCGGCGTCGATCAGCAACCTGCCGGGCCTGGGTTCGGCGCTCTCGCGGTCGTCGGCGATCTCGTCGCGGCTGTCGCTCGACATGCCGGGCCAGGCCGCGGTGTTCACCTCGGACGCCCTGGACTCGCAGGTGCTGCTGACCGGTTCGTCCACGGTGAAGCTGCGCGTCGCGCGCGGTGACCAGAGCTCCGGCGAAGCGATCCTGTTCGCGAAGCTCTACGACGTCTCCGCGGACGGCACCCGCACGCTGCCCGGCTCGATCGTCGCGCCGTTCCGCGTGGCGCTGCCGCCGGACGGTTCCGCCGCCGAGGTGACCGTGACGCTGCCCGGCACCGTCCGCCCCGTCGAGAGCGAGCACAAGCTGGCTCTCGTGGTGTCGACGACGGACCAGGCGTTCGCGAACGCCGAGCAGCCCGCCGCGTACCGGATCTCGCTGGCCTCCGACGAGATCTCCGTGCCCGTGGTGCCCGGCCGCAACGTCACCGAGGGCTTCCCCACGGGAGCACTGTGGGGCATCGCGATCGCGCTGCTCGTGCTGATCGGCTCCGGCATCGTCGCGATGTTCCGCCGCCGCATGGCGCAGGACTCCGATCCCGACCTCGCCGAGGTGCCGCTGGTCATCTCGAACCTGACGAAGGCCTACCCCGGCGGCGTGACCGCCGTGAAGGACCTGTCGTTCCGGGTCGAGCACGGCATGGTCCTCGGCCTGCTCGGTCCCAACGGCGCCGGCAAGACCACGACGCTGCGCATGGTGATGGGCCTGATTCACCCGTCCGAGGGCCACATCCGGGTCTTCGGCCACAAGGTCACGCCGGGCGCTCCGGTGCTGTCGCGCATCGGTTCGTTCGTCGAGGGCTCCGGCTTCCTGCCGCACCTCTCCGGCGCCGCGAACCTGCGCCTGTACTGGGCGGCGACGGGCAGGCCGCTGGACGAGGCGCACGTCGAGGAGGCGCTGGAGATCGCGGGCCTCGGCAAGGCGGTGCACCGCCGCGTGCGCACGTACAGCCAGGGCATGCGCCAGCGGCTGGCGATCGCCCAGGCGATGCTCGGCCTCCCGGACCTGCTGATCCTGGACGAGCCGGCCAACGGGCTCGACCCGCCCCAGATCCACCAGATGCGCGAGGTCCTGCGCCGGTACGCGGCGGCGGGCCGCACGGTGGTCGTGTCCTCGCACCTGCTGGCCGAGGTCGAGCAGACCTGTTCGCACGTGGTCGTGATGCACAAGGGCCAGCTCGTCGCCGCCGGCGAAGTGGCCGACATCGCGGCGGGAGGCGGCGAGGCGACGTTCCGCGTCGACTCCCCCTCGAAGGCAGCCGATGTCCTGCGGAGCCTCGAAGGCGTGCACGACGTGCACGAGGACGAGGGTGCCGTGCACGCGTCGATGAACGGCGTCCCGCGCGCCGCCGCCCTGTCTGCCCTCGTGGCAGCCGGCGTGGCGGTGGACCAGGCGGGCCCGCGACGCAGGCTGGAAGACGCGTTCTTGGAGCTGGTCGGTGAATGACTTCCTGATGGCAGCGGCGTCCGCCACGGCGGACGCCCCGAACCCCGCCGCCGTCGAGGTGCTGGCCGAGGCCGGCCTCGACGTGGCGGACGAGATCGCGGCGACGCCCGCGTTCGCCCCCGTGCGGACCGCGAACCCGAACCGCACGAAGGCACCAGTCCCGCAGGAGGTGGACCGATGAACGAGAACAGCGTCCACACCGATCCGGGCGCGCTCAAAGACCTCACCGACGCAGCCGCCCAGCAGCACACCAAGGTGGCTCCGGACGGCTCCTCGGTCGGCTACAAGGCGCGCCGCACCCTCCGCATCCACGTGGAGCTGCAACGGCAGATCCGCCGCCGCAGGACCCAGCTCGTGCTGGGGTTCCTGGTGCTGCTGCCGTTCATCCTCGCGGCGAGCTTCGAGATCGGGCAGTCCGACCCGAACCGCCGCTCCGGCGGCTTCGTGGACCTCGCGACCGCCAGCGGCATCAACTTCGTGGTGCTCACGCTGTTCGTGAGCAGCAGCTTCCTGCTGCCGATGATCGTGGCGCTGTTCTTCGGTGACACGATCGCGTCCGAAGCGTCGTGGTCGAGCCTCAAGTACCTGCTCGCCGCACCGATCCCGAGGCACCGCCTGCTGCGACAGAAGGCGATCAGCAGCGGCATCCTCAGCGTCTTCGCCCTCGCCCTGCTCCCCGCGGTGGCACTGGGAGTCGGCGTCGCCTGGTACGGCACGGGCGAGGTGGTGAGCCCGACCGGCGAGGCGGCCCCGTTCGGCGACGGCGTGCTCGCCATGGCGTTTGCCGTCATCTACATCTCGATCAACCTGTTCTGGGTCGCGGGCCTCGCGATGTTCCTGTCCGTGTCCACCGACGCGCCTCTCGGCGCCGTCGGCGGCACGGTGCTCGTCTCGATCGTGTCGCAGATCCTCGACCAGATCGAGCCGCTCGGGGACCTGCGCAACTACCTGCCGACGCACTACGCGATGGCGTGGGCCGACCTGCTCTCGACCGACATCGACTGGTCGGAGATGGCACGCGGCACGTTCTCCGCGCTCGCCTACGGCGGCATCTTCACGCTGCTCGCGGCACGGCAGTTCAAGACGAAGGACATCACGAGCTAGCTCACGCAGAACTCGTTGCCTTCCGGGTCGAGCATCACGACCCAGTGGCCCGTCTGGTCGTTGTGCTCACGCACCCGCGTGGCGCCCAGCGAAACCAGGCGGGCCACTGCGTCGAGACCCGGCCGGATGTCGAGGTGGACGCGGTTCTTCGCGGTCTTGCCCTCGGGCACCCGCTGGAACAGGAACCGCGGCCCCTTGCCGTCCGGGTCGATGATCGCCGCGTAGTCGTCCGCCGAGTCGAACGGGATGTTGTTCTTCACCGCGAACTCCTCCCACGTGGCGAAGCCGGGAGGCGGCGGCTGCTGGACGTAACCGAGCGCCTGCGCCCAGAAGTCGGCGAGCTTGGGCGGGTCGCCGGCGTCGAACGAGATCTGCATTTCCGTTGCCATGCGGCCACCGTAGAGACCAATGCGGACAACCACTGTCCGGAGTAGCGTGCCCTCTCATGTCACGTCCTGTGCACTTCGAGATCCACGCCGCAGATCCCGAGCGAGCGCGGAACTTCTACTCCTCGGTCTTCGGCTGGAAGATCGAACAGTGGGGCGACATCCCCTACTGGACCATCGTGACCGGCGACGACGACCAGCCCGGCGTGAACGGCGGCCTGCTTCCCCGCCGGGGCCCGGACCCGGCCCCGGACGCACCGGTCCACGGCTACGTCATGACGATCAGCGTGCCCGACATCGACGTCACCATCGCCGCCATCGAGGTCAACGGCGGCACCGTGGCCCTGCCCAAGGACAAGATGCCCGGCGTCGGCCTGCTCGCGTACTACAAGGACACCGAGAACAACATCTTCGGCATCCTCCAGCCGGAAGAACGCTAGACGGCAGGCCGCCTCCCCTTGGGCAACCGCGCGACGACGGCCTCGTAGGAGCCGTCGACCAGCTCCAACAGGTCGTCGTCGGGCACAGACCCCTTGAGCGCGATGGTGTTCCACCCGTACCGGCCGACGTACCCGCTCACCGTGACGTCACCGGGAAAGCGCTCTCGCCACACCGAGGCAGCCTCGGCGTCGGCACCGCACTTCAACCCGACGGTGTGCGCGTCAAGCCCGATGAAGGCGAACGCCTTACCACCGACCTTGCACACCAACTCGGCCTCGCCCCACGGATACGTCTCCTCGGCGCCAGGCTTGCCGGCGCAGTAGACGATCAACTCATCCAGTGTCACAACAGAATTATCGCGCGCCGAACACAGCAACGAAACGAGTGAGCAACCGGGCGAACACCACCCGCTCCTCCTCACTCCAGTCGGCCATGGCGACAGCACAAGCACTCTGCCGGGCCCGATGCAGCTCAGCGGACGTGGCCCGCCCCCGAGGCGTCCGCACGAGCAACACCCGCCGCCCATCGGCCTTGTCGGCGACACGGGCCACCAACCCGGCCTCAACGGCACTGGTGACGAGCTTGCTGGCCCGAGGCTGATCAACGTGCAAAGCCAAGGCAACACTGGAAACCGTGGCCTGAGCCCCAGTCCGCTCAGCCGTCTCCACAACATCGAGCACGTCGAAGGCAGGCACAGCCAACTCGGCCAAGGCCCGACGAGACTGACTACGCCGCACAGCGATCAGCGCCTGCTCCACCGCGGCAAGGTGGGAGTCCACATCCACCCCGAGATCATGGCGGCCCACGGCCCTGACGAAAGCAGTCCGCCAACATCTCACCCCAGAGGGCGATTTACGGGAAGCACGCAAATCGTTACAAGCGCACAGGATTACGCACCGACACGGCGATCTAACCCACCGCACGCAACACGCATCCACATTGGACACGCAATGCCGAAGGCGAGCCACCCAGCCCAAGCGATGCCGCAGGCGAGCAGTCATTCCTCAAGGGAGCGGTGGTGGCTCCCCCGTCTAGCGCTCCTGAGCTTTTGCCGCGCCGACTCCGGTGCGCTGGACGGGGGAGCCACCACCCAACGCAACCACCAACGCAACGGCACGCCGCCCAAAGCAACAGGCGTGCCATCTACCCGCGCGCGGCGTGGGACGGCTCCTTTGGGAGTGCCGGGAGCCTGAGGGCAGAGCTCTCAGCAAACGCACGCAACAGCAACACGACGCCCGCAGCCCGACCACCTACGAACAACAAACAGGCAGCCGCCAACGAACCAGGGAGACCACCTACGAAACCGGAGCGTCCAGGATCACTTGACCCCAGCCGCGTCCATCCCCCGCAGCTCCTTCTTCAAGTCCTGAATCTCATCCCGCAACCGAGCAGCCAACTCGAACTGCAGATCCCGGGCAGCGTTCATCATCTGATCGCTCAAAGACTGCACCAGATCAGCCAACTCGGACCGAGCCATCCCGGCCCGCTCAGCCGAAGCCACCACCCCGGAAGACCGACCACTCTCCCCGGCGGCCCGCTTCCCCCGGGACTGGTTCCGCCCGGACCCACCAACCGGAACCTCGTCCTCGATCTCGGAGTACACCGCCTCCAGGATGTCGGTGATCTTCTTCCGCAGCGGCTGCGGGTCGATCCCACGTTCAGTGTTGTAGGCGACCTGCTTCTCACGCCGCCGGTTGGTCTCCTCGATCGCGTGCCGCATCGAGTCGGTGATCCGGTCCGCGTACATGTGGACCTCACCCGACACGTTTCGAGCGGCACGGCCGATCGTCTGCACCAGAGAGGTCCCGGAACGCAGGAACCCCTCCTTGTCGGCGTCGAGGATCGCCACCAGCGACACCTCGGGAAGGTCGAGTCCCTCCCGCAGCAGGTTGATGCCGATCAGCACGTCGTACTCGCCGAGGCGGAGCTGACGCAGCAACTCCACCCGGCGCAGGGTGTCGACCTCGGAGTGCAGGTACCGGACCCGGATCCCCAGTTCCAGCAGGTAGTCCGTCAGGTCCTCGGCCATCTTCTTGGTCAGCGTCGTGACCAGGACCCGCTCGTCGCGTTCGGCCCGCTCGCGGATCGAGTGCACCAGGTCGTCGATCTGGCCCTCGGTCGGCTTGACGACGACCTCGGGGTCGATCAGGCCGGTGGGCCGGATGACCTGTTCGACGAACTCGCCGCCGGTCTGCCCCATCTCGTACGGGCCCGGGGTGGCCGACAGGTACACGACCTGGCCGATCCGGTCGGCGAACTCCTCCCAGGTCAGCGGGCGGTTGTCCAGCGCAGAGGGCAGCCGGAAGCCGTGCTCCACGAGGTTGCGCTTGCGGGACGCGTCGCCCTCGTACATGCCGCCGATCTGCGGCACCGTCACGTGCGACTCGTCGATGACCATCAGGAAGTCGTCCGGGAAGTAGTCGAGCAGCGTCGCCGGCGCCGTTCCCGGCCCGCGACCGTCGATGTGGCGCGAGTAGTTCTCGATGCCGTTGCAGAAGCCGACCTGCTTCATCATCTCCAGGTCGTACTGGGTGCGCATGCGCAGGCGCTGGGCCTCGAGCAGCTTGCCCTGGCGCTCCATCTGCGCGAGCGTCGTCTCCAGTTCGGCCTCGATGTCGCGGATCGCGCGCTCCATGCGCTCCGGGCCCGCCACGTAGTGCGTCGCGGGGAAGATCCGGAGCTCGGAGACCTCCTTCACCACGTCGCCGGTGAGCGGGTGGAGGTAGTAGAGCTTGTCGATCTCGTCGCCGAAGAACTCGACGCGGACGGCGAGCTCCTCGTAGGACGGGATGATCTCGACCGTGTCGCCCCGCACGCGGAACGAGCCGCGGGTGAACGACATGTCGTTGCGGGTGTACTGGACGTCGACCAGCAGGCGCAGGAACGCGTCGCGGTCGACCTCCACACCCGTCTCCAGCGGGATCGAGCGGTCGAGGTACGACTGGGGCGTGCCCAGGCCGTAGATGCACGACACCGACGCGACCACGATGACGTCGCGCCGGGTCAGCAGCGACATCGTGGCCGAGTGGCGCAGGCGCTCGACGTCCTCGTTGATCGAGGAGTCCTTCTCGATGTACGTGTCCGTCTGCGGGATGTACGCCTCGGGCTGGTAGTAGTCGTAGTAGCTGACGAAGTACTCCACCGCGTTGTGCGGGAAGAGCTCCTTCAGCTCGTTCGCCAGCTGGGCGGCCAGGGTCTTGTTCGGCGCCATCACCAGGGTGGGGCGCTGCAGCTTCTCGACCAGCCACGCCGTGGTCGCCGACTTGCCGGTACCAGTGGCGCCGAGCAGCACCACGTCGCGCTCACCGGCGCGGACGCGGCGTTCCAGGTCGGCGATGGCCGCCGGCTGGTCGCCCGCCGGCTGGTACTCGCTGACCACGCGGAACTTCCCGTCGGTCCGTTCGATGTCGCCGACGGGACGGTGTTCGGAGTGCGCCTTGACGGTGCTTTCCTCTGGCGGGAGCTCGGTTGCGAAAGCCACGGGAAGCACGTTACGCCGGGGGTCTGACAATTTCCGATTGTGCCTGGTCAGACCCCCTCGAAGACCTCAGTCGCAGGGGCAGCAGTTGCAGTCGCAGTCACAGTTCGGGCCGCAGTCGGGGCCGGGGTCGCAGCCGTCACGCCGCTTGTCGCTCCACGGCCCGGGGAACGGGTCGCGGCAGCAGAACTGGCAGGTCCCGCACATGTAGAGGAACGCGCCGCAGCCCTCGAAGCACCCGCGCGGCTGCCGCTGCCAGTTGAGCCTGGGGTACGACCACAACCCGCTGCCGGGATCCGACCAGCGGGGCTTGCCCGGTGGGTACTGGTGCCTCTTGCGCTTGCCGAACACCCGGATGATCGACTCTTCCAGCTCGTGCACCAGCAGCTTGTGCACGAGCCGCGCGTCGGTGAACTCCACGTCGCCGAGCGCCAGCCTGATCCCCGCGACCGCGTCCAGGCACAGCCGGTGCGCCTCCTCGACGGACGTCCCGGTGGCGAGCAGCGGGTTCCACGCGCCGGAAGCGCGGTCCTCCTCCAGGTCCTCCACGGCGTCGATCAGGTGCGCCACCCGCCCGAACAGCCGCCCCACCTCGCGCAACGGCTCCACGTTGCCGGGCCTGCCGGCGATGATCGCGGTCTGCCCGACGGCGAACGCGGTCGCGGTCTCCGTGGGTTCGGTGACCACGAGCACCGAGCTGCCGAGCCCCGCCCCGGCCTCCACCTCGGGCTGCCGCCGCACCGCGTCCACCATCACCGACGCGTCGAACCCGAGGTCGGACGCCGTTCCGAGGCCCTTGGAGGCCCAGCGCTGCGCGACCACGCGCCCCGCCCACCCGAGGCGGCCCGCGAGGCCGTCGCCGTCGTCCACGTGGTCCTGGATCTTCAACGACGCGAGCACGAGCGACACCGAGGCCGCCAGCCGCGCACCGTCGCCGATGGCCACGTCCGCGGACTTCATGCCGCGCAACGCACACGGCCCGGCGGTCCGCCGCGAGACGCTGGACTGCGCCTCCACCGCGGCCGAGATCATCAGCCCGTCGTAGTTGGTGACGAGACGCGAGAGATGACCGTGCTCGTCGCGCAACGACAGGCACATTCCACAAAGGTGTGAGAGCCACGCGGACCGCAGCTCAGCGCCCATTCTGTTGCGACAGGGGCGGATGATCCCGAACATGCGCGGCATCCTAAGTGGCCGCGGCGCCCGACGATGGCAGTATCGCGGACGTGGCACACATCCATCCGCCGAAGATCGAGTACTTCGACCTGGACGCCAAGAGCAACACCGATCCCAAGGGGCAGCTGAGGAGGGTCGACGAGTTCCGGCTCACACCGACCGGCCTCTACATGTTCCGGCCGCTCGCGGGGCATCCGAAGATCAGCCACTTCGAGAGCTGGTTCCTGCCGAAGCTCAACATCCGCGTGACGCGCCAGTCCTGGCACCCCGGTCACCAGCTCGACTTCGACTTCTACGTCGACGTCGTGGAGATCAACGCGATCGGCAGCGTCTGGAAAACGACCGACCTGTACCTCGACCTGATAGTCCGAACGGGCCGCAGCGTGACTGTTCTGGACACGGACGAGTTGATCTCCGCGGTCCAGCACAACCTGCTCTCCGCGGAACGCGCGCAATGGGCATTGGAAACCACCTACTCGGCGGTGTCCGGTATTTCAGCGCACGGTCACGATGTGGTCAGGTGGCTCACCTATTCGGGTTGTCCCACGACCTGGCGTTGATACACAGAGCGTGTTCGTCACCTGACCGTGACGTAACAAATCGACCCGGCGTGTAACTGGGAGCACATATTTGACTACCCTCGGCGGCGTGGGAGCGGTCACTACACCTCAGTTGGTCGATGTCGTCGACACCATTTCGGGCGTGCGCTCGTATTCGTCGGGCGGCTCGCGGACTCTCAGTTCGTGCTATCCCGAACGGTGGGGTCTGCGAATCGAGCATCCCACTCCGGAGGACCCGTTCTCGGACTCCGAGGTCACCTGGCTGATGCCCGAACTGGGCCTGCGCCTGACCACCTACCGCCCGCGTTCGCGGCACGCGCGCACCAGCCCGAGCGTGCTGTCCGCTGTGCGGGTCGAACGCGACCACCGCCACTGGCAGACCACCGACCTGCTGCTGGGCCTGGCCGTCCCCGGCGGCACCACGGCCCGCATCGTGCGCAGCGAGGACTTCGCCGCCGCAGTCGCGGGCCGCGTGCTGCGACCGGGCGACGCCGACCAGGCGCTGCGCACGGTCCACCGCACCCTCGAAGAGCTCAGCAACGTCAACCACAACCTGACGTCGTGGTTGACGTGGCACGGCATCTACGACTCCTGGCCGCCCCTGTAGGCCTCGACGCGCCCCACGGCCGCCTCCATCCACGGTTCCTTGGCCTCACCGTAGGCGAACCCGTTGCCGTCGGCCGCGAACCGTTGTGACAGCTCGAGCTTGAGATTCGCGTACTCCTCGCGCGCCGCGGTGTCGTGCCGCAACCAGTCCCGGAAGTCGACCGCCCACCGCCAGTTCGGAGCACCTTCGACGCGCAGGTGCAGGTTCACGCGCCGCCCGGGGTCAGCCCCGGCGTGCAGCCGCTTGCTCCAGTCACCCTCGCCACGCGGGGTGTCCACGTACGGCCCGACGTACGGAAAACCGGCCTGAGCCAGCGTTTCCCGCAGCTCGTCGGCGGTCTCCATGTCCTCGACGGCGAGCTGGAAGTCGAGCACGTCCTTGGCCGCGAGCCCCGGCACCGCCGTGGACCCGATGTGCTCGACGCGCCGGCCACCGGCCGCCACGCTGATCCGGCGCGCGATCCGCCGGGCCTGCGCGGGCCACCGCTCGTCGTAGGGCACGACGATCGGCGACCCGGACGCGTACGAGCCAGTGCGCACGTTCTTCTCGAAGCCCACCAGCCGATCCCACAACGCCGTGACGTCCGGAACCTCGCCGCTGTTGTCCAGCCACACGTCCGCAACGGCCCGGCGCTGCTCGTCGGTGGCCTGCGCGGCGATCCGGTTCTCGGCGTCCCGCCGGTCCATCCCGCGGCTCGTGACCAGCCGCTCCAGCCGCGTGGCCGAGTCAGCGAAGACAACGATCACCAGGTGGTAGACGGCCGCCATGTCCCGCTCCACCAGCAACGGGATGTCGTGCACCACGATGGCGTCCTCGGCGGCCTCGGACATCCGCTGCCCGGTGAGCGCGCCGATGCGCGGATGCGTGATCCCGTTGAGCGTCTGCCGAGCCTCCTCGGTGGCGAACGCCTTGGCCGCCAGCGCCGCCCGGTCGAGCGTGCCGTCCGCATTCAGCACGTCCTCACCGAACGCCTTGACGACCTCGGCAAGCCCGTCGGTGCCCGGCTCGAGCACCTCCCGCGCAAGCTTGTCCGCGTCGATGACGACGGCACCGTTCTCCGCCAGCAGCCGCGCGACCGTCGACTTGCCGGACCCGATTCCCCCGGTCAACCCCACCCTGAGCATGCGGGCCAGGTTAGCCGCACAGTCACACCGGCGGCGTCATCGACTGCACGGCCAGCACCGGCAGGATCGCGATGAGCTTCTCCTTCGGGATGAAGTTGTGACGGTTGCGCACCACGAACGTCGACTTCCCGAGCGACCCGATCAGCAACTGCTCGTCCTTGCCCTCGACCAACGTCCCCTTCTGCTTGCCGACGTCGACCTCGGTGATCTTCGCCCCCTCGGCCCGCTCCGCCTCGATGCTCTCGTTGACGCGAGTGCGAGCAGTCAGGTCGTCGGTGTAGGTGGACAGCCCGATGACGATCTTGGCGTCCGGCAGGTTCTTCTTCTCGGGAATCCCGTAGTAGCAATCGATCTTCCCGGTCCGCCCGATCCCCGGCTCCTTGATGCCGACGATGATCCGCGGCTCCCCGGGAAGCTCCTGCCCGAGCGTCGCGTTCATGACGTCGACGGGCACCACGAGCTCACAGTCGTCGGGCAAAGCCCGGTCCACCATCAACGGCACCCGCGAGGGAGTCGTGGACGGCGTGATCCTCGGAATCTGAGGTGGCGGCGCCTGAGTCTGCGGCGCGGGGGTCGAGCAGGCGGCGCAGACCGCCAGCACACCCACGCCCAGTGCCACGAAGAATTTGTTCCCACGCATAGGTTTGCCAACCTACACAACGAGGTTGAGCCTCCACCACAGAGTGAACGGCTGTCCGTGTCTGGGCTGCGGTCAAGCCGTCTGCAAGTACCACCAACTCATGATCAAATCGCCTGTAACTACGACCAACTCCGCTGGCGCTCAAGCTCACGTCGCACAGCAGCCACGTACCCGACCGGATCGTGCACGACGTCCCACCACGTGAATCGAAGCAACGACCAGCCGAGATGCAGCAAACGGTTCTGGCGTTGCCGGTCGCGGTACAGCGCCCGCGGCGCGTTGTGCACCGCGGCGCCGTCGAACTCGATGCCCAATCGGCGCTCTGGATAGGCCGCATCGAGTCGAGCCACGAGGTCGCCGCCATCGAAGACCTCATGCTGAGCGATCGGCAACATGACACCGGCATCTTTCAGCGCGAGTCTGCCGGCAGTCTCCAAAATGGACTCGGCTCGTCCGTCCGCCTCCGCCGCACGCAGCTTGATCACGCCGTCGCCTCTTCCGCCAGGGCGAGTGATCAACGACGCCGTGATCTGAGCTTCAGAAACGATCTCACGACGTACAGCGTCGTCGATCGCCCACACGCCGTCCAGTCGCGGAACCTCGGCAACCATGTCCAGCAACGAACGCACTGCCGTGGTGATGGGCACTCCGTCACGAACCTCGACGTCACCGCGCGCGAGGGCACGTCCGTGGCAGACCAGCTCACGTCTCCGGATACGCCGCATGTCGCGGGCGACCGTTATGTGCTCAGGCTGCAGCCCACCAGGTACGACCATGCCGTGCACACGTGCAGCGGTCTGATGACTGGCAACGGCATCCGTCACTCCTGAACTCAACACGGCAGCTCTCGCCAGGGCCAGCGGGGCTGGTTCCAACCCGCGTCGTACGTACACACAACGCTGTACACGGCGGATTCGCCCAGTCCGCAGAGCCTTCATGATCTGGTCGGGATCGACTCCTCGGCCCAGCGCACGATCGCGCAGGATCAAGCCGTCGTACTCGATGACTTCATCAATCCACTCGTCCATGCACTCAGAGTGAGCCAATGTAGCCAGCTGACACGGTCACACGTTTTCAAGCTGTGGATAACTCGACCAGTTGGTAGCAGAAAACTGCTGCTTGATCTTGAGTTGGTAGTACTTGCAGGTACCTGTACGACGACGAAGGCCCCCACACCCAAAGGGTGCGGGGGCCTTCGAAGGTCTAGCTAGCGACTCACATGCCGCCCGACAGCTTCTCGCGGAGCGCCGCGAGCTGCTCGTCGGAGGCGAGCGTGCCACCGGACTGAGCCGGCGCACCCACGGACGTGGAAGGAGCGTCGCCACCGGAGGTGTAGTTGCCCGCACCCTCGGCCGAAGCCTCTTCCTCGGCCTCGGCGGCCTTGCGGATCTGCTTCATGTGGGCCTCGTAACGAGTGTGCGCCTCGGCGTACTGGCGCTCCCACTCCTCACGCTGCTTGTCGAAGCCGTCCTGCCACTCCTGGGTCTCCGGGTCGAAGCCCTCGGGGTAGATGTAGTTGCCCTGGTCGTCGTACTCGGCGGCCATGCCGTACTGGGTCGGGTCGAACTCGGTGTCGACCGTGAAGCCCTCGTTGGCCTGCTTGAGCGACAGCGAGATGCGGCGACGGTCGAGGTCGATGTCGATGACCTTGACCATGACGTCGTCGCCGACCTGGACGACCTGCTCCGGGATCTCCACGTGGCGCTCGGCCAGCTCGGAGATGTGGACCAGGCCCTCGATGCCCTCGTCCACGCGGACGAACGCACCGAACGGAACCAGCTTCGTGACCTTGCCCGGCACGATCTGACCGATCGCGTGGGTGCGGGCGAACTGACGCCACGGGTCTTCCTGCGTCGCCTTGAGCGACAGCGACACGCGCTCGCGCTCCATGTCGACGTCGAGGACCTCGACGGTGACTTCCTGGCCGACCTCGACAACCTCGGACGGGTGGTCGATGTGCTTCCAGGACAGCTCCGAGACGTGGACGAGACCGTCGACGCCACCCAGGTCCACGAAGGCACCGAAGTTGACGATCGAGGACACGACGCCCTTGCGGACCTGGCCCTTCTGCAGCTGGTTGAGGAACTCGCTGCGGACCTCGGACTGGGTCTGCTCAAGCCACGCGCGGCGGGACAGGACCACGTTGTTGCGGTTCTTGTCCAGCTCGATGATCTTCGCCTCGAGCTCACGGCCGACGTACGGCTGGAGGTCGCGGACGCGACGCATCTCGACGAGCGAGGCGGGGAGGAAGCCGCGGAGGCCGATGTCGAGGATGAGACCACCCTTGACGACCTCGATGACCGTGCCCTTGACGGGCTCGTCCTTCTCCTTGAGGGCCTCGATGGTGCCCCACGCGCGCTCGTACTGGGCGCGCTTCTTGGAGAGGATCAGACGGCCTTCCTTGTCCTCCTTCTGGAGAACAAGCGCCTCGACCTCGTCACCGACCTTGACGACCTCGTTGGGGTCGACGTCGTGCTTGATCGACAGTTCACGCGAGGGGATGACGCCCTCGGTCTTGTAGCCGATGTCGAGCAGGACCTCGTCCCGGTCGACCTTGACGATCGTGCCCTCAACGATGTCGCCATCGTTGAAGTACTTGATCGTCTTGTCGATAGCTGCGAGGAAGTCCTCCTCCGTCCCGATGTCGTTGATCGCGACCTGCTTGGGAGCAGCGGCAACGGGGGCGGTGGTGGTGTCGGTGGACATTAGGTAGGTGGCTCCGGTACGGATTGGCATTGATTGGCTGGTAGTGGTGCGCGCGCAGCGTCGCAGCGACCTGGAATCCGGCGGGTCTGGATCATGGGCAGCACTAACCCACTACGCACGCGATATCGTACGCGGCCGCGAGACGCGCAAGCAAACCAGCCCCCACGTGAAGGAGCAGTGTGTCCAACCAGCACGCGAGCGCGGAGCAAGCGCTCGGCACCACAGGCATCGTCAAGCGCGGGGCGGACGCCGCCGAGTCGCGCGTGGCGAACCGGATCTGGTGGGACGCGGACGCCGACGACTACCACGAGACGCACGGCGAGTTCCTCGGTGCGGCGGACTTCGTGTGGTGCCCGGAGGGCCTGCGCGAGTCCGACGCCGGGTTCCTGGGTGAAGTCGCTGGTCAGCGCATCCTGGAGGTGGGTTGCGGCAGTGCGATGTGCGCCCGCTGGCTCAAGGACAACAAGGCCGACGTCACCGCCTTCGACATCTCCGCGGGCATGCTCCGCCACGCCCGCAGGAACAACGCCGAGACCGGCATCGACGTGCCGCTCGTCCAGGCCAGCGCCGACCAGCTGCCGTTCCGCGACGACTCCTTCGACGCCGCCTGCAGCGCGTTCGGCGCCGTGCCGTTCGTGGCGGACGTGCAGGAGGTCTTCAGCGAGGTCGCCCGCGTGCTCAGGCCCGGCGCGCCCTGGGTGTTCGCGGTCAACCACCCGATGAGGTGGATCTTCCCCGACGACCCCGGCCCGCTCGGTCTCACCGTCACGCAGTCGTACTTCGACCGCACGCCCTATGTAGAGGTGGACGAGGAGGGCAAGGCGACCTACGTCGAGCACCACCGCACGCTCGGCGACTACGTCCGTGCGCTCACGAACACCGGTTTCGTGCTCGAAGACCTGGTCGAGCCCGAGTGGCCGAAGGGCCACACCCGCAACTGGGGCCAGTGGAGCCCGCTGCGCGGCAAGCTCTTCCCCGGCACCGCGATCTTCCGGACCCGCCTGACGTCGTAATCTCACGTGCCATGACCTCGGCACGCGGACTAGTGGCGGCCCAGTCAGCCCGTTTCGCCTCACTGGACCCGTTGCTCCCGCCCGCCACCGAACCGCCCACGGACGGCCACGTCGTCACGGCGGCGTTGGCGGACGGCACGCGCGTGGCCGGGGTCATCAGCCACCAGAGCTTCGAGCCGCACACGACCACGCGGCTGTGGTCGGCCGCCGAGGTGTGGGAGATGCTGCCGCTCGTCGGCGAGTCCCAGGGCATGGACGCGCTGCTCACCCGGTTCCGCCGGTACCTCGACACGCAGGAAGTGCACGACGACACGGCGTGCGTCGTGCACTGGCCGAGCCGCGACACCAAGGCCGCACGGGCGTTCCTCGACCACGGGCTCGTCCCGCTGTCCGTGCTCGCCGTGCGCCTGCGGACTCCGGCACAGCACATCTCCCGCACGCTCACGATGCGCCGTGCGACCCCGCACGACCTGGAGACCGTGCTGGAGCTGTCGCTCGCCGAACTGGAGTACTCCTCCTACGTCGGCTCGACGATCGTGCGCCCGAACGCCGCCCACGTGAAACGCCATGCGCTGATCGAGCGCCTCAAGAACGCGAGCCCCATCTGGCTCGCCGAACGCGACGGCATCGCGGTCGCGCTCGCCGAGTGCGCGATCGTGCCGTCCGAGCCCGGTACGCCCGCGGCGGCGAGGCTCCCCCGCGGCCGCTGGGGCTATGTGAACTGCGTCTCGGTCCTGCCGGGTGCCCGCGGCGCCGGCATCGGCCAGCAGCTCCTCGCCTACGCCCACCAGGAACTTCACCGGATGGGCACGGTCGGCACGTACCTCTACTACAACCCGCCGAACCCGCTGAGCAGCGTCTTCTGGCCTCGTCAGGGCTACCGGCCGCTGTGGACCGTCTGGGAAGTACGCCCCGCCGCAGCCCTTAGGTGACCAATGTCCGAGTTGCAGGGCGCCGACGTCTGCGGGAGAATTTGTACTGACCGGTCAGTTTAAACGGAAGGTAAAGCCGTGGAGATCCACGCAAGTCGTGCAGGCGTCAACGGGGGCCATGGTCCCCTGCTCCGGCCGACTTCGCTGACCGTGAAGCCCGGCGAGCTGACCCTGGTCGCGGGCGAGCCCGGCACCGGTCACACGGCGTTCGGCCTGCTGCTCTCCGGCCGCATGAAGCCCTCGACGGGCACCGTGTCCCCGGACGCGAAGACGTTGCGCAAGCGCGTCGTCCTGATCGACGCCCCCGAGGTGAACGAACCGGAGGAGGCGCTGAGCCTGTCCGCCGTCGTCGGCGAGGAGCTCGCGATGAACGGCATGCCGTCCGGCAAGAAGGCGGTGCACGACTGGTTGGTGGAGCACGCCGCCGATGAGCACGCGGACAAGCGCTTCGAGCACGTGCCGGCGCGGACGCGGTGCGCGGTGCTGCTCGAACTGGCCGCGTCACGCCCCGGCGTGACGGCGCTCGTCCTCGACTGCCCCGACCGCTACCACCCCGACCCGCGCGAGTGGCTCGCACTGGCCAACGACCACGTGACCCCCGAACGGTCCGTCGTCGTCCTGTGCTCGAACTCCTCCGCCCACATCCTCGACATCCCGCACGCGCGCCTTGGTGAGGACAACGACACCAAGATGGAGATCACCGCATGAGCGCCCTTCGCATGGCCTTCAACGAGCTTCGCCGGGTCACGTCCGGCAAGCTCCCCAAGCTCGCCGTCCTGGCTCTGGCGCTCGTGCCCCTGCTGTACGCGTCGCTCTACCTGTACGCCAACAAGGACCCGTACGCGAACCTCAACCACGTCCCCGCCGCGCTGGTCGTGAAGGACAAGGGCGCCAAGGAACTCAACGCCGGCAAGGACGTCGCGGACGAGCTGCTCACCGGCAAGAAGTTCAACTGGAAGGTCGTCGACGACGCCGACGAGGGTGTGCGCAAGGGCGAGTACATCTTCGCGCTCACGTTGCCGGAGGACTTCTCCGAGGCACTCACGTCCGCGGAGCAGAACAAGCCGCGCCAGGGCGTGCTGACCTTGACGACCAACGACGCCAACAACTACCTGGGCAGCACGATCGCGAACCAGGTCGTCAGCGAGGTGCGCCGGGCCGTCACGGCGAAGGTCTCCACCGAAGCCGCCGACAAGCTGCTGCTCGGCTTCTCCACGATCCGCCAGGAGACCACCAAGGCCGTCGACGGTGCCACGCAGCTCGCGGACGGCAGCACGACGCTGCGCGACAAGCTCGGCGAGCTCGACAGCGGTGTCCAGCAGCTCTCCACGGGTGCGGTGACGGCGGCCGGCGGCGCCGCGCAGCTCCGCGACGGCACGCACGAGCTCCGCTCGCAGACCGCACAACTGCCCGACGGTGCCAAGAAGATCGCCGACGGCGCGCGCCAGGTCGCCACCGGCAACGAGACCGCCGCGACGCAGGCCGAGGAGTACGCGAAGAAGGCGCAGGCACTCGTCGGCGTGCTCGACCAGGCCAACGGCGACATCGCGAACCGCTTGCGCGCCTTGGGTTTCACCGAGGAACAGGTGCAGCGCGTGCTGACCACGATCGGTCAGGTGCGCCAGCCGGTCGACGACGCCAACGGCAAGGTCCAGGGCGCCGCGGGTGATCTCCGCAAGCTCGCGACCGGCGCGGACCAGGTGGCCGACGGCGCCGAGCAGCTCTCGTCCAAGATGCCAGGGCTGGTCGCCGGCGTCGTCAGGCTCGACGACGGCGCGACGAAGCTCGCCGACGGCAACGCCCAGCTCCGCGACGGCCTGCAGAAGGCGGCCACCGGCACGCCGCAGCTCAAGGACGGCGCCGCGAAGCTCGCCGACGGATCGGCGCAGCTGCGTGACGGCCTGACCGGTGGCGTGAACAAGATCCCGAACCAGGACGACCCGACGCGGGCGGCCATCGCGCAGGCGATCGGCGACCCGGTGGCGGTGCGCGGCCTGTCCCAGACGAAGGCCGCCACGTACGGCGCCGGCCTGGCCCCGTTCTTCCTGGGCCTGGCGACGTGGATCGGCGCGTTCGTGCTGTTCCTGCTGCTGCGCCCACTCTCACGCCGTGCGCTCGCGGCCGGTCAGTCAGCGCTGAGGGTCGCGGTGGGCGGTTGGCTGCCGGGTGCGTTGCTCGGCATCGTGCAGGTGCTCGTGATGTTCACGGTCGTGCGGTTCGTGGTGGACATCGAGCCGTCGAACCCCATCGGCACGTTCGGGTTCCTCGCGCTGATGTCGCTGACGTTCGTGGCGATCCTGCACGCGCTGAACGCGGCGTTCGGCGCCGTCGGCAAGTTCCTCGGCCTGATCCTGCTGATCCTCCAGCTGGTCAGCGCGGGTGGCACGTTCCCGTGGCAGACGATCCCGGTGCCGCTGTACCCGCTGCACTACGGCCTGCCGATGGGGTACGCGGTCGACGGCCTGCGGCACCTGATGTACGGCGGTGACCTGGGCAGCGTCGGAAAGGACGCGCTGATCCTTCTCGCCTGGCTGGTCGGAGCCCTAGCCTTGACGTCCGTGGCGGCCTACAAGCAGCGCGTGTGGACAGCGTCCAAGCTGAAGCCGGAGCTCGTGCTGTGAGCGCGCGGACGACGGCGACGAAGCAGAAGCTCTTCGACGCGGCGTTGAAGCTGGTCGGCGAACGGGGCGCGGCCTCGGTGACGGTCGACGAGATAGCCGCGGAGGCGGGCGTCGCCAAGGGCACGATCTACTACAACTTCGCCTCGAAGGACGCCCTGGTCGAAGCGCTGCTGCACCACGGGGTGGAGATCCTCGCGGGCCGGCTGCGGTCCGCGGAGGGGTCCGAGGACTCGCTGGAGGCGCTGGTCGACGAGATGCTCGGCTTCTGGGCCGAGTATCCGGCGTTCGGCCAGCTCCTCGTCTCGGAGCTGTGGCGCACGCCAGGCCAATGGCACGGCACTCTCTCCTTGCTGCGCGACGACATCGTCTCGATCGTGCGCGGTCAGATGAAGCGCCTGGCCGACGCGGGCCGCCTGCCCGCAGGGGTCGAGGTCGGCACCGCGTCGGCGGCGTTGTTCGGCACGTTGCTCGTGATCGCCCTGGACTGGCAGGTGTTCCAGCCGGAGCGGTCACGGGCGGAGGTGCGTGACTCCGTCATGCTGCTGGTGCGCGGGATGCGCTCGGCGCGTTAGAGCTGGGCGATCCGCTCCGGCCGTTGCAGCGCGGAGACCTGGGCGATCACCACGACGGCCAGCGCGGCGGCCACGACGGTGAGCACCGCGGACAGCACCGTCGCCGCCCGGTAGGCGGGCCCTTCGTCGACGAGCCCCTCGGCCGCGTTCGCGAGCATCATCGCGAGGAACGCGTACTGCCAGGGCTTGATCCACGGGCTGGGCACCCGTTCCTCGAACGGCCTGTCGTGCTGCGCCACGTCGGACGCCCGCCACACGTCCGCCATCTGCCTGGCGTCGCGCAGCCCGATGGCCGTGGCGTTGACCGAGGCGTGCCGGACCCAGATCACGAACGCGACCGCGGCCGGCAGCACCAGCAGCGACGCGATCGCGTCCCACCTCACCTCGCCCGTGCTCAGGTCGACCGCCGTGCCGAGCACGCTCGCCACGGCGACCAGCACGATCAGGCCCTGAGTCACGTGCCCGGTGATCCGGACGTCCTTCAGATCGATGTGAGCGCTCATTGACTTCCCCCAGAAAGACGCGTCCCCCGACGTCGGCGCTGACCGTACAGCTCCGATGCACGATCGAGCGACGCGTTTGACCGAGCAGGGCCACAAGCCCGCCGGTACGAACGAAGACATGCCGAAACTGCTGAACATCGCCATCGCCCTGCTCGCGACCATCGCCCTCACGGCCTCCCCGGCGCTGGCCGAGGCCGAGCCGGTGAAGGCCACCGCCGACTTCCAGGAAGCGCTGTTCACCCCTGTCGCCGGTGTCCTCGATTTCGAGGAGACAGCCGACGGCATCAAGGTCGCCGGCGAGTTCAAGAAGGGCTTCGCCTCCGACCTGCCGTCGGACTACCAGCTGGTGGTCCTCGACGGCGCGGAGGTGGTGCTGGACTTCAGCAAGGACTTCCACGAGGTGGCCGAGATCGAGGCGGCGGAGGTCAGCGCGTTCGAGTTCGTCACGGTGACCAAGCAGAAGATCGCGGACATCCGCAACGAGGACGTGGTCGTCCGCCAGCTCGTGAACGTGGCTGTCGGCGTGAAGGTGCAGGCGGAGATCGGCCGGGCCAAGATCGTGAAGACCGAGGTCCGGTAAGCGTCAGAGGGCGTCCTCGTGGTGCAGCGAGGGCGCCCGTCCCTCCAGCCCTCGTTCGACGGCCTGCAGCACCGCACGGTTCGTGCGCAGTGTGGCGTCGTGAGCGAAGTGACCGAGCAACACCTGCTGTGTCGGGTGCGAGAGCACTGGGTCCGGCACTGGCGCGGACGTGTGCACCTCCACCACAGGCGCTCCCTCTGCGAGAAGGTGCCGCACGGCGTTGAGGACGCTTACGCGATAACTGTCGTGCACCCACGCCACCAGCAGGTTCACCAGGTGGCCGTCGAGCTCGTACTCGACCTCTTCCGCGAGCTTGGAGGGCTCCGCCCAGTCGGCCCTCACCCACGTCGGCCGGTGCCCGCGCGAGATCGACGCCCGCGCCGCCCGTCCGGGACCGTCGTCGGCCATCAGCGGCTGTGTGCGCGAAGGCAGTACCACCCGCCATCCGCGTGCCACGAGTTGGCCCGCGCAGCCGGCCAGCATGCCTGTGCCTCCGAGCACCAGCGCCGTTCTCACCGAGCACGCTCCTCCCCGACCGAGGCGAGCGGTCCCGAGAGCCACCGCTCGACCTGCCCCTGCCCGCGCAGCCGCACGACCACCACGTCGTCGACCAGGGCGAGCACCCTGGCCCGGTTGCGCCGGAAGCTCTTCCAGCCCCATCGCAGGATGTGCCCGGGGTCGGTGAACGCCGACCACAGCGACGACTCCCGATTACCGTTCCACAACTCCACGCCTGTCGCGCGACGTCTGATCGTGCGACTCACCAGCCGTCCCATCACGACCGGGAACCGGTGGTCGAGCCACACCACCGTGTCCGCCCTCGCGAGCAACGCGGGCCGCGCCGCCTTGTACTGGTACTCGGTGACCCAGTGGTCCTCCTGCGCGAACGCGGCGACCTCCGCGAAGAACTCCGGCCGCGGCGTCCACTGTGGACCCCAGTAGAGGCTGTCCAGCTCGACCCGGCGCAGTTCGTGCTGCTCGGCGATGCGCCGGCACAGCGTCGACTTGCCGGATCCGGCGTTGCCGGCGACGAGGATGCGCCGGGGCACGTGCGGCAGCGGATCAGCTGGTCCGAGCAACGGCATCGGGTCAGGCTAGCGAAAACCCGATGATCACAACACGTGCGCGGAACGGCCCCGGAAAAGCCCGAAGGGCCCCCGGAACTCCGGAGGCCCTTCGGGGTGAAACAACGTCAGAGAGCGGTGACGTTCGTCGCCTGCGGGCCCTTCTGGCCCTGCGTGATGTCGAACGAGACCTTCTGGTTCTCCTCGAGGCTGCGGTAGCCGCCGCCGTTGAGGGCCGAGTAGTGGACGAAGACGTCAGCGCCGCCGTCCTCGGGGGCGATGAAGCCGAAGCCCTTTTCAGCGTTGAACCACTTGACGGTGCCGTTTGCCATGTACTGCTTCTCCTTGATTACTGAAGAGCGAGCCGCACTGTGCAGCCGCTCCGTGGTTGGTCATGAGCCTTGCCCCAACCGTGAAGAAGGAGAAGCACTCGCAACTGAAGTTTGGCGAGCGTGAAAGACACGAACACGAAACTGCAACCAACGAAGAACTATACCCCAACTCAGCCGCGTCTGCGCTGAGGTACCGCGAACCGTTGCTGCATGAGCGAGATGCGCAGGACGAGGAAGCACGCGAGCCCGCCCGCGCCGATCGCGCACAACGTCGACAGTGTGGAGAACACCACGTAGAAGGGGGTGTCGAGCAGCAGCGACTCGAACACGTCACCCAGCACCATGGCGAGGAACGCGTACTGCCAGGGCTTGATCAACGGGCTCGCCACGCGCTGGGCGAACGGCACCTCGCGCTGCGCCGGGTCGCTCGCCTTCCACACCTGCGAGACCGTCCGCACGCCGTGCAGCGCGATCGCCTCGGCGTTGTGGGTCACACCGCGGAACCACACGACGGACGCCACGCCCGCGGGCACCACCAGCATGATGGCGAGGAAGCTCCACGACGACGAGCCGCCCTGCCAGTCGTTGATCGTGCCCCAGATCGACTCGGCGACGACCAGCGCGATCAGGCCCATGGTGACGTAACCGGTGACCCGGACGTCCTTCAGGTCGATGTAGGTGTCCAACGCAACTCTCCCCGAACGCGGCGAACTGCGCGGCAGACTACCGTCCGAATCCGCAGCCCAGCTCCGTGAAGGTCGCGATCTTCTCGGCGGCCCGCACGACGATCTCGTCGATGCCGTCGAGCACCACCCGTTCCCCGACGCGGCGGGCGGGCAGCAGCGGCACGTCGGCCTTGCCGCACTGCTCGGCGATCGACGTGAACGCCCGCGCGGCGGCCAGTGGGGCGACCAGGGGCTCGCCGGTCTGCCGGTGCCGGATGAGGTTCTCCAGCAGATCGGCCGACCGTGCCACGGCCATGCGGTGGTCGTTGACCGTCAGCCTGTCGTCGTCGTACCACCAGACTGCTTGCCCGAGGGTTCCGTGCACCAGGACGACCGGTGGCAACGATGTCGTCGCACAGAGCGTGGTGGCGACCACGACCGGCGGCGCACCATCAGCCGTGACACGCACACAGGCCGTGTCGTCCGCACTGATCGTGTCGCGGCACCGGTACAGCTCCAGTTCGACGGCGATGTCGGCTCGTTCCTCGACATCGGCGAGCAGCAGTGCGTTCTGCAGCGCGTGCGCGAACGGGTTGACGAGCGTCCCGTCCTCACCCTGCCGTCCCGCCCACTCGGAGCGCTCGTAGTAGGAGTCGGAGCGCACCCAGCGCCCGGCGGCGCCGATGCCCGTGATGTCGCCGAGCGCGCCGGAGCCGATCAACGAGCAGAGCCGCCGGTACGAGCCCGTGCCCTGCGTCTGGAAACCGACCTGGCACACCAGGCCGCGGTCCAGCGCCATCGCGGAGATCTCGTCGAAGTCGGTCACCGACAGCACGGCCGGCTTCTCGACGAGCACGTCGCAGCCCAGCTCGAACGCCGTCAGCACGAGATCGCGGTGCGTCGAGGGCGGCGAGGAGACCACGACGACCTCGGGGTGGAGCTCGGCCGCCAGCGACGGCAGGTCGGGGTAGGACGGCACCGGCACGTCCGCGACGTCCGCGACGTCGACCACCCCGACGAACGTGGCGAGCCCGTCGTGGCCGAGCCGGACCAGGTTCTCCACGTGCCGCGCCCCATGTCCCCGAGCACCGACCAGCGCAACACGCATCGCTCTCACCCTTCTCGGGCGGACTCCGCCACCAACGCGGCCACCAGCATCAGCCGAGGTGCCGGTAATTTCAATGCGCCGCGCCAACCAAGACTCGTTTGCGACAGCATCCCGGCACCAAGCGGCGCCAAAGCGTCAACACAGCCACCCGAACGGGCAATGGCGCCGGGAGCACGATGACCGCTATCGGAGGTCGATGACGTCGGCGACGTGGACCGCCTGCCCCGTCTCGAAGCTGCGGTTCGCGGCGAACCCGGTCAGCAGGGAGAGCACGCCGTCGTGGTGCGTCGCCTTGCGTCCGAGCGGATCCTCTTGCCCAGGGGGTCCGTACAGCGCGTCCACCATGCGCTGGTCGGCGCCACCGTGCCCGTCCCGGTCGTACTCCAGCGGGATGTCCTCGCGTTCGGCGAACAGCCGTTGCACCGACAGCTTCGCCCATCCCTGTTCCGGGTTGGCGCTGACGCCGTGCACCGACGGGTCCTGACCCGAGACCCAGGAGTTCTCGACGACCTCCAGTTCGAGACGGCCCTTGCTGCCGTTGACCATCAGCCGGTAGCCCTCCCACGGCGAGTAGGCCGTGAGGTGGTAGGTCAGGTTCGCACCGCTGGCGTAGCGGACGAGCACCGACATGTCGTCCTCAATGGACACACCGGGCTCGAACGGGCTTTGGTCGCGGCGATAGCCGTCCTCGTGCCGTGCGTCGACGTAGAGCTTCTTGAGCCAGGCGTTCTTCTCCAGCTCGATGTCGAACCTGTCGTCGTGCGCGTAATTGTGGCGCTCGCCGTTCTCGTTGCCGTAGAAGAACAACCGGCCTTGTGCGTACACGGTTTCGGGAACCGAGCCGACCCACCAGTTGAGCAGGTCGAAGTGATGGGTCGCCTTGTGGACCATGAGACCGCCGGAGTTGGCCTTGTCCCGGTGCCAGCGGCGGAAGTAGTCGGCGCCGTGCCGGGTGTCCAGCAACCATTCGAAGTGGACGGACCCGATCTCGCCGACAGCACCGTCCGCGAGCAGCGCGCGCACCTTCTCGTGGATCGGGTTGTAGCGGTAGTTGAAGGTGACCGTGACGCTGCCTTCGTTGCGGTGCACCGCGTCCAGGATCTTGCCGGCCGACGGGACGTCCGTCGTCATCGGCTTCTCCGTCACGACGTCACGACCGGCGTCCAACGCCTCGACGATGTACGTGTCGTGAAAACGGTCGACGGTGGTCACCACCACCACGTCGACCCGCTGCTCGTCGAGCATCTTCAGGAAGTCTTCGGCGTCGTACGTGGGGACCGGCTCGACCCCCAGTTCCGCGAGGCGGTCGTTGTGGACGTTCATCCTGGTCCGGTTCACGTCGGCGAACGCCACGAGTTCGCAGGTGCCGGCGTGCTCGACCGCGATGGCGTGGACGTGCCGCTCCGCCCGCGAGCCCGTGCCGACCACCGCGTACCGCCTGCGCGCCATCCCCGGCCTCCTCTGCAAACGTTCTCCCCACGCTAGCCGCACCGGCCCTGACGTCGTCAAGATGAGGTCATGCCGACTCCTGTGGTGCTCGACTGCGACCCCGGCCACGACGACGCGATCGCGATCCTGCTCGCGGCCGGCTCACCCGAGATCGACCTGCGCGCGATCACCACCGTGGCCGCGAACCAGACGCTGGACAAGGTCACCGCGAACGCCCAGCGGATCTGCTCCGCCGCCGGCATCTCCGTGCCGATCGCGCGCGGGTGCACCCAACCGTTGGTGCGGCCGCTGCACGTGGCGGAGGACATCCACGGAGAGTCCGGAATGGACGGTCCGGCGTTCGGCCCGGTGACCGTCGGCGTGGTCGAGGAGCACGCGATCGACGTGATGCACGCCCACATGCCGGCGACGCTGGTGGCCACCGGCGCGTTGACGAACGTGGCGATGTACCTGCGGCGGTACGGGCCTGCCGCGGTGCGCGAGATCGTGCTCATGGGCGGGTCGACCGAGCGCGGCAACACCACGCCGTACGCGGAGTTCAACATCTACGTCGACCCGGAGGCGGCCGCGATCGTCTTCGGCAGCGGCGTGCCGATCACGATGATCGGCTTGAACGTGACGCACCAGGCGTTGGTGACGCCGGAAATCGTGACTCAGTTGAACGCCCTCGGGCCGCTCGGGCGGACCTGCGGGGAGCTGATGACGTTCTTCGCGGCGACCTACCGCGACGTGTTCGGGTTCGCGGCACCGCCGCTGCACGACCCGGTGGCGGTGGCGCGGGTGATCGATCCGACGGTGGTGACCTGCGTCGAGGCGTTCGTGGGGATCGAGACCACGGGGACGTTCACCCGCGGTGCGACGGTCGTGGACCTGCACGGCAGGCTCGGCCGGGAGCCGAACGCGCGGGTGGCCGTCGGGCTGGACGTGGACCGGTTCTTCGGCCTGGTCGTCGATGCCGTGTCCCAGCTCACGTAACAACGTTGACGGTCCGGCGATGATAGGCCCAGGGGGACTTCCTTGGGGGAAATCATGACCAATCCTGTTTTCGATCCGCAGCAGTCTGCGGACACCACCGTGCAGCAGCAGGACAGTGCGCCTGCCGGGCCGGAGTTCGAGGTGTACACGCCTCCCGCGTTCGCGCCGCCGCTGCAGCAGCAGCCCGTCGCGCCGGCACCCGTGCCGCCGAAGCCGAAGAAGACCGGCATCGTCGTGTTGTCGTTGTTCGTCGTGCTGCTCTTCGGCGCGGGCGCCGCGTTCGGCGTGCTCTTCTTCCAGGAGAAGGACCGCTCCGCCGGCCTGTCGAAGCAGGTCGAGGGCAAGGACCGCGAGATCGAGGACCTCACCAAGAAGGCCAAGAACAGCGCGGAGGACACCGACCGGGCGGTGGCCGCGCAGAAGAAGGCCGAGGCCGACGCGGTGAGCTCGCAGAAGTGCAAGGACGCGGCGAAGGAGATCAAGTCGGCGCTCGTCGCCAACGACGACACGAAGGGCGAGGCGGCGATCAAGAGCCTGCTCGTCGAGTGCTGATCTGAGTTGAGACGAAACGGGGCGGCGACTCATCCGAGTCGCCGCCCCGTTCGTTCGTTCAGATCAGGACACGGACTTGTCGCTGAGCTGGGCCCACTGGCTCCAGCCCGCCTTCTCCTTGTAGAAGCGGCGGATCAGCTTGCCGTCGTCGGTGCGGGCGAAGACCTCGACGGTCTTCGTCCGCGCGTGGTACATCGCGGTCGGCGTCCCGGAGACCTTGGTGGTGCCGAGCTTGGCCCACGGGGTCCAGCCGCTGTCGGTCGCGCGGGAGTGCTCGACGATGCCGCCCTCACCGAGCTGCACGACGTCGATGGACCCGGTCGTGGAGTTGAAGACCGCCGACGGCGCGCCGGTGCCCTTGCCGCCCATCGACTTCCAGACGCCCGCCGCGTACTGCTCGACACTGCCGGACTCGGTGCGCACGAAGACCTGGTCGACGGCGACGCTGGGGTCGCTGACGATCTTCTTGTCGCCCTGGTCCGCCCAGGCGCTGCCATCCCACTTCACGAGCTTGCCGTCGGCGGAACGCGCGTAGACGTCCTTATCGGCGACGGCCGGGTTGCCCTCGATCTTGCGGTCGCCGACCGGCGCCCACTTGTCGGTGAAGCGGAGCAGGAGGCCGTCCGCGCCGCGGGCGAGGACCTCGACGGCCTTGGTCTTGTCGTTCCAGAACAGCGTCGGCTCACCCGCGACGGCCGTGTCGCCGAGCGCGAGCCACTTGCCGTCGACGCGGCGGTAGATCTTGTCGTCCGTGCCGCGCGCGAACACCTCGACGATCTTCGTCTGCGGGTTCATCAGCGCGACCGGGTCGCCGGCGAAGAGCTCGGGACCGAGCTGCTGCCAGCCGTTCCAGCGGCTCGTCTTGTGGAAGTTCGTGACGATCGTGCCGTCGGTGGCGCGCGCGAAGATCTCGAGCTGCTGCTGGGCGGTGTTCGAGATCTGCGGGCCGGCGCTGGCGACGACCTTGTCCGTCACCGGCGTCTCGCCTGCTGTGCTGCCACCGCTACCGGCTTCGAGGATGTTGTTGTAGCGCAGGGGCACGTACCTGCGAGCCGTGCTGGCGCTCCACACGCGCTGCACGGGCCTGCTGCCGTCCGGCCCTGCCTGCTCGCGCACGATGGGCCGCGTCTTGGCCGCGTCCGCCCAGCCGATGAACAGCGCGACGTGGTTCTCGCGGTCGTTGAGCGCGTCGCCGGGACGGAGGTCCTCCCAGTCGATGCGGTGCGCGACCTGCTCGAGGATGTGCGTGGTGTAGGAGATGCGCAGGCCCCAGGCCATCGAGACGAAGCCGGAGCAGTCGGTGCGGTAGGCGCCGTACTTGTTGCCGAAGCAGTCGCTCTGGCTGTAGGGCACACGGGCGCTGATCCACGTCCGGGAGCGGGCCAGGACCTCGCTGCGCGTGATCTTGGAGTTGGCCTCGTACGTTCCGCAGACCACCCCGCCCTCGGCAGCGGCGACCGCGACGTCGGGCATGGCCAGCGTCGAACCGAACGTGATGGCCGCCGCGGCGACCGCCAACATCCCCCACGATCTCATGCCGGTCACCGTAGCAAGACGATGTGAAGTTTTGGTCCGGTCGAACGTCCTGTCTTCCGGCCGTTCATGGCTTGTCGGTGCCGTTTGACGGTCAACGGTGAACGAGTGGTGGCCGAACGTGACCCGTGTGGACGATCGTCACGTTTCGTCGTGCACGCTCAGATACCGACGCGGCACGTAGAGCTCTGCCGCGGTCTCGTAGGGATAGGCGAGAACGCGCAGACGCGTGCTGTACCCACCGGCCTGCTCGTAGGCCCAGTACCGTCCCGGCTCCGCCCACGCCGCGAAGATCACCACGTGCCGGGTCAGGTTCGTGCCGTCCGCGCGGATGACGACGTCGCCCGCCCGCAGTTCGTGCGCGGGGATCAGGCCGCTCACCAAGGCGAGGCCCGGGGTGTCGTACCCGCCGTGCCGGTCCTCCGGTCTGCCGGGCAGCCCCCACGCCATCGACACGAAGCCCGAGCAGTCGGCGCGGTAGATGCCGTGCTCGTTCTGGTGGAATCTCTTCTGGCTGTACGGGACCGAGTCACGCAGCCACGAGCACGCGCGCTCCACGATCTCGGAACGACGGATCAGACGGCCGGCGACACGTGCGGTGGTCACGCGGCCATGGTCGGGACCGGATCTCTAAATTCCCTGCAAACTCTCTACAAGGTCGGCGTCGCTGATCTCGGCGGTGACCCAGGCGAGCGGGTAGCTCAGTTCGATCGTGTCGACCTCCCTGGTCAGCCGTACGCCGGGGAGCACCTTGCGCACCAGGGCGAGCATCGCGCGGTTGTCGGGCAGGACGTTGCCGTGCAGTTCGGCGACGCCCATCCGGGCTGCGATCGACGTCAGCTCCTCCAGCAGGAGACGGCCGACGCCGCGGCGCTGCCACAGGTCGATCACGGCGACCGCGATCTCCGCGCCGCACTCGCCGGTCTTGATGACCCTCGCGATGCCGATCGGATCGCCGCCGACCGTCGCGCACACGGCCCCGTGCCGTTCGCCGTCCACGTCGGTCAGCACCCGGCGCGCGGACGCGGTCAGCCGGGGCGTTGGCGAGTGGAACCGCAGGTAGCGGCTTCGCGCGGACAGTCCTTCGAACACCGCGTCGACAGCTTCCGGCGCGGTGTCGCGGTTGAGCTCGGTGACGCGCATGAGGATCGACCCCTCTGAGTTCGGAATCCGAACTGTAGCTGAGTTCGAAAATCGAACGCAAGGGATATCCTTGGTCCATGCCGTACTCGAGTTTCGCGAGCATGCCCTGCACGCTGAGCCGCCCCGCGGCGTTGCTGGGCGAGCGCTGGACGCTGCTGCTGCTCCGCCAGATCTTCCTGGGCACCCGCCGCTTCGAGGACTTCCAGGCGACGATGGACATCTCGCGAAGCGTCCTGACCGATCGCCTGAACGTGCTGCTGCAGGAGAACGTGCTCAAGCGCGTGCCCTATCACGAGGATGGCCGCACACGGCACGAGTACCGCCTCACGGAGAAGGGGCGCGACCTCTACCCCGTGCTGATGGCACTGCGGACGTGGGGCGAGAAGTGGATGGCTCCGGACGAAGAGGAGTCGTTCCACCTGCACCACCGCGACTGCGGCGGAGGCGTGCGGGCGAAGGTCGAGTGCACCGAGTGCGCCGCCGAACTGACCGCGCGCGACGTGCAGGTGGCCAAGCAGTGAACTTGTACTGACAACTGCCGAAGCTCAGGTGAACTCAGGACCGCAACCGTTGCTGAAGACGATTGCAGGCCGCGAGTCTGCCTGTCACGACAAGAGCTGCTCTTGCGGTACTGCTGCCCCTCCTGCTGGTGACCCCGGCCGCTGTCGCGGCACCGGCGAAGACGCCGAAGGTGCTCGTGATCGGGCTCGACGGAGCCCGCTACGACAAGCTGGTCAGCGGTGACAACCCCAACGTCAAGGCGCTGCTGAGCCGCGGCTACGGCGCCCGCAGCGCGCTGTACGGGTCGGGCATGGCCCAGACCTCCAGCGGCCCAGGTTGGTCGACGATTCTCACCGGTGTCTGGCCGGACAGGCACAAGGTCAAGGACAACTCCTTCGCCGGCAACGCCCTCACGTCGTACCCGAGCTGGCTGGAGCGCGCGAACACCGCGAACCCGGCCCTGTCGACCTACGCGGCGGTGGACTGGAAGCCGATCAGCGACCAGGTCCTGCGCGGCGGCCAGGACCGCAAGTACGTGCTCGACGGCGACGTGGCGGGCTACACCGGCTCGGACGAGAAGATCACCGTCGACGCCGAGCAGCACCTGAGGACCAACGCCGCCGACGCGTCGTTCGTCTACCTCGGCCAGATCGACATCGCGGGCCACAACAGCGGTGCCGACTCCTCCCAGTACGCCACGGCGATGCGCACCAACGACGCGCAGATCGGCCGTCTGGTCAAGGCGATCGAGTCGCGGCCGTCGTACGCGTCCGAGGACTGGCTGATCATGATCACCACCGACCACGGCCACACGCCGTCGGGAGGCCACGGCGGTGACTCGCCCGAGGAGCGGATGACGTTCGTGATCTCCACGGGCCCGGCGCGTCCCGCCGTGGCACCGAAGCTGGTCGACGTGGCGGCGTCCGCGTTGCAGCACCTCAACGTCCCGGCGTCGCTCGACGGCCACGCGCTCGGCACCGCGCCGGTCGACCCGTTCGACTCGGTGACGCTGAAGCCGCGGCAGGACGAGACCGGTGTGCCCGCCTCGGTTCTCGGCTGGACGCACCAGGGTCCGGCGGGCTGGAGCGTGACCACCGCCTCGTCGATGCCGCAGGGCGTCGCGGAGTGGCAGGGCTGGTCGTTCACCACCGACGACTTCTGGACCCGCACCGCACCCTCTCAGTCGCGTGAGGCGAACGTGCGCGCACGTGGCGTCTTCGCGGTCGCCGACCCCGACGAGTGGGACGACAAGGGTTCGCCGTCCGCGCGTGGCAAGTTCGACTCGACGCTGACCTCGCCCGCCTACGACGTGACGGGCAAGCCGAGCGTGAAGCTCGACTACTTCTCGCACTACCTTCAGGAGGGCACGCAGCGCGGCACGGTCAGCGTGTCGTTCGACGGCGGCCCGGAGCAGGTCGTCCGCACCCACGACTCGGACGGCCTCGCCCAGCAGGTCTCGCTGACCGTGACCGTCCCGTCGGGCGCCCGCACGGCGCGCGTCTCCTGGCGCCTCTTCGACGCCGGCAACAACTGGTACTGGGCCGTCGACGCCCCGCGCGTCTCCTAGTCAGGAACGTTTCACGGTGCGGAGGACCGGAGCCGTCTCCAGCTCCACCACTCCGTCGAGGACTCCGACGCACTCGGTCTGGTACCGGTAGAGATCGCCGCTGCCGCGACAGGTCACGCTGGCGACCAGGTTCGCCGGACCTGTCGTGGCGGCGGCGAAGTACACCTCGGGGTGGGTGGCCAGGGCGGCTCCGGCCGCGGCGAGGTGCCGCGGCTGGACGCGCATCCACAGCCTGGCCTGCATGGCGAAGCCGAACTGGGCCGGATCGGCGTCCAGTTGCAGCTCCAGCACCGCGGTTCGCCTGAGGTGCTCGACACGCCTGCGGGCGGTCGACTCGGAGGTGCCGGCGCGGGCGGCGAGTTCGGCGAAACCCGCGCGGCCGTCGGCTTCGAGAGTGGTGAGGAGTTGCTCGTCAAGAGGTGTGAGTTCGGTCGGTGGTTCCAACGCGAACTCCGGCCGTAGCGCCGCCTCTTCTTCTTCGGTGAGGCACGCGATGCCACGCCACGTTCCCGGCGATGCGAAGCCGCGCAGGATGTTGTGCGCGCTCACGTCGACCAGTCGCCTGGGAAGGCGGTCGAGCAGCAACTCGTCGGCGCTCTCCACCTGTTGCAGGCAGGAGATCTCGGTGCCGCCGGACATCAGGTGCACCCAGAACGTGTCGGTGCGCTTGGCGAGGGCCTGGGCCAGCACCGGTCCGGCGTCCGGGGTGCAGCGCAGTCGCAACGTCCAGGCGTGGTGGCCGAGGCGGAACCGGTTGAGCGCGCCCCGCACCCTGATGCCGCGCTCCCTGAGCCGTTGGTAGCGGCGGGCGGCGGTGTATTCGGAGACGCCGAGGACACCGGCGATCTTCGCGAACGACGCGCGCCCGTCGATCTGCAGCGCGTGGACCAGTTTCCGATCGATGGATTCCACCGAGCCGACGATAGTTGGAGCCGGATTCCGCCACATTGTGAACCACGAGCGACGGATTCTCGGCGTGCTGTCCACGCTGACCCCATGGTTGATTTCGAAGGCTTCTACCGCGGCGGGCAACTGGTCGAGGGCGTGCCGAACAACGGGGTGCCGTGGGACATCGGGGCGCCGCAACCGGTCGTCGTGGCGTGGGAGGCCGCCGGCCGGTTCCGCGGGCACGTGCTGGACGCCGGCTGCGGCACCGGCGACAACGCGCTCTTCCTTGCCTCGCAAGGGCATCAGGTCACAGGTGTCGACATCGCGCCGACCGCGATCGAGATCGCCCGCAGCCGAGGCGGAGGCGTCGAGTGGGTCGTCGGCTCCACGTTCACGGGTGAGTTCGGCACGGTGCTGGCGAGTGCGTTGTTCCACTGCCTGCCGCCGGGCGAACGTCCCGGCCTCATGGTGGCGTTGCGGGACGTGGCGGCCGATGGTGCGTTGCTGAACCTGACGTCGCTAGCGGTCGAGGGCGGGCCGTTCGCGGTCACCGAGGCGGAGCTGCGGTCGGCGCTGACCGGCGCCGGGTGGGAGATCACCCGGTTCGAGCAGGACGTGATCATCCTGACCGGCGTCGACGGCGTGCCCGAGCTGCCGGTGTGGGTCGTGGAGGCTACCGCAGCGAGTCGAGGTGCCTGCGCAGCAACGACACCGTGAGCTCCGGCGTCATCCGGTCCGGGTGCAGCACCCCGTCGACGGTGAGGCCGTTGAGCAACGACGCCAGCCGTTCGGACTCCAGGCCGAGGTCGTGCGTGGCCGCGACGGTGCCGGCCTCGGTCATCACGGTCAGCACGCGGCGGCAGAGCATCCGAAGGCCGTCGTAGAGCCGTTCGGCGTGCGGCACGAGCGACGGCCGGGTGCGCGCGGCGGTGACGAAGGCCAGCCACAGCACGGCTTCGTCGCGGCGGCGCTCGTCGAGCGGGAGCACCTCGGAGAGCACGCGTTCGGCCGGCCGGCGCGGGTCAGTGCGGTCCCGCAAGACCTGCACGTGGGCGATGACCCGCTGGTCCGTCGAGTGGATGAGGGCCTCGACGGCGAAGATGATCATGTCGTCGTGGCTGTCGAAGTAGTGGCGGATCGAACCGATCGCGAGGCCCGCCTCCTCCGCCACGTTGCGCAGCGAGGCCTGTTCGACACCGTCACGCACGACCACGCGGAACACCGCCTCGGCGACGGCTTGGCGGCGGGCGGCGGGATCCACGACTCTCGGTGACACCTCCCTTTTGTAGCATGGCCCTGCTAGTTTAAGTAGCAAGGTCATGCTACTTAGGGGGAAGCGATGACATATCTGCTGATCACGGCCGGTGTGCTGTACGTGCTCGTGCGCCGGTTCAGAGGAGAACCGCTCAACGCCAGGGACCTGTTGGCGCCGCCCGCGTTCCTGCTGTTCTTCGGCATCCGCGCGGTCGACGAGTTCCACCTGGTCTACCTGCTCCCGCTCGCCGCGGGTTTCGCGTTCGGCGCGTTCCGCGGGATGACGATCACGCTGTTCGAGCGCGACGGCCACCTGTGGCAGCGGTACACGCCGTGGACCTTGCTCGTGTGGGTGACGTCGATCGGCGTGAGCTTCGGCTTCGGCTTCGCGATGCTGCTCGACCACCACGCGCCGACACAACTCTCCATCGGCGTGAGCATGCTGGGCGAGCTGTGCGCTGTGGGCGCGAAGGCGTTGCACACCGGCCTGCCGTTCGCGCCGGAACGGGTGTCCAATGGCAGGCATGGAACGTCGTGACTTCCTCGTGGGGGCAGGGCTGCTCGCCGTCGCACCGACCGCGTCGTCAGCCGCGCAGGGAGTGGACTGGGGCGCCGTGCGCCGCGAGTTCCGGCTGGACCAGGGCCTGACCAACCTGGGGCTGTTCTACCTCGCGTCGAACCCGCGCGAGGTGCGGGACGCGGTCGAGGAGTTCAAGCGCAGACTCGACGCCAACTCGCACGACCTGATGCCCGAGCAGGCGCAGGAGGTCGCCATCGCGCTCGGGCAGTACGTCGGTGGCGCCGCGGACGACATCGCGTTCGTGCCCAACACGACCATGGGGCTCTCGATCGTCTACGGCGGCCTGAAACTGCGCCAGGACCAGGAGGTGCTGCTCAGCGACCAGGACCACGCGTGGCACCAGCAGGCGGCCAGGCTCGCGGCGGGGCGGATGGGCGCGAGGGTCAGGATCGGCACGCTCTACGAGAACCCGGCGAAGGCCACCGAGGACGAGATCGCGACCCGGCTGCGGAACTCGATCACGCCGCAGACCCGTGCCGTCGGCATCACGTGGGTGCAGTCGAGCACGGGCCTGCGCATGCCGGTGCGAGCCTGCGCGCAGGTCGTGGCCGAGGCGAACAAAGGCCGCAAACAGGAAGACCGCTGTCTCCTCGTCGTAGACGGCGTGCACGGACTGGCGGCCGTGCACGACGATGCGGCGCGCATGGGTGCGGACGTGTTCGTCGCCGGCACCCACAAGTGGCTGTTCGGGCCGCGTGGCACCGGCATGGTGTGGGTGAATCCCGAGGTGCGCGGCGAGATCGTGCCGATGCTGCCGAGCCTGAGCGACCGCAGCGAGACCGCGTTGCTCGGCCCCGGCGGCTTCCACGCCTTCGAGCAGTACTTCGGAGTGCAGGCGGCGGTGCGGTTCCACCAACGCCTCGGCCGCGACCGCGTGGCGTCCCGCATCGCCGAGCTGTCCGGGCGGTTCTCCGACGGGCTGGCCGAGATCCCCGGCGTCGTCGTGCACACACCACGCGACCCGGCGACGTCCGCGGGCATGGTGTGCTTCGACGTCACCGGCCACACCGGCCCCGAGGTCGTGGAACTGCTGGCGCGCAAGCAGATCCAGATCACCACGGCGTCCTACCGGATCCCGTACGCGCGAGTCGGCACGTCGATCCTCAACACACCGGAGGAGATCGACCGGACGGTGCGGGAGATCAGCGCCCTGGCTCGCTGATGCGGGGCAACTCGGCCGTTCCCGGCGGTTCGAGCTGCACGCTGGTGTTCTCCATCCTCACCTGTGGCTGGTTCATCGCGTCGTGCGCGAACCACCCTCCTCCGAGAACGAGCACGAGCAGCCCCGCCGCGATGAACGGCGTGGTCGGGATCCGCTTCTCCTGGTCTTCCTGACGCGGCAGGGGCACCTCGACGGTGGCCTGCTCGGCGGGTTCGGGTTCCAGCTGCCTGGCTTCGAGGTAGGCACCCGTCGCGGCCGCACCGTCCGGAGCCCTCATCACCGGAATGTGCAGCCGTTCCGTGATCTCCCTTGCCACCAGGGGAATCCGCGACGACCCGCCCACGAGCAGGATGACGTCGGGCAGGCACAACCCCGCACCGCCCGCCCCGCGTTCCAGCGCGTCGATCGCCATCTCGACCGACGGCCGGATGACCGCCTCGAACTCCAGCCTGCTCAACCTGACCTCGCGCACCTCGCCATTCGTTGCGACATAAGGAATCCGCACCTCCGGATAGCTGCCGAGCAGTTCCTTCGCCTCGACGCAGCTCCGCACGAGCTCCCGGCTGTGCGTGCCGATCTTCGCGATCACGTGCTCCGCCACCAGCTCGTCCAGGTCGAAGCCGCCGACCTCGACCCGTTCCGGCTGCCCGGCCAGCAACAGCACGCCCTGCTTGCGCAGCACCGTGACATCGCATCCGGTGGCACCGAAGTCGAACACCGCCACCGTGCTGTGCTCGGGCATCTGCGCGTCGGCGTCGAACGCGATGGCGGCGGCATGCGGCGCGGGCACGAACAACACGTCCGCGCGCCCTTCGTTGATGAGGTCCTGGCGCAGCTGCTCGAGATGCTCGTGCGGCCAGCACAGCGGATGCGTCATCGCAACGCGGCTCGGCGGCTCCCCGTGCCGATGCGCGAGATCGTCGAGTACGTACGCGATTTCCCTGGCCTGCGCCTGCTGACGGCGGCTGCTGGTCGTGACGCCACTGCTGGTGGCGACGGTGGTGCCTGCGGATCCGAGATCGAGCCCAACCTGGTACGACATTGCGGGTCACCCCTCACTGCGGACACCCACCACACGTCGTCTCAGCTCGCCCGGTTCAGTTTTTCTCGCCGCCGGTGCGAAGGCGGGGTATCAGCGCGTCCAGTTGCTCGCTCACCTCGGCGAGGAGGCCGGCGCACAACGAGTCCTCTGGTTCGACGTCGAACTTCTGCTGGAAACGGTCCAGCAGATCCTGGTACTCGACGGCACCGATCGGCCGGATCGGCCGCGTCGTGCGCGGCTCTGCCTCCGGAGCCCAGCGGAACGTGCGGATCGCCGTCAGCTCGCTGAACCCGTTCCGTGCCAGCAGATCACGCACCTCGCCGGTTCCCTCGGCGAGCAGGTACAGCTGGGCTCGCGTCCGATTCGGCGCCATGACCTGCGGCAACGGGCCGAAGTCGGCGTGCGCGCCGGTCATGCCGAGTGCTTTCCGGCAGTTCGTGCGTCGACAGCGCGCGATCGCGTTCGGCGATCATGACGTGGGTGGGCTCGTCCTCGGTGAACCCCGCGTCGGTCAGGTGCTCGGCGAGGTGCTGGTGGATCCGCCACTCGGCGGGCTCGATCCGTTCCGCCGCAATGGTTGTCTGGCGTGCGACCAACGCCTTCAAATCACCCGTGATGGCGTCGGCGTGGTGGATCGTCACGTACGTGCCGTGACGGTGACGAACGAGTGGGCCGTCCCGTTCGGTGAAGGCACCGCACGGCGTTCGGCGGAGTCTGCGCTAGTCGTAGTCCTGGATCATCGGCCGACCAGTTGCCTCGCGAGCTGATCGGCCTGGTCCGCGGTGAACTGGCCGGTGATCTGCGTGGTGCCACCGGTGATCGGCGACTCGATGCTGGGGGCGCTGAGCACCCGTCCGTTGATCAGCATCGCGACCTGGTTCCCCACGTTGGCGGTCGTGAAGTCGCTCCAGGTGCGTGCGCCCTGGTCGTCGAACTCGACCGTCACCACGTGCCCGTTGCCGTACTCGCTGGGACTGGCCTTGGCCTTGACCACGCGGTCGCCGTCGAGGAAGACCGGGCCGAGGTCGTACTTGGCCTCGCCGGAGTCGCAGGTCACCAGCGGCGCGGCCTCGTCGTCGTTGCCGACGAGCGGGTCCGGGGCGGCGCAGTCCAACGTGCTGAGCACCTGCTTGCGGATGGTGGCGTCCTTGCTCTGCCGGGTGGCCCGCGCCGTCTGGACGGCCTGGTCGCCGGCCTCGTTCTGGGGCGTGGGGCGACCGGACGACAGGGCGGACGACGGGGCGGACATCGGCGTGACGCTCTCGACCTTGCGGAAGGTCAGCTTGCCCGTGAGCCACGCTTCCTTCTTCGGCTCGCCCTGCTGGGTGGCCGTGCAGGCGGAGACGGCGAGGAGCAGCAGCAGCACCACGGCGAGGATCTTCATGCCGTTGACATACCACGCGGCCACCGCCTGCATCTGGCGAATTAGAGCGCCATCAGCCGTTCCGCCGCAGCTCTCGCACCGTCCGTACGCACCTGCTCCGCGATCTTGGCTGCCTGCTCGGAGAGTTGGGGTCTGCGGCCTGCCCGCCGCCGCGGCCGTCGTGGTGGTGCCCGCGTCTCCGTGGTGCACGATCGCGGCTGTGCGGCGGAACAGCGCCTGCTGGTTCACCTCGTCGATCACGATGCGGTCCTGGGCGTCGGTGAGCTTCAGGTTTGCCCAGCCTTGTTGCAGGACAACGCGTTTGCCGCGTCGACCGGGTCGAGGCCCAGCTCGGCGTTGAGGGCGTCGCGCGAACTCGTGAAGTAGTGGCGGTGCTGGTCCCACTGCACGAGGTTCTCCTCGGGTGTTCCGTTCACCGGAACCCGGCCCAGCATCGCGGGCGGCGCGTGGTGCGGTGAGGGCAGTGTGTTCGCGCAGAAGCTCGCGTACACGTAGTGCGCGCCGACGCTCTCTGCCACGGAACGGGTCGCGTGCTGCAGCGCTCCGCCCGCCACCAGGACGTTCGGCTCGGCGGCTGCCTTCGTGACGACCCGGAACTGTTCCCTGACCGACTCCTCGGCCAGCCTGCGCAGGTCGTCGGGTGTGGTGCTGATGGCCGTGGCATTGCGCAGGATCGGACCGACCGGTGTGAAGGCGATGTCGTTGCCGGTGACGAGTTCTTCGAAGTCCGGCGGCGCGACGACCTCGACGTCGTTGCCCAGTGCTTTCAGCTGCACGGCCAGCGCCGTGATCGGCTGCGCTTCTCCTCACGACCCGATCGTGGACAGCAGAAACCACATGGGGGAGATGATTTCGGTCTTCACCGCAACAGCCCGCCCGAGCACTCGGCTCGGACGGGCTGATTCGCGTTGTGGGCCTAGTGGGCGGCGTCGTCCCAGGAATGACCCACGCCGACCGAGACCTCCAGCGGCACCTCGAGCTGGTAGGCGTTGCCCATCTGGTCGCGCACGAGGGCCTCGACGGCCTCGCGCTCGCCCTCGGCGACCTCCAGCACCAGTTCGTCGTGGACCTGCAGCAGCATCCGCGAGCGCAGGCCGGACGACTCCAGGGCGCGGTAGACGCCCAGCATGGCCACCTTGATGATGTCCGCGGCGCTGCCCTGGATCGGCGCGTTGAGGGCCATGCGCTCGGCCATCTCGCGACGCTGGCGGTTGTCCGACGTCAGGTCCGGCAGGTAGCGGCGGCGGCCGAGCACCGTCTCGGTGTAGCCGTCCTTGCGGGCCTTCTCCACGATCTCGTTGAGGTAGTCGCGCACGCCGCCGAAACGGGAGAAGTACGCCTCCATCTGCTCGCGGGCCTCTTCGGTCGGGATGCGCAGCTGCTGCGACAGACCGAACACCGACAGGCCGTACGCGAGGCCGTACGACATCGCCTTGATGCGGCGGCGCATCTCCCCCGTCACCTCGGCGGTGGGGATCGAGAACGCCTGCGAGGCCACGTAGGTGTGCAGGTCCTCGCCGCTGTTGAACGCCGCGATCAGGCCCTCGTCGCCAGACAACGTCGCCATGATCCGCATCTCGATCTGGCTGTAGTCCGCGGTCATCAGCTCCGCGTAGCCCTGGCCGACGACGAACGCCTGGCGGATGCGGCGGCCCTCGTCCGTGCGGATCGGGATGTTCTGCAGGTTCGGGTCCGTCGAGGACAGCCGGCCGGTGGCGGCGATCGTCTGGTGGAACGTCGTGTGGATGCGGCCGTCGTCGGCCACCGACTTCAGCAATCCGTCCACAGTGGACTTCAGGCGGGTGACGTCGCGGTGCGAGAGCAGATGCTGCAGGAACGGGTGCTCGGTCTGCTCGAACAGGTTCTGCAGCGCGTCCGCGTCCGTGGTGTAGCCGGTCTTGGTCTTCTTCGTCTTCGGCATGTTCAGCTCGTCGAAGAGGACCGTCTGCAGCTGCTTCGGGCTGCCGAGGTTGATCTCCTTGCCGATGACCGAGTACGCGTCCTGCGCCGCCTGCTTCACACCGGCCGCGAAGTGCGCCTCCAGCTCAGAGAGGTGGTCGACGTCGATCGCGATGCCGACCGCCTCCACCTCGTCGAGCACGTTCATCAGCGGCAGTTCGAGGTTCGCGAGCAGGTCGGCGCCGCCGATGGTCACGAGCTCCTCGTCCAGGCGGTCGGCGAGCTCGGCGACGGCACGCGCGCGCAGGATCGTGCTGGTGGCGACCTTCTGCGCCTCCTCGGACTCGTCGGACAGCAGCGACAGCTGACCGTCCCCGGACTCCTCGGCCCGCAGCTCGCGCTTGAGGTAGCGCAGCGCCAGGTCGTCGAGGGCGAACGAACGCTGGCCGGGACGCACCAGGTAGGCGGCCAGCGCCGTGTCGGAGGACAGGCCGCGCAGCTTCCACCCGCGGGCGCGCACGCGCCGCAACGGCAGCTTCAGGTCGTGGCCGGCCTTGGACACCGACTCGTCGGCCAGCCACGCGGCGAGCGCCTGCTCGTCGGCCTCGTTCAGCTCCTCGACGGCGACGTACCCGCCCTCACCGGTGGCGGTGCACAGCGCGACGCCCTCCAGGTCGGTGGTGATGCGCAGCGCGACGCCGACCCGCGTCTTGCGCGCGTTCTGGTCGAGCCACTTCGCGAGCGTGCCCGCGGGGATCGCGCCGCCGGAGACCTCGAAGCCCTCCTCGGCCTCGGGCTCGGCGGTCGTCAGCGTCTGGAACAGACGGTCGCGCAGGACGCGGAACTCCAGCTCGTCGAACAGGCGGTGCACCGCGTCGCGGTCCCACTGCTGCACCTCGAGGCCGTCGATCGTGTACGGCAGCTCGACGTCCTTGATCAGCTCGGTGAGCTGGCGGTTCATGATGATGTTCGCCAGGTTGCCGCGCAGCGCCTCGCCGACCTTGCCCGGCACCTCGTCGATGCGGTCGACGAGCTCGTTGAGGCCGCCGAACTGGTTGAGCAGCTTGATGATCGTCTTCGGGCCGACGCCGGGGGTGTTCGGCAGGTTGTCCGAGGAGTCGCCGCGCACCGCCGCGTAGTCCGCGTACTGCTCCGGGCGCACGCCGTGCTTCTCCTCGACGTAGGCCGGGGTGAAGCGGCCCATCTCCGAGACGCCCTTGACCGGGTACAGCACCGTGACCTTGTCGTTGACCAGCTGGAACGCGTCCCGGTCGCCGGTGACGATCTCCACCTCGACGCCCTGCGCCACGGCCTGCGTGGTCAGCGTCGCGATGATGTCGTCCGCCTCGTAGTTCTCCTTCTCCATGGTGGGGATGCGGAGCGTGGCCAGCACGTCCTGGATCAGGGAGACCTGGCTGCGGAACTCGTCCGGCGTCTTGGAGCGACCGGCCTTGTACTCGGGGTACTGCTCGGAGCGGAACGTCTTGCGCGACACGTCGAACGCCACCGCGACGTGCGTCGGCTTCTCGTCCCGCAGGATGTTGATCAACATGGACGTGAACCCGTACACGGCGTTCGTGACCTGGCCCGTCTTCGTCACGAAGTTCTCGGCGGGCAGGGCGTAGAACGCTCGGTAGGCCATCGAGTGACCGTCGATGAGCAGGAGCCGCTTCACGTCTGAGGTAGTCACGGGCCCGAGTCTAGGGTGGGGGTCTGACAGTTTTGCTTGAGCCCTTGGAGCACGTGTGACCCCCGACCTGCCTATCGAGTTCGCCGACGAGCAACTGCACGTCCGCATGGGCATCGAAATCACCCAATGGGATGTGCAGGAGATGATCGGCACGATGCCGGTCAAGGGCAACCGGCAGCCGTTCGGCCTGCTGCACGGCGGCGCGAACGCGGTCCTCGCCGAACAGCTCGGCTCCGTCGCGTCCGCGATGCACGCCTCCCAGTTCGACTGCATCGCCGTCGGGCTCGAGCTGTCCTGCACCCATCATCGAGCGGCGCGCGAGGGCACCGTCACCGGCGTGGCGCGCCCGATCCACCTGGGCCGCAGCACGACGACGTACGAGATCGTCGTGACCGACGACGAGGGCAAGCGCACCTGCACCGCCCGCCTCACGTGCCTCATCCGCCCGAAGCCTCCCGGCGCCTAGTACCGGGGTGAACCACACCCCTGTTCTGCGGTCAGCCCCAGTGTGCGACCAAGATCAGCACGACATCGTTGGCCGCATGACCCTCACGACTCGACTGACAGCAGCAGTCCTGTGCGGCGCGGTGGTCGCGGCCTCGGTCCCGGCCGCCGCCTCCGCCCGCCCGGCCCGCGGCAGCCTCCTCGACGTCGTCCCGGTGTCCACCATGGACACCAACCAGCTGGTCACATACCTGGGGGACCACGCCTTGGACGCCTCGCGCGTCCGCTTCGCCGTGGACGCGAAGCGCATCACCTACCGCACCGTCGACGCCTTCGGGAAACCGACGACGGCGAGCGCGCTGATCGCCTTGCCGCGCAACGGGGACCGAACGCCCCGGCAGGCCACCTGGCTGCACGGCACCACCGGCTACCGGGGCTCCGCGGCCTCGGTGGCGGACGGCAACGACAGAGCCGCCACCTACCTGTTCGCCGCGGCCAGCTACCTCACCACGGCTCCGGACTACCTGGGCCTGGGCACCGGCCCCGGCCACCACCCGTACGTCGACGCCCCGTCGACCGTCACCGCCTCGGTGGACGCCTTGCGCGCGGCTCGTGAGTTCGCCGCCCGCCGAGGTCTCCGTCCCGACCCGCGCGTCATGATCACCGGTCACTCGCAGGGCGGCCACGCGGCCATGGCGCTGGGCCAGGCCCTGCACCGCGGCGCCGACCCGCGCCTGGAGGTGGGCGCCCTCGCCCCCATCGGCGGCCCGTTCAAGCCGAGCCTCCTCGTGGCCAGGGCGACGAACGACGAGATCTCCAACGGCGTGGCGTACATGGCGTACTGGACCGTGGCCTGGAACCGCCTGCACCACCTCTACGACGACCCCGCCGAGGCCTTCCGCGACCCCTCGGTCGAGGCGCTCTTCGACGGCGACCACCGCAACGAGGACATCTTCCGGCACCTGCCGGCGACCATGGCCGAACTGCTGACCGAGTCCTACCTGGAGCGCGTCAAGCACCCCACGGGCGTCCTGCGCGCGAAGCTCCGCGAGGCCGACGGCTACTGCGACTGGCGTCCCGCGGTCCCGGTGACGATCTACTCCTCGGCGGGCGACCGCGACACGCTGCTCGAGACCTCCGCCTACTGCGACCAGCGCCTGAAGCGGCACCACGCCCGCAGCACGCTCGTCGACCTGGGCGCGGACGTGAACCACGGCAGGGCCGCCAAGCTGGCCTTACCCCGGATCCTGGCCGGCTTCGACCGCTCGTAGAACGAAAGCGGGGCGGAGGGAAAGTCCCTCCGCCCCGCTCCACAAGCCGAACCTCAGTGAGCCTCACCCAGGTACGCGTCGCGCACCCGCTGGTCGGCCAGGAGCGAGTGCCCCGGACCGTCCAAAGTGGTCTTGCCGAGGTCGATCACGTAACCGTGGTCCGACAACGCCAGCGCAGCCAGAGCGTTCTGCTCCACCAGAAGGATGGTGGTGCCCAGCGACTGCAGCTCCTTGATGGTGTCGAAGATCCGCTGCGTCATGATCGGCGAGAGACCCATCGAGGGCTCGTCGAGCATCAGCAGGCGGGGCTTGGACATCATCGCGCGGCCGATGGCCAGCATCTGCTGCTCACCACCGGAGAAGAGCCCGGCCTTGTTGTGCCGCCGCTCCCCCAGCACGGGGAAGAGGTCGTACACGCGCTGCATGTCGGCCTGCACGCCGTCGTCCTTGCGGACGTAGGCACCGAGCTGCAGGTTCTCCTCCACGGTCATCCGCGGGAAGAGACGCCGGCCTTCCGGCGAGTGCGAGATGCCCATGCCCAGGATCGCGTGCGCCGGCTCGCTGTGGATCGGCTTGCCCTGGAACAGGATCTCGCCGGACTTCGGCCGCAGCAGACCCGAGATGGTGCGCAGGGTGGTGGTCTTGCCCGCACCGTTCGAGCCGATCAGCGACACGATCTGGCCGGCCTCGACGGTGAACGAGATGTCGCGGACGGCCTCGATGGCGCCGTAGGCGACCGAGAGGTTGCGGACTTCGAGCAGCGCGGTCATGCCTGCTCCTCCTCAGCTGCAGCAGCGGCCTCGACGTCGTGCTGGACTTCCTCCGGCGGCTTGCCGAGGTAGGCCTCGACCACCCGCGGATCCGCCCGCACGACCTCGGGGCTGCCCTCGACGAGCAGTTCGCCCTGCACGAGCACGGAGACCGAGTCGCACAGCCCGAAGATGAACTTGATGTCGTGCTCGATGACCACGACGGACACACCCGTGTCGCGGATGCGGAAGATCAGCTGCTGCGTCGCTTCCGTCTCCTGCGGGTTCATACCCGCGGTGGGCTCGTCCAGCAGCAGCACCGCCGGGTCCGTCGCCAACGCGCGCGCGATCTCCAGACGGCGCTGGTCGCCGTACGGCAGGTTGCGCGAGAGCTCGTCCTCGACGCCGTTCAGGCCGACGAACGCGAGCAGCTCCCGCGACCGCTCGCGGGCCGCCTTCTCGCCGCGCTGGTAGGCCGGGCCGTGGAACAGCGAGGCCAGGGGGCCCTGCTTCATCCGCACGTGGCGGCCGACCATGACGTTCTCCAGCACGGTCATGCTGGGGAACAGGCGGATGTTCTGGAACGTGCGGGCCACGCCCGCGTCCGTCACCTTCGCCGGGTCGCCGGGCAGGACGTTGCCCTTGAGCAGCACCTCACCCGTGGTCGGCGTGTACAGGCCCGTCAGGCAGTTGAAGAACGTCGTCTTCCCCGCGCCGTTCGGACCGATCAGGCCGACGATCTTGCCTTCTTCGAGCGTCAGTGTGACGCCCTTCAACGCCTTGAGGCCACCGAAGACCATCGAGACGTCACGCGCTTCCAGTACAGGCGTGCTCATGCCTTCTTCGCCTCCACATGCGCCTCTTCGGCGTTCTCATCAGCGCGCTCGACCATCTCAGCGCGCCTGTGCGCATCGGGGATCAGCCCCACCGGGCGGAACCGCATGATCAGGATCAGCGCGAGGCCGAAGATCATGAGGCGGTAGTCCTCGAAGTCGCGGAGCTTCTCGGGCAGCACGAACAGCAGCGCGGCACCGAGAACGGCACCGGGGATCGAGCCCATGCCGCCGAGGATGACCGCCGCGAGCAGCGTGACCGACTCGAGGAACTTGAACGACTCGTACGAGACGGTGCCGTTCTTGTGCGCGAACACCGCGCCCGCGAGACCCGCGAGCATGGCACCGATGAGGAACGCGAGGATCTTCATCTTGCCGGTGCGGATGCCCATCGCGCGGGCAGCGTCCTCGTCCTCGCGGATCGCGATCCACGCACGGCCGATGCGGCTGAACTTGAGGTTCGCGAACACCGCCATCGTCGCCGCGACGAGCAGCACGATGAGGATGTAGTAGAGGACACCGGCGGGCAGCTTCACCGCGCCGATCGTGAACGACTTGTTGAACTCCGCCCCGAACAACGACAGCGCCGGGATGCCCGGGATGGCGTTGGAGCCGTTGGTGAAGCCACCGATGTCGTTCTGCGCGGAGCGGGTGAAGATCTCACCGAACGCCAGCGTCACGATCGCCAGGTAGTCACCGCGGACCCGCAGCGTCGGCGAACCGACGATCGCGCCGAAGATGCCGGCCACGACGGCCGCGATCACGGCGGCGACGGGGAACGGCAGGTCGAAGCCGAAGTACGCGGTGGCGGCACCGGAGAAGTTCGCTGCCACGAGGGCACCGATACCCATGAACGCCACGTACCCGAGGTCGAGCAGACCCGCGAGGCCGACGACGATGTTCAGGCCGATCGCGGTGGCGGCGTAGATGCCGATGTTCGCCGCGACGGTCATCCAGTACTCGTTGCCCGCCTCGGTGAACGGCAGCAGCAGCGCGCACGCCGCCAGCACGATCACGCTGAACACGCGGTGCTTCTCGGACAGCGCCGAGAGCCAGCGGATGTAACCGATACCGCTGAGCGCGCCGAGCACACCGGCGGCGAACCCGAGGAACGACAGGAAGATCGCGCCCGCGTACGGGTTGGCGGAACCGACGCCACCGGTGGTCAGCATCGCGGCGACGGCGTAGAGCACCGCACCGAACGACAGCAGCAGCACCAGGTACGCGACCGGGGTGGAGACCTTGAACTTCCACTCGCCCACCGGCTCGATGCCGATGCCGTAGCCCGCGAGGATCGTCAGCACACCGGCGACGAGGCCGACGACGCCACCGAACGCGGTGGCACCGTCGAGGGCCGTGATGGCACCGAGGCCACCGCCCTTGACCGTGATGTACGCGGCGTTGATGAACGACACGAGGGTGAGGCCCCAGCCGAGCGCCCGGACGACGCGGCCCTTGGACGGAACCGGTGCGAACGCGGCGACCAGGATGAGGACGCCCAGCAGCAGGACGTGCCAGCGGAACCCGGTGACGAGGAACGGGGCGTCGAAGAACTGCAGCGTCGACTTGTCCGGCCAGTTGCCGTCGTTGAGACCGAACGTGACCCACGGCAGCAACGCCGCGACGATGCCGAGGACGCCGCCGGCGGCCGCGAACGGCTTGCCGAGGGGTGCGAGCGCGGAACGCTTCGCAGAAGTGTCGACCGTACTCATGCGCGCACCCTTTCCGGCTCACCGAACAGACCCTGCGGGCGGAAGACGAGCACGAGGATCAGCACAACGAAGATCCACACGTAGTCGTACTGGGTGCCGCCCGGCATGTACTGACCGGCAACGGTCTTGATCAGACCGATGATGAACGCGCCGATGACCGCGCCGCGGATGCTGCCGACGCCGCCCAGGACGGCCGCCGTGAAGGCGAAGATGCCGTTCTGGAAGCCCATGTCGATGTTGATGTTGTTCAGGTAGCCGCCGAACATGATGCCCGCGACACCGGCGAGGACGGCGCCGATGATGAACGTCAGCACGATCACGCGGTCGGGGTTGACACCCATGAGCTTCGCGGTGTCGGGGTCCTGCGCGGTCGCCCGCATCGCGCGTCCCATGCGGGAGCGGTTGATGTAGGTCTGCAGGATGACGGCGAGGCCGACCGAGAGCACGACGAGCAGCACACCGGTCCACGAGATGTTGACCGAGCCGATCGTGAGGTTGCCCTCGGGGAAGACCTTCGGGTAGGGCAGGTTGGACTTGGCGTTCGGGTAGAAGACGCGCACGGCCTCCTGCAGGAACACGGACACGCCGAGCGCTGTGATGAGCGGCGCCAGCCGGGGCGCGTTGCGCAGCGGCCGGTAGGCGAACCGTTCCATGATCACGGCGACGACGACCGCCACCACGATGCCGCCGACGAACATGAGCGGCAGGGCCACGGCAGGCGACTTCTTGAGGTCGTCAGGAAGAAGCGTGAACGTGGCAAGGCCTCCGTACGAGGCCACCATGAAAACCTCGCCGTGGGCGAAGTTGATCAGCTGGATGATGCCGTACACCATCGTGTACCCGAGGGCGATCAGGGCGATCAACGCACCCTGAATGACCCCGTTGGCCAGCTGTTGGAGCAGGACTGACACGACTACCTCCGTAGACGGCGGGGGCGAGCAAAGAACGCCCGCCCCCGCCGTGGCTCAATCAGTTTTTCGGTAGTCGTCAGCCGGTGAAGGTGCCGGTCTGAACGTCCTTCCACTTGGCCGAGGTGACCTGGTAGACGGTCAGCACCTTGTTCGTGCTGTCGCCGTACTGGTCGAACTTGACCTCACCAGTGGCACCGGAACCGGAGTAGGCACCGACGTTGGTCAGCATGGCGTCACGCTTCGACTCGTCCCACGCAGCGCCACCCTCGAGGGTCTTGCCGAGGGCACCGATGATCGCGTTCGCGGCGTCGTAGGAGAACGCACCGTAGGCGGCGTAGTCCTCCTTGCCGAACTTCGCCTTGTACGCGTCGACGAAGGCCTTGGCCGTGGCCAGGGACTCGGTCGGGGCACCGACGGAGGTGGCGAGGTCGCCCTCCTTGCCGCCGAGCTCGATGTACTTGCCGTCGAAGATGCCGTCGCCGCCCATCAGCGGAACGTCGAGACCGGCGTCCTTCATCTGCTTGGACAGCGGGCCGGCGACCGGGTACTCACCGCCGTAGTAGACGGCCTCCGGGCTGAGGGCCTTGATCTTGGCGATGACGCCGGAGAAGTCGGTGTCCTTCTCGCCGACCTTCTCGGAGCCGACGATCGTGCCACCCTTCTTGGTGACCTGCTTCTGCAGCTCCGCCGCGAGGCCCTCACCGTAGGTCTTGCCGTCGGTGATGATGGCGATCTTCTTCTTGCCGGCCTTCTCGACGAGGTAGTTGGCCGCGTACGGGCCCTGCAGGTCGTCGGTGGTGCAGACGCGGAAGTAGTTGTCGAACTGACGCTTCGGGGCCGTCAGGAAGTCATTGCCCCTGGTCAGCGACGGGTTCGTGTTGGCGGGCGACACCTGGGGGATCTTCTTGTCCCGCAGGATCGGCTGCACGGTCTGGGCGACCGACGAGTTCAGCGTGCCGACGACACCCACGACGTTCGGGTCGGTCGACAGCTTCGTGGCGGCCTGGGCACCCTTGGCGGGGTTGGCCTCGTCGTCCTGGGCGGACACGGTCAGCTTGAAGCCCGGGACCGTGCACTTCTTGTTCGCCTCGTCCACGGCGAGCTCGGCGGACTGCTTGATGCCGACGCCGAGAGCGGACAGGTTCCCGGACAACGGGGCGACAACACCGACGGTCAGAGTGCCCTTCGACGTGTCGCAGCTGCCCCCGGTGGTGCCGCCGCCCTCGGTCTTGTTCGAGCCACAGGCTGCAAGAACAAGCAGCGAGGCGCCGACGATCGCTGCGGACTTCACAGAGTGCTTACGCACGTGATGTCCCTCCTATATCCCTGCTCCCGGCTACGCGAGATCTCCGCGCACCGCTCCATCACCCTCTCCTGAGGGATGGCCGGAACCTAGGCGATGACTGTGACCGCAGTCATCAAAGCCAATGGGCTCGTGACCATAACGCAACGCGGCGTTATGTTTTACTTAAGCAATGTCACAGACCGTAGCCTTCGTTCACTCTTTGGACGGCTGCCATAACGTGGACGTATGACTCCGCGTCGTCGGGTGATCACCGCGATCGGCGTCGCCGCGGTTCTGGTGGCTTCGGTGCTGGTTCTGCGCGCTACCGATGATGCCTCGAAGAAGCGCAGTTCAGAGGCCATTCGCTTAACTAAGTACACAGCAGATTTCGTCGAGGTTTCGTCGCCGCCCGCGAGGCCTGGCGCTCCGTCCACCGTTTGGAGCAGCGACGGACGGGTCCAATGGACTCCCGTGGAGGGCGCGGCCGGCTACGAGGTCTCCGGGAAGCTCGTCACGTCGCCCGAGGTCGCGGGCTCCGGGCGGCCCGAGGTGCGCGCCGTGGACGCCTTCGGCCAGCGATCTCCACCGGCCAGGGCCGAAGAACGCCCGAGCGACGACAGCTGGCGCCAGAAGATCAACGGCTGGATCGACGACTTCGACGACACGTTCCTGGAACGCCGCTACCACCTGAGCGGGCGGCGGGGGTGCGTGAACCCCGGCTCGGGCTCGGGCGGCCGTCTGGTGCTCGACATTCCGTGCGGGAACGACACGGCCGTGTTGCGCGCACGGACGCTCCTGGGGTTGAACGAGTCGGGCGAACTGGGCCGTGTGGCCGTGGTGACGGACGCGGCCGGCCCGCGCGGGAAGCTAGTGCTCGACCTGGTCCCTGGCACCCCCGATCGCCTCGGACCCATTCCTCCTGCCGATGCGATCCGCGTGGTCGTGGACGACCTCGTGGCCCCCGGAACGCGCGGCGCGGGCGTTCTGCATCGATTCGAAGCGGTGCTGACAGATAACGATGTGCGCGTTGTGCAAGATGGCGCCCAGATCGCGACGGTGCCGGTCGTGCCGAAGTGGCGTGAGGCGAGCGTGCTGGTCAGCGTGACCCCGCCGCCCGGCTATCCCGGACGTGTGGAGATCGACGCCGTGGGCATCACCGGCTCGCGTGGCCCGGCGGACGAGATGATCGAGACACCGCTGGTGCCGGGGACGCTGCGCGTGCTCGAACCCGAGGAAGAGGCGCCGGGCATAGGCATAGCGCGCGCACCGTTGCGTGCGGCCCCTGCAGCGCGATTGCGGACGACGGTGCGGTTCGGCGACGGCGGCGACCCGAGCGGCCTGGTCGCACAGCTCGGGCCGGCGAAGCTGCCGTTGCGGCCGGCGGTGAGCGGCTGGTCGGCCGCGCAGGACAGCGAGTTGACGCTGGTCGGCGACGTGCCCGCCGAGCTGCTCGGCGAGGCCGGGACGGACGCGCTGACGCCCTTCGTGCTGCGGATGCCCGGCGCGTCGCAGGCCCAGGTGCTGGAGAGCTACCTGGAGGTGCCGGGCCGGTCGCCGGTGAAGCTGGAGAACGCCCCGGACGAGCCGGCGCCCGTTTTGCCCGTCATGACCGCTGAGTTCGCCGCTACGGACCCGAACGACGCGACACTGGTGATCACCCTCGACGCCTCGTCCGCACGCTCTGTGGCGCCGATAGCGGGCTTCGAGGTGTACGTGGACAGCTCTCTCGCGGCGACCGTGCCGATGCCCGGCGGCATAGGTGGGAGACACGAGCTGCTGTTCTCGCTGAAAGGCAGCCACAACGTCGAAGTCCGCCTGCGCCCCGAGGATCCGGGACGGCAGACGGACTCCGTGCTGCTCGAACTCAGACGCTGATCAGCCGAAGTTCTCGATGACGGCCTCTGCGACGGCCTTCATCGTCGTGCGGCGGTCCATGGCGGTGCGCTGCACCCAGCGGAACGCCTCCGGCTCGCTCAGACCCTGCTTGGTCATGAGAATGCCCTTGGCCCGCTCCACGACCTTGCGGGTCTCCAGGCGCTCGGTGAGCCCGGCGACCTCCTGCTCCAGCGCGGCCAGTTCGTTGAACCGGCTCATCGCCAGCTCGATCGCGGGCACGAGGTCCCGCTTGGCGAACGGCTTGACCAGGTAGGCCATCGCGCCCGCGTCGCGGGCGCGCTCGACCAGGTCGCGCTGGCTGAACGCGGTGAGGATCACGACCGGCGCGATCCGATTGCCCGCGATGTGCTGCGCCGCCTCGATCCCGTCGACCTTGGGCATCTTGACGTCCAGGATCACCAGGTCGGGGTCGAGTTCGGTCGCGAGCTTGATGGCCTCTTCACCATCTGCGGCCTCGCCCGCCACGTCGTAGCCCTCTTCGCGCAACATCTCCACGAGGTCGAGGCGGATCAACGCCTCGTCCTCGGCGACGAGCACGCGGGGGGCCTTGCGCGTGGCATCGGACTGGGCCTCGGCAGCCTGCTGGGTCACCGGGGTCCTCCTGACGATCGTTCCTGCGGGCGAAAGCGCAGTCTACCGGCGGCCGGGCCGCTGATCGGGCTGACCAGCCGTGACGGCAGACACGAACTCCTCAGGCCACGGATAGGACCGCATGCCCTCCTCGACGTCCTCGGCCGGTGCGTCGATGCGGCGCAACGTGACGACGCGGGTGGTCCCGAAGTCCGGGTGGCCGAGCTTCTGCCGGATCTCGTCCTCGGCCGGACCACCGGCCCACTCGACGAACCAGGCCCCGCCCATCGGGAGTGCTCGCAACCAGCTGGCGTCATGCCACAGGTGTACCCGGCGCAGTAGAGCGCTCCCAGTGGCCGATTCCGCGATCTCGTCGTCGTTGCCGCCGCCGTCGGTGTACTCGACGCCGCGGTGCTCGTGCATCCAGCGCACGTAGCGCATGCCGAGGTCCCACGCGTGCTCGTCGACCCCGGCCAGCACGACGCCGGCGTCACCGGTGGTCAGCTCGGACGACCTGCGGTACTGCCGGTGCTCGAGGCCGGCGACGCCCATGCCGAAGCCGCCCTCGGTGCGCGGCAGGAGTTCGAACAGCAGCGGGCCGAGAGCCCTGTCGCTCAGGTGCAACCGCAGGGTCTCCCCCGGTTCCACCGTCCGGAACGCGTGGGCGGGCCTGATGATGCTCGCGGGCGGCATCAGCTGGAGCATGCCGGCGGCGGCGCACCCCGCGAGCAGGACCTCGGCCTCCAGCCGGCGCTGGGCCTCGGTGGTGGCGTCGGACAGCACCGAATCCCCGTCGCGGACGGCCGGGACCGCCTGGGACAGGTTCTCGCCCGTGTAGGTGCGCCGCAGATCGGCGAGCTGGTCCGTGGTGGACAGACGTGCCATGACAGCAGTCCTCGTTTCCGCCGCCCGGCTCGGCCGACAAGGACGCATGTGTCACGCGTCTACGTGGTCAGTTCGCTTCGGCGAGCAGGAGTTGCTGAACACTGCGGCGGAGAGTGCCGCTCACTGCCGGGGAGCGGCTCCAGCCTCACGTCTGCTCGGACGCCGTCCACCACGGTACCGGACCGGCGCATCCCGTTTTCCGCTCTAGTCGGCGCCCACGATGAGCTTGTACCTCACGTCGACGTTGTTGCCGCCCGACGAGCCGCGGATCACGAGCTCGTGCTCACCGGACGCGGGCGCGGGGATCCACGCGTAGAGACCACAGCCGACGGAGTTGATCCGCCCGGCCGAGGTGCCGTACGGGTTGCCCGCGCGCGCTTCGTAGGTGAACGGCGTGGCGGACACCTTCGTGAGCGCCTGCGTCGAGCCGTCCAGCAGCACCTCGCCCTGCGCGCCCTTCATGAACGTCTCGCAGGAGGCGACATCGCTCGCGAGGTTCACGACCGGCGCGAGCAACGGCTTGTCGGCGGGGACCCGGCACTGCCGCTCGACCGGCTCTTCATCGAGCGTCCCGGCGAGCAGCCAGACCTCGACGGGCTGGTCCCGCATGCAGAAACGCCCGGAGGTGTCGGACACCGGATTCGTGCCCGAGGGCTGGGAGGCCCAGGTCCACCAGCGCGCCTGGAAGTCGGCCGGCGCCAGCTTGTCCGAAGTGGACGAGGGAGAGGTGGGGGGTTGTGCCGCCATTTGCGCGTTTCCGCCACAGCCGGCGAGCAGTAAAACCAAGAACAGCAGGACAATCCTCACTGGTTCTCGCGTCCCTTGCGTCGTTGTTCCTCCGCGCGCTCACGGCAGCGGCGCAGGAACTCCTGATCGTCGTCAGCATCGGTGGCCGCGAACCGTCCCGGCCGGTCGTACTCGGGAAAAGCGGGAGTACCTCGTTCGTGCGTTCCGAATCGCGCGCGTCCGGTCCCCACCACCGGTCGGCCCGCAACGAGCCACGCGATCGAACCCACCAACGGGAACAGCAGGACCAGGAGAAGCCACATCATCTTCGGCAGATTGCGAACCGAGCCCTCGTCGGTCGTGATCACATCCACGACAGCGAAGATCAACAGCCCTATCATCAGCACTCCGAACAGCCCACCGAAGTACAGCATCTCCACCCCCAGGTCGCGCGGTCGCCGCACATGGTGGCACAAGGGGCCACTCCCTGAACACAGTTCAGTTGTCAATCATCTCGAGGCCAATTCACGAAGCCGTGAATCCGCCGAAACAAAAGCCGCGGGAAGGCCGGAAATGCCGTCCGGCGGCGCGAGGGCCGTACCAGACCGAACCTCGCGCGCACCACGTGCCGTTCGGCCGTCAGGTCCACCGGCACTGACGGCCGAGCCGCCCAGCCAAATCGCCCTTCAGGACGAAAAGGCGCGGCGGCGCAGTCGAAATCGACACGTCGCCGCACAGGCCCGAATTGCGTTTCACCGTAATCGAACGAGGTTTCGCGGACCGGAACGTTCACACCGTCCCGGCTGGACTGGAGTTCGTGAGGGGAGCTGACGCTGAGCACCAGACCTGCTGCGCACCCGTTGCCGCAGCAGTAAGCGAGCCTTAGCGTCGGGCCCATGCCGAACGGTGCCGAGAGCTTGCTGGCAGTGCTGGCCGCGCACGACGTCGAGGTGGTGTTCGGACTGCCCGGTGTGCACAACCTCGCCATCTGGGAGGCACTGCGGAAGCACCCTGGCATCCGCATGATCGGCGTGCGCCACGAGCAGACTGCGGTCTACGCGGCAGACGGCTACGCGCGCGCCACCGGCAAGCTCGGTGTGGCGGTCGTGACCACCGGTCCCGGCGCGGCCAACACCCTGGGCGCCACGGGTGAGGCATGGGCGTCCGGGAGCCCGGTGCTCGTGATCGCCACGGACATCCCCTCGACGCTCCGGCGGCCCGGCGTGTACCGCGGCGTGCTGCACGAGACCCGCGATCAGAAGGCCATGTTCGCGCCGGTCACCAAGGCGTCGTTCGACGTGCCGTCCGCCCAGGAACTCGGCGCGTACGCCGACAAGGCCGTCCAGCAGGCCACGCTGAGCCCGCACGGCCCGGTGTACCTGGGCGTCCCGACGGACTTCCTGGCCGCCGACGTCCCGCACCACACCGTGACGAAGGTCGAGCCCGCCCACGCGGTCGTCGACCTGACCGAGGCCGAGAAACTCATCGCCGGGTCTTCGATGCCCCTGATCTGGGCCGGCGGCGGTGCGGCACGGTCCGGCGCAGGACCAGCGATCGGTGCGTTGGCCGCCAAGCTCCAGGCACCGATCATCACGACGTACGGGGCCCGCGGCCTGACGGACAGCCCTTACGTCGTGCGAGGTCCGGTACACGCACCGCCCGTCGGGAAGCTGTGGGACGACGCCGACCTCGTGATCGCGATCGGCACCGACTTCGACGGCATGATGACCCAGAACTGGTTGCAGCCGAAGCCGCGCACGCTGCTCGCCGTCAACATCGACAAGGCCGAGGCGACCAAGAACTACCCGGCCGACGTCACGCTCGAAGGCGACGCGGCCACCGTCACCTCCGCTCTCGCCACGCAAGTGACCGCCAAGCCGGCCTCCGTCGACGTCGAAGCCGTCAACGCGGAGGTGCGCGCACTGGCCGAAGCCGACTCCCCCGAAGCCATGAAACTGTTGCGGGCGTTGGAAGACACCGACGCCACGATCGTCGCCGACATGTGCATCCCCGGCTACTGGATCGGCGGCTTCCACCACGTCACCAGGCCGCGTGGCCTCGCCTACCCGGTCGGCTGGGGCACGCTCGGCTTCGGTTTCCCGGCGGCCATCGGCGCGTCCGTCGAACACCGCACCATCGCGGTCGTCGGCGACGGAGGCTTCCTCTTCGCGTGCGGCGACCTCGCGACGCTGAAGCAAGAAGGCCTGCCGCTCACCATCGTGCTCGTCGACGACGGCGGCTACGGCATGCTCCGCTACGACCAGCAGATCGCGAACCACGCCATCAGCGGCGTCGACCTGACCCGCCCGGACTTCGCCAAGCTCGCTCAGAGCTTCGGCATCCCCGCCGTCACCCTCGACGGCTTCGACGACCTCAAGTCCACCCTCGCCGACGCCGAAGGCCCCACCATGATCGTGGTGAACGCGAGCCTCAAGCCCCCGATCAACACCTCCCCGCGCTGGTACCGCAAAACCGCCTCCTGATCAGGAACGCGCTGGGTACCGTCCGTCCATGGGACGTGGGCTGGGGATCGTGCTCGCCGTGCAGGCGGTGGTGCTGACCGCGTTGTCGGGCCGCTACGGCTTCCACCGCGACGAGCTCTACTTCATCGCGGCGGGCAAGCGCCTCGACTGGGGCTACGTGGACCAGCCTCCGATCACCCCGGTCCTCACCCGCCTCACGACGGAGGTGTTCGGCGAGACCCCGGTCGGCCTCCGCGTGATGGCCACCCTCCTGGCGCTGGCCATCACGGCCGTGGTCGCCCTGATCGCACAGGAACTGGGCGGCGGCTCGGTCTTCGCGGCGGCCGCCTCGGCGACGTCGACGTTCGTCCTGGCGGTGAGCCACATGCTCTCCACCGCCACCGTCGACCTGCTGATCTGGGTCCTCATCGGCTACTTCGCGATCAAGCTCCTGAAGACCGGCGACGGCCGCTGGTGGCTCGCCCTCGGCACAACGGCCGGCGTGGGCCTGGCCAACAAGTGGTTGCTGCTCCTGTTGCTGGCGGCCATGATGATAGCCCTGCTCGCCGCGGGCCCGCGCAGCGTCCTGCGCACCTGGTGGCTCCTCGGCGGCCTCGCGGCATGCGCGGTCCTCGCCGCCCCTGCCGTCATCTGGCAGGCGCTGCACGACTTCCCGTTGCTCACCGTCGCCCAGGGCATCAGCGAGGACGACGGCACCGAGAACCGCATCATGTTCGTCCCCATGCAGATCGTGCTGCTGTCGCCACTCCTGGTCCCGGTGTGGCTGATCGGCTTCCGGAACCTGTGGCGCGACAGGACCTTCCGCTCGATCGCACTCGCCTACCCGATCCTCTGCGCCCTCTGCCTGATCACCGGCGGCAAGCCCTACTACGCCGTCCCGCTGCTCCTGGTGCTGATGGCGGCAGGAGCACGCCAGGCCCAAGAATGGCTGTCGCGCCGCAAGACCACCGGCAGCGTCCTGGTCGCCCTGAGCGTCGTGCCGGCTTTGCTGGGCTCGTTGCCGATCCTGCCGCCCAGCGCACTGGCCCCGGTCATCGCCATCAACCCCGAACAGGGCGAGCAGGTCGGCTGGCGCGAGCTGGCCCTGACCGTCCAGGAAGCGTTCTTCGCGAACGACTACCCGACCGTCATCACCCGCAACTACGGCCAGGCCGGCGCGATCGAGGCCTACACCGAGGTGCACGTCTGGTCCGGGCACATGTCCTTCTACGACTGGGGACCTCCCCCGCCCGGCCGCGGGAAGGTGCTGCTGGTCGGGTTCCGCGAGCCGCCGTTCAACGACTGCAAGGTCGTCGCCCGGCACCACAACCCTGTGGAGAACGAAGAAGACGGCACGGAGATAAAGCTGTGCACGGCACCAACGGAGCCATGGGAAACGCTCTGGCCAAAGCTCCGCCAATACTACTGAAGCAACACCGACCACTTAGGACGTTGGAGAACTTCCAACACGAACCCCTCTTCGGCTGAATTCGGCCGAACCTGTTGGAATCACACGATGTGTGGCTCTAGCTTCATTTCATGCCAAAGAGAGACTCCACGGTACGGGGACGCGAGTTCGGCGCGGGCATACGCGCGGCCATCGACAAAGCAGGCCTAACTGGACGCGGCGCCTCCCAACTCGCCGGCTGGGATCCCGCCAAGCTGTCCGACCTGATGAACGGCAAGGGCGGCATCAGCGAGCACGACCTCATCCGTCTGCTCGGCGTGTGCCGCACTCCGCTCGAGGAGTCCGACCACCTGCTGACGATGTTCCGCGAGGCTGATCGCTCAGGCTGGCTCCAAGTGCACGGCGAAAGGCAACCAGTCCTGCCTCGCACGCTCAACGAGCACGAAGCGGTGGCCACCGAGATCATCTGCTGGAGCATGAACCTCGTTCCCGGCCCGCTCCAGCTACCGGACTACTTCCGTGCACTGATCGATAGCAATCCGAACACACTGCAGACGGAGGCGGACGAACGCGTCGCAGCTCGCGCCGATCGTCAGCAGCAACTGTTCAGGCGCCGCTGTGACATGACGTTCTACATACACGAACAGGCGCTGCGTCTACCTGTCGGCGGCCCCGAGGTGATGTCCGACCAGTTGCACCACATCATGACCATGGGAATCCGCCCGTACATCACCTATCGGGTTTTGCCCACGTCGCTGGGAGCGCATGCGGGTCTGGCGGGGTCCTTCACCCTCATGACGTTCGACAAGCTGGAGCCGGTCGTGTTCATCGACGCCGAGAACCACGCCGTCTTCTTGGACGACAAGGACTCAGCCAAGGCGTACAAGAACATCGTGCGCTCGCTCGACCAAGCCGCGTTGGATGCGGAACAATCGAAGGAGTTGATCGAACGCATGACCTCATGAGGGGCAGATCAGATGACCGAGTGGCGAAAGAGCACCTACAGCGTCAACGGCACGGACTGCGTGGAGGTCGGTCACGGCATTGGGCTGCGGGACAGCAAGGCTCCGGCTGCCCACATCGCGCTCGGAACGGACGCCTGGTCCGCGTTCCTCGCGGCGGCGAAGGCTGACAAACTCGCCCGGTGACCCGGACCTGGCCCGAGAAGCGCGCCACCGACGAAAGCGCGCTCGCCTGGGAGTTCCTCGACTTCCTCCGCAAGACCGCCGTGCTCAAGGTCGACGGCCTGACCCGCGACCAGGCCGCGGCGGCCCCGATCGTCACGTCCCCGAAGCTGACGGCGCTCGGCGTGCTCAAGCACCTGACGGCCGTCGAGCGGTACTGGCTGTGCATCGCGGGCGCGGGCCTCGACCTGCCGTCGCTGTGGAAGGGCGACCCGGACCCGTCCTGGGACCTCGAAGACGACGACACCCCGGCGTCGCTCATCCAGGCCTACTACGAGGAATGGGCGAACGCCGAGGCGCTGAAGAAGCTGGCCCCCGACGCGACGGCCGCGGACGGTGAACGCACCGTGCGGTGGATCCTGTCCCACGTGGCACAGGAAACCGCGCGCCACGTGGGCCATCTGGACCTTCTCCGGGAACTCGCGGACGGGCAGACCGGCGAGTAGAGATCAGCCGGTGGCGGGCCCGGCGGGCCCGCCACCAGTCACGCAGTTCGCTGAACGCGATGCCGATGAGCAACAGCACGAACTGCCCCACGAACCACGCGAACGCCAGCCAGAAGGTGGTCCGCAACCACAGCACCAGGCTCGACAACAACCAGAAAGCCATCAAGATCACGAACACCAGCACACGCTCCATGAAGAACTTCTTGAAGCGTTCGACAGCACTCATCACATCCCCCAGTCCGGCCGCGGGCGAGCCGGGCCGCATCTTCTCCTTCACGGCTGGTACAGGTGGCCCGCCACAGCGTTCCGGCACACCTCCTGGAGTGCGTTCACCGCGTCGCGCAGCAGCGGGTTGGTGTTCGCCGTGCGGTGGACGACGTGCACGTGCCTGCGCAAAGGCTTGTGGCGCAACGGCATCGCGTGCGTGCCGGGCAGCTCCCTGTACCCGAGCGCGGGCACGAGTGCGACACCGACACCGGCCGCCACGAGCGACTGCACGACCTCGTAGTCGTTGCTCCTGAAAGCGATCTTGGGAGCGAACCCCGCCGCCGCGCACAGGCGCGTGAGGCAGGTGGCACCGGAGGTGCCGTCGCGTGACGCGATCCAGCGTTCGTCCTTGAGATCTTCGAGTCTGACGTTGTTCTTCGCGGCCTGGTGCGCGGACGGAACCATGACCAGCAGGGATTCGTCCAGCAACGGCAGCACGGTCAGTTCTTCCGGCCATGTGCGCGGGACGAGGTCGTACGCGTAGACCAGCGCGAGGTCGAGCTCGCCGGACAGCACGAGCGGCAGCACGTCGTCCGGCTCCGCCTCGTCCAGGCGGATCTCGGCGCCCGGCAGCTCCGCCTGCAGCTTCGCCAGCGCCTTCGGCACGACGCGCGCGCTCGCTGTGGGGAACGTGCCGATCCGCAGGCGCCCGCGCAGGCCCTGCACCATCGCCTTCACCTCGTGCTCGAACCCGTCGAACGCCGCGAGCAACTCGCCGCCGCGGTCGGCGATCAGCAGGGCGGCGGCGGCCGGCCTGATCGAGTGCGCCTCACGTTCGAAGAGCGTCACGCCGACCGCCCGCTCGAACGCCGAGATCTGCTGCGACACGGCCGACGACGTGTAGCCGAGACGGCGGGCGGCCTCGGCGAAGGAACCCGTCTTCACGACCTCGACGAGCGTGCGGAGATGAACCGGGTTGAGCACCAGGCCAGCTTATGCTCGACGTCGCGAGGTTTCATTCTGCAACCTCTGGCGCATCCACGGCGCACCTACCAGGGTGGATGCATGCCCTACATCTCCACGAACCCGTCGAACACCTCCGACGTGGTCGCCGAGATCGAGCTCGGGACCAGCCGCGACTTCGTCGACGCCGCTCAGCGGGCCAAGGCCGCCCAGCGCGCCTGGGCACGCGTACCCGCGCCCGTGCGCGGCCAGGTCATCGGCAACATCGGCCGCCTGGTCGAGGCGAACTTCGAGCCCCTCTCCCAGCTCGTGACCCGCGAGATCGGCAAGCCGATAGCGGAGGCCCGCGGCGAGGTCCAGGAGATCGTCGACACCGCGAACTTCTTCGTCGGCGAAGGCAGGCGCCTCTACGGGCAGACGGTGCCTTCGGAGATGGCGGACAAGCAGCTCTTCACGTTCCGCAACCCGGTCGGCGTCGCGGCGATCATCACCGCCGGCAACTTCCCGGTCGCCGTGCCGTCCTGGTACATCATCCCGGCGTTGCTGTGCGGCAACTCCGTCGTCTGGAAGCCCGCCGAGTACTCCGCCGCGTCGGCCCAGGCCTTCTACGACGTGTTCCAGGCCGCCGGCATCCCGGACGGCGTGTTCGAGATCGTCTTCGCCGAGGGCTCGGAGACGTACGACGGACTCGAACAGTCGCTGCGGCGAGGTCTCGTCGACAAGGTCGGCTTCACCGGGTCCAGCGAGGTCGGTGTGCGCATCGGCGAACTGTGCGGACGCCACCTCCAGACACCGTGCCTGGAGCTGGGCGGCAAGAACCCGATGGTCGTCACCGAGGACGCGGACCTCGACCTGGCCGTGCAGGGCGCGTTGTTCGCCGGCTTCGGTTCCGCGGGCCAGCGCTGCACCTCGCTCGGCACGGCGATCGTGCACGAGTCGGTGTACGACGAGTTCCTGACCCGGTTCGTCGAGGCCGTCGCCGGTGCCACCGTGGGCGACCCGACCGGCGACGTCCTCTATGGACCGTTGCTGGACGAGAAGTTCGCTCTGGCATACGAGAAGTACCTCGGCTGGATCGGCGAGCACCACGCGGTGCACGGCCCGACCGGCCGCATCTCGGCCACCAGTCCCCGCAACGGGTTCACCGGTGAGAACGGCTTCTTCTACCACCCCGCAATCGTTTCCGGTGTGCGCGACGACGACGAACTGTTCCTGCAGGAGACGTTCGGCCCGCTCGTCGGCGTCATGAGGTACTCGGACCTGGACGAGGCGATCGAGCTCGGCAACAAGCCGGGCTACGGCCTCTCCTGCTCGATCTACACCACGGACCCGAACAAGGCCTTCCGGTTCCGCGCCGGCATCTCCGCCGGAATGGTCAGCGTCAACAACTCGACGTCCGGGGCCGAGGCGCACCTGCCGTTCGGCGGCAACGGCAAGAGCGGCAACGGCTCCCGGCAGTCGGGCGTGTGGGTGCTCGACCAGTTCACCCGCTGGCAGTCCATGAACTGGGACTACTCCGGGAAGCTGCAGAAGGCGCAGATGGACACTCTCGCGATCGAGGCGAACCTTGACTTCCGCCTCGCCTGAGCTGCCCGCTCAAGCAGAGGTCGTCGTCATCGGCGGCGGGGTGATGGGCACATCCATCGCCTTCCACCTCGCCGAGGCAGGAGTCCGGGACGTCGTGGTCGTGGAGAGGGATGACCTGGGGTCCGGCTCCACCTGCAAGGCAGCGGGTGGAGTGCGCGCCCAGTTCTCCGACGAACTGAACATCAGGCTCGGAGCTCGATCCATCGAACTGTTCCAGCGCTTTCCGCAGCGCCCCGGGCAGGAGATCGATCTGCACCAGGTCGGCTACCTGTTCCTCCTTTCCTCTCGGGAACACGTCACGGCGTTCGAGCGCAACGTCGATCTCCAGAACTCCCTCGGCGTGCGCAGTCGCATGCTGACTGTCGAGGAGGCCCGGCGGATCTCGCCGCTGATCGAAACGGACGGCCTGCTCGCGGCGACCTTCTCGCCCGACGACGGACACTGCACGCCTGAGTCCGTCGTACTGGGCTACGCCACCGCGGCCCGCCGATCCGGTGTCCGCTTCCACACCAGAACAACCGTGAGATCGATCGTAGGGACGGGGTCCGACAGTTTTCGCGTCGAAACCGACCGCGGGACGGTTTCGGCGGGGACTCTGGTCTGCGCGGCGGGCGCCTGGTCGCGGGAGATCGGCGAGATGGTGGGCGTTGACCTGCCCGTTTCTCCATTGCGACGGCAGATCATGTTCACCGAACCCATGCCAGAGCTACACGATCGGGTGACTCCCTTCACCATCGACTTCGGCAGCACCTTCTACTTCCACCGCGAGGGCCGGGGGTTGCTGTTCGGCATGTCCGATCCCGACGAGACACCGGGTTTCAAGCTGGACATGTCGGATGCGTGGCTGCCCCGCCTCACCGAGGCGATCGGCAGGCGGGCGCCGCGACTGCTGGACGTGGGCGTGCGCGACGGGTGGGCCGGGCTGTACGAGGTGACGCCGGACCACAACGCGCTGATCGGCTCGGTGGGCAGGTTCTTCTACGCCACGGGCTTTTCGGGACACGGGTTCCTGCAGGGGCCCGCGGTCGGCGAGGTCGTGCGCGACCTCGTGCTCGGCCGCGAGCCCTTCGTCGACGTGTCCAGTCTGGACGCCTCCAGGTTCGCCGCCGACCAGGCACGGCCGGAACTCAACTGCGTGTGAGGAATGTGATGGACGTTCTCGAGCTCATGGACGAGTGGGGGCCGGAGAAGGTCGTCTGCGTGTCCGACCGGCGCACCGGCATGAAAGGTGTGCTCGTCATCGACAACACCGCACGCGGCATGGGCAAGGGCGGCACGCGGATGAGCCCGCACGTGACGGTCGCGGAGATCGCCCGCCTCGCGCGCGTGATGACGTGGAAGTGGGCCGGCGTCGACCTGTTCTTCGGCGGTGCGAAGGCGGGGATCGTGTTCGATCCTTCTTCTCCTGACAAGGAATCGGCGTTGCGGGCGTTCGCGCGCAAGCTCTCCAACGAGGTGCCGCGCGAGTACGTGCTCGGGCTCGACATGGGCCTCACGGAACGGGACGCCGCGATCGTCCAGGACGAACTGTCGGACCGCGGCGCTATGATGGGCGCACCGGCTCAACTCGGCGGTCTTCCGTACGACGAGCTGGGCGTCACCGGGTACGGCGTGGCCGAGGTGGCGGACGAGTTGGTGGTGCTGCGCGGCAAACGCGTGGCGATTCAGGGTTTCGGCGCGGTGGGTGCCGCGGCGGCGAAGCGGTTCGCCGAACTCGGCGCTGTCGTCGTCGCCGTGTCGTCGGTGCACGGGGCGCTGGTGGATCCCAGTGGCCTCGACGTCGCGCGACTGCTGAAGCTGCGGGCCGAATTCGGTGACCTCGCGGTGAAGGAGTACGGCGCCGTCCGCACGCTCGGAGCCGAGCTCCGGGTGCCGTGCGACGTGCTGGTACCGGCCGCCCTGCAGGACGTGATCGACGCGGAACTCGCGGGTGAGCTCGACACCGCCCTGGTGGTCGAGGGCGCGAACCTGCCGACTTCCGCTGCGGCGCAGGAGGTTCTCGCGGCACGCGGGATCACTGTCGTGCCGGACTTCATCGCGAACGCCGGCGGCGTGGTCGCGGCGGCGTTCGGGATGGACGCGCGGTACTCGCCCTTCCCGGTGAATCCCGCGACGGTGCTGGAGGCCGTGTCCTCGAAGCTGAGGGCGAACGCGGCGAACATCATCGCCGAGGCGCGAAGTCGTGGCACCACGACACATGTGGCGGCGCGCGATCTGGCGCAGGAACGGGTGCTGGCCGCGATGAAGCTGCGGGGGCGGGTCGCATGAGCTCGCTCGAAGGCGTGGTGATCGCGGACTTCAGCCGGGTGCTGGCGGCGCCGTACGCGACGATGGTGCTGGGCGACCTCGGTGCCGAGGTGGTCAAGGTCGAGCAGCCCGGCAGGGGCGACGAGACCCGCGCTTGGGGTCCGCCGCACTACGAGGACGAGGCGACGTACTTCCTGTCCGTCAACAGGAACAAGACGTCGGTGCAGATCGACCTGTCGACCGAGGCCGGCCGGGAACAGGCGCGCGAGCTGATCGCGCGGGCGGACGTCGTGGTCGAGAACTTCAAGCCGGGCACGATGAAGAAGTTCGGGCTCGACTACGAGTCGCTCGGGCGGGACGATCTGGTCTACTGCTCGATCTCGGGGTTCGGTTCGGGCAAGGGCGCCGACCTGCCCGGCTACGACCTGCTCGTGCAGGCCGTGGGCGGGTTGATGAGCGTGACCGGGCCCGGTCCGCACCAGCCGGTGAAGACCGGTGTGGCGCTGGTCGACGTGCTGACCGGGTTGCACGCGTGCGTCGGCATCCTGGCTGCGTTGCGGCACCGGGAGGCGACGGGGCTGGGCCAGCTCGTCGAGCTCGACCTGCTGACGGTGTTGTTGTCGAGCATGGTGAACCAGAGCGCGGGCTTCACGCTGGCCGGGTCGGTGCCGAAGCCGATGGGCAACCGGCATCCGTCGATCGCGCCGTACGAGGTGTTCCCGACGGCCGACCAGCCGATCGTGCTCGCGGTGGGCAACGACCGGCAGTTCCGCCGGTTGTGCTCGGTGCTGGACGTGCCCGAGCTGGCCACGGATCCCCGGTTCGTCACGAACTCCGATCGGGTGGAGAACGTGGACGAGCTGTTCGAGGTGCTCGCGGCGAGGCTGCGGACGCGCCCGGCGCAGCACTGGTTCGAGACGCTGACGCCGCTGGGTGTCCCGTGTGGTCCCGTCAACGATGTCGCGCGTGCGTTCGCGCTGGCGGAGTCGCTGGATCTCGGCCCCACCGCGACGATCGACGGCATGACGCTCGTCGCAAATCCCATCCGCCTGTCGCGCACGCCGGTGACCTACCGGCTGCGCCCGCCGAAACTGGAGCAGTGACGTGCAGGACCCGTTGGAGTTGCTGGACATCCCGTCGTTGCTGGGCGACGAGGAGCGCGACATCCAGGCCACCGTCGCGGCCTACCTGTCCGACCACGTCCGGCCGCACATCGCGTCGTGGTTCGAGGCGGGCATCCTGCCGCGCGAGCTGGCGCGGGAACTGGGCAAGCTCGGCGTGCTGGGCATGCACCTGGAGGGGTACGGGTGCGCGGGGACGTCCGCGCTCGCGTACGGGCTCGCGTGCCTGGAGTTGGAGGCCGTCGACAGCGGCATCCGCAGCTTCGTGTCCGTGCAGGGCTCGCTGTCGATGTACTCGATCTGGAAGTACGGGTCGGAGGAGCAGAAGCAGGAGTGGCTGCCGCGGCTGGCCGCCGGTGAGGCGATCGGGTGCTTCGGGCTGACCGAGCCGGACTTCGGCTCGAACCCGTCCGGCATGCGCACGCGCGCCGTGCGCGACGGCGCGGACTGGGTGCTCAACGGCACCAAGATGTGGATCACCAACGGTGGTCTCGCGGACGTGGCGACGGTGTGGGCGCGAACCGAGGACGGAATTCGAGGATTCCTCGTCCCCCGTGGCACGCCCGGATTCTCGACGCGGGACGTCAAACAGAAGCTGTCGATGCGAGCATCCGTCACCTCCGAGTTGGTCCTGGAGGACGTGCGGCTGCCGGAAAGCGCCCGGCTGCCGCTCGCGACTTCCTTGCGCGCACCGCTGACGTGTCTGAACGAGGCGCGGTTCGGGATCGTGTTCGGCGCTGTCGGTGCCGCGCGGGATTCGTTGCAGGCGGCGCTCGACTACTCCGGCACGCGCATCCAGTTCGACCAGCCGATCGCCTCGTTCCAGCTCACCCAGCGCAAGCTCGCGAGCATGACGGTCCAGGTCAGCAACGCGATGCTGCTGGCGTTGCACCTCGCGCGGCTCAAGGAGGCCGGCACGCTCAAGCCCGAGCAGATCAGCGTCGGCAAGTACAACAACGTCGAGTCGGCCATCGCGATCGCACGGGAAAGCCGGACCATCCTCGGCGCGAACGGCATCTCGCTCGAGTACTCGCCCTTGCGTCACGCCAACAACCTGGAATCCGTACTGACTTATGAGGGCACTTCCGACATCCACCTGCTATCCATCGGCCACGCGTTGACCGGAATCGCCGCATTCCGTTGATCGTTCGCCCTATCCTGCACTCCGCAACGGGGTTCGCGGGTGGGAGGACGTTCTGCCGGAGGAGACAAACAGCCGCAGTGACGCGCGTCGCAACCGCAAGCGATTGCTGGACGCCGCGACGCACGTCCTGCGGGCTGAACCAGCAACGGCGACGATGCAGTCGATCGCGCGCAAGGCCGCGCTTTCGCAAGCGACGGCGTATCGGCACTTTCCGTCCGTGGAAGCGCTCGTGGTGGCCTATCACGAAGACGTCATAGCGTCGTTGGTCGAACACGGCGAACGGTCTCGCAAGACAGGCAAAGAACTGTTCGAGCACCAAGCAACGCGGTGGGTGAAGCTGCAGAACCTGCACGGCCCGGTGATAGTGCGGTTCTCGTCGCAGCGCGGGATTCTGGAGCGGATGCACAACGCCGAGGAGGTGGCGGCGTTGACGTGCAGCGCGTGGGACCCGGCGTTGCGCGGCGTCCTGATCGACCTGGCACTGCCGGACGGAATGCTGAACGTGGCGCGGTTCCTGCACCACGCGTTGTTCGACCCGCGGGAGATCCTCGACCTGACGAAAACCGCCGGACTACCTGACGAACAGGTGGTCCGGCGGCTCTCGGACGCGTTCTACGGCGCGTTGAAGGGCTGGGCTTCGCACTAGCTCCCGGGCACTAGATGCCGAGCGGGAGCACCCACTTCAGCTCGGACTTGACGTTCGGGCGGCCGTCGAGCGGGTTCTCCCCGGCGATGCCGCCGGCCGCGATCTTGTCCAGGGTCTTCAGGCCCTCGGGCAGGATCTGACCGAACACGGTGTAGTTGGGACGCAGGATCGAGTCCGACTGCACGAGGAAGAACTGCGAGCCGTTCGTGTCCGGGCCGGCGTTCGCCATGGCGAGCGTGCCGCGCGGGTAGATGCGGCGCTGACCGGTCGGGTCGTTCGGCGCGGGCTGCAGGTCGGTCGGCAGCTCGTCCTTGTACTTGTAGCCCGGGCCACCCTCACCCGTGTTGGACGGGTCGCCGCACTGCAGCACCTTCAGCGTCGGGTACGCGGTGAGCCGGTGGCACTCGGTCTGGTTGTAGAACCCGCGGTGCGCCAGGTGAATGAAGCTGTGCGTGGTGCACGGGGCCTTGGAGCGGTCGAGCACCAACGGGATGTCGCCCTGGTTCGTCTTCACCTTGACCAGGACCTTGCCCTTGGTGAACCACGGGTCGTGCGGGATCGACACCGGACGCGCGGCCGGTTCCTCCGGGGTCGCGGTGTAGCCGCAGTCGGGCCGGGCCGTCTGGACCTCGGCGGACGCGGTGCCGGTCGTGATGAAACCCACGGCCAGCGCCGCCACTGCCAGTCCAGCTGCGATTCGCCTCATGCGCGTTTCCTAGTGGAGCCGGAGTGAACGGGCAAGGTTTAACGGATCACTCAGTTGTCCGTGGACTCGGTGATCTCATACTCGCACTTCGCTTCCGCGCCGGCGTTCGTGATCTCCTTCTCCTTCTCCACGCGGAGTTTGCACGTCGCCTGGCCGGTCTGCGGCTTGACCGTCAGCGTGACCCTGCCGAGCGCGTTGGCGAGCACGGCGCGGTTCTTCACCGGCAGATCCACGGTCTCGGACTGGGACGCGCCACCGGGGACGGTGAGCGTCAGCTCCGCCTTGCCGGTGCCCTCGACGTCGTAGAACGCCTCGTAGGTGTAGCTCTTCGGGCCGCACGCGGTGAGCGCCAGCACGGGAATCAGCAGGAGGAGTTTCTTCATGACTCGAATTCTGGTGATGGACGCGGCACGCGGCTTCTGTCCGCAGACCGGTTGTGGGTCCTACTTCTGGCCGACCAGCCGGGATTCCCAGGCCCAGGCGGCGATCTCGACGCGGTTGCGAGCGTCCAGTTTGGTCTGAACGCTCGCCAGGTGCGTCTTGACCGTGCCGATCGAGATGAACAGCTCCTGCGCGATCTCGGCGTTCGTGCGGCCGATCGCGGCGAGCTTCACCACGTCCAGCTCGCGCGCGGAGAGAGTGTGAGGTTGTTGTTGTGGCGGCGAGTTCATGTGCTGCAACAGCCTGACCGTGATCGACGGGCTGATGAGCGCATCGCCCGTGACGGCCGCACGCACCGCCTCGATCAACAGGTTCGGACCGGCGTCCTTCAGCAGGAACCCGCACGCACCGTTCTTCAGCGCTGTGTGTACGTACTCGTCGTGGTCGAACGTCGTGCACACCACCACGTGGACGTCGTTCGCGATCTGTTTGAGCGCTTCGAGTCCGTCCATTCGCGGCATCCGGATGTCCATCAACGCGACGTCCGGCTTGGTGCGCCGTGCCTCGGCGACGGCCTCCACACCGTCCCGCGCTTCGGCCACGACCTCGATGTCGGACTCGGCCCCCAGAATCATGCCGAACCCCGTGCGCACCATCGCCTGGTCGTCCGCGACGAGAACCCTGATCACGCGGTCGCCCTTCCTGTCGGGAGCGCGGCGTCGACGACCCATCCGCCGTCGATGCCCGGCCCCGCCTTGATCCTGCCACCGAGCGCCTGAACGCGTTCGGTGAGTCCGACGAGCCCGAAACCGTTGCCCTGCCTCGCGGGCTTGCCGTTGTTGGAGACCTTGACCATCACCCAGTCCGGTGTGGTCTGGATCTGGACGTCCACTGTGGTCGCCTCCTGCGCGTGTTTCCTGATGTTGGTCAACGACTCCATGACGACGCGGTGGACCGAGCTGGCCACTTCGAGCGGCAGCGCCGCGGTGTCGCCGTGGATTTCGAGGGTGGCCCGCGGTTCGGCCGCGACCAGCGGCTCGATGTCGGCGATGCCCGCGACCGGTGCCACGGGGGCGTCGTCGCGGAGCATGCCGATCATGCGGCGCAGGGCGGCCATGGCCTCACCGCCGGCCTCCTCGATGCGGTCGAGGGCCTGCCTGGCCTGCGCCGGGTCGCGTTCGACGATCCGGCCGGCGCCCTGCGCGAGCACGACCATGCCGGTGATGTGGTGACCCACGAAGTCGTGCAGGTCGCGTGCGAACTCGGCCTTCTGCTCGGCTTTGACGGCCGCCACCTGCTTCTCCCTGGCATTGGCCAGCAGCCGCAGGTAGCCGACGCACGCGACCACGCCCGTGGCGACGACCACCAGGGCCATCGCCAGGGTCAGCTCGGTGGGGCCGAGCGGGAACCGCAGCGGCTGGGTGACCAGCGCGATCACGATCCAGCCGATCAGCGGCGCGTCCCGGCGCGACCTGGCCCGATGGGCGGTGACGGCCAGGACACCGGTCAGCGCCAGCGTCTCGGCCAGGCCGAACTCCTTGTCGAGCGGGTTGACCAGGGTGAACGCGATGCTCGCGGTGGCGGCGACGGCGGCCAGGGCTCGATGGGGGCGCAGCCAGGCCGACACGGCCAGCACGATGCAGCCGAGCGCGGCCCAGCCTGTCCACGGGTAGAGGCCCGGCGACCTGAACAGGCCGTAGTAGAAGTCCACGAACGCCGCGGCGAGCAGCACGGCGATCGCGCCGAACCTCCAGAGCATGGCCATGACCTTATGCACTTGTGCCCTGTCCGCAGATCGGCCGAAAGACAGAGGCGAACCCTGCTCGGGACCGAGGTCTTCGCCTCCACTCCGGACTTTGCTGACCATGTGAACAACTTCGCTTCCGCCGCGGTCGACCTCGTGAAGGTGTACGGCTCCGGTGACACCGCGGTTCGAGCACTCGACGGGGTGACCGTCGGGTTCCGGCCCGCTGCCTTCAGCGCGATCATGGGGCCGTCCGGCTCCGGCAAGTCGACGCTCATGCACTGCCTGGCGGGCCTCGACACGGCCACGTCCGGCGCGGCCCTGCTCGGCGGCAAGGACCTGACCCGGCTGTCGGACAACGCGCTGACCAAGGTGCGCCGGGATCGCGTCGGGTTCGTGTTCCAGGCGTTCAACCTGCTGCCCACGCTCACCGCCCGGCAGAACGTCCTGCTGCCGTTGAGCCTGGCCGGGCGGCAGGCCGACAAGGCCTGGTTCGCGCAGCTCGTGGAGGCCCTCGGGCTGTCGTCACGGCTGTCGCACCGGCCCTCGGAGATGTCCGGCGGCCAGCAGCAGCGCGTGGCGCTGGCTCGGGCGCTGGTCACCCGGCCCGAGGTCGTCTTCGCTGATGAACCGACCGGCAACCTCGACTCGCAGTCGTCCGCGGACGTGCTGAACCTGCTCCGTCAGGCCGTGCGCGAGTTCGGTCAGACGATCGTGATCGTCACGCACGACGACAGGGCCGCCTCTTACGCCGACGCGGTGGTGCACATGGCCGACGGACGGGTCGTTCAGGCGGTCGCCGCATGAGGAGGTTCCTGCCCGTCCTGTCGATCACGATCGCGGCGTTCTTCGCCTACTCGACCGCGCTCGCCAAGGACATCACCGAACGTTCCCTGACGGTCAGGGCGGCCCGCCTGGTCGAGGTGTTCGCGCTGCTCGGCGCGTTCGTCACGGTCGCCATGATCGTGGCCGCCCTGGTCTCCACGTCGACGTTCCGGATCGTGTTCGCGCACCGGATGCGGGAGCTCGCGCTCTTGCGGGCGGTCGGCGCTTCGCGCGCACGGCTGGCTCGTGGCCTGATCACCGAAGGGGCGCTGACCGGGTTGCTCGCCTCGGTCACCGGTGTCGCGCTGGCGGCGGGCGCCGGGCAGCTCGTGCCGCTGGCAGGCCTGGTGGCGCCGGGCTTCCCGCTCACACCCGCGTTGGTCGTGGTGTTCGGGTCGTTCGTGCTGACGACGCTCGCCGTGCTGGCCCCCGCGTGGTCCGCGGCCAAGGTTTCACCGCTGGAGGCACTGCGCACCTCGGCCGTGCAGGACGCGAAGAGCCGGATCGGCCGGCCGCGCTGGGTGCTCGGACTCCTGATGGCCGCAGGCGCGGTCGCACTGTTGGTCAACGTCGCGATCGACGGCCTTGCCACCGAACAACGGCTGAGCGGGATGACCGAGGACCTGCTGCTGCGCACCACCATCAGCGGTGGGCTGGCGTTCGGCGCGTTGATCACGCTCGGGCCCGTGTTGATCTCACCGGTGCTGAGGCTGATCGGGCTTCCGTTGCGGCGCAGCACCGTCGCGTCGCTCGCGGTGAGCGGTGTCGGTGGCGCGCCCCGGAGGGCCGCCTCGGTCACGGCGGTGGTGGCGCTGGGGGTCAGTCTCGTCATCGCGACGCTGACTGGTGCAAACACGTTGCAGGGTCTGGGGAAGGCGGAGATGGCGAGTGCCTGTCCGGCCGACCTGGAGATCGTCGGTCCGGTCGACGCCGGGGCGTTGAGAGCCGCCGGGCTCACGGACGTGCTCCCCTACCGCCGCACCGAGATCACCATCAACGGCACGCTCACGATGCGTGCCACCGACCTCGACATGACCAAGCTCCGCGATCTCGCGGACTTCCGCGTCGACTCCGGTGCTCTCGGGGACATGGGTCCGCGCAAGATCATCCTGTCGACCTCCACCGCGAGCCGGCTCGGCTTGACCGCGGGATCACGCGCCGAGGTGAACGGCGTGCAGATGACCGTGGCTGCGACGTTGTTCGGTGGAGTCCCGCTCGGCAGCGCGTTGCTGCACTCGTCCGATGTGGAGGGTGAGCCGGTCGGCGTCCTCGCCAACGGCGCCGAGGAACGGGTGCCAGCGGGGCTGGAGGTCGAGTCGCTCGCCGACCATCGGCTGGCCCAGGAGGACTGGTTCACCTCGTTGGTGGCGATCGCGGTCGGACTGCTGTTCCTCACGGTGCTGATCGCGGTCGTGGGAGTGGGTTCGACCACGGCGCTGTCGGTGCTCGAACGGACCCGTGAATCCGGTCTGCTGCGGGCGATCGGCCTGACCCGCGGGGAACTCGGCCGCATGGTCACGACCGAGGCCTGCCTGTACGGGGTCGTCGGTGCGGTGATCGGACTCGCCGTCGGCATCCCCTACGCGTGGCTCGCGATCATCTCGCTCGGCATCGAGTGGCCCTTGCAGGTGCCCGTCGTGCCCGTCGGCGTGGTGGTGCTCGCCCTGGCCGCACTCACCGCGGGCGCGGGGCTGCTGCCTGCCCGCCGGGCCGCGCGGGTGAGCCCGGTTGCGGCGCTTCACTCGATCCAGTGACGTGTGCCGGATCCGAGACGGGGTACCCGAACTGCATAGGGAGGTAATGCAGTCATGGGATTCGACGAGTTGAAGAACAAGGCCAAGGACCTCATCGGCCAGCACGGTGACAAGGTCGACGACGGTGTCGAGCGCGCGGGCCAGTTCGCCGACGACAAGACCGGCGGCAAGCACAGCGAGCACATCGACAAGGGCGAGGACAAGCTCAAGGAAGGCCTTCGGAACTTCGGCGGCCAGCAACAGCAGTGAAGGGACCCACTCAGAGTGGGTCCCTGAGGCGGCGCAGGCGATTGGTTCGCGTGTGAGTTAAGCCTGATCGGATTCACTTCCGCGATCCCGGCGGCCCGGTTACCGTCGTTCGCCGGGATCGCGGAGGTGAAGGTGGATCCAAGCGGGGTGACGAGAGCTGCACGACTGACGGCGTTGGCCGCATTGTGCCTGGTCACCGTCGTTTTGCTGTTACCGGCGGCCATCAGCGTGAGCACCGGTGGGGCCGTCCCGGGGTTCATCGGCGAGTTCGGCCGGTGGTTGTGGCCCGCGGTCGGCGTGATGATCCTCGTCTCCGTCGGCCTCGCTCTCTGGGAACGCGGCCGCGGCCACGAGACCAGCAACCGCACCGCCGCCCTCGCACGGGTCGAGTCACGGGTGAAAGCGCTGCTCGCCGCCTCGCTGGCCGCCCAGACGCAGATCAAGCTCGGTGTCCTGAAGCAGCCCGCGATCTCCGTGCGGGTCGACGGCGAAGAGGTCTCCTCACGAGACCTGGAGGCCGTTTACGACCGCCTCGGCCACACCATGGTCCTGGTCGGCCCGGTGGGCAGCGGCCGGTCGACGTTGCTGCGTGAACTGTGCCTGACTCTGGTCGAACGAGCGCGCAACGACCCACAAGCGCCGATTCCGGTCGTCGTGGACCTGGCGACGTGGCGGGCGTACGGCGCGCGCAAGCCGACCGAGTTCACCGCATGGCTGTTGCGCGAGATGAACCGCCGTTACGGCATCAGCCGCTCGGCCGGCACGATCTGGCTGCGCCGCGAGCGGGTCGCCGTGCTCATCGACGGACTGGACGAGGTGCCGCGCGTCGACCGCGCGCTCTGCGAGTCCGAACTCGCTCCGTTCGCCTCCGTCGTGAGCTCGACGAGTCCGATCGACAACCTGCCTTCGGTGTTCGTCGAGCCGTTGACCCGCGGTCAGGTGCTCGAGTACATCGCTTCGGTGAGTCCCCGGCTCGACAGCCTGGAGTCGGCCCTGACGCCGGAGATCTGGGAGCGGCTGGACTCGCCACTGGCGTTGAACCTGCTGGCGCTGACGCACCTGGACAAGCAGGTCGACACGATCGGCAACGACTTCGTGGGGTCCTTCGTCGTGGAAAGGCTTTCCGGCCAACGGGGCGCGGGACCCACCATTCGGGCGTTGAAGTTCCTCGCGCGGTTGGGTCGGCCCGACCTCGGCGCACCGGTGCACATGCCTCACCGCCGTGCGTGGCTTCCGCTGCTGCCCACTCGTCCGTTGTGGTTGCTGTTCGTGCGCGCTGTGCCTGCGGTCTATGCCGGTGGTGTGTGTGCCGTGTCGTTCATGACGGCGCTGCGCCTCGGATTGTGGCCCGCCTTGGTTTTCGTTGTCGCCGCTTCTTCGTTGCTCGTACTCGTGAACAAAGTGCCGCGCGTCTTCCACCCACCCGGACGCGCGCACGGCATTGTGACTGCCGCGCTGGGATTTCTCGCCGGTGTGATCGGGGGATTGCTGGTCGGCCTGGCCGGTTTCTGGCTGGGGGCAGTCGGAACGCCGTGGCCCTACTTCGTGGCGTACGTGTTCGTGGTGGTGGCGTCATTCTTCTTGGCGTTGGGTTTCATCCCGGGTGACGCACCTGTGCCGTGGGCATTGCTGATCGCCGCCGCACCGGGTGTCTCGATGTTCTGGACCGGTCCCTACGCGGTGCTGGCGGGCATGGGGGTCGGCTTCTCCGCAGGCGTGGCGGGCGGGATTTTTGCTGCCGCCGTGGGGCGTGTGTGGCGCACGGTGCGCCCGGTGCAACAACAACGCATGCGGCAAGGGCGGCCGTGGTGGGTTCAGCCGGCTGTGCCAGTGCTCGGCACGGTCGGTCTGCTGGGCGGGATCGGCGCGCTGGGGTCCTGGGGAACCGCACTGGGAGTAGCACTCGGGTTGCTGGTCACCCCGACCGCCGCCCGCGACTACGTCTGGCCGTTCGACGCGCTCGCCGAAGTCGCCGCCGAGGGCATCACACGACCGCTGTCGCTGGGCGAGTTGTCGTTCCGCCGCAAGGCTTTGCTCCACCTCGCACAGGACCGGCTACTGCTCACCCGCGTCGATGGCGAGTACCGCTTCGTGCACGTGGCCCTGCGCGACCACCTGGCGTCGTGCGACCCGACGGCGCTGGTTCGAGCCACGCGCCGTTGAACCTTCCCGATCTGCGGGCCGTACGGCCTGAAAGAAAGGTCGGGTGTTGTGCATGCACTGGTCGAAGGGCTGGATCGTGGGAGCCGGGGTCTTCTCGGTCGTCGCGGCCATCGGGGGTACGGCCTTCGCTCTCGCCGGATCCGGTGCCTCCTCGTCGCAGCCGGGCGTGGCGGGCAAAGAGGTCTGCGGCGGGCAGACGGTGAGGACGACGAGCGCCAAAGGGCCGGCGACCGTGCTGTCGGACAAGTTCCCCGTCGGCACTTTGTTGCGAGTCACGAATCCCGCCAACGGGCGGGTGATCACCGTCTCGGTCACCGGGCCGTCGACCGGCTGCGCTGTGTTGAACACAGCGGCATTCGATTCGCTCTCGTCCGCCGAGACCGGCGAAAGGGAAAGCGTTCTCCGGCGCATTCGAGTGGAGATCGTCGGAAACGCGCCGGCGCCGGTCCCCACCACCCGCACCCCCGTCTCGCGGGTGCGGGCTTCAGGAACAGTCGGGCCGGTCGTCTGCGACGGCGCGACCGTCGGGTTGTCGGCCGTCGGCGGGGCGCCTGGCGCGTTCTCGGCTCAGCTTCCGGTCGGAACCTCGGTGCGGGTCACCAATCTCGACAACGGAAAGCAGACGACCGTCCGCGTCATCGGCGTCGGGTCGGCCTGCGTCGTGCTGAACAGCGCTGCCTTCGACCTCGTCGGTGAGTCGGGGAAGAGCGTGATCAAGCGGGTTCAGATCGAGAAGGTGACCTGACCCGGTCACCAGTCCATCGGCTCGTCCGGCTCCTCCGGCTCCGGCCACTCGTCGACGGCGTCGCCCGAGCCCCACGCTGCACCGCCGGGGCTCGTGGTCTTCGGCTTGGACTTGGGGGCTTGGACCGCGGCAGGTGCGGCGGCTTCCGGTGCGGCACCGCCGGCCGCCACCACCTCCAGGATCTGCTCGCCGTACTTCGTGAGCTTCGCCTGGCCGACGCCGCTCACCGCGCCCAGGGCGGTGAGGGAGCCGGGGCGCGACGCCGCGATGGACTTCAGCGTGGCGTCGTGGAAGATCACGTACGCCGGGACGCCCTGTTCGCGGGCCTGGCCGGCCCGCCACTCGCGCAGTGCCTCGAAGAGCGGGCCCGCGTCGGCCGGGAGGTCGATCTTCACCTTGGCCGCGCCGGACGAGGAGGACGCCGTGCGCGTCGTCGAGCGAGTGGGCGTCGGGTCCTTGCGCATCTTGACTTCGCGCTTGCGGCTGAGAACCTCGGAGCTCCCCTCCGTGAGGACGAGCGTCGAGTACTCGCCCTCGACGGCCAGCAGCCCCTGCGCGAGGAGCTGGCGGACCACGCCGCGCCACTCGCCCTCGCTCAGGTCCTCGCCGATGCCGAAGGTGCTGAGCTGGTCGTGGTCGAACTGGATGACCTTGGCGGTCTTGCGGCCCAGCAGGATGTCGATGGCCTGACCGGCGCCGAACTTCTGGTTGCGCTCCTTGCGCAGCCGGTAGACCGTGGACAGGACCTTCTGCGCGGCGACCGTGCCGTCCCACGCCTCCGGCGGGATCAGGCAGGTGTCGCAGTTGCCGCACGGGACACCGGACTCGTTGAAGTACTCCAGGAGCCTGGTGCGGCGGCACGTGACCGTCTCGCAGAGGGCGAGCATCGCGTCGAGGTGCGCCTGCGAGCGGCGGCGGAACGCCAGATCGCCTTCCGACGACTCGATCATCTTGCGCTGCTGCACCACGTCCTGCAGGCCGTAGGCGAGCCACGCGGTGGACGGGAGACCGTCGCGACCGGCGCGGCCCGTCTCCTGGTAGTAGCCCTCGACCGACTTCGGCAGGTCGAGGTGGGCGACGAAGCGGACGTCCGGCTTGTCGATGCCCATGCCGAACGCGATGGTGGCGACCATGACCAGGCCGTCCTCCCGCAGGAAGCGGGCCTGGTTGCGCTGGCGGACCGACGAGTCGAGCCCCGCGTGGTAGGGCAGTGCGGGAATCCCGTTGGCCACCAGGAACTCCGCCGTCTTCTCCACCGACGCGCGGGACAGGCAGTAGACGATGCCCGCGTCGCCTGGGTGCTCGCCGCGCAGCAGGTCCAGCAGCTGCTTCTTCGGCTCCTTCTTGGGGACGATGCGGTACTGGATGTTCGGCCGGTCGAAGCTGGAGACGAACTGCCGCCCCTCGTTCAGCTCCAGGCGCGTGAGGATCTCCTTGCGCGTCGCCTCCGTGGCCGTGGCGGTGAGCGCGATCCGCGGCACCTTCGGCCAGCGCTCGTGCAGGTGCGTGAGCGAGAGGTAGTCGGGCCGGAAGTCGTGGCCCCACTGGGAGACGCAGTGCGCCTCGTCGATCGCGAACAGCGCGATCTCACCCTGCTCCAGCAGGCGCAGCGTCGCCTCGGACGTCAGCCGCTCCGGCGCCAGGTAGAGCAGGTCGAGCTCGCCCTTGACGAACTCGGCCTCGACCATCCGGCGTTCGTCCCAGGACAGCGACGAGTTCAGGAAGCCCGCGCGCACGCCGAGGGCACGCAGCGCGTCCACCTGGTCCTGCATCAGAGCGATGAGCGGCGAGATCACCACCCCCGTGCCGGGCCGCACCAGCGAGGGCACCTGATAGCACAGGGACTTGCCGCCGCCGGTCGGCATGAGCACGAGCGCGTCGCCACCCGCGATCACGTGCTCGACGATGGCGGCCTGGTCGCCGCGGAACTCGGGGTACCCGAAGACGCGCTGCAGGACCTGCAGCGCGTCTCCGAGAACGACACCGTCGGTTGACACCATGCCGCCGATGCTAGCGAGCAGCACCGACAGTCCGATTCGCTAGCCCAATGCGCCCTTCGTACCAGCGGAAACGCTGCCGGCGACCAGCGGAGCGGACGAGGCGGCCGGCACCGAGCCCTTCAGCGGGATCCGCACCGACGTGTCCGCCAGGTCGACGGTCAGCCTCGGCAGCTGGCTCGGCCGCACGATCGCGGTCGAGTCGGTACCGCCGACGACCAGGCCCAGACGGTGTCCCGCCTTGATCAGGTGGTCCGTTGTGGACAGTCGGAACGTCATGCGGTACTTGGTTCCCGGCGTGATCGTGCTCGGAGTCGAGAGAGACTGGTAGTTCGCGAGGTCCGCCCAGCCACGCGCGATGATCTGCGCGTCGACGTTGCCCGTCGTCGCCTCCGTGTCGCGATAACAGGCGTCATCGCCCGTGCGGCTCTCTCCCCAGCACGACTCCGTGGTCAGGGTCCGGATGCCCTCGCCGGTCCGCACCGTCGCCGGCCCGTAGTCGACGAGGTACGCCGTGAGGTGCGCGGTCGGTGTCGAGGACGACACCCCCACCGTGATCGAGGAGGTGCCCGCGATGCGCAGGTCAGAGGTCAGCGGCGCCGTCGAGTAGATCGCCCTCCCGGTGTTCGAGCCGGAAAGCCAGTTCGCCGGCGTACCGCTGCCGTTGTCGGTGAACGCCGACGTGCCCGTGCCGGGCGTCGTGCCGAGTCCCGAAGAAGAAGGACGCAACACGGTGCTGACGGTGCCCGCAGGAGGCCACGTCTGGTCGTCCGCCCACTGGTTGGGCGCACGTTCTGCCGACACCTGCGGTTCGTTCTCGATGCCGTTCTGCACGTTCAGCAGCCAGCGGTCGAACCACCGGTGCAGCGTCGGGACCCACTCGCTGCGCCGGAAGTCGAACGGGTCGACGTGCGCCGTCTGCGAGAACCACAGCTTCTTCGGCACCGAGGCGGGCACCGCGTCCCAGAACTGGCCGTACTGCAACGTCTTCACGTTGAGGTCGTTCAGCCCGTGGATCGCGAAGATCGACGCCTTCACGTTCGACGCCTTGCGCACGAAGTCACGCGTCTGCCACATCGCCGTGTAGTCGCCGTTGGCGGGGGAACCGTTCGTCATCTGCGTGCGCACCGCACCACACCGTGAGCGTGCGTTGGTGTTCTCGAACTGCGAGCCCAGTCCGGTCGGCGAGCTGTAGCCGGGGTACGCGACGCCGTCCGAGCGGAACCAGTCGTACCAGGAGCTGATGGCCGCGATCGGCACGATGGTCTTCAGCCCGTCGATGCCGGTCGCCGCGACGCCGTTCGCGATCGAGCCGTCCCACGACTTGCCGATCATGCCGACGGCACCGGTCGACCAGGACGCGGTCTTCGTGGTGGCGCCGGTCAGGGACGAGTAGCCGGTGCGCCGGCCGTTCAGCCAGTCGATGACGGCCGTGCCGGAGGCGATCTCCGACTGACCGCCGACGTCGACGCAGCCGCGCGACCGGTTCGTGCCGAGGAAGTCGACCAGCACGACGGCGTAGCCGCGCGGCACGAAGTAGTTGTCGTAGAAGAGCGGGAACTTGACCGGCACCCCGGCGGAGTCGTAGGTCTTGACCTCGCTCTCGTTGCCGCGCCCGGCGCTCTGGTAGTAGGGGCTGGCGTCCATGATCACGGGCACGCGCCCGGTCGTGGACGGCCTGATGATGTCGGCCGCCACCCGGTCGCGGGTGCCGTTGCCGTCGAGGTCGAGCCCGGAGTCGACGTAGACCGTCTCGCGGACCGCGTCGGCCATCGAGTGGATCGGCGCGGTCACGCCTCCGGACAGGCTGAACGCTGGTGTCGCCGCTGTGGCAGGGATTGGCGTCAGGGCCATGGCCCCTGCTAACGCCACTACAACACGAACACGCTTCATGAAGATTCACGCTAAGGAGTGACGAAGTCACCTCGTCAGAGCCGAAAGGCTTGACCCTGTGCTGTTGCGCCGGGAACTCCGCTCACGAATATTCGTCACTCGTGAGCTTCACCTTCGAACCCGGCCGCACCCGCGTCGTCTTCGGCCGCGGCACCGTGTCCTCCGTGCGCGCCGAGGCCGAGCGCTTAGGCGCGCAGCGGGTGCTGCTGATCGCCCGGCACGGTGGCGACAAGGTGGCCGCCGAACTCGGCCCGCTGCTGGTCACCCGGTTCACCGGTGCGGCCATGCACACGCCGGTCGAGGTCACGGAGCGCGCGCTCGCGTCGTTGCGCGAACACCGCGCGGACTGCGTCGTGTCGGTCGGCGGCGGGTCGAGCACCGGGCTGTCGAAGGCGCTCTCGGTGCGTGCGGGCGTACCGCAGATCATCATCCCGACGACCTACGCGGGCTCCGAGGTCACACAAGTGCTCGGCGAGACGGCGTCGGGGCTGAAGAAGACACGGCGCGATCCGGCGATCCAGCCGGGCACGGTGATCTACGACGTCGACCTCACGCTGGATCTGCCGCTCGACGTCACGGTGACGAGCGCGCTCAACGCGCTCGCGCACGCCGTCGCCGCCCGAGGCAACGAGAACCCGCTGATCGAAGCCATCGCGACCAGGGCGATCGAGGGCGTTTTGCACGCTTTGAGCGGAAATCCGTCCACTGTGGATGCGCGGACGGAGCTGCTGTCCTCGGCGTGGCTCGCGGGCACGTGCCTCGCGTCCGTCCCCATGGGACTGCACCACAAGCTCGCGCACGTTCTGGGCGGTACGTTCGGATTGCCGCACGCCGCCACCCACACGGCACTGCTCCCCCACACGGCACCGTCCGATCTGGCCACCCGTGTCCACGACACGGCCACGCGGTTCGGTGCCGCTACCTCGTTGCGGGAGTTGGGAATGCCGGAGTCCGATTTGTCCCGTGCCGCGGAGATCGCCGAGCATCCGGACGCCCTGCGGGTGCTGACGAACGCCTGGCGCGACGCGTCGAAGGGCTGAGCGGTTGTCATTCTTCAGGCTGATGTTCACAGCTCTGAACCGAGACCAATACCCGATGTGCTTCCTGAAGACTTCCTGAAGCATCGAAGGCATGCTCAGCCCGTTGGATCTGTCTCTGATAAACGGACCGATCCCCAAGCTCGCCACGGCCGCCGCCGTGCTCGCCCTCACGTACCTGGCGATCCGGAGGAACCGGACGTGGTGGGCCCGAGTGCTGCCGATCGTCGTGCTGACGTGCGCACTCGTGGTGACCGGGCTGGTCCTCGTCGTCGACCACGTGTGGAAACCGTGGCCGGAGCCGCTCCCGACCGTTCTGGCGGTGTGGCTGGGCGCGGCACTCGTCGCGTTGACGCTGGCAGTGGTGCGGCTGCGCTCCGGCCGATGGTACGGGCGGGTCTTCGGCGTCCTCCTGGCGCTGGGCGTGACGGCGAGCGCGGTGGTCGCGACGAACGCCCATTTCGGGCAGTACCCCACCACGCGCGCGGTGCTGGACGTCTTCAGGAACGACACGGTCGACCTGGACGACGCCGCTCCCCCGCCCACGGGTGTCGTCGAGGTGCCCGCGGGCCAGAAGCTCGCCGACGTCTGGAAGCGGCCGGCGAACCTGCCGGGCAAGGGCGTCGTCACCGAGGCGGAGATCCCCGGCGCGTTCAAGGCGCGGCCGGCGTGGATCTACCTGCCTCCCGCCTACAACACGACCCCGCGCCCGCGGCTGCCCGTCATCGTCCTGATGGCGGGCCAGCCGGGCAGTCCCCGCGACTGGTTCGACGGCGGCCGGATCCTCGACAACCTCGACGCGTACGCGCGTCAGCACGACGGGCTCGCGCCGATCGTCGTGGTGGTCGACCAGCTCGGCACGTCGACCGCGAACCCGCTGTGCCTGGACTCCAAGCTGGGCCAGTCGGAGACGTACCTGGCGCGTGACGTGCCCGCGTGGATCAAGCAACGGCTGACGGTCGACGAGCGCCGTGAGTCGTGGACCGTCGCGGGCTTCTCCCAAGGCGCGACGTGTTCGGTGCAGCTGGCCGTGCGCGCGCCGGACGTGTACGGCAACTTCGTCGCCCTTGCTCCCCAGCCCGAGCCCTCCCTGGGCACGCGGCAGGAGACGGTCAAGGCGGCGTTCGGCGGCGACGAGGCCGCGTTCGTCCGGGTCAACCCGATGGACGTCCTCGCGCGCCAGCGATTCCCGCAGACCGCGGGCATGGTCGTCGCCGGACGCGACGACGTCACGTACCGCAAGGCGGACGCCGAGGTCTTCGAGGCGTGCCGGAAGGCCGGAATGGACGTGCAGTGGAAAGAACTGCCGAACAACCACGACTGGAACATGGCCCGCGAGGGCCTCTTCGGGTCACTGCCGTGGCTCGCGCAGCGGACAGGGCTGGTCAGATGATCGCCCGGCTGTTCCGCACCGCACCCCTGACGTGCGCGTTCCTCATCGTCTTCTGGACGGTCGGGGCGTTGACCGGGGCGATCGGCGGCGCGAGTGAAGAGCTGCTCACGCGGACCGGGTTCGGCACCGGGAGCCCGTGGTGGACGGTGCTCACCTCGGCGCTGTGGTCGATGGACCTGCTGGGCTACGTCGCGACCACCGTGCTGCTGGCCGTCACCGGACCGCTGGCGGAGCGCGAGTTCGGTGCGCTGCGGACCGCGGCGATCTTCCTGGCCACGCACGTGCTCGGCTCGTTCCTGGGGCTCTGGCTGGTGCTGGTCGGCGGCGACCTGCACTGGGGCTGGCTCGAGTCGCTCGTGGGCGAGTCGGCGGCGGGGCCGTCGATCGGCGGGGTCGGGCTCGCGCTCGCGCTGACGTTCCGGCTGCCACCGCTGTGGAGGCGTCGCGTCCGACTAATGATGATCTTGTCGGTGCTGGTCCTTACGCTGTACTCAGGTTGGCTCGAGGATCTGCTCCGACTGTCCGGTGGCGTGGCCGGGCTGCTGGTCGGGGCGTTGTTCCTGAAGAGCGGGCCGGTGCACAAGGCGCGCTCGCTGCAGGAGACACGGGTGCTGGTGGCGTTGCTGCTCGCGGCGTCGGCGCTCGGGCCGGTGGTGTCGATGATGTCGCCGTACCCGAACGGACCGCTGTGGTGGTTCGCGGACGTCGTCGCGGTCGCGCAGCCGTCGCAGGACGACGTCGACGCGATGTGCTCCTCGGACGCGGTCGAGCTGTGCCGGACGATGGTGGTCCAGCTGTCGTACGGGCGGTTCCCCGCGCTCGTGATGTCGTTGCTGCCGGCGTTGCTGCTGCTCGTGCTGGCGGAAGGGCTGCGACGCGGACGGCGGTTCGCATGGCGGACGGCGCTCGTGTTCAACGTGGCGTTCGCGGCGTTCATCGGTTCGTACGTCGTGCACGTCGCGCAGTTCCCGGACGCGAGCGTGCTGGAGCTGGCGGTCTCGTTCGGTGTGCCGATGCTGGCACCGCTCGCGATCACCGTGGTGTTGTTGTTGACGCGCAGGCATTTCGACGTGCGTCTTCCTCGGCATGCCGTCGTGCGGTTCTGGCGGTTCACGGCGATCAGCGTCGCGTTGCTGTCGGCGATGTACGTCTTCGGCGGGTACCTGGTCCGCGACCAGTTCACGCCGGAGCCCGGGTTCGGTGCGCTGCTCGCGGACCTGCCGACGCGGTTCCTGCCGCCCGGCTACCTCGACCTGGTGCCGCTGCAGTTCTCCGCCGAGGGGTTCGTCGGCACGCTGCTGTTCGAGTACACCGGCGTGGTGTTCTGGCTGATCGTGCTGGCCGGTCTGCTGATGGCGTCGTGGCGGACGTGGCCGTCGTCGTGCGAGAAATCGGCGGCGCACGCCCGTCAGCTGATGCGGCGCCACGGCGGCTCGTCGTTGTCGTACATGACGACGTGGCGCGGCAACCAGTACTGGTTCACGCCCGATGGGGAGACGGCCATCGCGTACCGCGTGGTGGCGACCATCGCGCTGACGGTCGGTGATCCGATCGGGCCGGCGCGGTTGGACGCCGTGCGCGGGTTCGCGGAGTTCTGCGCGCGCAACGGCTGGACGCCGTGCCTCTACAGCGTGGGCGCGGAGACGCGGGCCGCGGTGGAGGAGCTCGGCTGGTCGACGGTGCAGGTCGCCGAGGACACGATGATCGAGCTCGACGAGCTGAGCTTCACCGGCAAGAAGTGGCAGGACGTGCGCACGGCGCTGAACAAGGCCGCCAAGGCGGGCATCACCGCCGAGTGGTGCACGTACGCCGAGGCGCCGTACGCGATCACGGACCAGATCCGCTCCATCTCGGCGGAGTGGGTGGCGGACAAGGGCCTGCCGGAGATGGGCTTCACGCTGGGAGGCCTGGAGGAGCTGGCCGGTGACGGGGTCCGCTGCCTGCTGGCGGTGGACGGCGACCGGACGGTGCACGGCATCACGAGCTGGTTGCCGGTGTACTCCGACGGCGAGGTCGTCGGGTGGACGCTCGACTTCATGCGCCGCCGCTCGCACGGCTTCCGCGGCTCGATGGAGTTCCTGATCGCCTCGGCGGCACAACAACTCCAGGCCGAGGGAGCGCGGTTCCTGAGCCTGTCCGGGGCACCGCTCGCGCGGCTGGACCGCGGTGAGCGGCCGCGGGCGTTGCAGCGCGTCCTGGACTTCACCGGGCAGGTGCTGGAGCCGGTGTACGGGTTCCGCTCGCTGTTCGCGTTCAAGGCGAAGTTCCAGCCGACCTACCAGCCGATGTTCATGGCGTACCCGGACTCGGCGGCACTGCCGCGCATCGCGAACGCCGTGAGCCGGGCGTACCTCCCGCACCTCAACGCGCGGCAGGGACTTCGGCTCGCGACCAAGATGATCATTCGTACGCGGGAGCGCGTGACCACGCCCGGTCGAACTCGCTAGTCCAAAAGGGTGGAGAGGTGATGCTCGTCATCACACTCGCGCGCCACTAGGCGAAGATGCGCCGATGACCGTGCGGGGCGATCTCCCTCCCCAGACGACGACGTTCATCGGCCGCCGGGCGGTGCTCGCCGAAACCGAGGCACTCCTGCGCCGGTCCCGGCTGGTCACGCTGGCAGGTGCGGGTGGTGCGGGCAAGACCCGGATCGCCGTGGAGACGGGACGTGCGCTGGCTCGGGCGGGGGCGTTCCAGCACGGGGTGTGGCGGGTGCGGCTCGCCGACGTCCACGACCCGGCGGTGCTGTCCCGCGCTGTCGCGGCCGAGCTCCGGATCGTCGACAACTCACCGGAGGCCGGGCTCGGCAGGCTCGTGGAGGCGCTGTACGACAAGCACTTGTTGTTGGTCCTGGACGGCTGCGAGCACCTGCTGGAGGCGGTCCGGCACCTGGCGCACCACCTGTTGCGCGACTGCGAAGGGGTGACGGTCCTCGCGACCTCGCGGGAGCCGCTCGGCGTCTACGGCGAGCAGCTGCTGCGGGTTCCGCCGCTGGGCCTGGACGACGCGGTGGAGCTGTACCTGAACCGGGCGGAGGTGCCGCCCGGCTCAGCTGACGTCGCGACGCTGTGCCAGGCGGTCGAAGGGTTGCCGCTCGCGATCGAACTCCTGGCCGCGTCACCGGCCGAAGCGGTGCTCTCCCACCAGCCTGCCACTCTGGAGCGGGTGCTCGAGTGGGTGGCGCGGCAGTGCACGGACGAGGAACGGCTGTTGTGGGCGCAGTTGTCGGTGTTCCCCGCGGACTTCGACCTCGCCGCCGCCGAGGCGGTGGCGGGCGCGGACGTGCTGAAACCGTTGTCCGCGTTGGTTCGCCGGTCGGTCGTGGCGACGACGACGAGCCCCGTCACCGGTGAGACCCGCTATCGATTACCGAACACCGTGTCGCAGTTCGGTGCCCGTCTGCTGACGGATGCGGACGGGCCGTTGCGCCGCCATGCGTTGCACTACAGCGAGTTCGTGGACGAGGCCGCCCGCTCGTGGTTCTCGCCCGGCGAAGCGTTGTGGACGGGCCGGATGTGGGAGGAGTGGCCGAACATCCGCGCGGCCGTCGGACACGCGCTCCGGACACCCGGCCTGGCCTCGGCCGGCGCGGTTGTGGCGATGAACGTGCAGCGGATGCGCTTCACGTCGTTCGCGGGGATCCTCGGGCAGGCGTGGGACATGCTCGCGGCCGCCCGCGAGGTGATCACCGAGGCACCGCTGCGGACGTCGTTGCTGGCGCACAGCGCGTACATGGCGCAGGTGCGCGGCGATTCGGCGGTGGCGTTCCCGTTGATGACCGAGGCACGTGCGTTGCCGCGGCAGCCGGTCACCGACGTGCATCTGGTTCTCGCTGAGGCCACGCATCTCTTCTTCGTGGAGGGTTCACCGGACTGCGTGCCGTTGTACGCGCACGTCGTCGAACTGTGCCGTCAGTACGCGTCGCCGGGCGACATCTACGTCACCGAGCTGATGCACGCGATGGCGGTGTGCTTCCTGCTGGACGCCGAAGCCGCGGACAAGGCCACGACAGCGCTAGCCAGGCAGGCCGAGAGCAACGGCGTGAACTGGTCGCACGCCTGGGGCCTGTGGCATCGCGGCCTCTACGAACTGCTGCACGGCGACCCGGCGCAGGTGCATCCGCTGGTGATCGAGGCGTTGCGGATCCAGCTGACGCTCGGCGACACGTGGGGTGCGCCGTTCAGTCTGTGGCTGCTCGCCTGCACGTGCGCCGAACTCGGGGCCTTCGACCGCGCGGCACGGTTGCTCGGCGCACTGCGGTCGCAGGAACGGGTCTCGCGGATCTCGTTCGGTGGCATGAGCCCGTTCCACCGGCTGCTGGACCGCGCCGACCGGACCGTCCGCCGCTCGCTGGGCGACGACTACCAGGTGATCTCGACGCTCGGTGCCGACCTGCGACCGGAGCAGGCGATGGCCTTCGCGCTCGAACCGGTGCCGGACTCCGAACGCCGGCGGGCGAAGCCGCTGCTGCCGGGTGGCCTGACCCGGCAGGAGTTCACCATCGCCGGGCTGGTCGCGGACGGGTTCACGTCGAAGCAGATCGGGACACGGCTGTTCATCTCACCGCGCACCGCGGACCGGCACGTGGTCAACATCCGGGCGAAGCTCGGCCTGCCGAGCAGGGTCGCGCTCGCGGCCTGGCACCGCTCGGTCACCGGAGAGCGTTAGCGCGCCTCGAACGCCAGCTTCAGTCCCAGCGCGACGAACACGGACGCCGTCAGGCGGTCCAGCAAAGCCTGCTGGCGCAACAGGAACGCACGAGCGCGACCGGCCACCACGATCAGGATCGGCAGCCACACCAGGCCCAGTCCGAGGTGGACGGCGACGAGGACGGCACCCCACGCGGGCTCACCGGCGGGCATGAACTGCGGCAGCAGCGACAGGTAGAAGACGCCGACCTTGGGGTTGAGCAGGTTCGTCAGCAGTCCGACGCGCAACGACGCCCCCGCACCCGGCACCGGACGGGAGTCGTCGAGCGACACGGACTTCCGGGAGTTCCACAGTGCCTTGGCGCCCAGGTAGATCAGATAGGCGGCACCGAGCCAGCGGACGACGTCGTAGGCCAGTTCGGACGCCTGCAGCAGTGCGGTGAGGCCCGCGAGGCTCGCCACCGCCCAGACCAGACATCCGAGTGTGATGCCGACGACCACGCCCATCGCCGCGCGCTTGCCGTTCAGCAACGCCGTGCGCAACACCATCACCGTGTCCAGACCGGGCGTCAGGACGGTCAGCAGCGCGACGAGCGAGAAGCTCAGGAGTGCGGCGGTCGACATGCGGACATCACATCACACGTCAGCGCGCGTCCGCCGCCGTTTTCAAGCCGAACGCGATCAGCGCTGAAGCGGACAACCGGTCCAGCAGAAGCCGTTGCCGCAGCAGGAAAGCACGTGCGCGGCCGGCCGCCGTGATCAGGATCGGGAACCACACCAGCCCGATGCCGAGGTGGATGGCCACGAGCACCGCGCCCCACGCGGGCTGACCGACCGGCAGGAACTGGGGCAGCAGCGAGATGTAGAAGACGCCCGGCTTCGGGTTGAGCAGGTTCGTCAGCAGGCCGACCCGCACGGCCGCGCGCGCCGACGGCACGGGCGCGGGTTCGTCGGCCTCGACGGGACGCCTCGACTGCCACAGCGCCTTGACGCCGAGGTAGACCAGGTACCCCGCGCCCAGCCAGCGCACGACGTCGTAGGCCAGTTCGGACGCCTGCAGCAGCGCCGTCAGGCCGACCAGGCCCGCGACCGCCCACACCAGGCAGCCCAGCGTGCTGCCCACCACGACGCCCATGGCCGTGCGGCGGCCGACCAGCAGGGCCGTGCGCAGCACGAGCAGCGTCTCGAGGCCCGGCGTGATGACGGTCAGCAGCGCGACGAACGTGAAGCTCAGGAGGGCGGTGGTCGACATGACGCCATGAGAACACGGAAGAACAGCGCCACGACAAGAATTAACACACCTGACACGATGGCGTCCGGTCAGGAGACCAGGTTTTCCCGCACGGGCTTGGTGTAGCGGTGGACCGGGATCAGCCCGTCCGGGTGCTGCGCCCGGTGGTCGAACAGGCCCTCGTCGGCCCAGCCCTGCCGCTCGTGGAAACGGCGGGCACGGGCGTTCCCCGCGACCACCGCGAGCCATGCACGGGCATGCCCGTTCGCCGCCACCGCCTGTTCGGCGGCGGCCAGAAGTGCCTGCGCGACACCGGATCCGCGGTGGTCGGCCGAGACGTAGACCTGTTCGACCTCGTCACCGACGACCATCACGAACCCGGCGACCTCGCCGTTCACGGTAGCGACCGTGGTCTCGCCGGCGTGCTCCAGCGCGCGTGGCTCGAAGGACTCCTCCGGCCGTGCGTCGACGAGCCGCCGCGGCACGTTGCCGAGGTGCGCGTCGCACCAGCCCGGATACCAGATCCGGGCCACCGCGGCGGCGTCGTCCGGGGTCGCGCGCCGGAGCTCGATCACTCGCGGTGCCAGGCCTGGACGCCGATCCGCCCGGTGCTGCCCAGGTCGATCAGAATGGAACCCTGCTGCGACGTCGGCACCAGCGGCTGCCACGTGTCACCCGCTGCCGCCGCGATGTCGACGTGCTTGCCGACCAGCGGCGGGTCCACCGACGCGTGGGTGTTCCGCCACAGGAACGCACTCTTCGCGCTCTCCCCCGGCGCCACCGTGATCGGCTGTGGCGCGTCGTCGAAGCCTTCGATCGCCGCGATGCCACCGGAACCTTCGAGGATCGCGACGTCCAACTGCTCGTGCTGCGCGTCCAGCACCTTCACCTGCGGATAACCGTTGAGCTCCAACGGTTCGCTGCCGCAGTTCGTCACCTCGACCGACATCATGCGCAGGCCCATCGCCGCGCCGGTGCCGTTCGCGGTGAACCGCAGACCTGTCTCGCACGACGGTTCTTCCGCCTGCGACACCGTTGTGCCCGCGACCAAGCCGGCGAGCACGGCGATCATGACGAGAATTCTGCCCCCAGATCTCATGCACTCGATACTGCCACGGGTCGTGGATCTTCCGCCGAAACCTTCACAAGCGGAGCGACGTCCGCGGACGGCAGCACCGAATCGGCAGACCTGCTCCTGGGCGCCGACGGAATCCGTTCGACGGTCCGCACGATCATCGACCCGGCACGACCAGAACTACCGCATCGACTGGGACGCTCAGGTCAGCCGGTAACCGTGCGCCGGGCGGTTCGCCATGCCGTACCGCGGCTGCACCTCCGCCTTGCCGATCGTCACCAGGTGCTCCAGGTAGCGGCGGGCACTCACGCGGGACAGGCCCGCCCGGTCCCCGACCTCCTGGGCCGACAGGTCGTTCTCGCTGTCCCGCAACGCCTCGGTCACCAGCCGCAACGTCACGGCGGACAGTCCCTTGGGCATGGCCGGGGTCCGCGGCCGGTGGTGCATCAGCGAGTCGACCTGGTCCTGGTCCAGCACCTGGCCCAGCCGCTGCACCTCGATCCGCTGCGCGAGGTACTCCCGCATCCGGTCGAGGAACGCCGTGCGCGTGAACGGCTTGACGAGGTAGTTGTCGACCCCGCGGGACATGGCCTGCCGCACGGTCTCCCGTTCGCGTGCCGCCGTCACCGCGATCACGTCCACGGGCGGCCCACCGCGAGCGCGCAGCCGCGACAGCACCTCCAGCCCGGACATGTCCGGCAGGTGGATGTCGAGCAGCACCAGGTCGGGCCGCAGCGCCTCCACGGCCCGCAACGCCTCACCGCCGCGGTGCGCCTCACCGACGACCTCGAACTCGGGCATCGCCTCCAGGAACCCGCGGTGGATCGCCGCCACGGCGAAGTCGTCGTCGACCACGAGCGTTCGCACGCTCATCGGTTCCCCGTTTCCGGCAGCCACACGTCGAACGACGCGCCGCCGAGTTCCGAGTCGGTGATCGCGACCCGGCCGCTGCGCCGGGTCACCACCCTCGACACCAATGCAAGACCTATTCCTCTGCCGTGCGCGCCCTGGGCGTCCTTGGAGCTCACGCCCAGGTCGAAGATGCGGCCGCGTTGCGACTCCGCCACTCCCGGCCCGTCGTCGTCCACGACCACCCGCACTCCGGTGACCGACGAGCGCACGAGCACCCGCACGGTTCCACCGGTCTGCACGGCGTCGACCGCGTTGTCGACCAGGTTTCCCAGCACGGTCAACGCGTCGTCGCCCGCACGAATGTCGACGGAGCTGCCGGGATCGAGCCGGAGCTCCACACCTCGTTCGTGCGCGGTGGAGGATTTTGCCAGCAACAACGCCGCCAGGGCAGGGTCGGCGTTCGCTCCGTCGATGATGTCGGCCGTGACGGAGCCGGCGCCGCCGACCCGTTCGATGTAGGCGACGGCGTCCGGGCCGCGGTCCAGATCCAGCAGACCGCCGATGACGTGCAGGTGGTTCGAGAACTCGTGGGCCTGCGCGCGCAACGCTTCCGTGACGGTGCGCTGGCCGTCGAGCTCGCGCAACGCGTCGTGCAGCTCCGTCCGATCGCGCAACGTCAGCACGACGCCGACCGCGCGTTCGTTCGTCTTGGCCGTCATCCGGTTCGCGACCAGAACCCGTTCCCCGGCGAGGACGAGCCGGTCCGCGACGTCGTCGTCACCGCGGGCGAGGTCCAGCAGGCCGTCGTCGAGCACCTCCGCCGCCGGGCGTCCACTCGGGTTCTCCGCCAGGCCCAGCAACCGCAGCGCCTCGTCGTTGACCAGCGCCAGCCGCTCCTGGTCGTCCACGGCGACCACGCCTTCGCGGATGCCGTGCAGCATCGCGTCCCTGGTCTCGAGCAACTGCGCGATCTCAGCCGGTTCGAGCCGGAACGTCCGCCGCCGCACGTGCTGCGTGATCAGCGCGGCACCGAGCACGCCGACCAGCGCGGCCGCCGCCAGCCAGCCGATCAGCTCCGGCAGGTCCTCGGCGAGGTCGGCCGAGAGCTGGCTCTCCAGGATGCCGACCGACGCCATGCCGATGACGCGCCCGTTCTCCGTCCGCACCGGCACCTTCGCGCGGAGCGACGTGCCGAGCGTGCCCGTCTCCGTGCCGACGAAGACCTCGCCGGACAACGCGCTGGTCGGGTCGGTCGACACGCGCTCGCCGATGCGCTTCGGGTCCGGGTGGGCGTAGCGGACTCCGTTGTGGTCGGTGACCACCACGTACGTCACGTTGGACGCCTTGCGGATCAGCTCGGCCAGCGGCTGGATCGTCGCGGACGGGTCAACGGATTCGAACGCCTCGATCACCGTCGGTAGCCGCGCCACGCTTTCCGCGACGGACAACATCCGGTCCTTGTAGGAGTCGCGGATCCGGTCGCTCTGCAGTTTGGCGGCGAACAGCCCGGCGGCACAGGTCGTCATCAGCACGATGACCACCTGCAACGCGAGCAGCAGGGCTCCAAACGAAACAGACCGACGGAACATGGATGGAATTCTGACGCATCAGCTGTGAAACAGGTCACGAACTAAACGACCAATACGGAACTTACGACCTAACCCTTACGGGCCACTCGGCCGTTACCTAGCGTCCCCGCCCAACGTTCGCAACGAAGCGAGGAGTACTCGATGGGTACGGCATGGAGACGAGTGGTGGCGGTCGCCGCCGCCGGACTGGTGCTCGCCGGATGCGGTCAGGGGGCCAAGAGCGCGAGCAGCGGTGACTCCATCGCGAAGCTGGAGATCATGGCGCCCGCGGACCCCGGTGGTGGCTGGGACCAGACGGCGCGGTCGATGCAGTCGGCGGTGAGCGGCGCCAAGCTCGCCAACTCGGTGCAGGTCACCAACGTCGGCGGCGCGGGCGGGACGGTCGGCCTGCAGAAGCTCCTCAACGAACGCTCCGAGTCGTTCCTGATGATCACCGGCCTGGTCATGGTCGGCGCGGTGGAGACCAACGCGTCGCCGGCCCGGCTGGAGGAGACCACGCCGATCGCCCGGCTGACGGCCGAGGACGAGGTCGTCGTGGTGCCCGCCGACTCGCCGCACAAGACGATCGACGACCTGCTGGCCGCGGTCGCCGAGAAGGGCAAGGGCGTCTCGATCACCGGCGGTTCGGCCGGCGGCACCGACCACATCCTCGCCGGGATGCTGCTCAAGGCCAAGAACATCGAGCCGACGAAGCTGAACTACGTGCCGTACTCCGGCGGCGGTGAGTCGCTGGCGGCGCTGCTGGGCAAGAAGGTCGACGCGGGCATCTCCGGCGTCGGCGAGTACAAGGAGCAGATCAAGGCGGGCAAGCTGCGCGCGCTCGGCACGTCCGGCCCGAACCCGGTGCCCGACCTCAACGTGCCCACGTTCAAGGACCTGGGCGTCGAGCTGATCAACTGGCGTGGCGTCGTGGCGCCCGCGTCGATCTCCGCGGACGCCAAGGCCCGGCTGACCAAGCTGGTCACCGACATGCACGCGAGCCAGCAGTGGAAGGACGAGCTCACCAAGAAGGGCTGGACGGACACGTTCCTGACCGGCAGCGAGTTCTCCACGTTCCTGGCCAAGGAGATCGGCCGTGTGAAGCCGGCGCTGCAGGACATCGGGCTCGTCAAGTGATTGCTGCAAAAGTCGAGGAGTACGCGTTCGGCGGTCTGGTCGCGGCGGTCGGGGTCTTCACCCTGGTCGACGCGACCACGATCGCCGGGCGCGACGACAACGTCGTAGGACCACGCGCGTTCCCTTACGCCGTGGGGATTCTGCTCGTCGTGACGGGCATCGCGGCGATCATCGCGACCGCCCGCGGGAAGCTCGGCCAGGCCGAGGAGGCCGAGGACGTCGACGAGAACGTCCGCACCGACTGGCTCACCGTGGCCAAGCTGGTGGCCGTGCTGGTCGTGCACCTGGTGCTCATCGACGTGATCGGCTGGCCGGTCGCGGCCGCACTGCTGTTCTTCGGCGCGGCCTGGACGCTGGGCGCGACCTGGTGGCGGGCACTGCCGATCGCGGTGGTGCTGGCGCTGCTCGTGCAGGTGGTGTTCGCGTACGGCCTGGGCCTGTCGCTGCCCGCCGGGATCTTCGAAGGGGTGCCGTTCCTCGATGGATAGCATCACCATGCTGCTGGAGGGTTTCGCGACCGCCGCGCAACCCGAGTACCTGCTGTACGCGCTGCTGGGCGTCACGCTCGGCACGGCCGTCGGCGTCCTGCCGGGCATCGGGCCGGCGATGACGGTGGCGTTGCTGCTGCCGCTGACGTACACGCTGGAACCGACGGCGGCGCTGATCATCTTCGCCGGCATCTACTACGGCGGCATGTACGGCGGCTCGACGACGTCGATCCTGCTCAACACACCGGGCGAGTCGGCGTCCATCGTGACCGCCCTGGAGGGCAACAAGATGGCCAAGGCCGGACGCGGTGCCGCCGCGCTCGCGACGGCCGCCATCGGCTCGTTCGTGGCGGGCACGATCGCCACGGTGCTGCTCACGTTGCTGGCACCGACCATCGCGGACCTCGCGGTGCAGCTGGGTCCGGCCGACTACGTGGCGCTGATGGTCGTGGCGTTCACGACCGTGGCCGCGCTGCTCGGCTCCTCTCCCGTGCGCGGTCTGGCGTCGCTGGGGCTCGGCCTGTTCATCGGGCTCGTCGGCACCGACACGCTGACTGGTCAGCAGCGCTTCACCCTCGGGGTGGCGACGATGTCCGACGGCATCGACGTGGTCGTGGTGGCGGTCGGCGTGTTCGCGGTCGGCGAGGCGCTGTACGTGGCGTCGCGGCTGCGGCACGGGCCGATCGACGTCATCCCCGTGGGCGGCAAGTGGATGACGCGCGGTTTCTGGGCGCGCTCGTGGAAGCCGTGGCTGCGCGGCACGTTCATCGGCTTCCCGATCGGCACCGTGCCGGCCGGTGGCGCGGACGTGTCGACGTTCCTGTCGTACGCGGCGGAGAAGAAGCTCTCGAAACGGCCCGAGGAGTTCGGCAAGGGCGCGATCGAGGGCGTGGCTGGGCCGGAGGCGGCCAACAACGCCGCCGCGGCAGGCGTTCTGGTGCCGTTGCTGACGCTCGGGCTGCCCACCACCGCCACGGCGGCGGTGATCGTGGCCGCGTTCCAGAGCTACGGCATCCAGCCGGGACCGTTGCTGTTCACCAACAACGGCCCGATGGTGTGGGCGCTGATCGCGTCGCTCTACATCGGCAACGTGATGCTGCTCGTGCTGAACCTGCCGCTGGTGAAGATCTGGGTGAAGGTGCTGCAGATCCCGCGGCCGTACCTCTACGCGGGCATCCTGCTGTTCGCGGCGCTGGGCACCTACGCGGTGAACTTCGTCGTGGACGACCTGATCGTGCTGCTGGTGATCGGTGTGATCGGCTTCTTCATGCGACGCCACGGTTATCCGGTCGCGCCGCTGGTCGTCGGCCTGATCCTCGGGCCGATGGCGGAGGAGCAGGTCCGGCGCACCCTGCAGATCAGCGAGGGCGACCTCAGCGCGTTGGTGACCAGTCCGTTCGGGGCGGTCGCCTACGGCATTCTCGTCGTGCTGCTGGTGGTGGCGGTCGCGCTTCGGTTGCGCCGCAAGAAGTCCGAGGTGACGGTCTAACCGCGCACGGCGGCAAGCGCCTGTTCGTACAGCTCGAACGCATCAGCCTTGCCGCCGTGGCGGACCCACAGTTCCGAGGCGGTGTCGACGCACGCGAACACCGTGGCGATGACGCCCATCGCGCGGGCGTCCGGGATCTCACCGGACTCGATGCCCATCCGCTTCTCGATGACGGGTGCCAGCGCCCGCTGCCACCTCAGCCGCTTCTCGAAGTACCGCGAGCGCAGCGGCGGGTTCTCGAAGATCAGCGTGGAGATCTCCAGCACCCGTTGCGGGGTGTGGTTCGACGCCGTGAGGATCGCGGTGAACCCGGCTCGCAGAGCGTCCCAGGTGGACACCTCGGGCGCCTGCGCCTCGACGGTGGCGACCAGCAGGTCGCCCAGCGCCTCCTGATCACCGCAGACCAGGTCCTCCTTGGTGCCGAAGTAGCGGAACAACGAGCGCTGCGACACTCCCGCGCTCGACGCGACCTGAGCCATCGTGGTCGCCTCGTACCCCTGCTCCGCGAACAACTTCAGCGCCGTGTCGACGATCTCGGCGACCACGGCCTGACGCGACCGGTCCCACAGCGTCGACGGCTTCTCCATGAACCCCACTCTAGTGGTGTGGCCCGGAACGTTGCCGGGGGAATTCGCGGTCAGACGGGTGCATCGTGGTGTCGCCTCCACGTCCTCGTACTGGTTGTACGGGGGCGTGGGGGCGGCACCGCGAGGTGCCCTGCTGAGCGTGGGTTACTCGCCAACGTTGCGGTCGCGCCACTAGCTCTGCCGCACCATCCGCCCGATCATCCTGGCGCCCATGGCACGCGAGGTGAGATGCCGTCCGGCGAACGCCAGCACCCGGTTCATCCGGCCCGAGATGACGCCCACCGGCGTGACGCGGCGGTCCAGCGCGCGCATCGCCGTCGCGACCACCTCGCCGGCGGTCTGCATCCGCAGCCCTGCCGCCATGTCCTCGCTGCCGGAGACCTCGAAGAACTCGGTGCGCGTCGCACCGGGCGACAGCACCATGACGCGCAGGCCCGTGCCGCGCGACTCGACCCACAGGCCCTCGGTGAAGCTCACCACGAACGCCTTCGTCGCGCCGTAGACCGACGACCAGGGCGTCCCCTGGTACGCCGCCATGCTCGCCACGTTGACGAGGAAGCCGTGACCGTTGGCGCGCAACGACTCGATGAACGCCCTGCTGATCTCGACCACGGCGTTGACGTCGACCGCGACCTCCTGCCGCAACCGCTCGGGCTCCTCCTCGTGGAACGCTCCGAAGTTCGCGAAGCCGGCGTTGTTGACGAGGCTGGTGACACCGAACCCGTCGACCTCCGCCGCCAGTCGCTCGCCGATGCCCGGCTGGGCGAGGTCCGCCGCCACGACGTGCACCGTCACGGGGTGCGCCGCCCGCAACTCCTCGGCCAGCTCCTCCAGCCTGCCCTTGCGGCGTGCGACGAGCACGAGGCTCGATCCACGCGCCGCCAGTTGCCGCGCGAACTCCGCGCCGATGCCCGAACTCGCCCCGGTGACCAGCACCGTCTGCTTCCTGAAGTCGACTCCCATGCCGACACCGTACGCCAGCCCGACAGTCACTGCCAATCTGTCGCTATCTGACGCGGCTGGGGCGGCCGGCTTTCTGCTGCTAGCAGAACGGCCCTTTGCGGTCGTCGGCGTGCTGTCACCATGACGACATGGCGGAGATCCTGGACTTCAAGCGCACCCCGGAACCCCTGTGGCGTGAAGCCCTGGGCCGCAAGCTTCGCGAGACGCGGGAGGAGCGCGGCGACCGCCTGGTCGACGTGGCCGACCGCGCGGGCATCTCGGTGCAGTACCTGTCCGAGATCGAGCGCGGCCGCAAGGAGCCGTCGAGCGAGATGATCGCGGCGGTCGCCGGCGCCCTGGGCATCGACCTGGCCGATCTGCTGATCGGCATCGCCGGCCAGGTCCGGAATCTCCGCGCGTCCGGCTACCTGCGCACGGGCAGCCAGTTCCACACCTCACGGCCGACGGGCCGCCCCTCGGGCCCGGTCGCGATGGTGGGCGCGTTGATGGCCGCCTAGGGCCGCCGCCGCGCCCTTCCACTCACGAGCGCGCTCCACCAGCTCACGCTCGCTGGTCCAGCACCTGGTCCACGAGCCCGTACTCGACGGCGCCCGCCGCGTCGAACACGCGGTCCCGGTCGGTGTCGTGGCGCAGTTCGGCCACGGTCCGGCCGGTGTGCCTGGCCAGGATCGCCTCCAGCTGCGTGCGCACCCGCACCACCTCGTCCGCCGCGAGGATGAGGTCCGGGATCGTGCCGCGTCCCTGCGCCGCGGGCTGGTGCAGCACGACCCTGGAGTGCGGCAGGACGGACCGGCATCCTTCCGCGCCCGCGGCCAGCAGCACCGCTCCCGCCGCGACCGCCTGCCCCACGCACGTCGTCGCGACGGGTGCCTTGATGTAGCGCATGGTGTCGTACAGCGCGAGCATCGCCGACGGGTCGCCGCCCTCGCAGTTGATGTAGAGGTTGATCTCCAGGTCCGGGTTGTCCGCTTCGAGGTGGAAGAGCTGCGCGATCAACGCGTTGGCGACGCCGGAGTCGATCCCGGTGCCCAGGTAGACGATCCGCTCGGACAGCAGGTGCGAGTAGACGTCCATGACCCGCTCGCCGCGCGCGTCCCGCGTGATGACGTTGGGAATGGTGTAGGTGCTCATGCCACGGCTCCCGAGTGCAGTCCCAGCTTGTGCATGCGGACGGGGACCACCTGCCCGAGGTCGCTCACGACGTGGTCGATGAACCCGTACTCGCGGGCCTGCTCCGTCGTGAACCACCTGTCGTGCAACGAGTCGGTGAAGATCCGGTCGAACGGCTGCCCGGTGTCCTGCGCGATCAGGCCGAGCACGGTGTCCCTGGTGTGCCGCAGGTCGTCGGCCTGCACCTCCACCTCGACGGCCGAACCGCCGATGCCCGCACTCCCCTGGTGCATCAGGATTCGCGCGTGCGGCAACGCGAACCGCTTGCCCGGCGTTCCCGCCGACAGCAGGAACTGCCCGGCGCTGCAGGCGAGGCCGAGCGCGAGCGTCGCCACGTCGCACGGCACGAGCCGCATCACGTCGCGGATGGCCAGCATCGAGGGCACCGAACCACCCGGCGAGTTGATCCACAACGCGATGTCCTGCCGCGGGTCCTCGCTCGCCAGCGACAGCATCTGGGTCGCCAGCACCGTGCCGTTGTCGTCGTCGAGCGCGCCGTCGAGAATCAGCACCCGCTGACCGAAGAACCGTTCTCGCAGCCCTGGGCTGAAGAGCTTCTCGCTGTTCGTCATGGCACCGACGATGCCCGCCGCCACAACGCGTCCGCTGCTTTCTCTGCTGAGGGCAGATCAGCTCACAGCAGGCACGAACTCGTCGGCTGGCGGGCGGGGAGCGTGATTGCTCCGGCCCAGACGGCCGTCCGGGCGGTAGCGGCGCACGACCGACGCTCCCCAGAACGCGATCCAGAGGTTGCCCGCCACGTCGGTGGTCATGCCGTCCGGCGTGTGGTGCGGAGTGTGCAGGAAGACGCGGCGGGCGGCCGGGTCGCCGTCGCGGTCGACCTCGAAGCGGTGGACCACTCCCCGCCCGCTGTCGGCGAAGTACAGGAGCGTGCCGTCCGGCGAGAACGCCGGGCCGTTCGGGATCGTCAGTCCTTTGAGGACATCCCATGCGGTGCAGGGCGCCGGTGCCGGGCTCGGTGTCGTATAGGCCATGGTCGTCACCCAGAAACGGCCGGCGGGATCGGCCACCGCGTCGTTCGTCCAGCCCATCGAGGTGGCCGGAGAGATGACCCGCCACGAACTCGTCGCCCGCGCTGGTGGTGTCGGCGACGGTGACGCGAGCGTGGAGTCAGGACAGTCCACACCGGTCTCGTGCCACGGCCTGCTCCAGGCGTCGCCGTGATCGGGCAGGCCGCGCATCGTCGGGACGCACTCCTCCAGCCGCCCGCGTCGACGAACGACGAGCCCGGCGTCACCCCGGCACGCGCGGGATCGGCCCGGTGCCACAGCCACTCGCGGTCGGCTGTGCGCAGCGAGGTCCAGCGACCACCGAGACCGAGGTCGACCTCGGCGTGCAGCGGCACAACCCTGGTGACCTGCACGGCCCGACCCTCGACAAGATCAAATCAATTAATTACTAATTTATCTTGTCGCGGGCGCCAGGACCAACAGTCAGCCGGTCGCGCAGGCCGTCCCGTTGAGGCTGAACGACGCGGGCACCGTGTTCCTGTCGCGGAACGTCCCTAGGAACCCGATCTCCACCTCACCGCGCGGCGAGATCGACCGGGCGTGCTCGACACCGGTCGCGGCAACGGCCGAACCGCGCTGCGACACGGAGGCGTTCCACATCTGCCGCACGCTCTGCCCGTCGGCGAACGACCACCGCAACGTCCAGCCGTTGATCACCGACCCGCCGGCGTTCCTGATCGTGATCCTGCCCTGGAACCCGTCCTGCCACTGACCGTCGATCCGATAGGCGACCACACAGGTCAGCGCAGGCGGAGTGGTGGTGACCACGGGAGGCGGCACCGTGCTCGTGGGCGTGGGCCCCGCCGACTCGACGCGCTGGACGGAAGGCGCGGCCGTAGTAGCAGTGGTGGTGGTCGTAGTCGGCGTGGCGTCCATGCCGTTGCACGGCGCTCCCCACAGACCACGGTCCTCACGCGCGGCACCGAGTTCCGCCTCCGCGAGCGACCCAGCCGCGGTCTGGGCCCTCAACACACCCTCCCGCACAGCGAGCGACGCGTAGTCGGTGCCATCCTCAAGCCGAAGGTTCACCTCACCAGGCGTGAGCGCGGTGACGCGAACAGTCTTGCCCAGCAACCACTTCTCAGCGAACGCACGCGCACCCCCAGCCCAGCACTCCGCAGGCTGAGCCAACAACGAAACCTCAACGCGCTCACCCGTATCGAGCTCGACCGTCCGCCCGTCGACCACCGCACGCACCACGGCCGACACATCGCCGCGCGACTCGTTGACCAACGTCGGCTGCCGCACCTGAGCAGGAGCAGACACAGAACGCGACGGACTAGCGACCGTGCAAGCGCACGTCAAAAAGACCAAGACAATGAACAAGGACTTCCGCAACACCAAGGACTCCCGCACACGCTCACGCAACCAGCACGACCGTAGCCCCCCGAACCCCCACTGACATCCACCGTTCGGCCTTGATCACCTCAAGTGGAAGCCCAGGCCACAGAAGCCGCCGAATTCCCCATTGCGTTAGTCAACCCCACAACATTCCACATTGGAATGGGTCGAGCGAAGCGAAGACCCAGCGGGGGTCCGGGGGCGCAGCGCCCCGGCTGGGGTCTGGGGGCTCGGCCCCCAGAAAACACCACGGGCGAGGTACGGTCCGCGCTTTCCGCAGACATACCTCGCCCGAAGGTCGTGCCCCCGGTGCGACTCGAACGCACACTGGACGGATTTTGAGTCCGCTGCCTCTGCCGATTGGGCTACGGGGGCGTAGCAGGGTGAACTGTAGCGGATCACCCCAGCGAGTTTCTTGTGGGGACCCCTACGACTTGACGAGCCTGCCGATCGCCGCCGAGGCCTCTGCCAGCTTCTCCTCGGCCACGGCACCGCCTTCCGCCGCGGCCTGCGCGACACAATGCTTGAGGTGCTCGTCGAGCAGGCCCAGCGACACCGCTTGCAGCGCCTTCGTGGCCGCGGAGATCTGGGTGAGGACGTCGATGCAGTATTCGTCGTTCTCGACCATGCGCTGGAGACCGCGGATCTGTCCCTCGATGCGGCGCAGTCGCTTGAGGTATGCGTCCTTGTCCGCGGTGTACCCGTGCATCGGCCCCTGACCTTCCCTACCCCTGGCGGGTATGTCGAGGATACCTGCACCGGATGGGGGTGCGTTATGTCCGGCGCTGCTCCGTCAGCGGGAATGGCGAAGCGTCCGGCAAGCCCAGCAACGGGTCGAAGTGAGACGACTAGCAGCACATTTTGGACCCATAACACCCGTGTGGTTTACCGGGTAAATGCCCCGACCGGGGGGTTGGGGTCACATTTTAGCGGCGAAAGGTTCGCCGTTTTTCGTCGTGTGTACTACGGTGTTGTCGAAGCACGTGGTTACGTCGAGGATCCGCGTGCTATGTGAGTACCCAACGGAGGAACAGTGGCACAGCAGACCGTCGTCCAACTCATCGACGACCTCGACGGCGGAGAAGCCGACGAGACCGTGACCTTCGCACTTGACGGTGTCGAGTACGCCATCGACCTGTCGAAGGGAAATGCGGAGCGGCTTCGCGAGTCGCTGGCGGACTTCGTCGGCAAGGCTCGTCGTGCGGGTGGCCGCAAGCAGCGCAAGGGCACCGGCAAGTCCACGGTCAAGGCCACCGACAAGGCTGAGGCACAGCGCATTCGTGACTGGGCTCGCGCGCAGGGGCACCAGATCTCGGACCGCGGTCGCATTCCGCAGAACCTGGTCGTGCAGTTCCAGGAAGCGCACGCCTCCTGACCTGCGCGAACACGCGAGGTTTCCACACGTCGGCCGGTTCGCCGGCCGACGTGTTAACCCGAAAGACCCAGCACATACCGGTTCGTTCACACCATCCCCGGAACGCGGGATCAACGGCCTGGAAAGTGCGCTCCGAACAGCCGTGACACGGCAGTGGCCTTGACCGCTGTCTCCTCGAATTCCTCGTCAGGGTCGGACAGCGAGATCACCGCTCCACCCACACCGAAACTCACCCGGTCGCCGTTGCCGACCAGCGTTCGGATGACGATGCTGAAGTCTGCTGCTCCGTTGAGCGAGAAGTAACCGAGCGCTCCCGAGTACACCCCACGTGGACCGGCTTCCAACCCATCAAGGATCTGCATGGTCCGGATCTTCGGCGCACCGGTCATCGAACCTCCGGGAAACGCGGCTCGAACACATCGGACGGCAGAACTGTCCGGCCGAAGTCGAGCCCTCACGGTGCTCACCAATTGGTGTACGGTCGCGTAGGTCTCGACCTCGAACAACCGCGTCACCTCGACGGAACCCACTTCCGCGCACGTGCCGAGATCGTTGCGGACGAGGTCCACGATCATCAGGTTCTCCGCGCGGTCCTTGACAGATCGCGCCAACGTTGTGCGCAACATCTCGTCGTCGAGCGCATCAACACCTCTGGGCCGCGTCCCCTTGATCGGCGATGACTCCACGACGCCATCTCGGTCCACCTTGATAAATCGTTCGGGTGACGTGCTGAGCACGGAGAGGTCACCGAAACGCAGCAACGCCCCGAACGGAACGGGATTATCGGCACGAAGCAGCCGATATGTGTCCCACGGGTCGAGCGACGCGCGCCACGACATCATGTTCGTCAGGCACACCTCGTACGTCTCCCCGGCCGTGATCGCTTCCTGGCAGGCGCTGATCAGCTTCAGGTAGTGCGCGCGCGGATGGCGCAACGTGACGTCGGAGACGACCGGCCGTGAAGGTTCGGCCAATGGTGTCGACCGGGTCAGAACCGCCGAAACCTCGCCGAACCAGCCGTCATCGGACAGCGACAGCAAATAGACGCAATCGTCGGCGTGATCGATGACCACGGCGCGGTCCGCGAAGACGAACGACGCGTCCGGTTGTTCCGCGCGGTGGGCGAAGTCGCCGCCGCACTCCGCCTTCAGCTCGTAGCCGAGGTATCCGACCCAGCCCAGGGCGAAATCGAACGGGACGTCCGGCTGCTCGACGCCCCACGACGCGAGATCGTCGTCCAGCCAGGAGAAGAAAGAAGGACAGGGACGCGGTGTGCCGTCGAGCGTGAGCACCTGGTCCTGCACCGAGTACTGCGCGACGCGCGCGAGAGGCCCCGAGGCGTCTCCCATGAAGGAGAACCGCCCGCCGACCCCGCTGTCCAGCCAGAACGCGGTCCCAGAGGCCCCGTGGAGCGCCGCGAAGGCCTCCTCCGCGTTCACGGCCACAGCGAGCTTCCGGACGTGCACAGGGCGCTTCTGAGGCGTCGGGCGAACCAGCACCGGTTCCGGCACGGCGGCGGTCCTCGTCGGGGTGAGCGCGGCGAAGTTCGCGAGCATCTCGCGGCCGAAGTCCGTGCAGATCGACTCGGGGTGGAACTGCACGCCCCACGCCGGCCGGTCGAGGGCGCGGACACCCATCAGCACCGAGTCGTCGCTCCACGCGATCGCCTCCAGCGAGGAAGGCAGATCCGTGACCGCCAGCGAGTGGTAGCGCACGACGTCGAAAGGCGAGGGCAGGCCCGCGAACACGTCGACGCCCGTGTGCGTGACCGGAGAGACGATCCCGTGGCGTGGCACGGGCGCGGGCCCCACGACAGCGCCGTACGACAGGCACAGCCCCTGGTGCCCGAGGCACACGCCCAGCAACGGGATCTCGGCGTGGTCGATCACCGCGCGGCAGAGGCCGAAGTCGGCGGGATTGCCGGGCCGGCCGGGGCCGGGCGAGATCACCACGTGGTCGAACGACCGCAGTGAGGCCAGCCGGAAGCGCGGGTCGTCGTTGTGGACGACCACGGGCTCGGCGCCGTTCACCTCAGCCAGGTGCTGGAAGAGGTTGAACGTGAACGAGTCGTAGTTGTCGATGAGCAGAGTCCGCATTGCAGGACGGCACTCTACCTGGCAAAACACCCGAAAAGAGCAACGAGAGAGGGCGGCCACAAATCGTGACCGCCCTCGACCCGCGATGCGAACTCAGCTGCCGAGCAGGAACTTCGGGTCAGCCGCGAGCGCCGCCAGTTCCGGCGAGAAGAACGGCTGCCTGTCCAGCACCGGGTACCCGGCGTAGGGGTACTCCTCCTCCTGCGCGACCGTCACCGTCCAGCCGTTGGCCGCCCGGTAGGACGCCCAGGTGGCGTCGTTCTGGCCGGGGGTCGTGGAAGAAACGACCCCGACCTGCTTCCCGCCGACGTCGTGGACCTTGCAGCCGGCGTCGGCGCCGCCCTTGGACCGCGTGACGAGCGCGCACGGTTCGACCGGGTCCTTCGGGTTCGGCGTGGTCACGGTGACGGTCAGCCTGCCGACCTTGCCGTCCTTGCGCACCGGCACGTAGGCCGTGTACTGCCAGATCTCGGGCGACTCGCCCTTGTTGCTCGAGATCTGCGCCTGGGCGCGGAGCATGCCGCCGTGCATGGCGGGATCCGTGTACTTGAGATCGGGCGCCTCGTACCCGGCCGGCACGGACGCCTTGGCCAGCTCCAGCAACTGCGTGCCGCGGTCGGCCTGCGGCCCGTTGGTGGCCGTCCGGTCGGACTGCCCGACCGGCCACTTCTCGCCCCACTGCGTGTCCGGCAGGCCGGGGTTGGAGCTGCTGCTCTGCCCCGCCCCCATCATGTGGTCCTTCGTGCCCTGCGGGTTCAGCGCGAACGCCGACCCGAGCCCGACACCGACCACGAGCACCGCGACCGCGGCCCCCGTGATGGACGCACGCCGTTTGGAACGGGCCTTGTGCGCCCGGTCGAGCGCGATGCCCGGATCCATCGAGGGCGGCGGGCTGCTCGCCACCACCACGTCCTGGAAAGCTCTCTTCAGGTCCTGTTCGTTCATCGAACCCTCTCCTGCTCCGAGAGCAGGCCGCGCAGCGTCTGCAGCCCCCGCGCGGCCTGGCTCTTCACGGTTCCTTCCGAACACTTGAGGACGACGGCCGTCTGTTCGACGGACATGTCCTCCCAGTACCGCAGGACGAGGCACGCACGCTGCTTCGGAGGCACCTTCGCCAGCGCCTCCAGCAGCACCATCCGTTCCTCGGGGTGGACGCCGGGCGGAGCGGCCGAGTCCGCCACGTCGTCCGTCGCCGACTCGAACCGGAACCACCCGCGCCGTCGCTCGGACAGGAACGTCCGCACCAGGATCTGCCTGGTGTAGGCGTCCAGCGCCTCGTGCCGCTCGATCCGTCTCCAAGCCAAATACAGCTTGGTGAAGGCCTGCTGCACGAGGTCTTCCGCGCGATGCCAGTCGCCGCACAGCAGGTATGCCGTGCCGCGCATGGCGTCGGAACGGGCCGCGAAGTACTCCTGGAACGCGGCGTCCCGATCACTCATCAGGTCTCCCCCTGTCTGCGGTGCCGGGTTAGTCACGCCACGTGGGGCCTGGCGGGTTGCACGAGTTCTCGAAACGCATACTGATGTGGTGATTTTCCTTTTGCTCCTCGGCGTCCCGGTCGCCTTGGGCCATCTGTACCTGTGGCGGCGGCTGGTCGTGGACACGACGCGGCCCCGCACGCTCGGGCGCCGCATCGGCGCGGTCGCGGTCGTCGGTGCGTTCCTGATGCTGATGAGCGCGCTGGTCGTGACGCGCAGGGTGCCACCGGAGTACGGGAAGTTCTTCGCCTGGCCCGGGTTCATCTGGCTCGCGGTGCTGTTCTACCTGGCCATCGCGCTCGGCATCGCGGAGGTGCCGCGGCGGATCCTGCTCAAGCGCGCCACGCTCGCGCCGGTGCCCGTCGCCGCCGGTCCCGCGCCCGCCGAGCCGGTCGAGATCGTGCCGGACCCGTCGCGGCGGCTGTTCATCTCGCGTTCGGTGGCGATCGGGTCCGGCATCGCGGCGGGCGGAGTCGTCGGCTACGGCATGACGCAGGCGCTGGGCGCCCCGCAGCTGCTGAACGTGCCGGTGACGCTGGACAAGCTGCGGCCGTCGTTGTCGGGCTTCCGGATCGCGGTCGTGAGCGACATCCACCTCGGACCGCTGCTCGGTCGTTCGCACACCGAGCGGATCGTACGGATGATCAACGAGCAGGAAGCGGACGTCGTCGCGATCGTCGGCGACCTGGTGGACGGCACCGTGGCCGAGCTGGGCGAGGCCGCGGCACCGTTGCGGGACCTGGTGTCCGAACACGGCAGCTTCTTCGTCACGGGCAACCACGAGTACTTCTCCGGTCACGAACAGTGGATCGCGGAGCTCGACAGGCTCGGCGTGAACCCGTTGCGCAACGAGGGTTTGACGGTCGCCGGCGGCATCGAGGTCGTGGGTGTGAACGACGTCACCGGCAAGTCTTACAACGACGGACCGGACTTCGACCGCGCCCTCTCCGGACGAGATCGCAACAACCCCGTAGTCCTGCTGTCACACCAGCCCGTGCAGGTGGCCGACGCGTCTTCACGCGGCGTCGACCTCCAGTTGTCCGGACATACACACGGCGGACAGATGGTCCCGTTCAACTTCCTCGTGCCGCTGCAGCAACCCAGCACCGCCGGGCTGTCGAAGGTGGACGGCACCTGGCTCTACACCAGTCGTGGCGCGGGTTTCTGGGGTCCGCCGGTGCGCGTGGGCGCGCCTCCGGACATCACGATGATCGAGCTGCGTTCTGCTGGGTAAATCACACTCGCCTGGACTGGCTTGCGCACTTCCGGTGTCCAGGCCGTAGAGTGGACGGCCGTGCCCGCGTACGGAACGCGAGGCGGATGAAGGGGGACCCCTGGGGAAATGACCGAGAGCTTCGCCGTTGATCGGCGCAACGAGGCAGAGGCTCGTATTCGGCGTTTCCTGGACCAGGAGAACCCGTCGACACCATGTCTGGTGATCGACCTCGAGACGATTCGCGCGCGCTACCAGGCGATTCGCGCGGCACTGCCGTCCATCGACATCTTCTACGCGGTGAAGTCGAACCCGGAGTCCGACGTGGTCGGCACGCTGGTCGCGGAGGGTTCGCACTTCGACGTGGCGTCGCCCGCGGAGATCGACCTGTGCCTGGCGCGCGGCGCCGAGCCGTCGTCGATCTCCTACAGCAACCCCATCAAGAAGGCCGCCGACATCGCGTACGCGTACTCGCGTGGCGTGCGGATGTTCGTGTCGGACAGCGAGCAGGACGTCCGTTTCGTCGCTTCCCACGCGCCCGGTTCGTCCGTGCTGGTGCGGATCCTCGTCCACAGCAAGGGTTCCACCTACCCGTTCGGCAACAAGTTCGGTTGCGATCCGGAGATGGCGACGGATCTCTTGCGGCTGGCGCACGAACTGGGACTCGTTCCTCTCGGCGTCGCGTTCCACGCGGGCTCGCAGCAGCTCTCCGTCGAGGGCTGGGACTCCGGCATCGCCGACGCGGCTCTGATCGCCGCGAAGCTGCGCGCGGAAGGCATCGAGACGTCGACGGTGAACCTCGGCGGCGGGCTTCCGGCCGTCTACCAGGAGGCCACGCCGTCCCTGGAGGCCTTCGCCACCGCCATCGAGGCTTCGGTCGCGCGGCACTTCGGCGCCGCACGCCCGAGGGTGATGATCGAGCCGGGCCGGGCGATCTCCGCCGAGGCGGGGATGATCCGCTCCTCCGTCGTGCTGGTCTCACGGAAGTCCTATTCGGACGAACGCCGCTGGGTGTACGTCGACATCGGCCGCTACCAGGGCCTCGCCGAGACCGAGGGCGAGGCGATCGCGTACCGGCTGCGGACCTCGCGCGACGGTGGTCCGGTGGGCCCCGTCGTGCTGGCGGGCCCGACGTGCGACGCGGACGACGTCATCTACCAGCACACCCGCTACGACCTGCCGCTCGACCTGCAGGCGGGCGACCACGTGGACATCCTGCACGCGGGCGCCTACACCTCCTCCTATTCGTCCGTGTGCTTCAACGGCTTCCCGCCGCTGGCCACGTACTGCATCTAAGCCCGTCTGCAATTCACATAGTTTGGAGTGATTGATGTCCGAAGCGCCCTGTCAGACCGAGGAGACCGTCGGTTTGTTCGCGGGACAGCACGTACTTGCAGAGCTTTCGGGCGTGAGTGCCGATCTGCTCGACGACGAGCAGTTCCTCAAGCACGCCCTCGGTGAGGTTCTCACGCAGGCCGACGCAACCGTTCTGGAGGTGATCTCCAAGAAGTTCGATCCTCAAGGAGTCACCGTGCTCGCCCTGCTGTCGGAGTCCCATGCGTCGATCCACACCTACCCCGAGGTGGGTTCGGTGTTCGTCGACGTCTTCACCTGCGGTACTCGTGCGAAACCCGCGCTGGCCGTCCAGCTACTCGCTGACGCTCTGGGCGCTGCTCACGTGAGCACGGACCTCGTCACTCGTGGCGTCAAGGAGCATGTCGCGTGAACACGATCAACGAGCCGCTCGCCGATGGCATGACCCGCCACTGGCAGGTGGACGAGGTGCTGGTCGACACCAAGACCGACTTCCAGCACCTGGTGATCGCCCGTACGGCGCAGGGCGTGTCGCTGTTCTGCGACAACGACCGGCAGTCGACGGAGTTCAGCCAGCTGACCTACCACGAGGCCCTGATGGTGCCGGCGCTGCTGCTGGCCGACACCGTCGAGCGCGTGCTGGTCATCGGCTCCTCCGAGGGCGTCGTGTGCCAGATGGCCGTCCAGCACGGTGCGACCGTCGTCGACCACATCGACATCGACGAGCAGGCCGTCAAGCTGTGCGCGGAGCACCTGCCGTACGGCTACACGCCCGAGGAGCTGGCCGAGGCGGAGAAGGGTTCCGGCCCCATCCGCGTGCAGTACATCGACGGGTTCGAGTACATCCGCACGACGTCGGAGAAGTACGACATCGTGCTGGTGGACCTGCCCGACGAGCGCGAGGAGGAGGCGCAGCACAACCGCCTGTACGGCGCGGACTTCCTGCGCATGTGCAAGGCCCTGCTGCGTCCCGGCGGCGTCGTCGTCAACCAGTCCGGTTGCCAGACGATGTGGCGCAACACCACGCTGATCCGCTCCTGGCAGCGGTTCAACGAGGTGTTCGAGACCGTCGCCTACTACGGCTCGGACGAGCACGAGTGGGCATACCTGTTCGGCCGCGCGGACGTCGTCGAGGACCCGACCGCGCTCATGGTCGAGCGGCTGAAGACGGCCGGGTACCAGCCGGAGTCGATCGACGACCTGGCGCTGCTGGGCAACAGCATCCCGCCCTACCGGGTGCGGCAGTCGCTGGCCTGATCGCAGGCTTGGAGAAAGGGGCGCTTCCCGTTGCGGGAAGCGCCCCTTTCGCTGTTCCGACCTGACTCAGACGAGTGACTGCTTGAGGAACTCGACCTGCAGCAGGAGAAGGTTCTCCGCCACCTGTTCCTGCGGCGTCATGTGCGTGACGCCCGAGAGCGGCAGCACGGTGTGCGGGCGGCCGGCGGCGAGCAGGGCGTTGGACAGCCGCAGGGTGTGGGCGGCCACCACGTTGTCGTCGGCCAGGCCGTGGATGATCATCAGCGGGCGGGAGAGCTTGTCCGCGTCGGCGATGAGGGAGTTCGAGTCGTAGACCTCGGGCCTGTCGTCCGGGTGGCCCAGGTAGCGCTCGGTGTAGTGGGTGTCGTAGAGGCGCCAGTCGGTCACCGGGGCGCCGGCGATGCCCGCGTGGAAGACGTCCGGGCGGCGCAGGACGGCCAGGGCGCTCAGGTAGCCGCCGTAGGACCAGCCCCGGATCGCCACTCGGGTGAGGTCGAGGTCCGGTTCGAGCGCGGCGGCCGCGTGGAGGGCGTCGACCTGGTCCTCCAGGGTGGCGCCGGCGAAGTCGAACGCGATCGCGCGCTCCCAGGCGAGGCCCCGGCCCGGCGTGCCGCGGCCGTCGGCGACGAGGACCGCGAAGCCCTGGTCCGCCAGCCACTGCGAGGCCAGGAAGGCGTTCTGGGCCGACACGACGCGCTGGGCGTGCGGGCCGCCGTACGGGTCCATCAGCACCGGGAGCTTGGTGCCCGGGACGTGATCGGTGGGCAGCAGGAGCGCGGCGCGGATGGAACGTTCGCCGAGGGTCAGCATCCGCGGGGACGCCTTGAGGACCGGCGTGTCCGCCCACGACTCGATGACGTGGTCACCGACCCGCACCCGCGCGCCGAACCAGTCCAAAGTGGCCGATACGAGGACAACCGTGTCACCGCCACGAATCGCGGAGTGCACACCATCCTCGGAGGACAGTCGCTCGATGCTGCCGCCGACCGAGTAGACGTGCACCTGCGTGGGGTCGTCGGCTTCGGAGGCGGCCACGAGAATTGAGTCGTCGGCGATGTCGAGCACCCGGCGCACCTGCAGGCCCGAGGTCAGGACCTCGTCGCCCACGCGGAGCGCGTACTCGTCACCCTCCCCCACGATCCGCACGAGACGGCCGTCCGGAGTCCACGCCGGAGCGCCGTCGCTGACCTCGAGCCACGTCGGATCGGTCTCGACCGCGAGCTCGGTGACGGCGCCGGTCTCGGGGGACAGCGTGTAGATCCGGCGGGTGCGCTGGTCGCGGGTCTGCGTCGTGATCAGCGGGGCGCCGCCGGACGACCAGTGCACGTCGTTGAGGTAGTCGAACTCCAGCAGCACCGGGACGAAGGTGGTGTCGAGCGACACCACGTGCAGCGACACCGTGGCGTTGGCCGTACCCGCCGCCGGGTAGGCGATCTCGGTGGCGGCGGTGCCGGGGTTCGCCGGGTCGGCGATGTACCAGCGTTGCACCGGAGCGTTGTTCACGCGCGCGGCGATGAGGCGGTTGCCGTTCGGCTCCCACCAGTAGCCGCGGTAGCGCGACATCTCCTCGGCCGCGATGAACTCGGCGAGACCGAACGTCACGTCCTCGCCGTCCGGCTCGGCGACGGCGTAGTCCTCACCGGAGCTCAGCTCGACCACGCGCAGGGTGCCGTTCGTGACGTACGCCACCCGCCGCCCGGTCGGGTCGACGCGCGGGTCGACCACGCCACCCCGGGTCGGCAGCTCACGAGCGGTACCGCTCACCAGGTCGGCCACGAACAGGCGGCCGGACAGCGCGAACGAGGCCACCGAGGCGTCGCGGGAGAGTGCGTAACCGACGATGCCCGCACCGGACTCACGCGTGCGCTCACGGCGCGCCTTCTCCTCCGCCGGCAGGTCCTCCGGATCGGACAGCAGCGTCGCCGGATCGACGAGCAGCCGTTCGACGCCGGTGGTCGTGTTCAGCTCCCAGAGCCCGTTCGCACGGCTTGTGGCCGTGGCCGGGCGCAGGAAGAAGACACGTGCGCCGTCCGCCGACACCGCGAAGGTCCTCGGTGCGCCGACGGTGAACCGCTGGGTGCGCGCCTGTTGGCGCGGGAAGGAGATGTCGTTGCCCACGCTCCAACATTAACCCGCGCACGCGTGCCGCACGGGCGCTGTGACGTGCACTGCCTGGCGCGATACAGACCGGCAGGGGGTTGTCGGCGGCAAGGCTGGGCGTGCGCTGCGGCCTCCTGCTCGCGCCACGGTGGTGAGGTCGCGGACGGGTGGTCCGAGACGCGGGGCGTGGGCAGGCGCGGCGTACCAGCGGCACGGCGCACACGAGTCGCGTGCGCCGCGAGCCGGCAGCGGGCGGCGAACCTGACGCCGACCGCGCTGAACGGAATGCCAAGTTCGGCACGGAAGGACGCCGCGCCCGGATTGCCGCCTAGCTCACCTTGCTCTTCGGAGGCAGCGGGAAGAAGCCACTGGTGCGCCGCACGTACTCGGCGTAGCCGGGACGACGCGACACGATGTCCTTCTCCAGCAACGGCTTTCCACTGCCCTTCGCGAGCAGCCACGTCATGACCACCGGACCGATGATCGTGAGCGCGGCGAGCCACGAGTGCAACGCGAACAGGTACAGGCCCCACCACACGACGGAGTCACCGAAGTAGTTCGGATGCCTTGTGTAGCGCCACAATCCGCGGTCCATCACGGCGCCCTTGTTCGCCGGGTCCGCCCGGAACCGGGAGAGCTGCCAGTCACCCACGGCCTCGAAGACGAAGCCGACCATCCACACGCCAGTGCCCAGCCAATCTAGCACTCCGAACGGGGCCGAAAGGTGCTGCGCGGCCTGGACCGGCAGCGACACGATCCACATCAGCACGGCCTGCAGCAGGTAGACGCGGTACATCCGCAGGCGCGGATTTCCCTTGGCACGCCTCAAAATGTCCTGGTAGCGCGGATCTTCGTCCTTGCCCCTGTTGCGCGAGTGGATGTGCACGCCCAGGCGTACGCCCCACATCACGGTGAGAGCGGTGACCACCCACTGCCGAGTTGGTTCGCCTTCCGCGAACAGCAACGTGAGCACCGCGATCACGGCGAAGCCAGGGCCCCACACCGAGTCGATCAGGTCGTAGCGCTTGCGGGAGTCCGCGTACAGGAACAGGCCGCTGAGCAGTGCCAGCACCACGACGAAGCTGATCAGGAAGCTCATCGGGCCACCAGCTCACGACGCACGCGTGGCATGCCGCTGCGGCCGCTCTCGCTCCTGCGCACCGCCAGGATCTGGTCGACGCCCATCCGGCCCTCCTCGAACGTCAGCGCGCCGCCCGCGAGGTACAGCCGCCACACGCGCGCCTGGCCCTCGCCGACCAGGGCGACGACCTCGTCCCAGCGCTCTTCGAGAGTCTCCGCCCACGCCCGTACGGTCCACACGTAGTGCTCGCGCAACGCATGCACGTCACGGATCTCCAGACCGGCGTCTTCGAGAAAACCAGTCGTGGCACTGACCGGCCGCATGTGCATGTCCGGCGCGACGTACGACTCGATGAACGCCCCACCGCCCGGCGCGTTGCGTCCGCGCGACATCTGCTGCAGCAGCAGGCGGCCCTCCGGCTTGAGCAGCCGGTGCAGCGTCGAGGCGTACTCGGGGTAGTTGCTCTCGCCGACGTGCTCGCCCATCTCGATCGTGGAGATCGCGTCGAACGGCTCGTCGCGCACCTCGCGGTAGTCCTGCAGCCGCACCTCGACCCGGCCGGTCAGTCCTTCGGCCTCGATCCGCCCGAGGACGTGCGCGCGCTGTTGGGCGGAGATCGTCACCCCGGTCGCCCGCACGCCGTAGTGCTTCGCGGCGTGGATGATCATCGAACCCCACCCGCAGCCGACGTCGAGCAGGCGCATGCCCGGCTCCAGGCCGAGCTTGCGGCACACGAGGTCCAGCTTGTTGTGCTGCGCCTGCGCGAGCGGCTCGTCCTCGGACGTGAAGTACGCGCACGAGTAGGCCATGCTCGGATCGAGCACGAGCCGGTAGAAGTCGTTGCTCAGGTCGTAGTGGTGCGAAATGGCGTCGCGGTCACGGCTCTTCGTGTGCAGCGCCCCTCGCAGCCGGGCTTCCTCCTTCGGCGCGTCCGGGTTGGGTCCCAGCACCTTCAACCGCCACGCGAGCTTCGCGACCTCCGAGAGCCGCGGCCGCCGGGTGACACCCCGCCGCACGAGACCCCAGATCTGCGAGAGACCGGTGGCGAGATCACCCTCGACGTCGAGCTCCCCGCTCACGTACGCGCGGGCGAGCCCCAGTTCGTTCGGACTCCAGACGAGCCGCCGCAACGCGTCACGCGAGCGGATCACGAGCACCGTGCCGTCCTGCGGCCCGGCCACACTTCCGTCCCAAGCCCGAAATCCGATCGGCAACGGTGCACCCAGCACTCGTTCGGCCATTCCTGCCAGCTGACCTGCGACGACCACCCTGCACCTCCTGCGTGACCTGGCTCCGCCAGACGTTCGAGACGGGACGAGGTTCGGTTCGTTTCTGAACCGAGACGCAACCCGGGCCGTATGGCCTGGATAGAGCGAACGGATGGACGAGGAGGACATGAGTGTGATCCGACGTAACCGCATTGCCATCGGGCTCGCCGCGGGACTGGCAGTTGTGCTGGGTCTGGGTGTCTGGAGCGCCACTGGCAGTGGCACGAACTCCAAGCCGGTGGCACAAACCGAAACCGACCTGGGCGTCCTCGGTGACTACGGCGACGTGGGTCAGCCCCCGGTACTCCAGGAACCCGCGCAGGCACCCGAAGCCCCCGTACAGCAGCAGGCCCCGGAAACCCCGGCCGCGCAGCCTCCCGCCGCGCAGCCCCCGGCCGCCGCTCCGGTGAGTTCCTTGAAGCTGGTCGGCAAGCCCGTCGACAAGATGGGCCTCGTGGTCCAGGACGGCGACGGCCGCACGATGTACCGCTTCGACAAGGACACCCCGAAGCCGGAAGGCAAGTCCAACTGCAACAACCAGTGTGCAGTGACGTGGCCTCCGCTCCTCGCGGACACGATCCCGCAGGTCGAGGGCATCGACTCGAAGCTGGTCTCGCTGATCACGCGCGCTGACGGCAAGAAGCAGGTCGCGATCGACGGCTGGGCGCTGTACGCCTACTCCCAGGACCCGAAGCCGGGTGCCTGGAAGGGTCAGGGCGTCGGCGGTACCTGGTTCGTGATCCAGCCTGACGGCAAGCGCAACGTGGAATGCCTGCCCCCTGGCGTCACGGCACCCGCCGCCTAACCCCACAGCATCCCATTAGGACGGTCCACCTGAAACACACATCACCCTGACATGGTGAAACCCCGGCCCTGGGGAAGGGGCCGGGGTTCCCGTCGTTTCGCTCTCGGATCACAAACGCGAGGGGCGCCACCGGATCTTCCGGTGGCGCCCCTCGTGGTTCAGCGTCAGAGCGTGGAGTACAGCGGGTGCTTCGCCGCCAGCACCTCGACGCGCGCACGCAGCTCGTCGATCGCCGCGCCCGGCTTCAGGGCCTCCGCGATCACGTCGGCGACCTCGGTGAAGTCCACCTCGCCGAACCCGCGGGTCGCGAGCGCCGGCGTACCGATCCGCAGGCCGGACGTCACCATCGGCGGGCGCGGGTCGTTCGGCACGGCGTTGCGGTTGACCGTGATGCCGATCTGGTGCAGCACGTCCTCGGCCTGCTTGCCGTCCAGCTCGGAGTTGACCAGGTCGACGAGGACCAGGTGCACGTCCGTGCCCCCGGTCAGCACCTTCACGCCGGCCGCCGCGACGTCCGCCTGCGACAGGCGCTCGGCCAGGATCCGCGCGCCCTCGAGCGTGCGGCGCTGGCGGTCCGCGAACTCCGGCGAGGCGGCGTGCTTGAACGCCACCGCCTTGGCCGCGATCACGTGCTCCAGCGGGCCGCCCTGCTGGCCGGGGAACACCGCCGAGTTGATCTTCTTGGCGATGTCGGCGTCGTTCGACAGGATCACGCCGCCACGGGGACCGCCGAGGGTCTTGTGGGTCGTGGTCGTCGTGACGTGCGCGTGCGGCACGGGCGACGGGTGCAGGTCGGCGGCCACGAGGCCGGCGAAGTGCGCCATGTCGACCATCAGGTACGCCTCGACCGAGTCCGCGATGCGGCGGAACTCGGCGAAGTCCAGCTGGCGCGGGTAGGCGGACCAGCCGGCGACGATCAGCTTCGGCCGGTGCTCCTGCGCCAGGCGCTCGACCTCGGCCATGTCGACGCGGCCGTCGGAGTCCGCGACGTGGTACGGCACGACGTTGTAGAGCTTGCCGGAGAAGTTGATGCGCATGCCGTGCGTCAGGTGGCCGCCGTGCGCGAGGTCCAGGCCCAGGATCGTGTCGCCGGGCTGGAGCAGAGCGAACATCGCGGCCGCGTTGGCCTGCGCACCCGAGTGCGGCTGGACGTTCGCGAAACCGGCGCCGAAGAGCGACTTGATGCGCTCGATGGCGAGACGCTCGACGACGTCCACGTGCTCGCAGCCGCCGTAGTAGCGGCGGCCGGGGTAGCCCTCCGCGTACTTGTTGGTGAGGACGGAGCCCTGGGCCTGCAGCACCGAGACGGGCGTGAAGTTCTCCGAGGCGATCATCTCGAGCGTGCCCTGCTGGCGTGCCAGCTCGGCCGCAACGGCCTCGGCCACCTCGGGGTCGTACTCCGCGAGGGAGGCGTTGAACTGGTCGGACATCTGGAGGATCTCCCTACTTGGCGCGCTTGTAGAACGGAAGTGCGACGACCTCGACCGGCTGCTTCTTGCCGCGGACGTCCACCAGCAGTGAGGTGCCGGGCTCGGCACTGGCCTTCGACACGTAGGCCATGGCGACGGAGTAGCCGAGGGTCGGGGACAGCGCGCCCGACGTCACCTCGCCCACGACCTCGTCGCCGTCGAGCACCGCGTAGCCGTGGCGCGGGGCGCGGCGCTCGGGCGTCTTCAGTCCGACGAGGACCGAGTCCACCCCGGACTCGGCGACCTTGGTCAGCGCCTCGCGGCCCACGAAGTCGCCGGGCTTGTCGAGCTTCACCACGCGGCCCAGGTTCGCGTTGTAGGGCGTCAGCGACGTCGTGAGTTCGTTGCCGTACAAGGGCATCCCGGCTTCGAGACGCAACGTGTCGCGGCAGCCGAGACCGCACGGCTTGAGCTCGTGCGCCTCGCCCGCGGCCAGCAACGCCGCCCAGACCGCGGGCGCGTCGGCGGGCGCGACGAAGAGCTCGAAGCCCTCCTCACCGGTGTACCCGGTGCGGGCGAGCAGCGCGTCGACACCGGCCACGGTGGACGGGTACGAGGCGTAGTACTTGACCGTCGACAGGTCGGTCTCGGTCAGGCCGGAGAGGATCTCGACCGACTTCGGGCCCTGGATCGCGATCAGCGCGTAGTCGGTCGAGGCGTCCGTGACGACGGTGTCGAACCCGGCGGCACGCTCGACCAGGGCCTCGGCGACGACCAGAGCGTTCGAGGCGTTCGCGACGACCATGAACTCCTGGTCGCCCAGGCGGTACACGATCAGGTCGTCGATCACGCCGCCGTCGGCCTGGGTGATCATCGTGTAGCGCGCCTTGCCGACGGCCAGTGCCGAGATGTGGCCGACCAGCGCGTAGTCGAGGGCCTCACCGGCCTGCGGTCCGGTCAGGACGATCTCACCCATGTGCGTGAGGTCGAACAGGCCCGCGGTCGTGCGCACCGCGTGGTGCTCCGCGAGCTCGGACGAGTAGCGCAGCGGCATCCGCCAGCCCGCGAAGTCGGTGAACATCGCGCCGAGCTGCTCGTGCTCGGCGTTCAGAGGCGTGAGGCGGGACATCAGAACGCTCCTCCAGGGTGCGCCGAAGAGCCGGACGCGGCCGGCTGAGGCATCAGAAGAATGACACGGTCCATCGGAGACTCCTCACTAGAGCGAGCCTCCCCCTCTGTCATGAGCCTGAGAGCTTCGCCGCGCGGAGCGCGACTTGCACCGTGGGCGAGGCTGCTGATGAGCCTGCTTTCCAGAGTTGCCTTCGTCGTGCGGTATCTGTGCCTGAGAGATTCCGGGGAGGGATTGCTCCTTCGGCGCCCCTTCGAAAGGGGTCTCTTCCGCGCGACATCGACGGCCGTGTTCAGTTGTCAGCCCCAGACGCTAGCAGGCCAAACGTCACAGCGGGACGCCCTGCGCAGTCTTCTCGACCACCTTGCGCTCCGCCCAGAAGGACAGGAACGGGATCGTGCCGGCGACCAGCACCAGCGCGGTGCCCTTGATCGACCAGCGCAGCTTCAGCGCCAGGTCGACCGAAATCACCAGGTAGATGGCGTAGAGGAAGCCGTGGATCGGGCCGACGACCTTCATCGCGCCGTCCATGTCCGCGGCGTACTTGAGCACCATGGCCACGACCAGGAGCAACAGGAAGACTCCGACCACGTAAGCCATGACCCTGAACCGGGTCAACGCACCCTTCATCTGCCCGCCTTCGCTCAACGACCGTCCCGCGCGTTGAGGTCCGCGAGCATGCGGTTGTAGGCCGCGAGCTCCGCGTCTTCTTCGTCGTCGAAGTGCTCGACAGGCGCGGGTTTGACGGCGTCAACGGTAGCCACCGGGCGGGGAGCGGGCGCAACCGGCTCCGGTGCGAGATCCGCGTCACGGTTCTGGCGCGACAAACGGCGGAAACGCCACACCATGAAGAGGGGGAAGAGGCCGAAGAGCGGCCACTGGAGCACGTAACCGAGGTTCTGGAACGTGCCGCTGGCGGACTCGAAGCGCTGCCACTGCCACCACGCGAGCCCGCAACAGGCGACCAGCGCCGCCAGACAGGCGAACGCGATCAGCACACGCTGGGGAGTAAGGAGGCCGCGCACGACTTCCACACTACTTGGGTGAGGCCTCCTCACGGAGGCCACCCTGTGGGGGTCCGGGGGCTCGCCCCCGGCTGGGGCGTGGGGGCTTGGCCCCCATAGAACACGCGAAACGATTTCCGTGAGCGCGTTCCGCGAACATAGGGGCCCCAATCGTGGAGCCCCGTTCCCCACTACGCCACGCCGTCCCGGCGCTGCCTCTGCAGACGTGCGACGCACCAGGCTGCGGCAGAACCGCGGCGAAGGTGCTGGAGAACCGTCATCGGTCCCAGGCGCCGACCGAGGTCGGCAGGAGACAGGCCCGCCGCGCGGTAGTCGAGCGCGCGCTGGTCCAACGGGCTGATGCCCGCGTCCCACCACTGCTCGGCCTCGGCGACGTCGCCCACCAGCTGCCAGTAGCTCGCCGCGGCGGCGAGCAGTGCCTCGGGTGCCTCCGGCGCCCGCTTGCGCATCGCGGCCACGTAGGCCGGATCCGCCGAGTCGACCTTGACCAAGCCACGCGACCCGCTCCTGCCTCCCCGCTGCACGGGGATGCCTGGCGCCGAGGGGGGAGCCTCCGCGAGCCATGCGTTCTTGATCCGGTTCACCTCCTGCATCTCTGCGTCATCAGACCGTTCAGCCGCCCACTGCTGCAACAGCTCGTGGACCCCGGAGTCCTCGACCATATGTGCCTCCTCGTCGGTCGGGGATCGGCCATTGCAGCGGAAGGTATTCGGTAGGTCTGACAATCGCCAGACCCTGAATCCCCAGAACACCCGTTACCAGTGCGTGATTGGCCTCATTCCACCCATCCGGCTCAACGCGGACGGCCGAGGATCACCGACCGTCACTAGCTGAGCGGGGTGGCCGTGCCGAAGAGGCTCCTGATGAAGGTGATGATCGACTCCGCGCCCTGACGCAGCCAGCCGAGCACCTGCTGCACCGCCGAGGCGGACTGCTCGGGCTGGGTGATCAGGAGGAACAGCACCAGCGCGACGCCCGCCAGCACTAGCACCTTCTTGAGGTTCACAGGTACCTCTCCGTCCGTGTGGTTCACAGGTCGGGCGGCGGACCGCCCGTGTCACCCGTCATGGTCCCTCATTCACCCTTGCGATGAACAACGACCACGCCAAACTCCCCCGAGGTTCTGCCAGCGGCGCACGCCTGCACAGCGGCCAACGTCACCCGAATGGCGGCTAAAGACGGGCGCCAGCAGCGCCGATGTCCTGGGCACGAGGTGAACACGCAGCCCCTCGCATCCCACAGCTTGGAAGAGAGACTGTTGCACCGGCCCTCACCCGGATGCCGAACGTCCCCCATCACGCACCGTCACGCCCTCGTGGCGTTATTAATGCACACCCGCACATTCATCCAATTACTCCAGACCGCCGCAGTTCCATAATGCGCGCGTCCGCCACACCCATGTCGGCAAGCACTTCCCCGGTGTTCACCCCGGCGGAAACCGGGGCCGTGGGAACGGCCGCAGGAGTGCGGTCGAAGCGAGGCGCCGGCGCCGGATGCGGCGAACCGGACACGTCCACGAAAGTGGAGCGCGCCTCGTTGTACGGATGCCGAGCCGCCTCGGCAGGGGTCAGCACCGGAGCCAGGCACGCGTCCGTGTCCCGCGCGAGGTCGGCCCACTCGTCCCTCGGCCGGGTCTTCACCGCCGCCGCGATGCGTTCTCGCAGCTCAGGCCAGTTCGCCGGATCGTTGCGCGACGGTGCGTCCTCCAGCCCCAGCACGCGCACGAGATCCGCGTAGAACTTCTCCTCCAGCGCACCGATCGCCACGTACTTCCCGTCCGCGGCCTCGTACACGTCGTAGAACGGCACTCCACCGTCGAGCATGTTCTCGCCGCGCCCGCCCGACCACATGCCCGCGGACCGCATCCCGTGCAGGAACGTGGTCAGCAACGCCGCCCCGTCGACCATGGCGGCGTCCACCACCTGGCCACGTCCGGAGCGCTCGCGTTCGTACAGCGCGGCGAGCACGCCGAGGGCCAGCAGCAGCCCTCCCCCACCGAAGTCGCCGAGCAGGTTGATCGGGAACGACGGCGGCCCGCCGGCCCGGCCGAGGGGCTCCAGGGCACCCGCGACGGCGATGTAGTTGATGTCGTGACCGGCGCGGTCGGCCAGGGGCCCGTCCTGGCCCCAGCCGGTCATACGTCCGTATACGAGGCGCGAATTGCGGGCGAGGCACTGCGCCGGGCCGATGCCCAGCCGTTCGGTGACGCCCGGCCGGAAGCCCTCGATCAGCACGTCCGAGCGTTCGACCAGCTGCAACACCAGCTCGGCGCCTTCGGGCCTGCGGGTGTCGATCGCGATCGAGCGCCGGTTGCGGCCGAGGAAGTCGCCGGGGATCGTCGGCACGCTCCCCGGCTTGTGCACCTGGATCACGTCCGCGCCGAGGTCGGCGAGCACCATGGCACCGAACGGCGCGGGCGCGAGGCCCGCGAGTTCGACGACGCGAAGACCTGCGAGGGGACCGGTCACAGGGACCTCGCGATGATTTCCTTCATGATCTCGTTCGTGCCGCCGTAGATCCGCTGGACGCGGGCGTCGGACCAGGCACGCGCGATCGGGTACTCGTTCATGTAGCCGTAGCCGCCGAAGAGCTGCACGCACTCGTCGACGACCTTGCCCAACCGGTCGCTGGCCCACCACTTCGCCATCGCGGCGGCCGGGACGTCCAGCTCACCCTTCAGGTGCTTCTCGACGCACTCGTCGATGAAGGCCCTGGTCACAGCCGCCTCGGTGGCGCACTCGGCGAGCTTGAACCGGGTGTTCTGGAACCTCATCAGCTCCTTGCCGAACGCCGTGCGCTCCTTCACGTACTTCAGCGTCACGTCGACGGCCGCCTCGATGCCCGCGATGCAGCAGACGCCGATGATCAGGCGTTCCTGCGGCAGCTGCTGCATGAGCTGGATGAACCCGAGGCCCTCCTGGTCGCCGAGGAGGTTCGTGACCGGCACGCGGACGTCGTCGAAGAACAGCTCGGCGGTGTCCTGGCCCTTCATGCCGACCTTGTCGAGCACACGGCCGCGCCGGATGTCGTTCTCCACGACGAGCAGTGAGATGCCCTGGGCACCCTGCGCCGGGTCGGTCTTGGCCACGACGATCACCAGGTCGGCGTGCACGCCGTTGGTGATGAACGTCTTCGAGCCGTTGATGACGTACTCGTCCCCGTCCCTGATCGCCTTGGTCCGGATGCCCTGCAGGTCGGATCCCGCGCCGGGTTCGGTCATCGCGATCGCGCCGACGTACTCGCCGGACGCGAGCTTGGGCAGCCAGCGCTGCTTCTGCTCCTCGGAGCCGTAGGAGTTGAGGTAGTGGGCGACGATGCCGCTGTGGACGCTGTTGCCCCACGCGCTGTCGCCGGCGCGCGCCTGCTCCTCCAGCAACACGGCCTCGTGCGCGAAGGTGCCGCCACCGCCCCCGTACTCCTCGGGGATGCTCAGGCACAGCAGGCCGAGCTCACCGGCCTTGCGCCACAGTTCGCGGTCGACCTGCTTCTGCTCGGCGAAGCGCTCGACGTGCGGTGTGACCTCCTTTTCGAAGAACGTGCGTGCGAGCTGGCGCAACTGGTCCAGGTCACTGTCCATCCACCGCGATCGACGCTCTGCCATGAGGTCCACGAAACCACCGGGCGGTGATCCACGCCATGACCGGCGCGCCTGCACAGCCCGGAAAAACTGAGCGAAATTCCCACCCCGGTCGTACAGACTGCCGGGTATGCACATCCACCAGGTCACGCCGGACGACTGGGAGCTCTGGCGCGATATCCGCCTGGAAGCACTGGCCAGCGACCCCGGGGAGTTCGGCTCCACGCTGGCCCGCGAGCAGACGTACAGCGAGGCCGAGTGGCGTGCCCGCGCGGCGGAAGGCCTGAAGCTCGTCGTGCTCGACCCCCGTCCGGCCGCCCTGGTCGCCGCCACCGCGGAACCCGAGGGCCTCTACCTCTACTCGATGTGGGTGCGTGACTGCCATCGCGGCCGAGGAGTTGGGGAAGCCCTGGTCAGGACGGTGCTGACGTGGGCGGCCGAGGAGGGCTGGAAGGTGGTGCGGCTGCGCGTGTGGGACGACAACCTGCCGGCGCGACGCCTGTACAAGCGGCTCGGGTTCGTGGACGCCGAGGAACCCGAGCACATGGAGTTCCTGTTGAGCTAATCGGTCACCCTCCACGGTCATGGCCAGGTCGCGAGGCCGGGCCTAGCGTGGTGTCATGAGCGAAGCCTTGATCTTCGACGCGGTGCGCACGCCGCGCGGCAAGGGAAAGCGCGGGTCGCTGCACAGCGTGAAGCCCGTCGATCTGGCTGCCGGTGTGCTGCGCGCGCTGTCCGAACGCAACTCCCTCGACACCTCCGCGGTGGACGACGTCGTGTTCGGCGTGGTGTCCCCGCTCGGTGAGCAGGGCGGCGACATCGCCCGGACCGCGGTGCTGGCCGCCGGCTGGGACCAGCGCCCGGCCGGTGTGCAGCTCAACCGGTTCTGCGCGTCGGGCCTCGAGTCGGTGAACCTCGCCGCGGCCAAGGTCGCGTCCGGGTTCGAGGACCTGGTGGTGGCGGGCGGCGTCGAGTCGATGTCGCGCGTGCCGATGGGGTCCGACGGCGGCGCGTGGGCGATCGACCCGCAGACGAACTTCGACCTGTCGTTCGTCCCGCAGGGCGTGTCCGCCGACCTGATCGCGACGCTGGAGGGCTTCTCCCGCACGGACGTCGACGCGTGGGCCGCCCGGTCGCACGCCCGCGCGTTCGAGGCGCAGAAGGACGGCCGGTTCGAGCGGTCCGTCGTGCCGGTCGTCGACCAGAACGGCACGGTGGTGCTCAAGGAGGACGAGACGATCCGCCCCGAGTCCACTGTGGAGTCCCTGGGCCGGTTGAAGCCGAGCTTCCAGTTCCACGGCGACCTCGGTTACGACACCGTCGCGATCGACCGCTACCCCACCGTCGAACGCATCAGCCACGTGCACACGCCCGGCAACTCGTCGCAGATCGTCGACGGCGCCGCGGCGATGCTGATCGGTTCGGCGGCGACGGGCAAGGCCCTCGGCCTGACGCCGCGCGCCCGGATCGTGTCCGTCGCCGTCGTGGGCACCGAGCCGACGATCATGCTCACCGGACCGGCGCCGTCCGCGCGCAAGGCGCTGGACAAGGCGGGACTCTCGGTCGAGGACATCGACCTGTTCGAGGTCAACGAGGCGTTCTCGTCGGTGGTGCTGAAGTTCCTGCGCGACATGGACATCCCCGAGGACAAGGTCAACGTCAACGGCGGCGCGATCGCGCTGGGCCACCCGCTCGGCGCCACCGGCTGCATGATCCTGGGCACGCTGCTGGACGAGCTGGAGCGCCGGGACCTGCGCCGCGGCCTGGCCACGCTGTGCGTGGGCGGCGGCATGGGTATCGCGACGATCATCGAGAGGGTCTGAGGCATGCCGTTCCACTACGACAAGGACGCCGACGGCATCGTCACCCTGACGATGGACATGTCCGGCTCCGCCAACGTGATGAACGACGAGTACCGGGGCCTGATGGGCGACGCGGTCTCCCGTCTTGAAGGCGACGACATCACCGGTGTGATCATCACGTCCGCCAAGAAGACGTTCTTCGCCGGCGGCGACCTGAACGTCCTGATCGCGATCACGCCGGAGAACGCCTCGCAGGCGCTCGAAGGCGTCGAGGAGCTCAAGTCGCAGCTGCGACGGCTGGAGACGCTCGGCAAGCCGGTCGTGGCGGCGATCAACGGGACCGCGCTCGGCGGCGGTTTCGAGATCGCGCTGGCCTCGCACCGCCGGATCCTGCTGAACGACAACAGCATCCGCGTCGGCCTGCCCGAGGCGACGCTGGGCCTGCTGCCCGGCGGCGGTGGCGTCACGCGCATGGTGCGCCTGCTGGGCGTGCAGAAGGCGTTGCCGTTGCTCATGGAGGGCAAGCAGCTGCGGCCGGAACGCGCGCTGCAGGCCGGAATCGTGCACCAGGTCGTGGACACGCGCGAGGAGCTGATCTCCGAGGCCCGCGCGTGGATCAAGGCGAACCCGGCGCCGACGCAGCCGTGGGACGTGCAGGGCGCGGGCGTGCCGGACCTGAAGTTCGGCGACCCCAACAGCTACGGCCTGCTCGCAGCGGCTCCGGCCGTGCTGAGCAAGAAGTCGCACGGCGTGTACCCGGCGCCGGAGAAGATCATGGCGACGGCCGTCGAAGGTGCCTACGTCGACTTCGACACGGCGCTGAAGATCGAGGGCCGCTACTTCGTGGAACTGGCTTCCGGCCAGGTCTCCAAGAACATGATCACGGCGTTCTGGTTCAACCTCAACGAGGTCAACGGCCGCGCGTCCGCCACGGGTCGTCGCGTGGCCAAGCTCGGTGTGCTGGGCGCGGGCATGATGGGCGCCGGAATCGCCGAGGTGTCCGCGAAGGCGGGCATCGAGGTGGTCCTGAAGGACGTCAGCCTCGAAGGTGCCCAGAAGGGCGCTCAGGGCCTGGAAGGGATCACGCCGACCGACTCCGACGACGACCTCGCGGGCTGCGACCTGATCATCGAGGCCGTCTTCGAGAACCGCGAGCTGAAGAACAAGGTGCTGCCCGCGGCCGAGGAGAAGGCGTTGCCGGACGCGGTGATCGCGTCCAACACCTCGACGCTGCCGATCACCGGCCTCGCGTCGGCGGTGACGGCGCCGGAGCGGTTCATCGGCCTGCACTTCTTCTCGCCCGTGCCGAAGATGCGGCTCGTGGAGATCATCCGCGGCGAGAAGACGTCCGAGGAGACGCTGCAGCGCGCGCTCGACTACGTGCGGCAGATCGGGAAGACGCCGATCGTGGTCAACGACTCGCGCGGCTTCTACACCTCGCGGACGTTCGGCACGTACGTGATCGAGGCGATCACGATGCTGGCCGAGGGCGTGGCGCCGGCGTTGATCGAGAACGTGGCGAAGAAGTCCGGCATGGCCGTCGGCCCGCTGGCGGTGTCGGACGAGGTGACGCTGTCGCTGCAGCTGAAGATCCACGACCAGACGCTCGCCGACGACCCGTCGCTGGTCTCGGAGAGCCCGGCCTACGACCTGATCCGCGAGATGGTGTCGCTGGGCCGCAGCGGGAAGTCGACCGGTGCCGGCTTCTACGAGTACCCCGAGGGCGGCAGGAAGTTCCTGTGGCCCGAGCTGACGACCCGGTACGCGAAGGCCGACGCCGGAGTGTCCGAACAGGACGTGCGTGACCGGTTGCTGTTCGTGCAGTCGCTGGAAACCGTGCGGTGCCTCGACGAGGGCGTGCTGACGTCGGTGGCGGACGCGAACATCGGCTCGATCTTCGGGTTCGGTTTCGCGCCGTGGAGCGGCGGCACGCTGCAGTTCATCAACTCCTACGGCGTGCAGGCGTTCGTGGAACGCGCGGACTACCTCGCCGACACGTACGGGGAGCGGTTCCGCCCGCCGGCTTCACTGCGGGAGCGCGACAAGTTCTAGGCGCGGTAGGAGCCGGGCGAGGACCCGGTCCAGCGCTTGAAGGCCCGGTGGAAGGCGCTCGCCTCGGAGAACCCGAGGCGCAGCGCCAGTTCCTCGACCGACTCCCCGCCCCGCACCAGCGAGGCCACCGCCTGGTCGCGCAGCAGCTGCTCGCGCACCTCGCGGAACGACGTCCCCTCGGCCGCCAGCCTCCGGCGCAACGTGGGCGCCGACACCCCGAGCTGGGCCGCCACGGCCTCCAGCCCGGTCACCCCGCGCCCGAGCAGCCGCCGCACGTGCCCCGACGTGTCCGCGCCGTGGTCGCGCCGCGACAGCAGATCCGCCGGCGAGTGCCGCAGGAACCGCTTCAGCGCCGCCTCGTCCTGCACCACGGGCATGCGCAGGAACTTCGGGTCGAAGGCGATCGTGGTGACGCGCGCGCCGAACCGCAGCGGGCACCCGAAGATCAGGTGGTACTCGGCGGCGTGCGCCGGTTCCGGATAGCCGAACTCCGCGCCCTGCAACGGGATGCGGCGGCCGATGAGCCACGACGAGAAGCGGTGCCACAGCACGAGAAGCGACTCGGTGAGGAAGTGGTCGGGGTCGCCGGGAACGTGCAGCGTGAAGCGGCCGCCGTCGAGCGACAGCTCCAGCGGCTCGTCGAAGAGCGCGTAGAAGGCCAGGCCGCGCTTGAGCGCCGATTCGAGGTCCGGGCAGTGCACGGCGAGCAGGCACATCATCGCGAACGTGCCGCGCTTGGACGGCCGCGGCCCGAAGCCCATGAACTCGTCGTCGAGGACTTCCCAGAGCGTCTGGATGAACTTCGTGTACTGCGCGGGCGTGACGCGCGCACGGTCGTCCGCGAGAAGACTCTGGGGGATGCCCGCACCGAGCAGGACGGCGGACGGCTCCGGGCACGCGCGGAGCGCCGCACGCACGTAGTGGATCGCCACGGTCCTGGTGTGCACGACCCACAGTAAACGCCACCGGCGGTGGCGCGGCTCCGGGAGAGTTCGAGCCGCGTCACCGCCGCAGTGGGCCCACCAGTGAGCCGTGCTCCTCGCCAACGGGGCTTGCGCACGTCCGCCGGCAAGGGACGATGTGGTGTCCGCAGACGCTATGTGGTCTAGACCAGGAAAGTCAATGGTGAAAGAGCCGTCCGGTCTTGATGTTTCAGGCTTGTTCCAGCGGCGCTACCGCGAACCCCGCGCTGAACCTCTGACACCAGATCACGACACTCCGAATCGCGGACACGTCGACGCTCGACGGAATTTCGTAGACCTGATCGCCGCGGTTTCCCTTCAACTTGCCCAGGCTCGTGAATCCCTGACCGAACGTCTTCTCCGACGAGCTCGACGCGTGCGGCGAGAGGTAAACGTACAGGTCAGGACCATCGCTCGTGTCCAACGAAGCGAACTGGACCGAATGCCCGCCACCAGGCAGTGCGATGAGGCTTGCCTTACCGGTGGTCGCGTGCTCAAGTGAGCGCCACTCGCCGGCCGCGACCTCCTTGGGCGTTTTCGCAACGGGCGCGGGCGCACTGGAAGCGGTCGACTGCGGCGTGGACGGAGCGGTCGACTGAACAGTTGCCGGGGGCACGAGCAACGCGTCGCGCGTTTCGCGAACCGTGAGCAGCCGCCACGGCTGGAACAGGTACAGCCCGACCCCGAGAGCGACGACCAGGAAAACTGAGACAGGGATCAGGAATCGACGATGGCGCATACCGAAAATACTGGCGCAAACCGGACCGAAAAGAGCTTACGGAGTTGTTAGGGTGCCAAGCCGTGGCGACACAGGCGAGGATCGGCCAGGCCGTGCTCGGCGTCCTGATGATCGGCTGCGCGCTGACAGGCCTGTTCCCCAGACCGGTGCCACTGCTCTTCGCCATCGCGGCGATGGGCACGGCCAACGCCGCGTTCCCCGTCATGCGCACGTTCGGCTCCGCACTGCTGGGCGGCGTGGCAGCCTCCTCGATCGCCCTCTCGTCGGTCCCGTTCGTCACCTGCTCCACGGAACGCTTCACCGAGGTGTTCACCTGCACGGGTGACGCTCCGACGTGGCATTTGACCGGAACCGTGCTGGTGGCAGGCCTTTCCGGTGCCAGTTTGGTACTCGCCCGCATCACAGTTCAGTGACAGCGATCACTCAACCGGGGCCGTCAAGGAGCCGATAAGGCATCCAGGTGAGCGTTCTCCTGCGACCGGCCCAGCCGGTAATCTGCCGAAGAGAGTGACCGCCCGACTTCACACCGTGAGCATTTAGAGGAGGACTGCTGTGCGCGCACTGTGGGCCGCAGGCGGCTCCGCCGTGCTCGGGTCAGCGTTGCTCGGCGTGCTGGTAGGCATGGCGCTCCACGGAGCGGCCGGCGAAGACCCGCTGAGCAGAACCCCGGCATCCACGTGGATCTCGTCCACCCCCAGCACCCCGCAGAGCTCGACGGAGAGCTCGACCCCGAGCAGCAGCGCACCATCGAGCTCCACCAGCTCGGCCCCGAACACGCAGCAACCACAAAAGACCACCACGCCACCCCCAGCGGCGACGAACCCGGCGCAGCCCCCACCCCCTCCGGCGCAAACGACGACGCCACCGACTTCGTCGTCGGGCTGGCCGTGCAGCCCGCTGAACCCACTCCCGCCGCCCACCTGCAAGAACATGGGCAACTAGCCGCCGGAGCGCAGGCTCGCGCAGGGGTCCCCTCGCGTTTCGGCTCCCCCGCGTCCCAAGGTAGCGGCGAGGTCTGACAGTCCCGCGATGACGAGGCTGAGACCGCGGGCGGATGCCGGCAGCGATGAGGCTGGATGGGACTCGGACCGCCAGGGCTGGCACGGACACACAATCGCGCGATGCCGCAGGCGAGCAGTCCGATCCAAGCGCTGCCGCAGGCGAGCAGTCAATCCTCAAGGGAGCGGTGGTGGCTCCCTCGTCTAGCGCTCCTGAGCTTTTGCCGCGCCGACTCCGGTGCGCTGGACGGGGGAGCCACCACCCAACGCAACCACCTACGCAACAGCACGCCGCCCAAAGCAACAGGCGTGCCATCTACCCGCGCGCGGCGTGGGACGGCTCCTTTGGGAGTGCCGGGAGCCTGAGGGCAGAGCCCTCAGCAAACGCACGCAACGCAAGCCGCCGCCCGCAAGGCGACCACCTACGAAACCGACGCGCCTAAGCGTGCGTCAGGCAGACTCGCGCCGAACCAACACAGTCGGCAACATCTGCTGCTTCTTCTTCACAGTCTCATCCCGAAGCAGCTTCACCAGGTGCTCGACCATCACCTTGACCTGCTCATCGGAATCCTGCCGCACAGAAGTCAACGGCGGAGAAGTGTGCTCGGCAATGGCCACATGATCGTCGAACCCGACCACGGCGACATCCTCGGGAACCCGCCGCCCAGCCTCGTTCAACGTCTCCAGCGCCCCAGCCGCCATCAGGTCGGAAGCCACGAAGACGGCATCAAGCGAAGGCACCCGAGCCAGCAACGCGGACATGGCCTTGCGCCCACCCTCCCGGGTGAACCCACCGTCCTCGGTGAGGCGGGCGACTCCCTTGTCGTCCAACGACATGGCCGACTTGAACCCGTTCAACCGGTCTATGGCGGACAGTTCGTCCAAAGGCCCGGAGACGTGGACGATCTTCTTGCGGCCGAGCGACTTGAGGTGCTCGGTGGCGAGCACGGCGCCGCCCTCGTTGTCGTTGTCCACGAGGTGCATCCCCCGCAACGACCCCCACGGCTTGCCTGCGTACACCACGGGCAGCGGCAGCTTCTTCACGATCGAGACCAGCTCGTCGTTGCGGTGCGGTGCGAACACCAGGGCACCGTCGACGTGACCGCCGGCCAGGAACCGGTGTGCACGCGCCTGGTCGTCCAGCGAGTGCACCAGCATGAGGACCATCTGCACGTCGACGTCGGCCAGTGCCCGTGCCCCCGCACGGATCAGGCGCGCGAAGTGCGGGTCGTCGAAGATCTTGGGCTCCGGCTCGGAGAACAGCACGGCCACGGCGCCTGTGCGACGGGTGACCAACGCGCGGGCGGCGCGGTTCGGCTGGTAGCCCAGCGCCGTTACTGCGGCGTTGACCGCTTCCAGCGCCTCCGGGCTGACGCGCGGCGACGCGTTCAGCACTCTTGACGCTGTCGCGCGGGAAACCCCTGCCCTCGCGGCAACGTCTTCCAACGTCGGACGCGCGTGGTTGGACACGAGCACCACCACTCCTCGATGAAAACCTTTGATCCGCTAAGCAGCTTAGCCCCAAAGGATCTCCGAGGAGGGTTTCCGCGCTGTTCATCGTGTTTTTTCGGCGACCTCGACGGCTTCCGGCGTCTTCAGGGCACGCCCGCGAGGCGTGATCGAAACACGGAGCAGTCCGTCTTCACGGCGTGTCGTGGTGGCGAGGCCAGCTCGCGCGGCCGTGCGAACCAGGGCGGTTTCGGAGGGCAGGCACCACGCGACGAGCTCCGTGAACCCGGCCGCGCGGGCGTCCGACGCGAGGGCACCGAGCAGTGCCGCGCCCACGCCTCGGCGTTGCCAGGCGTCCTCGACCAACAACGAGACCTCGGCGCAGTCCGGTGTGCCGGTGTGGATGAGTTGTCCCAGGGCCACGACCTGGTCGCCGCACTGACCGAGGACCGTGGTGCCGCGCGGCGGGTTGAGCAGGCGGTGCAGCCAGCGGCGGGGCACGGTGCGCATGCCCGAGTGGTAGCGGTTGAACATCGTCCTCATGGAACAGCGGGAGTGCAGGGCGGCGACGGCGTCCTCGTCCGCGTCGGCCCCTGGGCGCAGGACCAGCGCCGCGCCGTCGTCGCTGATCACCGCCCGCATCGACGGCGCCGGCGCGTCCACGAGGTCGAGCAACGCCTGGGCGCGCGTGAGTTCGACCTGGGTGAAGGGAGCCCAGCCGCGCCGGGCCGCCCACTCCCCCAGTTGGACCTGGCCGTCGGCTGCCTCGCCGACCGTCACGGAGTCGGCGGCCAGCACCTGGCGGAGTGCGTCGGCGGTCTGTTCCGGGTCGGTGAGCGCCATCCGCGCGGCGCGCAGCACGGCGGTCGGCTGGTCCACGAGGTCGCGCAGGTCGGCGCGGGTGATCCCGACGCGTTTGCCGCCCTCGCTGCGCACCGCTTCGACGAGGTCCGCGGGCAGCACGCCCGGAGCCGCCCGCACGACGATCTCGTCCAGCACCCCTCCGGGCACGGGAATCACGTGCAGCGCGAGGACGTTGCAGTCGGCCGAGGCCAGCCGGACGGTGACGCGCGCGAGCGCGCCGGGGCTGTCGCTGAGTTCGAAGCGCAGGCGCCAGGTCGTCGTCATGACGTCAAGAGTTCATGGAAGTTGTTGCCGCGAGGCGAACCACGGGTAAAACGCTCGTCATAGGGTCGCCGCATGAGGAGAACACTGGCCGTAGGCCTCACTTTGCTCACCGTCACGGCACTGGCCACGCCCACCACCGCCGCTCCCGGCCAGAAGGCTCCCAGGCAGGCCACGCTGACGAACTTCGCCTCCCTCCCGGCGGAGACCTACCTGCCCGGCAGCGAACCGAGCGGCGCGGCACTGGGGACGGCCCCGATCAACGGGGTCACGCCGCCGTTCGCGGACCAGCCGATCCAGGGCTTCAGCGGTCTCGTCCGCAACAGCGACGGCACGTTCGACGCCATCTCCGACAACGGCTACGGCACCAAGGCCAACAGCGCGGACTTCCTGCTGCGCATCCACCGCATCGCGCCCGACTTCGCGAGGAACACCGTCGACGTGCTCGGCGGCGTCACGCTGACCGACCCGAACGGCCACATCCCGTTCCCGCTGACCAGGCAGGACCGGGTGATCACCGGCGCCGACATCGACGTCGAGTCGGTCACGCGCGGCGCCGACGGCACGTACTGGATGGGCGACGAGTTCGGCCCGTACCTGCTGCACTTCGACCGGGCCGGTCGCCTGATGGCACCTCCGGCGCCGCTGCCGGGCGTGCGTGCCCCGGAGAATCCGGCCGGCAACCCGAACCTGGGTGGCAGCAAGGGCTTCGAGGGCATCACGCTCTCGCCGGACGGCAAGAGGATCAACGCGCTGCTGGAGGGCACCGTCGCCGGTGACGCACCGGGCACGCTGCGGCTCAACGAGTTCGACATCGCGAGCAACAGCTTCACCGGCAGGACCTGGCGCTACCAGCTGGAAGACCCGAACTTCGCCATCGGCGACGCCGTCGCGGTCGACGACAACCGGCTGCTGATCATCGAGCGGGACAGCGCCCAGGGCGCCGACGCGATCGTCAAGCGCGTCTACCTGGCCGACAAGCGCGACAGGAACGAAGACGGCAAGCTCGACAAGACGCTGGTCGCCGACCTGCTGAACCTCGCCAACCCGAAGCACGTCGGCGGGCAGGCGGATCCGTTCAGGTTCCCGTTCGTCACGATCGAGGACGTCACGATCCTCGACGACCGCACGATCGCGGTGCTCAACGACAACAACTTCCCGTCGTCGTCGGGCCGCACGCCGGGCAAGCCGGACGACAACGAGTTCATCACCATCAAACTCGGAGACAACCTGCACGCCGACCCGAGGGTCCTGCGCAGGCGCTGAACGAGAGAGCGCTCTCACCTGTGGACAGAAGTATCCGCAGGTGAGAGCGCCAAGGCCCCCTCGGCCCGTCCTGTCGGCTAAACGGTGTAACCGTGCGCGGGGAGCCCGTTCTGCCCGATGATCCGGGCCAGCGTGGCCGCGCTCTCCTTGACCGTGCGCTGCTGCGTCTCGAAGTCGACGTGCACGATCCCGAACCGCTGCGAGTACCCGGCCGCCCACTCGAAGTTGTCGAGCAGCGACCACGCCAGGTAGCCGCGGATGTCGGCGCCCTCGGAGATCGCCCTGTGCACCGCGCGCACGTGGTCCACCAGGTACTTCGTCCGCTTGACGTCGTGCACGCGACCCGCCGGGTCGACGGCGTCCGGGAACGCGGACCCGTTCTCCGTGACCACCAGCGGCACCCCGGCGGTGTCGCGAGACAGGCGCACCAGCAGCTCGGTGAACGCGTCGGCGTTCTGCTCCCACCCGAACCCGGTGAGCTCGCCCTGCGGCGGCTCGATGGTCACACCGCGCAGGCCCGCGTGCGGACCGGCCGGCACGAAGTCCGGGTCGGCCGGCGCGACGCGGGTCGGGTTGTAGTAGTTCACGCCGATCCAGTCGATCGGGGTCGCGATGGTCTCCATGTCCCCGTCGCGGACCACGTTCGTCCAGTCGCCCAGCCACGTCGTGTCCTGCAGGACGTCGAGCGGGTAGCCGCGGCCGAGGACCGGGTCGAGCAGGATGCGGTTCTGCAGGCCGTCGACCTTGCGGACGGCCTCCGCGTCGTCGCCCCAGATCGTGCTGAAGTTGAGCACGATCGACAGCCGGTGCGACTCCGGTGCCTGCGCGCGCAACGCCTGCGTGGCGAGCCCGTGGGCCAGCAGCAGGTGGTGCGCCGCCTCCAGGGACGCCACCGCGTCGGTGATGCCCGGCGCGTGGATCCCGTTGCCGTAACCCAGGAACGCCGAGACCCACGGCTCGTTCAGCGTGGTCCAGGCCTGCACCCGGTCACCGAGCCGTTCGTGCACGATGGCCGCGTACTCGGCGAAGCGGTAGGCGGTGTCGCGGTTGCGCCAGCCGCCGAAGTCCTCCAGGACCTGCGGCAGGTCCCAGTGGTACAGCGTGGCGAGCGGCTGGATGTCCTTCTCCAGCAACGAGTCCACCAGCCGGTCGTAGAACGCGAGCCCGCGCTCCTCGACCTGGCCGCTGCCGCTGGGCTGGATCCGGGGCCACGCGACGGAGAACCGGTACGAGGCCAGCCCGAGGGACTTCATCAGGTCCACATCGGACTGGTACCGGTGGTAGTGATCGCAGGCGGGGTCGCCCGTGTCACCGGCCAGCACCTTGCCGGGCGTCGCGGCGAACGTGTCCCAGATCGAGGCGCCACGGCCGTCCACCGTGGTCGCGCCTTCGATCTGGAACGCCGCGGTCGCCGCTCCCCAGAGGAAGTCCGGCGGGAAGGTCAGCACCTCCCGCCCGACCTCGACGTCCGAGTCGGTCGTCATACATTCACATCCTTGTGGCTTGATCCCTGCTGAGGTTCATCCCTTTAGCGCGCCCTGCATGATGCCGCCCACGATCTGGCGCGACAGCAGGACGAAGATCGCGATCACCGGCAGCACCGCGATGGAGGCGCCGGCGAGCATCAGGGAGTAGTCGGTGTAGTACCCGCTGGCCAGCGTCGACAGGGCGACCTGGACCGTCGGGCTGTCGTTGGGGTCAAGCACGATCAACGGCCAGAAGAAGTCGTTCCACGCCGTCATGAACGTGAACATGCCCAGCACCGCGGCCTGGGGCCGCACCGCCGGGAACCCGACGTGCCAGAACGTCCGCAGCACCGAGCAGCCGTCCATGCGCGCGGCCTCGATCAGCTCGTACGGCACGGTCTCCTCGCACGCCTGGCGCATCCAGAACACCGCGAACGAGCCGATCAGCACCGGCACGATGACCGCCTGCAGCGTGCCGTACCAGTCGAGGTCGGACATCAGCATGTACAGCGGGATCACGCCGAGCTGCGTCGGCACCATCGCGGTGCCGAGCACGACGAGGAACAGCGAGTCGCGGCCCCTGAACCGCAGCCGCGAGAACGCGAACCCGGCCAGCGTGCCCAGCACGACGTTCGAGATCGCCACGCTCGACGCCACGATGAACGAGTTCTGCATGGCGAGCCAGAAGTCGACGGTGTCGAAGACGCGGGTGATGTTCTCGACCAGGTTGCCGCCCGGAACCAGCGGCGGGACCTTCTCGCCGAGGACCGAGTTGTCCTTCGACGCGACGATGAACGAGTAGTACAGCGGGAAGATCGACGCGGCGAGCACGGCGACCAGGAACCCGTAGAGCAGCGGCCCTGCCTTGGCGTTCTTCACTCGATCACCCCTTGCCCGCGATGCGCCGGGTCAGCGTGAAGTTGATCATCGCGACCACCAGGACGACCACGAACAACATCCACGCGACGGTGGCCGCGTAGCCGGCGTCGAACAACCGGAAGCCCTTCTCGTACATGTAGAGCACCAGCGTCTGGAACTGCCGGTCGGAGCCGCCGGTGGAGTTGTTGGCGGCGAAGCCCGGGTCGAACAGCGCCGGTTCCGCGAACAGCTGCAGACCGCCGATCGTCGAGGTGACGACGGTGAACAGGATCGTGGGACGGATCGACGGCACGGTGATCGACCAGAACATCCGCCAGCGACCGGCGCCGTCCAGCGTGGCCGACTCGTACATGTCCTTGGGCACGGACTGCATCGCCGCCAGGTACAGCAGCGCGTTGTACCCGGTCCAGCGCCACATGACCATGGTGGACACCGCGAGGTGCGACGCCCACGTCTCGGCGCGCCAGTCGATCGGGTCGATGCCGACGAAGCCGAGCAGGAAGTTCACGATGCCGAAGTCGCGGCCGAAGAACTGTGCGAACACCAGCGCCACCGCGGCGACCGAGATGACGTTGGGCAGCAGCACGCCCGCCCGCCAGAACGCGCTGCCGCGCAGACCCCGGTCCAGCAGCGCGGCGAGGCCGAGCGCGGCCAGCAGCTGCGGCACCGTCGAGAGCACGAACAGGCTCAGCGTGTTGAACAGCGCGTTCCAGAACTTGGAGTCGCCGAAGAGCTCGACGTAGTTGGCGAGACCGACGAATCCCTGGTTGCCGTCGATCAGCTGCCAGTCGTGCAGCGACACCCACGCCGTGTACACCAGCGGGTACAGCCCGAAGATGCCGAACACCAGGAAGAACGGCGCAATGATCAGGTACGGCGTGTACCTGGCGTCCCAGTTGCTCAGCCCGAAGCGCTTCGGTTCCTTGGAAGGCGAAACCGAGACGGCCGGAGCCGCCTCGGTCTCTTGACGCGTCACCGTCACTTGGCGGCGTCCGTCGCTTCCTTCAGGGCCTGCGTCCACGCTTCAGCCGCGGACTGCTTGCCCTGCTCCACGCGGGTCAGCGCGGTGGCGAACACCGGTCCGACCTTCGAGTCCTTCGTGCCGCGGTAGGTCGGCTTCAGCGACTCCGCCGAGGTCGCGAAGATCTGGCCCACCGGTGCCTTGTTGAAGTACTCGTTGACGGTCGCCTGCACCTCGGCGTCCTGGTAGACCTTCGGCTGGCTCGGCAGGTTGCCGGTCTCCTTGAAGATCCGCTTCTGCTGCTCGGGGGCCGTGAGCCACTTGGCGAGCTCGTAGGCCTCCTTCGGGTGCTTGCCCTGCTTCGGGACGGCGAGGAACGAGCCGCCCCAGTTGCCGCCACCGCCGGGCGCCGTCGTCACGTCCCACTTCCCGGCAGCCGCGTCACCGGCACCCGCCTTGATCAGCGCGAGCGCCCAGGCCGGGCACGTGGTCGTGGCGAACGAACCCTGCTTCAGCGCGACGTTCCAGTCCTGGCTGAACGGCTCCAGGGCACCGGTCTGCTGCTTGGTGCCGAGCGCCGCCGCCGTCTCGAACGCCGTCTTGACCTTGTCGTTCTTCTCCGCGATGTACGAGTCGTCCTTCGCGAAGTAGCCCTCCTCGGTCTGGTCGAGGATCGCCTTGTAGACGTTGCGGCCGGTGTCGACGAACTTCACGTTCGGCGTCTTGGCCGTGAACTGGTCGGCGACCTTCGCGTAGTCGGCCCAGGTCGGCCACAGCTTGGCGACCTCGGCGCGGTCGGTGGGCAGGCCCGCCGCCGCGAACAGGTCGGCGCGGTAGCAGAGCCCGAGGCTGCCCATGTCCGTGCCCAGCCCCAGCACGAACTCACCGCCGTCGGCGGTGCCCTGGTTCCACTTCCACCCGGCCCACTGGTCCTTCAGATCCTTGGCGCCGTACTCCGCCAGGTTCACGAACTTGTCCTTGGAGGCGCGGAACTGCGAGACCACGCCCTCCTCGAGAGCGACGATGTCCGCGGCACCACGGCCACCCGCGAGCTGCGTCGCGAGCTGCGTGTTGTGCTGCTCCATCTTGACCTTGCGCTGCTCGATCTTGATGTTCGGGTGCGAGGCCTGGTACTCCTCGATGAGCTTGTCGTACCCGAAGTCGGAGAACAGACCCAGCGACAGCTCGATCTTGCCGTCGGCCCCGGAACTCCCGCCGCATCCAGCGACCAGAACCATCGCGAGGGTCGCAGCAACGCTGCCGACCAGTCTTGTGCTCATCCGTCCTCCTCGACGACGCCGTGAGCGGCGCTTAACTGTGATGAGAGCGCTCTCACACTCAACCGGAGACGCGCGGGTGTCAAGCGGTCGACATCGTTCCGTAACTTTGTGGAGGCAGGCAACAAAAACATTTGCCGGAACGCCGAGCGTCTCGCGCTGAGCGGCGGACGGACCCCGGAAACGACGAAGAGGGACGACCGGGCCCTCGCTCCGGTCGTCCCTCACCCCAGGTAGAGGGGGTCGCGGGCCAAAAGTGACGCGCGGTCCCCAAGATTTTTTCCGAAGCGGCGGTCCACCTGCCGATTCGGCGGGTGACGAACGCGTTCGCGCCTCTGAACGCAGCGGAGGCCCGGTGCCCCGACAGCACCGGACCTCCACCGATCCCCCGGTAGTGCGGCCCCTGTTTCCGCACTCCCGAACCCGCCCGGCCGTGGCCCCCGACAGCGAGGCCGGGCGGGGTGTCTCCTACGCCTCCGCCATGCCCGCGACCACGGAGTTCCTGGCCGCGCGGCGGGCCGGCAGGGCTGCCGCGATGACCGCCGCGACCACGGCCAGGCCGAGCATGATGCCGATCTGGCCGAACGGGATGGAGAAGCTGATCCGGAACTCCGAGTTCGAGATCGCCTCGACCAGCAGCCACCCGAACCCGGCGCCGAGCAGCACGCCCACGACCGCGCCGATCAGCGCCATCAGGATCGACTCGACCACCAGCATCTGCCGCAGCTGGCCCCTGGTCAGGCCCAGCGCCCGCAGCAGGGCGGACTCGCGGGTCCGTTCCAGCACCGAGAGCGTCAGCGTGTTCGCGATGCCGAACAGGGCGATGATCAGCGCCAGGCCGACGAGGGCCCAGATGAACATCAGGATCTGGTCGATCTGGCCGTTCAGCTCCGCCTTGGTCTCGGCCGCGGAGTCCAGCACCGCCACCGGCGAGGTCGCGATGAACCGTTCCAGGTCGGCGCGCGCCACCGTGATGTCGGTGCCGGGCGCGAGCTTGACCAGCACGTTCTGGTAGCCCTTCACGGGCTCCTTGAGCAGGGACTCGGCGGTCTTGAGCGTCACGATGCCGGTGCCGTAGCTGTTGTCCTTGATCAGCGCGACGACCTTGAGGTCCTTGCCGCTGATCGGGACGGTGGAGCCGACGGTGACACCGGCGTCCTTCGCCTCCTTCTCCCGCATGGCGAGCTCGCCGTCCTTGATCCCCGTCAACGTGCCGCCGGCGAGGTCCGGGCGCACCAGGGAACCGATCGCGTCGGCCGGGTATCCGGTGACGTCGGCGTACTGCAGCTTGGGCGACTCGCCGTACGCCCTGAGCTCGGGCGCGACCTGCGCGACGTTGCGCACCTTCGCGAGCTCGTCGGCGAACTTCTGCGTGAGCGGCTGGCTGTACACGTTGGACTTGACCGCGTAGTCGGCCGGGAACCGCTTGTCCACCTGCTCGTTCATGGTCGCGCGGCCACTGCCGGCCACGACCGTCACCATGGCGACGATGGTCACGCCGATCATCAGCGCCGCCGTGGTCGCGGCCGTGCGCTTGGGGTTGCGGCCCGCGTTGGCCGAGGCCAGCTTCGCCGGGACACCGCGCAGCGCCTTGCCGAACAGGCGGTTCACCAGCGGCACGTACAGCGGGCCGAGCAGCAGCACCGCGAGCAGGAGCACCATCGTGGCGCCACCGGTGATGAACATCGCCGGCTCTTCCTTCTCCTGCTGCAGTCCGAAGTAGACGGCGGCGCCACCGATCAGCGCGATCAGCGTCGCGACGACGATCCGGACCTTGCCGGTGCGGGCGACGTCGTCGGAGCTGTCCGGCTGCGATCGCAGGGCGGCCACCGGGGCGACCTTCGTGGCACGGCGGGCCGGCAGCACGGCCGACAGCACGGTCACGACCACGCCGACACCGAAGCCGGCGGCGATGGTCACCCACGAGATCGGCAGGCGGATCGGGGCGTCCTCGCCACCGGGGCCGCCGCCGCCCACCGTGCTGATGAACGCCTGCAGGCCGGCCGAGACGCCGAGTCCGCCGAGGAGGCCGAGCACGGACGCCGCGAGACCCATGAAGAGCGCTTCGGCGAGCACGCTGCGGAACACCTGCGAGCGGTTCGCTCCGACGCAGCGCAGCAGCGCGAGTTCCTTCGTGCGCTGGGCGACGAGGATCGTGAAGGTGTTGTAGATGACCATGCCCGCGACGACGAGCGAGATCGCGGCGAACGCGAGCAGGAACGTCTTGATCTCGCTCGCGGCGTCACCGACCTGCGCCAGCGTGGCCTGGGTCAGCTGCTCGCCGGTCTGCACCTCGTAGCCGGCGCCGATCGCCTTGGTGATGTCGGCGACCAGTTGCTGCTGCGAGACACCGGACTTGGCGACCGCGACGATCTCGTAGATCCGCTGGTCCGGGATCACCGTGCGCAGGCCTTCCGGCGAGACCAGGACGTGGTCGCTGCCGGACATCGAGATGCTGCTGGCGCCCTGCTGGTAGGTGCCGACGATGGTGAACGCGTGCTCCGCGTTCTCCTCGTCGAGCAGCTTGAGCTTGTCGCCGACCTTGAGCTTCGCGACCTGGGCGGTCTTGGTGTCGATCGCGGCCTCGTCGGCCTTGACCGGGAACTTGCCGTCCTTGAGGTTGAAGTCGCGCAGCTTCTCCGTCGTCGGCAGCGGCTGCACCAGCGCACTGCGCGCCTTGCCCTCCCCGCTGAGCAACGCGGCGCTGCCGAACTCACGCGAGTCCGCGCCCTCGACACCGGGCGTGTTGCGGATCTTCTGCAGGAAGTCGGCCGGGATGCCGTCCTCCCGGTTGGGGCTGTTCTCCCCCATGTGCACGGCCGCGTCGACGTTGCGGGCGCTGCGGGCGAAGTTGTCCCTCGTCTGTTCCCCGACCGCGTCGCCGAGCACGAGCGTGCCCGTCACGAACGCGACGCCGAGCGCGATGGCGATGCTGGACAGCACCAGCCTCGCCGTGCGGGCGCGAAGGCCCGCAAGGATCGTCTTCAGCATCGGTAGCTCACGCCCCCAGGTGCGTGAGGGCGTTGACGACGGACTCGGTGGTGGGCTGGTGGATCTCGCCCGCGAGCCGGCCGTCGGCGAGCAGCACCACGCGGTCCGCGTAGCTCGCGGCCACCGGGTCGTGCGTCACCATGATCACGGTCTGGCCCAGCTTGCGGACCGACATGCGCAGGAAGTCGAGTACCTCGGCGCCGCTGCGGGAGTCCAGGTTGCCGGTCGGCTCGTCGGCGAAGATGACCTCGGGACGGGCGACGAGCGCACGGGCGCAGGCCACGCGCTGCTGCTGGCCACCGGACAGCTCGGTCGGGCGGTGCGTCAGGCGGTCGCGCAGGCCGAGCACGTTGACGATCGTGTCGAACCACTCCCGGTCGGGCTTGCGGCCGGCGAGCTCCAGGCCCAGCAGGATGTTCTGCTCGGCGGTCAGCGTCGGCAGCAGGTTGAAGGCCTGGAACACGAAGCCGACGCGGTCGCGGCGCAGCTTGGTCAGGTCCTTGTCGTTCAGCTTGGTGATCTCGGTCTGTCCGATGTGGATCTCGCCGCTGTCCACCGTGTCCAGTCCCGCGAGGCAGTGCATCAGCGTGGACTTGCCGGAACCCGACGGACCCATGATCGCGGTGAAACGCCCGGCCTGGAAGGCGACGTTGATGCCGTCGAGCGCCCGCACCGCGGTGTCACCCTTGCCGTAGACCTTCACCAGGTTGTGGGCCGCCGCGGCGGTCCGGGTGCCGACCTCGGACACCAGTGCAGACATGTGGCTCGCCTTCCTCACAGGGGATGTTCCTTGCTGAGGAAGAAGCTATGAGGAAGCTGAGTACGCGGACATCAACTCCGCGACGCGTTGCGCATCAGCCTGAGGTATGACAACCGGCGCTATTCCAGCAGACCCCGGTCGTACGCGATGGCCACGGCCTCCGCGCGCCGCGACGCCCCCAGCTTGGCCATGATCCGGGAGAGGTGCACGGAAACGGTCTTCTCGCTGATGTAGAGCTCCTCGCCGACCTCGCGGTTCGTCCGTCCCGCGGCCACCAGGCCGAGCACGTCGCGTTCCCGCGGGGTGAAGAGGTCGACGTGGTCGCGCACCGGTTCGTCGGCCCTGAGACTGATGCGGGCCCGCTTGGCGCACGACGCGACGGCCTCGGCGAGCGGCACGGCCTTGAGTCTCGTCGCCACCTCGTCGGCCTGCCGCAGCTGCTCGGCGGCCTCGTCGCGGCGTTCCGCCCCGAGCAACGCCTCCGCGAGCCGCCACCGGCACAGCGCCTGCTCGAACGCGACCCCGTAGCCGAACTCGTCGACGGCCCTGCGCCACTGCTCGGGATCCCCCGAGCCCTCCAGCCGTGACTCCTCGGCGTTGGCACGGGCCAGCCAGGCACGTCCCTCCGGCCCGAGAACGCCCGCGCGCGGCTTGCCGTTCTGCGCGGTCAGCCGCACGTGCTCGGCGAGCTCGTGCCCGGCGGCGACCGCGTTCCTCTCGGCCTCGGCGTCGCGCTTGCGGCGTGCCTTCGCGGCGATCTCCGCGTGCGCGGCGATGCCGATCGCGCCGATCCTGATGCCCGCGAGCATCCACGGACCGCCGAGCTTGCGCGCCCACTCCAGCGCGTCCGTGACGCGTTCGACGGCCAGCTCCGGACGGCCGCGCCACAACGCGAGCTCCGCGCCCGTACCACCGTTGATCAGCGCGATCTGGATGTCGCGGTGCCAGTCGCTGCGCAGCTTCGTGATCATCCGCTCGGACTCGGCCAGGTCACCGCGCGAGACCGTGAGGTGCGTGCTCGCCGACGCGAGCCGCGCCAGCACCGTCGACGACACCGACATGCCGGGCGGTTCGCTGGCCCACGCCGCGTAGTCCCAGTCGCCGATGTAGTAGTGCACCAGCACCTGCAGGATGCGGATCTCCAGCCCGAACATGCTCCAGGTCAGGCCGGTCTCCTTGGCCCTGTCCCCCGCGAGGTTGTAGACGCGCGCCGCCTCGGCCAGTTCGCCGCGGTCGTAGTGCATCATCCCGTAGTAGTACCAAGCCCTCAGCTCGTTGTTGAACGCTCCGACCTCGCGCGCGTGCTGGATCGCGCGCTCGAAGCTGGCCTTGGCCTCCTCCGGCCGGTTCGCGTGGTCGTCGAGGATCGCCAGGGTGCCCAGGCCGTCCGCGATCGCACCCGGCGCGTTCGCCGTCTCGCCGTTCGCGATCGCCAGCTCGGCCGCTTCGCGCGCTTCGTCGTCCTTGCGTTGCTGGCGCAGGGAAGACGCCTTGCCCGCGAACACACGGGCGCGCGTGGGGCTGGGCTCGCGGTCGCGCACGAGCTGGAGCGCTTTCGCGAGGACCAGGAAGTGCTCTTCCTCGTTGCCGTCGAGGATCGACAGCGCCTGCGAGAGCCGCAACCAGATCTCGGCGGCCTCCTCCGGCGTCTGCTCGGCGCTGATCGCCTTGGTGGCGCTGCGGGCGAACGCGACCGCGCGTTCCGGCTGCCCGGCCGTGCCCGCGACCCAGGACGCGCGCCGCAGCAGCACGGACTCGTCCACATCGGACGGACGATCCGCCTCGGCGACGGCGTTCCACAGGTTGAGGGCTTTTTCCAGGTACCGCAACGACTCCGCGGGCGCACCCGCGCGTTCGGCCTCCTTGGACGCCATGATCGAGGCGTTCAGGGCCGTCGGCAGGTCGTGGCTCTCGAAGGCGTGGTGGGCCAGCGCCGCCGCGGCACCGCGCTCCTCCAGGTGCTGGGCCAGGTGGCGGGCGTAGGCGGCGTGCAGCCGGACCCGTTCACCGGGCAGCAGGTCACCGTAGACGGCTTCCCTGACCAGCGCGTGGCGGAAGGCGTAGACCTCGTCGTCGTGCACGACGAGCAGGTGGTGCTGGACCAGCTCGCGCAGCGCCGCGTCGAACGCGAGGTCGGACATGCCCGAGACCTCGTGCAGCCGGTAGTGCCGGACCCGGCGGCCCCGCACGGACGCGACGCGGACGACGTGCTGCGCCTCAGGGCTGAGGCTCTCGACCCGGCTGAGCAGGACGTCGGCGAGCGCGGACGGCAACGACCTGGCGTCGTCACAGGTGGCCACCGCGATGAGTTCCTCGGCGAAGAAGGCGTTGCCCTCGGAGCGTTCCGCCACTTGCCGGAGGACGTCCTGCGGCAGGTCGTCGGACAGGGCCTCGACGAACCGGCGGGCGTCCGCGGCGTTGAACGGCGCGAGATCCAGGCGGTCGACGGCGGGCAGCCGGACCAGCTCGGACAGCAAGGGGCGCAACGGATGGCTGCGGTGCAGGTCGTCGGCGCGATAGGTGCCGACGACCAGCAGGCGCTGGGAACGCAGGCGGGACAACAGGAACGACAGCAGGTACCGGGTGGACGCGTCGGCCCAGTGCAGGTCCTCGACGACGAGCAGCACGCGCTGCTGTTCGGAGAGATCACCGAGGAGCCCGAGCACGGCGTCGAACAGCTGAAGCTGGCCGACGTCCTGCTCCGGCCTGCGTCCCGGGATCAGGCTCGGCGCGATCATGCCCTCGGTGCCGGGCTCGCGTGCGGCCGGCAACGTCAGCTGCGGCAGCAACATCGCGAGCGCGGGCCGGTGCGACACGTCGCTCTTCAACGTGCCCAGCGCCTCCGCGAACGGCAGGTACGGCAGACCGGTCTCGCCCGCGTCGAGGCACCGTCCCATGAGGACGAGGGTGTCGTCGGCGCCGGCGGCCAGCTCGTCGATCAGCCGCGTCTTGCCGACACCGGCGTCACCCGCGAGCAGCACCGCCCCCGCGGTGCCCTCCCCGGCCTTCGCCAACGCGGCACGCAACCGGTCCAGCTCCCGATCGCGCGCGACCAACGGGATTCCGGAACCAAGGCGCGCCACAAGTGGCATGCTGTCACACGTCATGAGCGGGTGCTGCTGTGTTTTGCAGAGGTGCGGTGGATCACCCGGCTCAGCCACGACGGCCCGCGGCCGTTCGACCGCCGCCAGTTGCACACCGCGTTACCGCGCCGGTAGTCGATTTCTGCCTTGATCGCCTCAGGGGTCCATTCGTTCATGGTCCTGAGGTTCGTCCTGAGGCCTCACCTCAGGCATCGGGCGAACGCGCAGTCCTGCCCGCCGAACCCCTTACCCGACCGTCACCGCGCGGGTCCGGGCGAGACGGGCGCGGACGCCGTCGGCCTCAGGCGCGCCGAGCTCGGTGAACAACGCCAGCGCCCGCTGCCAGTGCGCCGCCGCACCGGCCGCGCCCAGCTGCTCGAACACCGCCGCGAGCCGGTCGTGCGCCAGCGCCTGGTGGTACGGCGACACGGCATCGCACGCCACCGCCAACGCGGTACGGGCCGCGGACAGCGCGCCGTCCGTGTCACCGGTCTCCAGCAGAGCCGTGGAGATGTCGACGTGGCAGGCCGCTTCCCCGCACTGCTCGCCGACCTCGTGGTACATCCGCAACGCCACGCGCAGCCACGGCATCGCGTCGTCGAAGCGCTGCGTGCTCAGGTAGAGCAGACCGAGGTGGTGGTGGGCGTTGGCCTCGGCCCACTTCGAGCCCGCGATCCGCGAGATCTCCATGGCCTCGCGGTAGTGCGCCTCGGCCTCGGCGTGCCGGCCCAGGTCGTGCAACGTGCCGGCGACCGTCGTCAGGGCCCGCGCCTGCTGGTGCACGTCCTCCTTGCGGCGCGCCACCTCCAGTGCCCCCTGCTGGGCCTGCAACGCCTCTTCGAAGCGTTCGAACTGCAGCAACGCGACGCCCAGGTTGAACTGCATGACGAACCGGGCGTCGTCGTCGTTCAGGGCGATGGCGGCCTGCAGCGCGGCCTCGGTGAGGCGCAACGAGGTCTCGCGCTCGGTCCGCAGCCACAGGTACCGCGACAACGTGTACGGCAGCTGCCACGCGTGCACGTGCCAGCCGGAGCCCGACGCGAGCTCGGCGGCGGCGATCAGGTTCGCGCGCTCGGCGTCGAACCACGCCGTCGCGTCCGCGGCACCGGAGATCGCGGGCACGTGCACGGGCCGGTGCTCCGGCGCGACCAGGACGCTGCCGCGGTTGATCGGCAGCAGGCCGTCCGCGAGGTCCGCGCAGTGCAGGTAGTAGTCGAGCATCCGGCCCGTCGCGGCACGGCGTTCCGGCTCGGACAGCTCACCGGCCAGCGTCTTGGTGTAGACGCGGACGATGTCGTGCGCGAAGTGCCGGCCGGGTTCGCTGACGGACAGCAGGTTCGCGGCCGTCAACGCGTCCAGCGCGCGCTGGGCCTCCAGCAACGGCACGTCGCCCATCGCCGCGACCACGTGCGGGGTGAGGTCCGCGCCGGGGTGCAGGCCGACGATCGCCAGGAGCCGGGACGGCTCCGCGGGCAACGCACGGCGCGAGGCGTCCAGAGCCGCTCGTACGGTGCCCTCACCGTCCTCCAGGCCGAGCGCGGCCAGACGGCCCTGCTCGTCCTGCAGTTCCTCGACCAGTTCGGCGACGCGCAGGCGGGGGGACACGGCGAGACGGGCCGCGGCGATCCGCAGCGCCAGCGGCAGGCCGTCGCACAGCTCGGCCAGTTCGCGCAGGGCATCGGCCTCGATGTCGGACCGGCCGGCGATGCGGCCCAGCACGTCGACGGCGGCGTCCGGGTCGAGCATGTCCAGCTCGACCAGCTTCGCCTCGACCTGCGCGACGAGCCCCACCAACCGGCGCCGCGACGTCACGACGACGCACGACGGCGCGCCCGGCAGCAGCGGTAACAGGTCGGCCGAGCTGCGGACGTTGTCGAGCATCACGAGCATCCGCCGGTCGGCCAGCAACGTGCGCAGCAACGCGGAGCGTTCGTCGACCGAGACGGGGGTGTCACCGGCCGGCACGCCCAGGGCGCGCAGGAACCGGTTGAGCACCTCGCCGATCTCCAGCGGCTCCCGGTTCGGGTCGTACCCGTGCACGTCGACGTAGAGCTGGCCGTCCGGGAACTCCTCCCGCACGCGATGCGCCCAGTGCAGGGCCAGCGCGGTCTTGCCCACGCCCGCCGGTCCCGTCACCAGCATCACCGGGCCGTCGTGGTCGCGCAGCAGCGCGTCCAGGTAGCCGAGCTCGGCGTCCCGGCCGATCAACGCGACGGGCGCGCGGGGCAGCTGGGCGGGAACCGTCACCGGCGCCGGTTCGGGGGTGGACACGTGCTGCGGCACGCGGACCGGCGCGCGTTCCGGCTCGGGGCTGTCCCCCGCCAGCACGGCCTGGTGCACGCGGCGCAGTTCGGGACCCGGCTCGACGCCGAGTTCCTCGATGAGCACGGCGCGGGCCTCCCGGTAGGCGGCCAGCGCCTCGGCCTGCCGGCCCGCCTGGACCAGTGCCCGCATCAGCAGCCCGTGGCCGCGTTCGCGCAACGGGTGCTCGACGACCACCGAGCTCAGCTGGGAGACCAGTTCCGGGCCCTGCCCGATCGCGAGCCCGAGCTCGGCGCGTTCTTCCAGCACCGCCAGCCGGCGTTCGACGAGACGGCCGCGTTCGACGTCGGCGAAGAGACCGGACACACCGCCCAGCGGCTCGGCGCGGAACAACGCCAGCGCGTCGTCGAGCTCGACCGCGGCTCCGGCCAGGTCACCGGCGGCGCGCATGCGGTTCGCGAGCAGCACTTGACGTTCGAAGACGTCGAGGTCCAGGGCACCGGGCTCGACGCGCATCAGGTAGCCGTCGCCGACCGAGGTCAGCAGCTCGGCGGGAGCCCTCCGGGCACGGGTCGGTTCGAGTGCCCTGCGCAGCCCGGCGACATAGGTCTGGACCAGGTTGACCGCGCTCGAGGGCACGTTGTCACCCCAGACCGCCTCGATGATGTGCCCGCGGCTGACCGGCGTGTTGCGCGCCAGCAGCAGGACCGCGAGGACGGCACGCTGCTTCGCCGCACCGAGATCAACCTCTTGACCTGCGCGAACGACCCGGAGAAGGCCGAGAACCTCGAACCGAAGGGGTTCCTCGCCGTGCGTCACCGATCTGTCCTTCGCCTGTGGGCCACCTGGAGCTTGAAGATCACTTCAGTCGGGCTCCAGTCGTGCTGTAGAAGGCATTCTTACGCTTAGCGTGTCCAACCAACCACAGACGGCGAGATCAACGGAAACCGGAGATCTCGGAGTCGGAGCAGGTTGGACCGGACAGCGGAACACCCGCTGCTCCCCATGATCGACGTGGGTCGGCCGGCGTGCAAGGGGCATCCAGCCCGCGGCGGCGGAACGCCGGCCGACCCACGTCCCCTTACGCGACAAGGCCCTGGCTGGATGATCCAGCCAGGGCCTTGTGCTGTGTCTGTCAATCAGCTGACAAAAGAGCCGGTCTTCGCGGCGGTGAGGAAGGTGTCCCATCCCGCGCCACCGAACTCCAGCCGCGCTCCGTCCGCGTTCTTGCTGTCACGGATGGCAGTGCCGGAGGAGACGAGCGCGATCTCCACGCAATCAGGCCCACCGGCCGAGGATCGGCTGCTCTTGCGCCAACGCAAGCTTTCCACTCTGTTCACTCCCGATCGCAGTCACGCGAGAGTGCGAGCGATCTCCGTGATCAGGGTTGCCGATTCCCGCGGGGTCTGGGCGGAACTCACGAGACGCTCGAACATCTCGGCGTAGGAATGGACGTCCGACTGTTGTTCCAGGTAGACGCCGCTTCTGGTGCTTTCGATGTACACGACGTCGGAGTCGAGCTGCTCGGGAAAGCTCAGGATGACGAACGGGCCGTCCATCGCAGCATGACCACCGGCGCTGAACGGCACGACCTGCATCGTGACGTTCGGCAATGCACCGACTTCGAGAAGACGCGCCATCTGCACGCGCATCACCTCGGCGCCGCCGACGAGCCGGCGCAGGGCGGCCTCGTCGATCACGACGTGCAGGCGCAACGGGTCGTCCTCACTCAGCAGGGCCTGCCTGGCCTTGCGCAACCGGACGCGGCGGTCGATCTCGGCGGCGCGCGCGTCCGGCAGCACCTGGGAGATCAACGCCCTCGTGTACGCCTCACACTGCAGCAGGCCCGGGATCATCAGCCCCTGGTAGGTCCTGATCGAGTCCGCGTCGGCCTCGTACCCCACGTAACGACCGGGCACGATGTCGCCGAACTCGTCCCACCACGCCTTGCGACGGGCTTCCCTCGCCAGCTGGACCAGTTCATCGAGGGTGGCGGCGTCCGCACCGTAGGCGCTGAGCATGTCCCGCACGTCACGCGGGCTCACCCCCACACGACCCGTCTCGATGCGGCTGATCTTGGAGGCCGAGCACTCCAGGCGCTCGCCCACCTCCTCGATCGTCAGCCCGGCCACTTCACGCAGTCGCCTGAGCTCTGTCACGAGCCGGCGCTTGCGCAGGGTCGGGCTGCTGCCCCGCATGACTCCTCCTGGGTGCCATCCACCTTCTGGTCGCTCTCAGTTTGAGAGCAAACCAGCGCGTCGCAAAGAGACGTCATCCATTCGTGTACTGCAACTTGCAGATCGCAGGTTCGGCGCGACAGTCTGCATGGGCTGCTTACGTAAGGACTGGAGCTCTGAGCCTGATGGCCGTCACGGTGTTCAGCCAACTGGACAAGTCGCTGCACTCCCACCTGGCCACACTCACCGATCTCGCCGAACGCGGCGACGACCAGACCGCTCTCGTACTCGCCAGGGTTGAGTTGCCGAGGGTGGTCGCGGTGGTGAAGGCGTTGCTCGACGAGCACCAGCCCGACGAGCACGGCCGGTGCGCGACCTGCAAGCGTGGCTGGTTCTCACGGCGGATGCCCGCACCGTGCCGTGCTTATCTGTCGGCGCAGCTGATCCTGACCGTCGTCGGCCAGGAGACTTCACACGGCAAGCACCTGCGCTCGGTAGGCTGAATTTCGGAACTCGATAGTTCTTCAGTTCCGTCCCGACCTGGGCCGGCTCCGCACCCCCCGACCGGAGCCGGCCCTTCTACGTCATCACCTCGCGTGACGATGCCGGTCAAGATCAACACGGTTGGCTGAAAGATCTGCCACCACAGCGATTCCGGCCTCATCATGGACGTCGACGCAGCCTGATCCGGCCCTCGATGCCTGTGCCGACACGGAGGTGTTCCCGTGCCGACCCCGCATGACCGCGCCGACGAGCTCGATGCCGTCCGGCCGCGCCGCTTGCTGCCCTTAGAGCGCCTCTAGAGCGCACCCTTCGCAGCTCCCCTCCCCCCGGCCCTGTGCATCCGTCGCACAGGGCTGTGCCGTTGTCCAGCAAAGGGAAACCCGTGAACCATCTGACCAGGTCCAACGCCGGCGAGCACACCCCGCACGGTCCTCCGCTGATCCTGAAGCACGACCTGCCCGCGAGCTTCGTGCTGTTCCTCATCTCGATCCCGTTGTCGCTCGGCATCGCGCACGCCACGGGCGCGCCGCTGATGGCGGGCATCATCTCCGCGGTCATCGGCGGCGTGGTCGTCGGCGCGATCAGCGGAGCCCCGTTGCAGATCAGCGGGCCCGGCACCGGGCTCGTGGTCATCGTCGCCGGGCTGGTGACGCAGTTCGGGTGGGCGGCCACCGCGGCGATCACGCTGGCCGCGGGCGTGCTGCAGGTGGCGCTGGGGCTCACCGGGATCAGCCGCGTGGTGATGTCGCTGTCCCCCGCCATCGTGCACGGCATGCTCGCGGGCATCGGCATCTCGATCGCCGCCGGGCAGTTCGTGGTGGTGCTGGGCGGCACGGCGGCGTCGTCCGTGCCCGCGAACCTCGCCCTGCTGCCGGGTGAACTGGCCGGCGCCTCCTCGGGCTCGGTGATCGCCGGTGCGGTGGCGATCGCCGTCCTGCTGCTGTGGCCGCGCGTTCCGCGTGCCTCGCTGGTTCCCGCGCCGCTGGTGGCCGTGGTTCTGGCGACCTCGCTGGCGATCGTGCTGCGCCTCGACGTCGCCCACGTCGACCTGCCGGACAGCCACGCGCTGACGTTCCCGGAGCTGCCGCAGGGCAGCGCCGGCACGGTGGTCATGGCCGTCGTCACGGTCGCGCTGGTGGCGAGCATGGAGTCGTTGCTGTCCGCCGTCGCCACGGACCGGCTGCACGACGGGCCGCGCGCCCGGCTGGACAAGGAACTCGTCGCGCAGGGCACCGGCAACGTGCTGGCGGGCGCGCTGGGCGGGTTCCCGATCAGCGGCGGCCTGGCACGCAGCTCGACGAACGTCGCGGCGGGCGCCAAGACCCGGTACGCCGCGATCTTCCAGGGCCTGTGGATCGCGGTGGCGGTGCTGGCGTTCACCCCCGCCCTGGAGCTGATCCCGTTGTCCGCGCTCGCGGGTGTGCTGTTCGTCGTCGGGCTCAAGCTCGTGTCGCTCAAGAGGATGCGGAACCTGTTGCAGCACGGGGAGTTCGCGGTCTACGCCGCGACCGTCCTCGGCGTCGTCCTCTTCGGACTGCTGGAAGGCGTGGTCGCCGGGCTCGTCATAGCGTTGCTGCGCGCGCTGTACCGGTTGACGCACTGCTCGGTGCGCGTCGAGGGCAACCGGGTCTGCGTGCGGGGATCGCTGGTGTTCCTGGGAGTCGGACGGCTCGTGCGCGAGCTGCGCGGGATGCCGCAGGGCCAGACCGTCGTGCTGGAACTGCACATCGACTACCTGGACCACGCGTCCTACGAGGCGATCAACGACTGGCGCGAGGGCTACGAACGGCTCGGTGGACGGGTGCGGGTCGACGAGGTGCACGACACCTGGTTCGACCGGGCCAACCAGGGCAAACCGGGGCGGCTCAAGACGTTGCCCGGCCCGTTGCCGCGCTGGTTCGCGCCGTGGTCGCACTGGCAGGGCACACCGGACGCCGTCACGTTGCCGGCCCAGCGGGCTTCCTCCACGTCGATTCTGGTCGAAAGCGACCCGATGCTGCGCGGGATGCACGAGTTCGAACGCCGTTCCGCGCCGTTGGTGCGACCGTTCCTGCACGAACTGGCGTTGCGCGGACAGCGTCCCCAGCAGCTGTTCATCACGTGTGCGGACTCCCGCGTGGTGCCGAACCTGATCACCACGTCCGGGCCGGGCGACCTCTTCTGCGTGCGCAACATCGGCAACCTGGTGCCCATGTCGTCCTCCGGCGACAAGTCGGTCGGGGCGGCGGTCGAGTACGCCGTGGAGATCCTCAACGTCAGCACGATCGTCGTGTGTGGACACTCCGACTGCGGTGCGATGAAGGCGTTGGTCAACGGGTCCGCGCCACGCGGATCGCACCTGCACTCGTGGCTGCGCAACGCCGAACCGTCGCTGATCAGGTTCCACGCGCCAACGGCGCCCGGCTGCGCGGAACTGCCGGTGGCGGACCGGCTCTCCGTCGCGAACGTCGCCCAGCAGCTGGACAACCTGCTCGGCTACCCGAGCGTGCGGGAGGCGATCGTGGCGGGCACGCTCACGTTGAAGGGCCTGTACTTCGACATCTCGAACGCCCGCGTGTACCTGGTGGACCCGGACCGCAACGGGCTCGAACCCGTCACGGCGCCGGCGTAGAAGAACGAGGAGCCGCCCCGAAAACGCTCGGGGCGGCTCCACCTGGGACGTTCCGCTAGCAGGTGCCGATCCAGGAGCACTCCACGTCGAAGCGCTCCTGGGCGGGAACCTTCGCGCGGTCCTGCGCCGGGGCCTTGCGCTGCTGCGGCACCGACTGGATCTGCGGCGACACCGAGCCGCCCTCCGAGGCCAGGCGCACGGCGATCCTGTCCTCGATGTTCTTCGGGTTGTTGAAGAGCAGGACGTTGTTCTGCACCACCGAGAACACGAGGTCACGGCCCGCCGCGGTCTTCACGTAGCCCGCCAGGCCGGAGACGCCCGAGAGCGATCCGGTCTTGGCCTTCACGTTGCCCGCGGCCGGGGTGTTCTTCATGCGGTTGACCAGCGTGCCGTCGACACCGGCGACGGGCAGCGAGGCCTGCCACGCGGAGAACCACGGCTTGGTCTTCGCCTTGATCAGCACCGACGTGAGGTCGTCCGGCGAGAACTGGCCGAGCCGGGACATGCCGGAGCCGTCGAAGACCTCGACCGCGTTCGGGTCGACGCCCAGGCCGGACCACTTGGTGCTGAGCTGGTTGACGCCGTTGGTGAACGAGCCACCCGCGGTCTTGACCAGCACCTCGGCCAGCATGTTGTTGCTGTCCTTGAGCAACGGCACGTTGAGCTCGCGAAGCGTCATCGACGTGTCGGTCGCGAGGACGGTGGCACCGGCCGGCGCCTTCTGCCGCTTCACACCGCCGGTGACGGTGATCCCGCTGGCCTGCAACGCCTTCTGGAACACCGACGTGACGAGACCGGTCGGGTCCTTGACCGACGAGAGCCTGGTGGTCTCGACGGAGGTCGACCCGCTGACGATGATCCGGTTCGTGCCGTGCTCGCGTTCCACGAAGAGGCCGGCGTTGCCGGTCGTCGCCGTGGACACGACCTGCACGTGGTCGTTCGCCGGTTCGGTCGTGACGACGGCCGGGGCGCCCGCCGCGGCGCCCGGCTTGACGCGCACGACCACCGTGCCCGCGCTGAACTTCGCGTCCGGCGAGAGCGTGAGTGCCGACGTCTCCGCGCTGTAGGAGAACGGCTCGTCGTCCCACGCCCAGCCCGTGCCGTACGGCTGCGCGTCGAACTTCGTGTCGTCGATGACCAGCGCGCCGTTCACGGTGGTGACGCCACTGGCCTTCAACGTGTCCGCGAGCTGCTGGTAGCGCAGCCGGGACATCGTCGGGTCGCCACCGCCGCGCAGCGCCAGGTCGCCGTTGAGCACCGCCCCGGACTTCGTGCCGCTCGACACGAGCTCGGTCTTCCAGCGGAAGTCCGGGCCCAGCAGGTCCAGCGCCGTCGCCGTGGTGAGCAGCTTCATGTTCGACGCCACCTGGGAACGCCTGCCGCTCTGCCTGGTGTAGATCACTTCGCCGGAGTTGGCGTCCCGCACGACCAGGCCGACGTCCGCGCCCTTGAGCGCGTTGTCGGCCAGGATCGTGTCGAGATCAGCCGTGAGGGCCTCGTTGCCGACCGCCACGGCGCCGCCGCTGGACGTCAGGGACACCCCTGCCGCCACAGCGACGACCGCCCCCAGAACTCGAAATCTCACGCTTCCACCTCTGATCGATCACCCGACCACAACGTGTGGAAGCTACCGGGCCTGTCGGTGCGCCTGTACGTGTGCGCTCCGAAGAAGTCCCTCTGTCCCTGCACGAGCGCGGCGGGCAGTCGCTCGGAGCGAAGTCCGTCGTAGTAGGCCAAAGCGGACACGAAGCCCGGCGTCGGCACGCCGGATTCGACCGCACGGACCACGACCCTGCGCCAGGCGGCCTCGGCGTTCTGCACCGCGTCGCGGAAGTACTCGTCCACCAGAAGAGACGCGATGTTCGCGTTCGCGTCGTACGCCTCGCGGATGCGGTTGAGGAACTGCGCGCGGATGATGCAGCCGCCACGCCAGATCGTCGCCATCGCACCGAGGTCGATGTTCCAGTCGAAGTTCTTCGACGCCTCGCGCATCATGTCGAAGCCCTGCGCGTACGCGACGACCTTCGACGCGTAGAGCGCCTGGCGCACGTCGTCGACCAGTTCGGCGTCCGGCTTCGCGACGACCTCGCTGGCACCGAACGCGTCCCGCACGGCCTTGCGCTGGTCGGTGTGGCCGCTCAGGCTGCGGGCGAAGACGGCCTCGGCGATGCCGGTGACCGGGACGCCCAGTTCCAGCGCCTCCTGCACGGTCCAGCGGCCGGTGCCCTTCTGCTCCGCCGCGTCCTCGATGACCTGGACGAGCGGCGTGCCGTTCGCGTCGACGTGCTTGAGGACCTCGGCGGTGATCTCGACCAGGTACGACTCCAGGTCGCCCGAGTTCCACTGCGTGAAGACCTCGGAGATCTCCGCCGGCGTCTGCCCGCCGATGCGGCTCAGCAGGTCGTACGCCTCGGCGATCAACTGCATGTCGGCGTACTCGATGCCGTTGTGGACCATCTTCACGAAGTGCCCGGCGCCGTCCGGCCCGACGTGCACGCAGCACGGCTGACCGTCCACCTTGGCCGCGATCTCCTCGAAGACCGGGCCGACGTGCTTGTACGACTCGGCCGGACCGCCCGGCATGATGCTGGGGCCGTTGAGCGCGCCCTCCTCGCCACCGGAGATGCCGGCGCCAACGAAGAGCAGCCCCTTCTCCTTCAGGGCGGCCTCACGGCGGCGCGTGTCGTTGAAGTGGGCGTTGCCGCCGTCGATGACCATGTCGCCGGGCTCCAGGAGCCCGCTCAGCTCGTCGATGACGGCGTCGGTCGGGCCACCCGCCTTGACCATGATGATGATCTGGCGCGGCGTCTGCAGGCTGTCCACCAGGTCCTGCAACGTCTCGGCGCCGACGAAGTCGCCCTCGTGGCCGTGCTCGTCGAGCAGGGCCTTCATCTTCGCGGGCGTCCGGTTGTGCACGGCCACCTTGAAGCCGTGGCGCGCGAGGTTGCGCGCGAGGTTGCTTCCCATGGTGGCGAGACCGGTGACCGCGATACGTGCTTTGCCTTCCGTCATAGCGGACAGCCTGCCGTGTTCTCCCCGGTTTCGCGAGACGTCACAGGGTGTTCTCAGACTTCGTTTTGGCAGGTGAACCGCGTCACGTGCCGGTACGTATTGCTAGGCGTAAGTTGGCTTCATGACGGAATTCACGAGCGTGGGACGCTCGGCGACCGACCGTGCCCCCAGGTACGGATCGCAGCTGGTGAAGCACTTCACGGCCAAGGACCTCGAAGGGTCCTGGGAGGACACCCGCGGCTTCGTCCGCTTCTCCGCCGGCCTCGCGGAGTTCGAGGCCTCGGACGACGCGCTGATCATGCGCGTGGTGTGCACGTCGGAGGAGGACGTGGCACGCCTGCGCGACGTCGTCGAACGGCACCTGGTCCGCTTCGGAACGCGTGACGAACTGTCCGTCACGTGGGACTCAGGTAGCGAGAACTGACGCCGCCAACCCGATGAGAGCGGTCCCACAGACCCGCTCGAACACCGCGCGGGACCTGGGCCGGCTCAGCAGCCTGCCCAGCTGACGCGCGGAAGGCACCACGATGACCCAGAACACCGCGAACACGCCGACCGTGACCGCGCTCAGCATCGCCGCCTGCGGGAGGGGCGCGGCGTTCGGGTCCATCGCCTGCGGGATGAGGCTCAGGAACGTGAGCATCACCTTGGGGTTCAACAGATCGCACAACATGCCGCGCAGGAACACGTTCTTCTGCCGCGGCTGACTCTCGATCGGCTTGCTCGCGGACCTCAGCGTCATGAAACCGACGTAGGCGAGGTACACCGCGCCGACCGCCTTCACGACGAACAACGCCGTCGGCGCCGCCGCCACGAGCGCGGACAACCCGACCGTCGCGAGCGTCCCGTGGATCAGCAGCCCGGTGAGCACACCGAGCGCCGCCTCGACGCCCTTTTTGAAGCTCCGGACCGCGTTCCCCATGACCAGTACGAAGTCGGGACCGGGCACGACCGTGATCACCACGAGTGCCAGCAGGAACGACGTCCACGCGATGTGCATGGCGCAGATCGTCGACGGTTCGTTCGTGTGAGTTCCAGCAGGTCAGTACGATGTTCGGTTATGCGCGAACAAGCCGAACTCGATTCGGTCGACTGGCACATCCTGGAGGAGTTGCAGAACGACGCGACCCTGCCGAACCGCGCGCTGGCGGAGATCGTCGGACTGGCGCCTTCGTCGTGTCTGCAACGGGTGCGGCGGCTGCGCGATCTGGGTGTGATCACGGGGTGCCACGCCGTGGTCGACCCCGCGACCACCGGACTGCCTTTGGAAGCCGTCATCTCGGTGAACGTGCGGCCGCACACCCGGACCGTGGTGGCCGGGTTCCGGGCGTTCGTCATGGCTCAGCCGGAGACGCGGTCGATCTTCCACGTGTCCGGGCAGGCCGATTTCCTGATCCACATCGCCGTCGCCGATTCCACGCACCTGCAGGCGTTCCTGATGGACAAGATCGCTTCGCGGACGGAGGTGCGGAACCTGACCAGTTCGGTGGTGCTGGAGCGGGTGGAGACCCGTGCGCTGACGCCGCCGGCGAACCTGCGGCCCACGCACAGGCGCCGCAAGGCTTAGCGGATCAACTCGTCCAGGTTCAGCGTCATAGGCGACGGGTTCGCGACGTCGAGCGTTCCAGTGCCACCCTCCGCGAGTTCGTACCGGCCATCCGCGAGGGAGTACGCGGCCATGGTCGCCGAACCGTCGAGAGCGACGATCCAGTAGTGCGGAATTCCGGCTGCCGCGTACTCGCGCAGCTTGATCCGGAGATCGACGTCCTCAGACTCCTCCGACATGATCTCGACCACGAGCGTCACGTCCGCAGCGCCGAACCGGGTGACCTCATCCCGGAAAGCCTGGACCGACGCCACCACAACGTCCGGCTTGCGCATCAACGGCCAACTGCCGTCCTTGAGCAGAACGTCGAACGAGTGCACGACGTCCAGCCCGGCCGGTAGCTGCTCGTACAGCTGATTCGTGAGCATCATCAGTGCTCGCTGATGCTTTGGAGTGCGCGGCGGCATCTCCACCAGTTCGCCGTCAACCAGCTCGTGCCGCCTGCAGTCGTCCTCGGACAGGGCGTCGTAACCGGCCAGCGTCGTGATCACCACTGGATCATCGACGCGCCGCGAGTCGTCCTTGATCCCTCGACCAGGGGTGCGAACTCACTCACCGTCGGGTGAAGACTTGATCACCCGGATCAGCCCTTCCTGCACCACGGTCGCCACCAGCTGCCCGTCCCGCGTGAAGAACCGCCCGGTGGCCAGCCCTCGGTTCCCGGACGCGGAAGGCGAAGACGTGTCGTACAACAGCCATTCGTCGGCCCGGAAAGGCCGGTGGAACCACATGGCGTGGTCCAAAGAGGCCCCCAGCACCTTGTCCAGTCCCCAATAAACGCCGTGCTTGGCCAGGACGCCGTCCAGAAGCGTCATGTCCGAGGCGTAGGTCATGATGCAGAGCTGCAGCATCGGGTCGTCCGGCAGCTTGCCGTCCGCCTTCATCCACACCCGCGACGCCGCCTCGCCCGGACCGTCCTCTCGGGACTCCCACGGCGGCTCGGTCACGTACCGGACGTCGATGGGGCGCGGGAACTTCAGGTTCACCAGCGGGTAGCTCTTGGCGGACTCGGTCCACGTCGGCAGCGACTCGGGGTCCGGTACCTCGGGCATCTCGGAGGTGTGCTCGACGCCCTGTTCCTCGACCTGGAACGAGGCGGACAGGGCGAAGATCGCCTTGCCGTGCTGCACCGCCACGACGCGGCGGGTGGTGAACGAGCGGCCGTCGCGGATGCGGTCCACCTCGTACACGATCGGCACGCGCGGGTCGCCTGGCCTGATGAAGTACGAGTGCAGCGAGTGCACCCGGCGTTCCACCGGGACGGTGCGGCCGGCGGCCACCAGGGCCTGGCCCGCCACCTGGCCGCCGAAGACGCGCACGGGTGACTCCGCGGGAGAGACACCGCGGAAGATGTTCTCCTCGATGCGTTCCAGGTCGAGCAACGCGACCAGGTCGTCCACTGCGGATTGTCCGCTCAGGCCCGACGGGCTCGTAGCAGCGGCACGGGCGGCCTCAGTCACAGCAGAACTCCTAGCGTCTCAGCAAGGCACCGGCCCCGCTCCCTCACAACCAGTATGAGGGCGCGGGGCCGGCATCACGACGTACCCGGCTGAGAGCCGGAACACTCGTCAGGCGTGGTCGTCCTCGCCCAGGCGGTGCACCCGGATGAGGTTGGTCGAACCGATGGTGCCGGGAGGCGATCCGGCGACGACGACCATGAGGTCACCGGCCTGGTAGCGGCCGATCTCGATCATGGCGACGTCGACCTGGCGGACCATCTCGTCGGTGGACTCGACGCGCGGCACCAGGAACGTCTCGGTGCCCCACGTCAGCGACAGCTGCGAGCGCACGGCCGGCTCCGGCGTGAACGCCAGCAGCGGCAGGTGCGTGTGCAGGCGGGCCAGACGGCGGACCGTGTCGCCGGACTGCGTGAACGCGACCAGGGCCTTCGCGTTGAGGCGCTCGCCGATGTCGCGGGCCGCGTACGAGATCACGCCGCGCTTGGTGCGCGGGACGTGGGTCAGCGGCGGCACGACGACCGACTCGGTCTCGACGGCCTCGATGATGCGGCCCATGGTCTGCACGGACTCGATGGCGTAGCGGCCGACCGAGGTCTCGCCGGACAGCATCAGGGCGTCCGCGCCGTCGAGCACCGCGTTCGCGACGTCGGACGTCTCGGCGCGGGTCGGGCGGGAGTTGGTGATCATCGAGTCGAGCATCTGGGTCGCGACGATGACCGGCTTGGCGTTCTCGCGGGCGATCTGGATCGCGCGCTTCTGCACCAGCGGGACGTGCTCCAGCGGCAGCTCGACGCCCAGGTCACCGCGGGCGACCATGACGCCGTCGAAGGCGAGGACGATGGCCTCGAGGTTGTCCACGGCCTCCGGCTTCTCGATCTTCGCGATCACCGGGAGGCGCTTGCTGCCCGAGCGGTCCATGATCTGGTGGACCAGGTCGATGTCCGCGGGCGAGCGCACGAAGGACAGCGCGATGAAGTCCACGCCCAGCGAGAGCGCGAACTCGAGGTCCTCGATGTCCTTCTCCGACAGCGCCGGCACGGAGACGTCCATGCCGGGCAGCGAGAGGCCCTTGTTGTTGCTGACGGGTCCGCCCTCGGTCACCTCGCAGACGACGTCGGAACCTTCGACGTCGACGACCACGAGTGCGACCTTGCCGTCGTCCACGAGCATGCGGTCGCCGACCTTGGCGTCCTTCGCGAGCTCCTTGTACGTCGTCGACACGCGGTCGTGCGTGCCCTCGACGTCCTCGACGGTGATGCGGACGACGTCGCCGTTGTTCCAGTCCACCGGACCCGCGGCGAAGCGGCCGAGGCGGATCTTGGGGCCCTGGAGGTCGGCGAGGATGCCCACGGCGCGGCCGGACTCGTCGGCTGCCGCGCGGACCATGTCGTAAACCTGCTTGTGGTCGGCATGGCTGCCGTGGCTGAAGTTCATCCTGGCCACGTCCATACCGGCCGCTACCAGGTCACGGACCTTTTCCGGCGTGCCAGTGGCGGGACCGAGGGTACAGACGATCTTTGCGCGTCGACTCACGTGTAGAGAGAGTAGACCCCGTTCCTGGACCGATCCCGAACTACTCCTCGGTAATGTTCTGACAATGGGTCGAGTACTTCCGTTCGTGATCGCGGTGTCGCTCAGCGTCGTCGTGTTGTTCACCCCCGAGTCAGGTGTGCCGAGCTCTCCGCCCGGTACGGACAAGGTGGTCCACACGCTGCTGTTCGCCCTGCTCGCGTTCACCGGCCTGTACGCGAAGGTTCCTCACATTCTGCTCGCTCTAGTGGCCTACGCAGGCGTTTCGGAAGTGCTCCAGCAGGTCATCACGCCACTGCACCGCAGCGGCGACGTGCTGGACGCCCTGGTGGACGTGCTCGGGATCGGTCTCGGCTGGGCTATCGCCTCGGCTGTTCGCTCACGCCGACGTGGTCCTCGCACCACGCGTTGAACTCCTTGAGCTGCCTCCACGACTTGCGCACCCGGTCGAGGCAGCCAGGCTCGTGCAGCACGTCGTCCGGCTCCCACACCTTGCGCACGTAGATCGACCGGTGCCGGAGCAGGTCGAGGTGCGGGTGGTCGTCGGCGAACCCGCGCGGCTTCGACTTCATCACGTCACCGGCGAGCTGCCAGTCCTGCTCGAGCAGCTTGTCGACGATCTTGCGCAGCAGGACGCCGTGCGCGTCCACTGAGGCGCGGTAGCGGGCGAGCTGGTCGGACTGCATGTGGAACGAGCCACCGCCGGTCATCAGGCCCTCGGGGCTGAGCTGCACGTAGTACGCGCCACCGCCGCGGCCCTTCTCGATCACGGCGCCGCAGTGGTCCTTGTACGGCGTCTTGTCCTTGGCGAACCGCACGTCGCGGTACGGGCGGAAGATCTTGCCCTCGCCGAACTCCTTCTCGAGCGCGAGCATCAGCGCCTCCATCGGGGCGCGCACGTCGCGCAGGTAGGTCTCCTTGTTGTCGTCCCAGTACGCCTTCGAGTTGTCGAGGACCAGGCCGTCGTAGAAGTCAATGGCGTACTCGCCGAAACCGTCGAACGTCACCGAGTCAGCCTAGGCGGATCGCCCATGAGCGTGAAAATTCGTTTGAGGACACACAATCAGGCCATAATCCGGTGAATGCCCCGCCGTATCAACGCGCTCGCGACCTGGCTCCTCCAACTCGGGCCGGACGAGGTGGCCGCGATACTCGTGCACCGTCGTGACATCGCCGACCGCTACATCCGGACGTTGAAGGACCTGGCGACGCAGCTGACCGACTCCGAGTCGGTGCACGCGGCCGAGGACACGCTGGACCAGGGCGCGCTCGACGTGCTCGGCGCGATCGTGGCGCAGAACAACACCGGAACGGTCGACACGGTGTGCGCCGAGCTGCGGTGCTCGGCCGGCGACTTCGAGCGGGCGTTCGGTGAGCTGAAGCAACGGGCGCTGGCCTGGCCGGAGGGGCCGCGGCTCGTCGCGGTGAACTCCGTGCGGGCGAACGGCGCGGCGCAGGGGCAGCTGACGTTGCGGCCGAGGACTCCCGGCAGGCGCAGGGCGTCCGAGATCTCACCGATCGTCGCCGCTATGTCCACTGTGGACGGAGTCGCGCGGCTGCTGGCGCACTGCGAGCAGGACACGTTCGACGCTCGCTACACCGGTGGCGTCGCGACCGTGGAGATCCGCCGGGTCGCCAGAGCCCTGCGGGTCGCGGACGGCGTGCTGCGGCTGTGGCTGGAGCTCGCGACCGAGGCCCAGCTGGTCGGGGTGGAACGGTCCCGGCTGCTGCCGACCAAGCAGGGCGACGCGTGGCTCGGCTCGCACCCGGGAGCACGGCTCTCGGCGCTGGTCGCGGCCTGGCGGCGGATGGACTGGCGGCCGGAGCCGGACCTGGCGCGGGCGGCGTTGCGGGACTACACCGGTGCCGCCGGACTGGTGCTGCGCCGCGGTGCGCTGGAGCGGTTCTCGGCGCAGGAGGCCTTCACGAACATCGGCGAACTGGTCGAGGACCTGGCCTGGGAACGCCCTGCCGTGCACGACCCCAGGGCGACGGCGGCGGTGATCGGCGAGATGGAGTCGCTGGGCCTGGTGGCCGGTGGCGCGCTCACGCCGCTGGGGGCGGCGGTGCTGCACGACGGTGACGTCGACGCCGCCGCGGACGCGTTGATGCCACCGGCGACGGAGAAGGCCGCGTTCCAGACGGACATGACCGCGGTCGTGAACGGACTGCCGTCGCCGGAGCTGAGCGCGACGCTGAACCTGGTGGCGGACCTGGAGGACAACGACGCGGCACGGGTGTGGCGGCTGTCCGCCGGTTCGGTGCGGCGCGCGCTGGATTCGGGTCTGTCGGCCGACGAGGTGCTCGCACGGCTGAAAGCCGTGTCGGAGGCCGCGCTGCCGCAGGTGATCGAGTACCAGGTGCGGGACGTGGCGCGACGGCACGGGCAGCTCACCGTGACGGACGTGGCGAGCTGCGTGCGGGCCTCGGATCCCCTGCTGCTGCAGGAGATCGTGAAGTCGAAGCGGCTCGGGTCGCTGAAGCTGCGGTTCCTCGCGCCGACGGTGCTGGCGTCGGACCGGCCGATGACGCAGACGCTCGCGGCGTTACGCCGGTGCGGGTACGCGCCGACGGGGCTGGACGCGGGCGAGAGGTCCGTGGTGGAGACCGTCGAACGGCTGCGGGCGCCGGCCAGGGGCGAGCGCCGCCCGGAGCGGTCGTGGCGCACCGAGATGGACGACCTGGAGCTGACCCAGCTCGCGGTCAGGCTGGTCGAGCAGGAACGGCCGAGCGCGGGCCGGGGCACGCCGCGGGCCAACGCCGCGCGGATGCTGCGCGACCAGAACGTCTTCCTGCGCGACGAGGAGGTCGTGCTGCTGTCGTCGGCGCTGGTCGACGGGAGCCGCGTCGAGATCAAGTACGCGAGCGGGCCGCGCCGGACCGAGACGCACGTGATCGTGCCGGCCAAGCACCTCGAAGGTGTGCTGACCGCGGACTGCGACGACGGCACGAGCCGGGAGTTCGCCATCGGGCACGTCCGCAAGGTCGCGCTGCCGGAGTGAACAGCTGGTGAAGTCCGCTCGGCTCCGGTGATCACGTGCTGATACTGGAAATGTGGCCGACCCGTTCTCCGCCGGACTGCTGATGGTGCTCGAGACCGTGCTGGAGCGAGTGCTGCTCGGTCTCTTCGAAGTCGTGCACAAGGGCGCCAAGGACAAGAAGCGCCGGCGCGAGCTGACCAGGCCGGGACCGTTGGTCGAACGGGTCAGCGCGGAGCTCGCGCGCGGTGAGCTGAGCACGGTCGAGGAACACGAGTGGCGGGCCGCGGTGGACGCGGTGCGGGAGTCCATCGAGGCGTCGCTGCCGTTGCGTCCGGAAGAGGCGCTGCGGATCATGCTGACGCCCGAGTCGCTGCGCGCCCACGTGATGGCGAGGTCGGCGGCGATCCGGCGGGCGGCGGGGCTGTCCGACCAGGCGACGGCGGTCTACGACGCGTTGCTGCTGCGGGTGTGCGTCGCGATCGTGGAGCTGGTGTGGTCGCAGCCGGAGTACGCGCGGCGGCTCGCGGTCGAGATGTTCCGGATGGGCAGGGCGACCGCGGATGCCGTGGCGCGGCTCGCGGACCAGCAGCAACTGGCGCTCACGTCGTCGCACCGCGACTTCGAGGACCGCTACGCCGAGCAGGTCGCGCACGCTCTGGGCGGGCTGGAGCTGTTCGCGGTGTCGCGTGGCCGGGCACCGCGCAGGCAGTCGTTCGACACCTCGTACGTGTCGCTGGCGGTCGCGCGGGTCGGCGACACCGACGAACTGACCGGGGCCGGGCTGCCGGTGGCGGCGGCGCTCGCGGACACGCCTCGGGTGCTGATCAGGGGCGGTGCGGGCGCGGGCAAGACGACGTTCCTGCGCTGGCTCGCGATGAACGCCCTGGGCGAGACGCGGACCTCGGGCAACGAGTGGCTCGGACTGGTGCCGTTCTTCGTGCCGCTGCGGCAGTACACGACGTTGCCGAAGCCGGAGGAGTTCATCTCGTCGACGGCCTCGATGATCGAGGAGGAGAAGCCGTCCGGCTGGGTCACCGCGCGGCTCAGGGAAGGACGCGCGCTCGTCCTGGTCGACGGCGTGGACGAGCTGGTGTGGGAACGCCGGGCCGAGGCCCGGCTGTGGCTGGAGAAGCTGGTCAACGCCTATCCGCAGGCCCGGTACGCGATCACGACCCGCCCGGCCGCGGTGCCGGAGGACTGGCTGGAGGACCTGGACTTCGCCGCGTTCGACCTGTTGCCGTTGAGCGACAAGGGTGTGCGCGACTTCGTGGAGGCCTGGCACACCGCCGCCCGCGACGAGCCGGGGCTCTCCCGTGACGCGCGGGTGTGGCTGACCGAGTGCGAGGCACGGCTGGTGGCGACACTCGTGAAACGGCCCGACCTGCGCCGGCTCGCGTCGAGTCCGTTGCTGGCGGGGCTGTTGTGCGCGTTGCACCAGGACCGGAACATGCACCTGCCACGCGATCGGCGGTCGCTGTACGAGGCCGCGCTGGACCTGCTGCTGGTGCGGTGGGACGAGGACCGCGGGCTCGCGCTGCCGTCGTTCTCCAAGGAGGAGCAACTCGTTCTGCTGCAACGCTTCGCGTACTCGCTGGTGCGCAACCGGGAGTTGATGGTGCCGCGCGAGGAGGCCGTGCACCGGCTCGGGAACGCGATGCGCGGGCTGCGGTCGCACGACATCGACCCGGACGAGGCGATGCAGCGGTTGCTCGAACGGGCCGGGCTGCTGCGGGAGGTGTCCCCGGAGCGCGTGCAGTTCGTGCACCGGACGTTCCGGGACTACCTGGCGGCCAAGGAGGTCGTGGACGCCGGTGACCTGAACCTGTTGGTGGACAGGGCACATCTGGACGAGTGGCACGACGTCGTGGTGATGGCGGTCGCGCACGCCCGTCCGCGGGAACGGGCCCGCGTGCTGATGGACCTGCTGGCGGGCAACGACGACACCCGCAAGGACGAGCGCGGGCGGGACAAGCTGCGGCTGCTCGCGCTGGCGTGCCTCGACCAGGCCGACGTGATCGAACCGGAGACCGCGCGGGCACAGGTGACGGCCGCGGCCTCCTCGCTGATCCCGCCGAAGAGCTTCGCGCACGCCGACGCGTTGTCCGAGGCGGGGTCGTTCGTGGTCGACCTCCTGCCGGGCCCCGAGGCGTCCGAAGAGGCCGCGTACATCGTGCGGACGCTGGCCAACATCGGTGGCGAGGGCGCGTGGGAGCGGATCGCGGAGTTCGTCGCCGTGGACCACGCGATGGTCATCGACGAGCTGCTGCGGGCGTGGCGGAACACACCGGACGCGGAGAAGTACGCCAGGTCCGTGCTGTCCAAAGTGGACTTCGGCGACCGGCGGGTGGACGTCCGCGGCTGGCACCGGATCCAGTTCATCATGCACCTGGAGAAGCTGCGGTACGTGCGGTGCATCGGCAACATCAACCCGCTCGACCCGCTGGGCGCCATGCCCTCGCTGCACCGGCTGGAGTTGTGGCAGAACGAGGTCATGCGCGACCTCTCGCCGCTGGGCCCGTCGGCGTCGCTGAAGGAGCTGCACCTGAGCCGGTGCCGTCCGCTCGGCCGGATCGACCTGGCGCCGGTGAAGGACCTGGACGAGCTGCACCTGCACTTCAGCCGCGTCGACCTCGCATCGCTGGACGGCGGTTCGCTGCGGCGGCTGCAGATCCGCGACTCGGGCACCGACGAGGGGCTGGGCGCGTTGCCGGCGTTGCCCGCGTTGCGGGAGCTGGCGATCGACCACCGCCCGCCCTACCCGCTGGCGGGGCTGGAGCGGTGGCCGACCATCACGACGCTGGAGGTGTTCGGATCACCGGCGGTGGACGACCTGCGTGCGCTGCCGGCGTTGGAACGCCTGGTGGTGCACCAGGCGGAGTCGCCCGCGCGCCTGGCAGAACTGCGTCAGGCCCTGCCCGGTCTGATCATCACCACCTGATGTCGGCGAGGCTGTCCAGCGGCTTGCGCTCGGTCTCGTCCAGCAGCTGCACGGACGCGGTGTCGGCGGCGTGCAGCTCGGCCGGGAAGGTGAGGCTCACGCGCTTCTCCAGCTCGGTCAGCGACACCTGGAACACCCGGAACTCGTCCAGGTCGAGGGCCTCGGCCAGCACGATGTTCTGGGTGAGCAGGAACGCGCTGCAGCGCAGCTCGCCGTCCACGACGAACGCGATCGCCTTGTAGAACTCGCGCGGGATCGCGACGCCGCGGAACACCCTGTCGTCGGCGTTGAAGACCGGGCCGCCGTAGACGCTGACCTTGAGGTTGTCGACGTCGACGTCCGCGAGCACCGCGTCCTCGAGCCTGCCCCAGAGCCCTTCCTTGGTGCTCTGGTTGAAGTCGTCCATCTGCGGCGTGATGTTCGTGAAGAAGAACGAGTCCCTGTTCGCCTTCTGCGCCTCGGCCTTCGGGCCCCAGCACAGGTCGGCGCGACGGGCGAGGTGGCCGCGGTCGAGCCGGTTGTCGCGGTAGAGCTCGTCGCCGGTCTGGAACGCGGCCGGGATGCGCGGATCCTTGACGAACGGGATGTTGTTGCGGCTCAGCGCCTTCATCTCGCCACCGTCGATGTTCCACGCGACCCAGCTCGCGAACTTGCGGGACTTGCTCATCGCGAGCGAGAAGTGCGTGTAGTCGATCGTGGTCGAACCGTCGAGCTCGACCGCGTCGGCCGCTCCCGAGTCGGTGAGGACGGGGATCCCGGCAGCGGTGCCGAGGAACTTCGCGTCGAAGCCTGCGCTGGTCATGTGTCGCCCCCTACTGGTTCATCTGCAGGGTCGACATCTCCCACACGGCCGTTAGCCGGATACACCCGAACGGCCCAGTGTTCATCAGCTCTTCTTGACGAGTTTCCCGTCCGCGGCGATCGCGAACCACTCGTCGTCGACGCCCTGGCCGTTCACGTCGCCCGCGACCTGGTCTCCCACGTAGTAATAGAGCGGCCACTCCCCGTACACGGCCTGCGAGCTCTCGACGATCAGGGCGACGAGCTTGCTGTCAGCGCCGTCCTTCGCATCCACTGTGGACTCCGCGGTCAGTGCCGGCCAGACGGCCACGCAGTCGGTGTCGCACGCGCTGGACTTGTCCTTGTCCTTGGTGAAGCCGTAGAGCGTGCGTCCCATTTGGTCGACCAGGATCGGCCCCAGCTCGGACTGCGCGATCTTCACCTCGGCCTTCGCGGGAACCTCCTGCGGCGCACCTCGTTGTGGCGCCTCGTTTCCGCAGGCGGCCAGCACGGCGAGAAGGGCCAGCACCAGCAGAATTCCCATACGTGCACGCATCTTCGTCTCCTAGCGGGTGTGTCCTGTTCCGACGATGACACGTGGTGAGACGTCGTTCGGTTCATCGGAAAGATCCTTGAACCGAATCCGATCGACGTCCGTGTTGGTCATGTCGGGTCCGCCAGACCCCCCGACTCCCACTGCGGAGCCTTGGAGCAAATCCCATGTCTGTCAACAAAACCGTCGCCGCCGCATGCCTTCTGGGCGCCACGCTCGGACTCGCCGTGGTGACGCCGGCGTCCGCCGCCCAGGACGCCGTGACCGTGAAGATCACGAACACCGCCGGGTACGAGGCCAGCCTCTGCGCCGCGGACCAGCTGGAAGGCCGTTGCCTCGACAGCGCGAAGAAGGGCGAGACGCGCACCTTCACGGTGAAGCCCGGCCGCGGCCGGATCGAGGTCCGCGTGGTCGTGAAGAACGGCGGCTCGGCACTGGAGACCTTCGCCGCCGACGGCCCCGCACTGACCATCGACGCGGGCGGTTCCGCGCAGCAGCCGACCGCCACGAAGGCCGGTGCGCAGGACCACGGCAACGGGCACGGCACGCCCTCTCCTGCGCCCGGCCAGACCCCGGACCAGCCGACGAAGCCCGCCACCGGCAAGCCCGTGTTCTTCACGGCCGAACTGGACGGCCGCCAGGAGGTCCCCACCCCCGGCGGTCCGGCCGTGGGTGACGAGGACGCCTCGGCGAAGGCGCTGGTCGAGGTGCGCGGCGACCGTGTGACGTTCGCGCTGGAGTGGAAGAAGACGTCCCAGCTCAGCCTCGGCCACATCCACCAGGGCGCGGCGGGCCAGAACGGCGCGGTGAAGGTCAACCTCTTCACCACCGCGATGCCCGAGACGCTGTCCTCGGCCGCCGGCCAGACCGTCGTCGACCCGAAGCTCGCCGAGGACATCCGGAAGAACCCGGCAGGCTTCTACGTGAACCTGCACAGCACCGAGAAGCCCGGCGGCGCCGTCCGCGGCCAGCTCACGCCGCTGGCCAGGCAGATCAACCCGCTCGACATCCTCAAGGGCGGCAAGCTCCGCGCGTTCTCCAACGGCCGCAACGAGGTCCCGGTGCAGGGCGGCCCGAAGGTCGGCGACCCGGACGGTCAGGCCGTCACGCTCGTGCGGCCCACCGCCACCGGCGTCGACTTCTCGCTGGCCTGGGTGAACGTGGACGCGGCGACGCTCGGCCACGTCCACCAGGGCGCGAAGGGCGTGAACGGCGCCGTGAAGATCACGTTCTTCGGCACCGCCGTCCCGAACGGCATCTTCGCGGTCTCGGGCACGGCCACCGCCGACAAGGCCACGCTGGACGCGCTTCGCCAGTCGCCCCAGGGCTTCTACTCCAACATCCACACGGCGGCGTTCCCCGGTGGTGCGGTGCGCGGGCAGTTCACCAGCCACAAGTGACCGGCTGAACGGGAGGCGCCGCGACCACGTGGTCGCGGCGCCTTCCGCTACCTGCCGACCAGTTCGACGGTCCTGCCCGCCCGCCGGGACTGGTCCACCCACTGGTCGATCGCCTGCCCGCAGGCCTGGTCGAGGTGCCGGACCCCGCTCAGGTCCATCCGGACGTGCTCCCGGTCCACGCGGTCGAGCTCGTCCAGCAGCACGGGCAGCCGCAGGAACGTCGCGTTGCCGCGCAACGCCACCCCCTCCGGCGTCACGACCACCGACAGCCTGGACACGTCCCACGCCGTCTTGATCACCGCGGCCAGCAGGCCCGCCACGGTGCCGGTGAGCAGATCGGTGCCCACGATGAGACCAGCGGTCAGGACGAAGACGAAGCTCTCGGCCTTGTCCGTGCGCCACGACGCGACCACCTCGCGCAGCCCGAGCAGCTTCCACCCGGCGTGCACCAGCACCGCCGCCAGCACGGCGACCGGGATCAGCGTCAGCAACCCCGGCAGCAGCACCACGAACAGCAGCAGCCAGAAGCCGTGCAGCACCCTGGACGCCTTCGTCCGGGCCCCGGCCGACACGTTGGCCGCGCTGCGCACGATCACGGCCGTCATGGGCAACGCACCGAGCAGGCCGCAGACCGTGTTGCCCACGCCCTGCGCGACCAGCTCCTTGTTGTACTGCGTGCGCGGGCCGTCGTGCATGCGGTCGACGGCGGCGGCGCTGAACATCGACTCGGCGGACGCGACGAGGGCGAAGACCACCGCCGTGCCGATGACCCCGGTGTTCAGCAACGAGAAGTCGGGCAGGTGCACGTCAGTCGACAACTCACCGACGGTGATCCGGTCCACCGGCGACCCGAAGACCGCCGCCAGCCCGGTGCAGACGACCACGCCGACCAGGATTCCCGGTACGACGCGCAACGGAGTCCGCTGCCACAGCAGCATGATCAGCACCGTGAGCAGGCCGAGCGCCAGCGCGACCGGGGACACGGTCAGGTGCCGGAGCTGACCGAAGATCAGCACCAGCCCGATGCCCGCGAGCATGCCCTGCACCACGGACGGGGAGATCGCGCGGAACCAGCGTCCGCACCTCGCTAAGCCCAGCACCACCTGCAACAGGCCTGCGCCGAGCACGATCACGCCCAGCGCAGCGATCCCGTGCCGGGAGACGGCATCCGCCACCAACACCGTCAGACCGGCGGCCGGCCCGCTCACCTGCATCGTGCTGCCGGGCAGCAGGCCGACGACGATGCCGCCGACCACGCCGGTCACGATGCCGAGTTCGGCCGGCACCCCGGACGCCACCGCCACGCCCACGCACAGCGGCAGCGCCACGAGGAACACGACAACCGACGCGCCGAGATCGGTCCAGTTCTTCTTCATCACGTCAGACCCCTACAGCGGAAGGAAAGCGTGCTCGGCACACGCGGAGACCTGGCCGGTCTCGATGTCGTAGAACCAGCCGTGGACGCGCAGCTCACCCGAGGCGACCTTGTCGGCCACGAACGGGTAGGCCAGCAGGACCTCCAGCTGGGCGCGCACGTGGTCCTGCCCCTCCGCGCGCATCGCGGGGTCCGACGACTTGCGCGGCCGTCCGGGACGCAGCCAGCCGCGCATGGCGGGCAGGTGGTCGATGCCGCCGCCGTGCAACGCGCCGACCGCACCGCAGTGCGAGTGGCCGCAGACGACGATCTCGCTGACGCCGAGTTGCAGCACGGCGAACTCGATCGTGGCCATCTCACTGGTGGGCGCGGTCAGCGAATAGGGCGGGATCACGTTGCCCGCGGTCCGGAGTTCGAACAACGAACCGGGCTCGGCGCCCGTGATCGCGGCCGTCACGATGCGCGAATCAGCACACGTGATGAACATCGTGGTGGGTTGCTGACCTGCGGCGAGCTTGCGGCCGAGCGCGCGGGAACGCGATGCGGCGTGTGCGCGGGCATGCTGAACAAAGCGATGGAAGTCCATGGAGTCCCTCACTGCACAAGTGGAAGTGTTCGGTTTGTGATCGGGTAGTGGGGACCGATCAGTTGCGGAACACCTGCAGCGCAGGAGGTGTGCGCCAGACCACCATTGGTTCGGCGTTGGACACGAGTACGAGAACACCGGGAACGGCGCGCGGGGTGAACACCCTGAAGAAGGTCGGACCGGCCTCTTTGGACGTGCGGTCGACGGACGCGACCAGCAGGCGCAGGCGGCTCGGCTCGCGCTCCTCGCGGGGCGCTTCCTCCTTGGGGGCAGAGGTCTTCGACTTCGGCGGCGGCGCGCCGATCGACACGGTCGAGACGGCCGGGGTGAGCACGGCGCACAGGGCGACGACGACAGCGAGAAGAACACTGCGCATGCTTCACCCCCCGACCGAGTTGATCTACAGCTATCAGTTTCGCCCGAACTGGACAACCTTCGCGATATACGAGACTGACTTCGCCCGCATCACACAGAAGTTTCACCCGAAAGTGTTTCCGGTTTCACGGAAACGTATGTATGCACAGAGTGATCCTCGTGCGTTGTAGATGTGCCATTTAGTGGACAACCGGCCACCGATCCCTGCCAGATCTGCACAATCGGTGACCGAATGCCAAAGGAGGCCGTCGTGGCGAGGGTTTTCATCAGCCACGCGACGCAGAATGTGGCGATCGCGACACAGATCCGGGACTGGCTCGACCACGACCACGAAACTTTCCTGGAAGTTCACCCCGACGACGGGATTCAGGTGGGTGAGGCCTGGCGCGAGCGTTTGCACCTCGAACTGCGCAAGGCCGACGCCGTCGTGTGCGTCGTCAGCGAGGCATCGGTCGTGTCGAGCTGGTGCACCGCCGAGGTCGCCATCGCGGACGCGCTGGGATGCCTCCTGCTGCCGGTCCAGCTGGGCGGCGTCATCCACCCGTTGATCAGGCACCTCAACCACATCCCGCACGCCACCGCCCGCGAGCACCTGGAGAAGGCGCTGCGGCAGTTCGACGCCGGTGGCCGCAAGCTCGCGAAGGACCAGGAGCCGTTCCCCGGCCTGGACGCGTTCACCACGGCGTTGAGCGCGGTGTTCTTCGGCCGTGACGCCGAGACCCGCGCGCTCGCCCGCAGGGTGCGCCGTGCGCCCGGCCTGCTCGCCGTCGTCGGCCCGTCCGGCTGCGGCAAGTCGTCACTGGTCAGGGCCGGCCTGCTGGCCCAGCTGGCGGACGACCCGCGCTGGCTCGTCATGCCGCCGTGGCTACCGGGCAACGACCCGCTCGACGCGCTCGCCCGAGCGGTGCGCAAGACCGCCGAACGCGTCGGCCTGCGCTGGACGCTGACGGAGGCCAAGGACCGGCTCGTCCTCGACGGGCTGCGCGGTGTGGCCCAGGAGCTCGTGGACGAGGACCGCAGGCTGCTGATCACCATCGACCAGGCCGAGGAGCTCTTCACCCGTGCCGGCGAGAAGGACCGCCAGATCGTCGCGAGCCTGCTCAGGGAGGCGCTCGCGGACAACGTGCGGGTGATCGTCACGCTGCGGTCGGAGTTCCTGGACGATCTGCGGGCGTTGCCCGAACTGAGCGGTGTCCACCTCGGCGGTTACGTGCTGGCGCCGCTGGCGCGGGAAGTGCTCAACGTCGTGATCACCGGCCCCGCCCGCGTGGCCGGGCTCAAGGTGCACCCCGAACTCGTCGCGCGGCTGGTCGAGGACACGGCGAACGGAGAGGCGCTGCCGTTGCTCGCGTTCACGTTGCAGCAACTGGCGATGGGCGTGCCCCGCGGCGGCACGCTGTCCAGCGAACGGTACGAGCACCTCGGCGGCGTGCACGGCGCACTCGCCCGTCACGCCGACGACGTGCTCGACAGCGCCGTGGCGGAAACCGGGACGGGCAAGGAGGAACTGCTCGCCCGGCTCGCGTCCCTCGCCACGCTCGACCACACCGGCAGTCCGACCCGCAAGCGCGTCAGCCTGGCCCAGCTGGACTTCCACACCCGCGACGCGTTCGAGGTGTTCGTCCGGCACCGCCTGCTCACCGCGAGCGGCGACCAGCAGGGCCGCTGGATCGGTGTCGCGCACGAGGCGTTGTTCACCGAGTGGCTGCCGCTGCGCAGCGCGATCGACGAGCGCCAGATCGGCCTGCGCGCGGCCCAGTCCGTCGAGCTGGACGCGTCGCAGTGGATCGAGGGCGAGTGCGCCGACCACCTGCTGCTGAACGAGGACACGTTCGCCGCCATCTCGCCGCTGGTGGCCGACGACGACCTCTCCCCCGACGCCCTGGGGTTCCTCGCCATGAGCCGCGACCGGATCCACACGCTGCGGCACGAACGCCGGCGCGACCGCAGGCGCACGGTCAGCTGGCTGGCGGTGTTCCTCGTGGCCGCGGTCGGCGCGGCGGGACTCGCGGCAGTCCAGTGGCACAACGCGGGCGTCGACCGCGACAAGGCGACAGCACGCGCACTCGTCGCGCAGGCACAGGTCGCGCGCCCCTCCTCACCGCGGCTGGCACTGCGCCTCGGCTTGGCGGCGCACGCGGTGGCGCCGAGCCCGGACACGAACGCCGAACTGGCCACCACGTTGCTCAGTTCGTTCGGGGAGGCGTCGTCCGGCGGCCTGTTCGCCCGTGCCTGCGAGGTCGCGGACGGCGGCCTCAGCCCGCTCGAGTGGCGGAAGCACCTGCCGGAACTGGCCTACCGCGACACCTGCGGTGCTAGTAGAGCGTCGCGGCTAACTCTTGGATTAGTGACGAGCGGGAGGGACGCCGGCAGGTGGCCGGGCTTCGATCATGAAGATCGCGCTCTCATGGCTGTCACCTGCACGGTTGGCGGTACTTGAGGTGATCAGCAAACGATTGCGCCGGCAGTTTTCTGCCGCCAACTCGGCGGCAAATGTGCGTGAGAGCGCGACCATTCGGGGCTTTCGGTAACGAGCGACCACACCGCCCAGCCCTCTGCCCTGCTCAACGGAGCACAACTTAGCCGCGACGCTCTACTAGCGGGTGATGCCGAACTTCTCCTCCACGAGGTCCCAGAACGCGTCGACGGCGTCCTCGACCAGGTACTGGCGGAACTCGCGGCGCCGGCCGCGGGGACTGCAGAAGGAAAGCCCCATGTGCCCAGGTACCACCGGGAAGCTCACCGGCGAGATCACCGTGATCGTCTCGCGCTCTCCGGGCTTCGCGGCCTCGGGAGCGACCGCGAGGTCGTCCATGGCCGTGAGCACGAGAAGCCGGTACGCCACGTCGTGCCGACCTCGTCCCACGTCCAGGTCCGGGACGATCCGCCGGTGTTGCGGTACAGCCCATCCCACCGGTTTCTCGCACGAGCGCACGGTAGCGGGCTACCGCGCCGGCGGGTCGGCGATCTTCTCCCCGACATCCGTCAGAAAGGCGAACGCCCCACGCGACGTCGTTGTCGCGCGGGGCGTCATGCTGCTCTCCGGTGGTCGGACGCCGTTGTCAGACCACAGCGAGCGGAAGCTGGTTCGGGATCACCGGCGAAGGCAGGTTCGAGGAACCCGTGAGGAAGCTGTCCACGGCGTTCGCCACGGACCGCCCCTCCGCGATGGCCCACACCACGAGGGAGGCGCCGCGGTGGGCGTCCCCGCAGACGAACACGCCGGGCGCGGTCGTCTGCCAGTCGGAGCCGCACGAGATCGTGCCGCGTTGCGTGAGGGAGATGCCCAGGTCGTCGAGCAGCCGCATGTGCTCGACGCCTTCGAAGCCGATCGCCAGCAGCACCATGTCCGCGGGCAGGACCTCGATCTCGTCGGTCAACGGCACCACCCTGCGGCGGCCGGACGAGTCCTTCTCGACGCGCACCTGCTGCAGCTCGATGAAGCGCACGTGACCGTCGTCGTCACCCACGAAACGCTTGACCGCCACGGTGAAGCGGCGCTCGCCCGCCTCCTCGTGCGCGGGGTACGTGCGCAGGATGTGCGGCCACACCGGCCACGGCGAACGGTCGTCGTCGCGGACCGACGGCGGCATCGGGTACTGGTCGAGCTGCGTCACGGACAGCGCGCCCTGGCGGGTCGCGGTGCCGTAGCAGTCGGCGCCCGTGTCGCCACCGCCGATGACGATGACGTGCTTGCCCTCGGCCGAGATCGCGGACGGGCCGTCGCCCTCGACGGCGCGGTTCGCGGGGACCAGGTGGTCCATCGCGAGGTGCACGCCCTTGAGCTCGCGACCCGGAGTCGTCTTGTCGTCACGGCCCCGCAGCGCGCCGACGGCGAGCACGACCGAGTCGAACTCGGCCCGCAGCTCCTCGACGGTGATGTCGACGCCGACCTCGCAGCCGGTGACGAACTTGGTGCCCTCGCGGCGAAGCTGCGCCAGGCGCCGGTCGAGGACCTTCTTCTCCATCTTGAACTCGGGGATGCCGTACCGCAGCAGGCCACCGAGCCGGTCGTCCCGTTCGTACACCACGACCTCGTGGCCCGCGCGGGTCAGCTGCTGCGCGGCGGCGAGTCCGGCGGGGCCGGAACCGACGATCGCGACGCGCTTGCCGGAGGACACCGTCGCCTGGGCCGGCTGCACGTAGCCGTTCTCCCACGACACGTCCGCGATGGTCTCCTCGACCCGCTTGATCGCGACGGCACCACCGGCGTCGTGCGAGATCGACAGCACGCAGGCGGCCTCACACGGTGCCGGGCACAGACGACCCGTGAACTCCGGGAAGTTGTTGGTGGCGTGCAACCGGTCCGAGGCGAGCTCCCAGTCGCCGCGGCGCACCAGGTCGTTCCACTCGGGGATCAGGTTCCCGAGTGGACAACCCGCCGTTCCGCTGTGGCAGAAGGGAATGCCGCAGTCCATGCACCGCGTGGCCTGCGTGCGCACGGCGTTGTTGCGCTCGACGGGGTCCTCGTGGAGGTAGACCTCGTTCCAGTCCTGCAGTCGTTCCGGCTTCGGACGCTTCGGCGCGTCCGAGCGGGTGTACTTCATGAATCCCTGTGGATCAGCCACGAGACGCCTCCATGACAGCCGCGTCAACGTCCCGGCCCTCGGCGCGGGCGAGGCGCATGGCCTCGAGAACGCGCTGGTAGTCACCGGGCATGACCTTCGTGAACGCACCGGCCCGACGGGTCCAGTCACCGAGCAGCGACGCGGCGACGGCAGAGCCCGTCGCGTTGTGGTGCTTGGTGACGGCGTCCTTGAGCCAACGCAGGTCCTCGGCGCTGAGGCGCTGCAGATTCACCATCTCCTGGTTCACCGACAGGGGATCCAGGTCGAGCACGTACGCGATGCCACCGGACATGCCGGCCGCGACGTTGCGCCCGGTCGGCCCGAGCACCACGGCCCGGCCACCGGTCATGTATTCGAACGCGTGGTCGCCCACGCCCTCCGCCACCAGCAACGCGCCGGAGTTGCGGACGCAGAAGCGTTCGCCGACCCGGCCGCGCAGGAAGATCTCACCGGACGTGGCGCCGTAGCCGATCACGTTGCCCGCGATCACCTGGTCCTCGGCGCGGAACGGCGCGTCGTCGTGCGGCCGGACGATGATCCGCCCGCCGGACAGGCCCTTGCCGACGTAGTCGTTCGCGTCGCCGACCATCTCCAGCGTGATGCCGCGCGGCAGGAACGCGCCGAGCGACTGCCCGGCCGACCCGGTCAGCTTGACCCGGATCGTGTCGTCCTCCAGGCCCTCGCCGCCGTAGCGGCGGGTGACCTCGGCGCCGAGCAGCGTGCCGACCGTGCGGTTGACGTTGCGGACGGGCAGTTCCAGGGTGACCTGGTGCGCGTCCTCCAGCGCCGCCTCGGCGAGCTGGATCAGCGTGCGGTCCAGGGCCTTGTCGAGGCCGTGGTCCTGGTCGCGGATCTTGCGCTTCGCCGTCGGGTACGGGGTCTCCGGCACCTCGAAGACCGGGTCCAGGTTCAGGCCCGCGGTCTTCCAGTGCTCGATCGCCTCGTCCTTGTCGAGCAGCTCCGCGTGACCGACGGCCTCGTCGATCGTGCGGAAGCCCAGCTCGGCGAGGATCTCGCGGGCCTCCTGCGCGATGAACTCGAAGAAGTTCACGACGTGGTCGGCCTGGCCGGTGTAGCGGGCGCGCAGGTCGGGGTTCTGCGTGGCGACGCCGACCGGGCACGTGTCCAGGTGGCAGACGCGCATCATCACGCAGCCCGCGACGATCAGCGGTGCGGTGGCGAAGCCGAACTCCTCGGCGCCGAGGAGCGCGGCGACCACGACGTCACGACCGGTGCGCATCGCGCCGTCGACCTGGACGGTGATGCGGTCGCGCAGGCCGTTGAGCAGCAACGTCTGCTGGGTCTCGGCGAGGCCGATCTCCCACGGCGTTCCGGCGTGCTTCAGCGAGTTCATCGGCGAGGCGCCGGTGCCGCCGTCGTAGCCGGAGATCAGCACGACGTCCGCGTGCGCCTTGGCGACACCCGCCGCGACCGTGCCCACGCCGATCGACGAGACGAGCTTCACGTGAACCCGTGCCTGCTCGTTCGCGTTTTTAAGATCGTGGATGAGTTGCGCCAGATCCTCGATCGAGTAGATGTCGTGGTGCGGCGGCGGCGAGATCAGGCCGACACCCGGCGTGGAGTGCCGGGTGCGCGCGACCCACGGGTAGACCTTGAAGCCGGGCAGCTGCCCGCCCTCGCCGGGCTTCGCGCCCTGCGCCATCTTGATCTGGATGTCCGTGGCGTTCACGAGGTACTCGCTCGTGACACCGAACCGTCCACTCGCGACCTGCTTGACCGCGGAACGCCGCTCCGGGTCGTACAGGCGCTCGCGGTCCTCGCCGCCCTCACCGCTGTTCGACCGGCCGCCGAGGCGGTTCATCGCGATGGCGAGGGTCTCGTGCGCCTCGGCCGAGATCGAGCCGTACGACATGGCGCCGGTGTTGAAGCGCTTGACGATCGAGCTGACGGGCTCGACCTCGTCGATCGGGATCGGCGTGCGGCCCTCGTTGCGGAACTTGAACAGCCCGCGCAACGTGCCGCCCTGCCGGGAGATGCGCTCGACCTCCGCCGTGTACTGGCGGAAGACCTCTTCCTTGCGCGTCTTCGTGGCGTGCTGCAGCAGGAACACCGTCTCCGGCGTGAACAGGTGCAGCTCGCCCTCGCGGCGGTACGAGTACTCGCCGCCGACCTCGAGCCTGCGGTGCGCTCGGTCGGTCGGGTTGTCCGGGTACGCGCGGCGGTGGCGCAGCGCGACCTCCTCGGCGAGCACCTCCAGACCGGCGCCGCCGAGCTTCGACTGCGTGCCGGTGAAGTACTCGTCCAGCAGGTCGTTCGACAGGCCGACCGCCTCGAAGATCTGCGCCGCGGTGTAGGCGCCGACGGTCGAGATGCCCATCTTCGACATGATCTTCAGGACGCCCTTGACGAGCGCCTTGACGTAGTTGCGCACGGCCTTGTGCGCGGGCACGCCGGTGATGGCGCCCTGGCTGATCAGGTCCTCGATGGTCTCGAACGCGAGGTACGGGTTCACCGCGGCGGCGCCGTAGCTCAGCAGCGCGGCGACGTGGTGGACCTCGCGGCAGTCACCGGACTCGACGACGAGCGCGACGCGCAGGCGTTCCTTGGTGCGCACCAGGTGGTGGTGCACCGAGGAGACGAGCAGCAGCGACGGGATCGGCGCCATGCGGTGGTCCGAGTCGCGGTCGGACAGCACCAGCGTCCGAGCGCCGTTCGCGATGGCCTCCGACGCCTCGCGACGCACGCGCTCGATCGCGGCGGCGAGAGCCTCGCCCCCGCCGTCGACCTCGTACAGTCCGGAAAGGACCGTGCACGCGAAGCCCGGCAGGTCGCCGTCGTCGTTGATGTGGATGAGCTTGGCGAGCTCGTCGTTGTCGATGACCGGGTAGTCGAGCGTCACGTGGCGGCACGAGACGGGGCCGGGGTCGAGCAGGTTCTGCTCGGGGCCCATCACGCGCTTGACGGACGTGACGATCTCTTCGCGGATCGCGTCCAGCGGCGGGTTCGTGACCTGCGCGAAGTTCTGCACGAAGTAGTCGTAGAGCAGCCGGGAGCGCTGGCTGAGCGCGGCGACCGGGGTGTCGGTGCCCATCGAGGCCAGCGGCTCCATGCCCATGATCGACATGGGCGTGAGCAGGATCCGCAGCTCTTCCTCGGTGTAGCCGAAGGTGAGCTGGCGGCGCACGACGGACTCGTGGCTCTGCACCACGTGCTCGCGGTCCTGCAGGTCGGCCAGGTCGAGCAGGCCGGCGTGCAGCCACTCGTCGTAGGGCGACTCCGAGGCCAGCGACGACTTGAACTCCTCGTCGTCGATGATGCGGCCCTGGGTGGTGTCCACGAGGAACATGCGGCCGGGCTGCAGGCGGCCCTTCGCGACGACCTGGTCGGACGGCACGTCGAGCACACCGGTCTCGGACGCCAGCACGACGCGGCCGTCGGCGGTCTGCCACCAGCGGGCCGGGCGCAGGCCGTTGCGGTCGAGCACCGCGCCGACGAGCTCACCGTCGGTGAAGGTGACACAGGCCGGACCGTCCCACGGCTCCATCAGCGACGCGTGGAACTGGTAGAACGCACGGCGCTTCGGGTCCATCGTGGCGTGGTTCTCCCACGCCTCGGGAATCATCATCAGCACCGCGTGCGGAAGGCTGCGGCCACCGAGGTGCAGCAGCTCCAGCACCTCGTCGAACGACGCCGAGTCCGAGCCGTCCGGGTTGCAGATCGGGAACAGCCGGGCGAGGTCGCCCGGGATGAGGTCGCTGTCCAGCAACGCCTCACGGGCGCGCATGCGGTTGCGGTTGCCGCGGACAGTGTTGATCTCACCGTTGTGCGCGACGAACCGGAACGGGTGCGCGAGCGGCCACGAGGGGAAGGTGTTCGTGGAGAAACGACTGTGCACCAACGCGATCGCCGAGCAGAGGCGCTCGTCGTGCAGGTCGGGGAAGAACGCCGGCAACTGCTCGGTCGTCAGCATTCCCTTGTAGACGATCGTGCGCGCCGACAGCGACGGGAAGTAGACGCTGCCCTCGTGCTCGACCCGCTTGCGCAGGCAGAAGGCGAGGCGGTCGAGGGCGATGCCGGCCTCGTCGCGCGTGCCCTTCACGAACAGCTGCGCGAAGTGCGGCGCCACCGACATCGCGGTCGGGCCGACGTTCGCCCCCTCCGGGTCGACCGGGACGTCGCGCCAGCCGAGAACGACGAGGTTCTCCTGCTCGGCGATGCGCTCGATCTCCTGCATCGCGTCGGCGCGTTCTTCGGGTTCAAACGGCAGGAAGGCGATTCCCGCCGCGTACCGGTCGCGTTCCGGGAGCTCGAACTCGACCACAGCACGCAGGAACTCGTCCGGCAGCTGCAAGAGGATGCCAGCACCGTCACCCGACGTGGGCTCGGCGCCGGCGGCGCCTCGGTGCTCCAGGTTCGCCAGCGCTGTCAAGGCATCGCTCACGATGCCGTGGGAACGCCTGCCCTGGATGTCGGCCACCATGGCGACGCCGCACGCGTCGCGCTCATCAGCCGGGTCGTAGAGACCCTGGGGGCCGGGGATGGCGGAGAAGATCACTGCGCAGACCTCCTTCGTCGTCCTCGCTAAAGAACAATGTCCTCGTGCTCAGACCTCGTACCAACAGGTGGGAGCACGGGACGACGATGGCCCGCGTGTTGACGCGACTTTAACAGCCGCGAAACCCAGGGACACCCTCCAATGGGTGATCTAGGTCATCAAACTGTAACGATTCCCGGCTGCGGAACGACATTGCGGCCAACGTCGGCGTTCGTTACAGCCGGGTAAGCGTAACCGAACGTTCAACTTCGGCCAGTCCGATGAGAGTTGCGCGACATTCCCGATTTGCCAGTGGATGAGCTGGGTACTCAGACGTTTTGGCTGTTCAGCCGCTTGCCGTCCCAGTTAGCGGACGCTCACCTGCTCCAGCGGAAGTCGAGCGGGCTCCGTCCTTTCGGGCGGATCAGGATTGTTCCCCACCAAACGAGACCTAGGCCCCGTTCACCCCGCGCCGCATGCGGGGAGAGCGGGACCTCGGCATACATGGAGGCCGGGTCTCGTGGCTGGAGGCGGGAAGAGTCGCCTCCAGCCACGGACGTCGTCAGTGAGCCGCGACCGGCTCCTTCCTGTCGTCGCCCTCGGCGCCGGTCTGCTGAGCCAGCAGGTCGTCGACGTCGACGCTGTCGGGGTTGTTCAGCACCTCGGTCAGGCGCTCCTTGTCGAGGCCCTTCTGCCAGGCGGCGACCACGAGCGACCCGACGCCGTTGCCGATCACGTTCGTGATGGCGCGGGCCTCGGACATGAAGCGGTCGATGCCGACGATCAGCGCGATGCCGACCGCGGGGATGGCCGAGTGGGCCTCGAAGGCCTGCAGCGACGCGGCCAGGGTGACGAGGCCGGCGCCGGTGACGCCCGCCGCGCCCTTCGACGCGATCAGCATGAACAGCAGCAGGCCGATCTGGACGCCGATCGACACGTCGTTGCCGGTCGCCTGGGCGATGAAGATCGCGCCCATGGTCAGGTAGATGCAGGTGCCGTCGAGGTTGAACGAGTACCCGGTCGGGATGGTGAGGCCGACGACCGACTTCTGGGCGCCCGCCGCCTCCAGCTTGACCATCATGCGCGGCAGCACGGACTCGGACGACGAGGTGCCGAGCACGATCAGGAGCTCGTCCTTGATGTAGCGCAGGAACTTGAAGAGGCTGAAGCCCGCGAACTTCGCGACCAGGCCGAGCACCACGATGACGAACAGGATGCAGGTGGCGTAGAACGAGCCCATCAGCCACAGCAGCTTGCCGAGCACGCTGCCGCCGAACTTGCCGACGGTGTAGGCGATGCCGCCGAAGGCACCGATCGGCGCGACGTACATGACGATCTTGATGATGCCGAACATCACCTTGGAGAGCGTCTCCATCGCGGAGACGACCTTGGCGCCGCGCTCACCCATGCCGGCGACCGCGACGGCCACGAGGATGGCGACCACGAGCACCTGGATCAGCTGGCCGTCGGTGAACGCGCTGACGAACGACTTCGGCACCAGGCTCAGGATGAAGCCGGTGATGCCCGTCTCCGCCGTCGAGGCGGACTTCAGCGTCGCGTCGGCCTGGCTCGCGTTGAGCGCGATGTCGCCGCCGTGGTGGCCCGGCTGCACGATGTTCACGACGATGAGGCCGATGGCAAGCGCCACCGTGGTCATCGCGGTGAAGTAGAGGATCGTCTTGAGCGCGAGCCCGCCCGCCTTGGCGAGGTTCCCGAGGCCCGCGATGCCGACGATGATCGTCGCGAAGATGGTCGGCGCGATGACGACCTTCACGAGGTTCACGAACAGGTCGGCGAGCCACTTCATCTCGGACGCCTGTTTGGGGAACAGGAAGCCGACGGCCGCGCCCAGCACGATGGAGACAAGGACCCAGAAGTAGAGGTGCTTGTAGATCGGTTTGCGGCCTGTTGTGGTGGTCGCCACTTGTTCCTCCTTGAACTACGTGTTGGGAGAGAGAGTGAGCCGCGCCACCAGGCCCGACAAGCCGACCTGAGGAAACTTCAGACAGCCCTGACGTAACAGCTAGGCTTCGCCGGTGTCGCTCAGCCGTCGCACGCTTCTGCTAGGGGCCGGACTGGCTCTTGCCGGGTGCACCCCGCGCAGGGTCGAGGCACCCGCTGAACTGGTGCTCGCGACCGGGCCGGAAGGCGCGGTGTTCCGCGAGGTCGGAGGGGCCCTGGCGGCGGCGCTGGCCGAGCAGCTGCCCGGCACGAAGGTCACCGCCATCCCGACGGCCGCATCGGTCGAGAATCTGCAGTTGTTGCGATCAGGTGAAGCCCAGCTCGCGCTGTCCTCTTTGGACCCCATCGACGACCCGCAGAGCGTCCGCGCGGTCGGCCGGCTCTACGACAGCTTCATGCAGATCGCGGTCCCGGCGGGGTCGCCGATCCGCACCTTCGGTGATCTCGCGGGCAAGCGGATCTCGTTGGGGCCCATCGGTTCCGGCACGGAGTTCACCGCCAAGCGGATGCTGGAGTTCTTCGGCCTGTCCGCAATGGACGAACGCATGGCGCACGCCGAGGCGTCCCGCCGCGTCGCGGACGGATCACTGGACGCGATGCTGGCGCTGACCGGCATCCCGACGCCCGCGATCACCGCTCTGCAGGGCGACGTGCGGCTGGTCAACATCCCGCTGGAAGCGGTCAGGCTCGCCGAGAAGTACAAGGGCCCCTACATCCCGGCGACGATCCCCAGCACCACCTACGAGGACGTGGCGGCGAACCAGACGTTCGCGGTGCCGAACCTGCTGCTGGCGCGCGAGTCGCTGAGCGCGGACGTCGTCGAGGTCGTGACGCGCACGGTGTTCACCGAGACCGCGCGGATCGTCGAGGGCCACCCGGAGGCGTCGCGGATAAACGTCCGCACCGGCATCGCGACCGGACTCGTGCCGCTGCACGACGGCGCTATGCGCTGGTTCCGTTCCGTGAAGCGCTGAGGGCGACCTTCACGTCCAGTCCAGGGTCCGCGTCGTGCAGGGTGAGCGTGCCGCCGGCCGACTCGATCAGCTCGGCGCAGATCGCGAGCCCCATCCCGGTGCCCGCGATGTTCTGGTGCTTGGTGGCTCGCCAGAACCGCTGCAGCGCGAGCTCGCGCTCCTCGGCGCTCAGGCCGTCACCGTTGTCGACGACGTGCAGCTCACCGTGCTCGCCGGTGATCGTGACCTCGGTGGCGTTGGCGAGCCGGATGGCGTTGCTGACGAGCTCGTCGAGCACGCTGCCGAGGCCACCGGGCGGTTCCTGCATGGTGAGGCCCGCCGGCACGTCGATCTTCAGCGTGACACCGGACCGGCTCGCGAGCGCCTGCCAGGCCGCCCGGTGCGTCGCGAGCAGCTGGTCGATCTCGACGGGCTCGGTCTGCCGCGCGCTGTCGAGCCGGGTCGCGGCGAGCAGCGTGTCGAGCACGCGCCCCATCTCCTCGGCCTCCTCGACCGCGATCTGGTGCGCTTCCCTCGCGAGCTCGCCGTCCACGTGCGGTTCGAGGTTGTCCACGGCCAGCCGGAGACTCGCGAGCGGGTTCCGCAGCTGGTGCGACGCGTCGGCCACGAACGCCTTCTGCCTGTTCAGGGCCTTGCCGACGACGTCGACCATGGTGTTGAAACTGCGTGCGAGCCTGCGGAGCTCCTGCGGCCCGCCGACCTCGTCCGCCCGCACGTCCAGGTTGCCCGCGGCCACGGCGGCGGTCGCCTCGTCGAGCCTGCCGACCGGCCTGAGCACCCACCGCGACATGGGCCAGGCGGCGGCGACCACGGCCAGCATCGGCGCGAGCCCGGCCAGCGCCATCAGCCCCCACTGCCGCAGCACCTCGGTCCGCAGGCCCCGCGTCTGCGAGATCGTGACGACCGCGGCCACCACCTCGCTGTCGCGCCCCACCGGCTCGACGACGACCATCGGCCCGGTGCGCCACGGCCAGCCCGTGTACTCGGGCTCGGGCCGCACACCGCCGTTCAGCGCCGTGTTGAGCGACTTCGTGACCTCGGGGTCGTTGCTGGGGTCGAACCCCTGCCGTGACGCCAGCAGGATCCGCTTGTCGGCGCTGACCAGTGCGACCGGGATGTCGTAGAGGGTGTCGTAGCGCTGGATCTCCTGGCTCAGCGCCTCCAGCCGGTCCGACTGCAACGCGCTCTCGCCGAGCGCCGCGAACCTGCTCGCGTCGCTGAGACGGTCGAGGTAGGTCGTCTGGGTCTCTCGCTGCACGACTGCGGACGCCAAGGGGATGCCGAGCGCCGCGACCAGGGCGACGAGCAGCGGAACGGTGATGACGAGCAGTCGGCGGAGCATCGGTTGTGATTGTTCCGCAACACCTTGTGGATGTCTCTCGGACACTCGTCACGTGGCGAGCCGGTAGCCCACTCCCCTGACCGTCTCGATCTTGACGTGGCCGCCGAGCTTGCCGCGCAACGCCGCGATGTGCGTGTCGAGCGTCCGCGACGGCGCCTCCCAGTGCGCCTGCCACACCTGGTCCACGATGAAGTCGCGGCTCACCACCTCACCCTTGCGGGTCGCGAGGAGCGCGAGGAGGTCGAACTCCTTGCGGGTCAGCGAGAGCGGCTCACCGTCCAATGTGGCGACCCGCGTCGAAGCGATGATCCGCAGCGGACCGATCTGGATCGGCCCCTCGGCCTCCGGCTCCGCGCGGTGCGTACGCGTCCTCCTGAGGACGGCCTCGATCCGGGCGAGGAGCTCGGACGTCCCGAACGGCTTCACCACGTAGTCGTCGGCCCCGGCACGCAGGCCGAGCACGCGTTCCCGCTCCTCGCCGCGCGCGGTCACCGTGATGACGGCGGTGCCCGGCCGGTGCCGCAACTCGCGCAGCACGTCGAGGCCGTCGCCGTCGGGCAGGCCGAGGTCGAGCAGCACCACGTCGGCGGGTGCGGCACGCAGCGCGTCGGCGGCCGTGGCCACCCGATGCACCTCGTAACCCGCGTGCCGCAGCGCGGTCAGCAGGCCTCGGGCCACCCGGTCGTCATCCTCGACGACGAGCACGCGCACAGATCACTCCGGTTTGACGGACTCCGGGGAGTTCTTCTTGTCCTTCTCGGCGGCGTCGTCGTCGCTGTCCTCGGCGACGACGCTCTTGTCCTCCGCGGCTTCTGCTTCGGTCACGTCCGCCGCATCCCCCGCTTCTGCCGCGGGTTCGGCGGGATCTCCTCCGGTGCCGCGCAGCGCGGCGACGTCCTCACGCTCACCGCGGGACTTGGCGATGATGAAGTACGCGACCGCTCCGAAGAACACGAGCGCCGACACGAACACGTTCACGCGCGTGCCGAAGACCAGCGTCGCCTCGTCGGTGCGCATGAGCTCGATCCAGAACCGGCCGGCCGTGTAGCCCGCGACGTAAAGCGCGAAGACCCGGCCGTGGCCCAGCCGGAACTTCCGGTCCGCCCACACGATCAGCAGCGCGACACCGAGGTTCCACAGCAGTTCGTAGAGGAACGTCGGGTGCACGACCTGGATCGGCGTGTGGTCGATGGCGATGCCCGCCAGCGCGTCCTCACGCCCCTCGGGCGTGACGCGACGGTAGATCTCCAGACCCCACGGCAACGTCGTGTCGCCGCCGTAGAGCTCCTGGTTGAAGTAGTTGCCGAGCCGCCCGATGGCCTGCGCGACCACGATGCCGGGCGCGAGCGCGTCCGCCATCGCCGGCAGCGGGATGCCCCTGCGGCGGCACGCGATCCACGCACCGACGGCACCGAGCGCGATGGCGCCCCAGATGCCGAGACCACCGTTCCAGATCTCCAGCGCCGCGAGCGGGTCCTTGCCCGGCCCGAAGTACTTCTGGTTGTCGGTGATGACGTGGTAGAGCCGCCCGCCGACGAGGCCGAACGGCACCGCCCACACGGCGATGTCCGTGACCTCGCCCTTGATGCCGCCGCGTGCGATCCAGCGGCGCTCACCCCACCAGATCGCGACGATGATGCCGGCGATGATGCACAGCGCATAGGCCCTGATGGGGAGCGGACCGAGGTACCAAACACCTCGGTCGGGACTCGGGATCGTGGCCAGAAGGGCGTCCAACACGGCGCCCACCGTACCGGTCGGCCTGTGAGCGTCTCGTGGGGGCGCACGATCGTTATCGAGCCCGAACCCTGTCGGTGCCGATCACTAGAATAGAAATTGGGGGTACCCGGCCTGGCGCGTGTGTGTGGTAGCTGCGCATAGGCGCGTTGAGCTCGCACTCCGGGACGCCGGGTCGTAGGCCTGTGATCCGCTCGCCGGACGGCGTAACGGTGCCTGTTCATCCACTGACTGTCTGTCTGCGGAGCGCTCCCTGCCCGCGAAGCGTTGCCCGTCTGCGGAGCGCTGCCCGCCTGAGGGCCGAACGTGCGATCTCAGGGGTTCATGATCGCGGAGACCTGAGCCGGGCAGTCCGCGAGTCGTGGCCCCTTCCCAAGGCGAGTCCCTCCTGCCACGCCACCGCCGGGCACGAACCGAAATACTCGGACGCGGTTCTGGGCGGACTCGCGAAAGGTCGGACATGACGGTCCTGGTGGTCGGCGGCGGTATCGGCGGGCTGGCGACGGCGCTCGGGCTCGCGCGGGCCGGTGTGCGGGTGACGGTGCTCGAGGCCGCGGCGGCGTTCGAGGAGATCGGCGCCGGCATCCAGGTCGGGCCCAACGGGTTCCGCATGCTCGACTCGCTGGGCGTGGGTGCCGCGGTGCGGGCTCGGGCCGTGCACGTGGACGAGTTGCGATTGCGGTGCGGGGTGTCCGGGCGGCAGATCGCCGGGTTGCCGATCGACGCGGGTTTTCAGGCGCGGTTCGGGACCTATGCGGTGGTGCACCGCAACGACGTGCTCGCGCCGTTGCTCGACGCCTGCCAGCACGACGAGCGGATCGACCTCCGGGTGAGCAGCGGTGTCGAGGGCTACACGCAGGACGCGGACGGGGTCGCGGTGGTGCTGCGGTCGGGCGATCTCGTGCACGGGGAGGCGCTGGTGGGCGCGGACGGGCTGCGGTCGGCGGTGCGGCGGCAACTCGTGGGCGACGGGGATCCGCAGGTGTCCGGGCACACGACGTTCCGCGCGGTCATCCCCTCGCAGAACGTGCCGCATTCGTTGAAGGAGAACGTGGTCACGCTGTGGGCGGGGCCGCGCTACCACGTCGTCTGGTACGTGATCGCCGGTGGACGGTACGTGAACCTCGTGGCCACCACGGACAACGGTGCCACGGAGCCCATGAACGGCAAGCCCGCCGAGCACGCCGAGGTGATGAAGCACTTCACGCCGTTGTGCGACGACGCGACTCGGATCATGGAACTCGCCGACGAGTGGCGTGCGTGGGTGCTGTGCGACCGCACGCCGATCACGAACTGGCAGGACTCACGCGTCGTGCTGCTCGGGGACGCCGCCCATCCCGTGCTGCAGTACGCCGCGCAGGGCGCCTGTCAGGCGTTGGAGGACGCCGTCTGCCTCTCCTCCGTGTTCGACCCCCAGGACGTGGCCGGCTCTTTTGCGCGGTACGTGGCGCTCCGCTCGGAACGGGCCGCGCGCGTCCACCACGCCTCACGATGGATGGGTCGGGAGGTCTACCACCCAGCCGGTGAGGCAGCGGACGCCCGTGACGCGATGTTCGCCTCGTGGACCGTCGCCGAACTGCACGAACGGCTGGAGTGGCTCTACGTCTAGGAGGGCAGTTCGATCGTGACCGGGAACGGCCGCTCGAACGTCAGCACGCCGGCCTTGCTACGCGCGATCTCGACGTACTCGCCCTCGTCGTCGAGTTCGAGCAGCGTCGCCTCGACGACCTTCTTCGAAGGATCGATGATCAAGTAGTAAGGAACTGAGGCTTCCGCATACACGTGGCGTTTGAGCACGAGGTCGTTCATTCGCGTGCTCTTGGAGAGCACCTCTCCTGCGAGCAGAAGGTTCGACACCGGGAACGTGATGTCCGCGTCACACGGCTTCACCACTGTGAAGTCCGGGATCAACAAGCGGCCGGTCGACAGCGCGACGTTGAGTTCGACAGTTGCCTCGTACTGCGCCGGACATGCGCGATCCAGCGCAACGAATACCTTGCCCACCAGCCGCTGGTGCCGGTAACTCCCCAGCGGGCTCACGAGAAGCATCCCGTCGACGAGTTCAATGCGCTGACTGTGCTCTTCCGGCAATGCGAGGACGTCTTTGAGCGTCCAAGGCCCTTCGTGCTTGGGCAGCAGGAAATCGGGCTGAACTTCGGCTGGCGCCGCCACTGGGCATCACCTCCGTTGACCGCCTGCGCACCACCAGTGTGGCACGCCCTGCGGATGGCTGGCCTGTGCATGAGCCCACGATCGCAGCTCAGGCCGACAGTCGAACGGCGTTTTGGCCCCAACCGACGTGGATTCACTCGATCAGGTGTTCGAATGTGTGTCATGCTCTTGGAGGAACGTCAAAGGCTCCGAAAGGAGGCAGGGCTCCCGACAACTTCATAGCCGCCATCCCGACAACCACTCGATGGCGAGCACAGTGTCCAACCCGTTCAAGCAATTCCGCGCCACCCGACAACCAAGAGGCGAGGCCGTCGCTGCAGAGGCGGCTTCTCCAGCGACACAAAGCAAAACCGCCCGGCCGGCAGGCCGAGCGGTCTCACGGAGCGAAGGAGGTTCAGACCGGAGCGACAGCCGATCGCACACCCTTGGCGAGGTCAGCGGCCAGCGCGCGCACCGCGGCGTCGCTCTCGCCCGCGGCCGACACGAACGCCGACCCGACGATGACGCCGTCCGCGAACCCGGCGATCTCGGCGGCCTGCGCACCGGAGCGCACACCCAGCCCGACACCGATGGGCAGCGTGGTGTGCTCGCGCACCCGCGCGACGAGTGCGGGAGCGGCGGACGACACGACGTCACGGGCGCCAGTGACGCCCATGACCGCGGTGGCGTAGAGGAAGCCGGACGAGGCACGCGCGGTCATCGCGATGCGCTCCTCGGTCGACGACGGCGCCACCAGGAACGTGCGGTCGAGGCCATGTGCCTCGGATGCGGCCATCCAGTCCTCGGCCTCGTCCGGCACGAGGTCGGGCGTGATGATGCCGAGGCCACCGGTTGCGGCGAGGTCGCGCGCGAACGCGTCGACGCCGTACCGCAGCACCGGGTTCCAGTACGTCATCACGACCGCACGCCCACCGGCGTCGGACACGGCAGCCACCACGTCGAACAGGTCCCGCACGCGGAAACCCGCGGACAGCGCCTGCTCGGCGGCGGCCTGGATCGTCGGGCCGTCCATCACCGGGTCGGAGAACGGCAGGCCGACCTCGACCAGATCGCACCCGGACTCGATCATCGAACGGAGGTGGGCCTTGGAACCCTCGATCGTGGGGAAGCCCGCGGGCAGGTAGCCGATCAGCGCGGCACGCGACTCGGCCCGCGCGGCGGAAAACACGTCGGTCAACGACATCAGGCCTGTCCCCCGTCAGCGAGGCCGAAGTACTTCACGGCCGTGTCCATGTCCTTGTCACCGCGGCCGGAGAGGTTCACGACCAGGAGTCCGTCCGGCCCGAGCGACGGCCCGAGCTTCAGCGCGCCCGCGAGCGCGTGCGAGGACTCGATCGCCGGGATGATGCCCTCGGTGCGCGAGAGCAGGGCGAACGCCTCCATGGCCTCGGCGTCGGTGACCGGGAAGTACTCGGCGCGGCCGATGTCCTTCAGGTGCGAGTGCTCGGGACCCACGCCGGGGTAGTCGAGACCAGCGGAGATCGAGTGCGCCTCGGTGATCTGGCCGTCCGCGTCCTGCATGACGTACGACATCGCGCCGTGCAGCGAACCGGGCGTGCCCGCCGTCAGCGTGGCGCCGTGGCTGCCGCTGTCGAGGCCGGAACCACCGGGCTCGACACCGACCAGGCGGACGTCCGCGTCGTCGATGAAGCCGTGGAAGATGCCGATCGCGTTCGAGCCGCCACCGACGCAGGCGACGACGGCGTCGGGCAGTCGCCCGGCCTTCTCGAGGATCTGCTCGCGCGCCTCGATGCCGATGATCCGGTGGAAGTCGCGGACCAGCAGCGGGAACGGGTGCGGGCCGGCGGCGGTGCCGAGCAGGTAGTGCGTGTCGTCGACGTTGGTGACCCAGTCGCGCAACGCCTCGTTGATCGCGTCCTTCAGGGTGCGCGACCCGGACTTCACCGGGATGACCTCGGCGCCCAGCAGGCGCATGCGCGCGACGTTCAGCGCCTGGCGCTCGGTGTCGACCTCGCCCATGTAGACGACGCAGTCGAGGCCGAGGAGCGCGCACGCGGTCGCCGTCGCCACGCCGTGCTGGCCGGCGCCGGTCTCCGCGATCACGCGCTGCTTGCCCATGCGCTTGGTCAGCAACGCCTGGCCGAGCACGTTGTTGATCTTGTGGGAACCCGTGTGGTTGAGGTCCTCGCGCTTGAGCCACACCCGCGTACCGGCGTGCTCCGCGAACTTCGGGGCCTCGGTCAGCAGCGACGGACGGCCCGCGAAGTCCCGCAGGAGGCGCTTGAACTCGTTCACGAACTCCGGGTCGAGCCGCGCCTTGTCGTACTCGGCGGCCAACTCGTCCACCGCGGCGATCAGGGCCTCCGGGACGAACCGGCCGCCCCACGGGCCGAAGTGGCCGCGTGCGTCGGGATCATGCGGTGTGGGCGTGAACTGGCCCATCGGGTAGCTCCTCTGGCGCTTGGATCAACCGTGCCCTACCGGCTGGGCCGGGGGCACGCGGGGTGTGAGCCCGCGGTCACGAGCTTGTTCACGGCGGCCTTGGGGTCTCCGCTGGTCACCAGGCTTTCGCCGACGAGCACCGCGTCGGCACCCGCGCCGGCGTACGACATCAGGTCGCCGGGCCCGGTCACACCCGACTCGGCGATCTTGATCGTCTCCGAGGGTAGCCCCGGAGCGATCCTGCCGAAAACGTCTTTGTCGACCTCCAACGTGTGGAGGTTGCGCGCGTTCACTCCGATGACCGACGAACCCGCCTCCAGCGCGCGGTCGGCCTCCTCGGCCGTGTGCACCTCGACGAGCGCCGTCATGCCGAGCGACTCGACGCGGTCGAGCAGCGACACGAGCGCGTTCTGCTCCAGCGCGGCCACGATCAGCAGCACCACGTCCGCGCCGTGCATGCGCGCCTCGTGCACCTGGTACGGCGACACGATGAAGTCCTTGCGCAGCAGCGGGATCTTCACCGCCCGGCGCACCGCGTCGAAGTCCGCCAGCGACCCGCCGAAGCGGCGCTGCTCGGTCAGCACGCTGATCACCGACGCGCCGCCCGCCTCGTACGCGGACGCGAGCTCGGCCGGTTCCGGGATCTCCGCCAGCGCGCCCTTGGAGGGGCTGCGGCGCTTGACCTCGGCGATGACACCCACGTTCGGCCCGCGCAGCACCGACAGCACGTCGAGCGGCGGGGCGGCCTTGGTCGCCCGCTCCTTCACGACGTCGAAGGGCAACTTGGCCTCGCGAGCGGCGAGATCCTCACGCACACCTTCGAGGATCGACTCGAGAACCGTCACAGTGTTGTTCCCCTTCCCGCTATGGGGATGCTAACCCCGCCGGAGTAACGCCCCAGCCACCGGGGTTCAAGTGTCCCCGCAGCTAACCGAGGCCGTACACGTGTCACATGCACGAACGTGGATGAATGATCTTCACTCGTTCGAGGTCGTCCCGCCAGGGGTCCTGTCGTCAGTCGGATCGTCCCCGCGCTCCAGCGCGCGCCACATGTCCGTCTCGGGGTCGTGCGCGCGGGTCTTCTGCCCGCCCACCCCGACCTTCGGCATCCGGGCGCCGAGCGCCACCTGAAGCGCGCCGGAGGCCACCACGAGCACGCCCCCGGCGATCGCCAGCCAGTGGCCGGAGAACGCCCCGGCGATGCCGACGACGATCAGCAACGCGCCCAGGACCCTGCGCGTCACCCCGCTCAGCGCGACGACCGCCGCGACGGCCGCGAGGCACAGCAACGCGACCGGCACCGAACCGGCACCCCAGAAGGCACCCGCCGCGCCCACGAGCAGGAGCGCGGCGATCCACAGCGGCGAGCTAGCTTTCAACTGCCGGCGCCATCGTCTGCGCGGTGGCGATCGCGGCCAGCACCGCGCCCGCCTTGTTCAGGCACTCGTTGTCCTCGGCCAGCGGGTCCGAGTCGGCCACGATGCCGCCACCGGCCTGCACGTACGCCACCCCGTCGCGCACCAGGGCGGTGCGGATGGCGATGGCGGTGTCCGCGTCCCCGGCGAAGTCGAAGTAGCCGACGACGCCGCCGTAGAGGCCGCGGCGCGTGGGCTCCAGTTCCTCGATGAGCTCCATCGCGCGCGGCTTGGGCGCACCGGACAGCGTGCCCGCCGGGAAGCAGGCGGCGACGGCGTCGTAGGCCGTCTTGCCCTCGGCCAGCTCACCGGTCACGGTCGACACGATGTGCATGACGTGGCTGTACCGCTCGACCTTGAAGAAGTCGACGACGTGCACCGAACCCGGCTTGCAGACGCGCCCCAGGTCGTTGCGGCCGAGGTCGACGAGCATCAGGTGCTCGGCGCGTTCCTTGTGGTCCGCGAGGAGGTCCTTCTCCAGCAGGGCGTCTTCCTCGGGGTCCTCGCTGCGCCAGCGGGTGCCCGCGATGGGGTGCGTGGTCGCCTTGCCGTCGCGCACCGTGACCAGCGACTCCGGGCTGGACCCGACGATGTCGAACCCGTCGAGGCGCAGCAGGTACATGTACGGGCTGGGATTCGTCGCGCGCAGCACCCGGTAGATGTCGAGCGCGTCGGCGTCCGTGTCGATCTCGAACCGCTGGGACACGACGATCTGGAACGCCTCGCCCGCGCGGATGGCCTCCTTGGCCTTCTCGACGGCCGCGAAGTGCTCGGCCTGCGAGCGCCGGCGCCGGAACTCCGGCTTGGGCCGCGAGAACACGGCGGCCGTCGGCGGCGCGGGCGTGTGCAGCGCCGTCGTCATCTCGTCGAGGCGGCGCACCGCGTCGTCGTACGCGGCGTCGACCCGCTCGGCCGAGTCGTCCCAGTTGATCGCGTTCGCGATCAACGTGACGGTGCCCTCGTGGTGGTCGAGCGCGGCGAGGTCGGTCGCCAGCAGCATGACCAGCTCGGGGATCTTCAGGTCGTCCTCGGCGATGACGGGCAACCGCTCCAGCCGCCGCACCGCGTCGTAGCCGATGTAGCCCACCATGCCGCCGGTCAGCGGGGGCATGCCGGGCAAGGGGTCCGTGCGCAGCACCTCGATGGTCTCGCGCAGCGCCTGCAGCGGGTCGCCGCCGTCGGGCAGGCCGACGGGCCGCGTGCCCGTCCAGAACGCCTCACCGCCCGTCGCCGTGAGCGCCGCCGTCGACCGCACGCCGATGAACGACCAGCGCGACCAGGAGCGCCCGTTCTCCGCCGACTCGAAGAGGAACGTGCCGGCCTGATTGGCCCCGAGCTTGCGGTACAGGCCGACCGGGGTCTCCGCGTCCGCGAGCAGCTTGCGGACCACCGGGATGACCCGGCGGTTCACCGCGAGCTCGCGGAACTCCTCACGCGTAGGACTCACGGTCCCCAGACCAGCGGCGGCCACAGCCCCGATGACGCTCACCATGCCGACAATTGTTGCATAAATTCAACATCTGTTGAACTATGGCCCACGTGGAGCAAGTCAACCAGAAACGCCGAGGCCGCCGCGCCGCGGGCGAGGACACCAAGGCCGCGCTCGTCGCCGCGGCCCGCGAGGTCTTCGTCGAGAAGGGCTACGACGGCGCCACGGTGCGCGCGATCGCCGCCAAGGCGGGCGTGGACGCCGCGATGGTCAACCACTGGTTCGGCGGCAAGGAAGGCCTGTTCGCGCAGTCGGTGCTGCAGCTCCCGTTCGACCCGGCCGAGATCCTCAAGCGCGTCCTCGACGGCCCGGTCGAAGAGGCGGGCGAACGCATCGTCCGCACCTTCGTGACGGTGTGGGACGCGACCGGCGGCGGCACGTTCGCGGCCCTGATCCGCAGCGTCACCAGCCAGCCGGAGGTGGCGGGCGCGCTGAAGTCCTTCCTCATCAACGCGATCTTCAAGAACGTGCTCGCGGAGATCGGCGCCGAACAACACGAACTGCGGGCCACGCTCTGCGCGACCCAGATGGTCGGGCTCGGCATCGTCCGGTACGTCGTGCAGTTCGAGCCGCTGGCGTCGACCGACGCGGAGACCGTGGTCAGGACGGTCGGCCCGAACCTCCAGCGCTACCTGACCGGCGACCTGGACTGACCGCTCACGCGTCGGCGAGCAGCACCGTGGCGTCGAAGCACGTGCGGTCGCCCGTGTGGCAGGCGGCGCCGACCTGGTCGACGGTCAGCAGCAGCGTGTCGCCGTCGCAGTCGAGCCTGACCTCGTGCACGTACTGGGTGTGACCGGAGGTCTCGCCCTTCACCCACAGCTGCTGGCGGCTGCGCGAGTAGTACGTCGCGCGGCGGGTGGTGAGGGTGCGGTGCAGTGCCTCGTCGTCCATCCACGCCACCATGAGCACCTCACCGGTGCCGCGCTGCTGGGCGACCGCGCACACCAGGCCGTCCGGGGTGCGCTTGAGCCGTTGGGACACGGCGGGATCGAGCGGGCTGCTCAACGGGGACCTCCCAGGTGTTCACGAGCCGGTCCGGTGTTGAGCAGGACCACTCCGTAGATGTGCACAGCGGACAGCACTCCGGACGCGACGCGGGCCCACGCCGGTCCCTCGGCCAGCACGATGACGAGGTGCAGCAGGGCGACGAGGATGAACACGATCATCGCCGGGTAGTGCATGAACCGGAGCCTCAGGAGCAGCGCCGCCGCGACGGGCAGTTCGAGGATCGCGATGAACGACGGGAGCTTCAGCACGTCCGCGTCGCCGGTCGAGCGCCACAGGACCAGGCCGATCACGAAGAACACCAGTGCGCCACCGAAAGCGACCGCCGAGGCGACCCGCACCTCGACGGGTTTCATCGCACCACGACGCCCGCCTGGCGCAGGCCGTCCTTGACCTCGCTGATGCGGAGCTGGCCGAAGTGGAAGACGCTCGCGGCGAGCACGGCGTCGGCGCCCGCGGCGACGGCCGGCGGGAAGTGCTCGATCGCACCCGCGCCACCGCTCGCGATCAGCGGGACGTCGACCTCGCGGCGCACCAGTTCGAGGAGCTCCAGGTCGAACCCGGCCTTGGTGCCGTCGGCGTCCATCGAGTTCAGCAGGATCTCGCCGACGCCCAGCTCCTGGCCCTTCGCGGCCCAGGCGATCGCGTCGATGCCGGTGCCGTTGCGGCCGCCGTGCGTGGTGACCTCGAAGCCGGTGCCGCCGGGCACTCGCCGCGCGTCGACCGACAGCACGATGCACTGCGCGCCGTACCGCTCCGAGCACTCCTTGAGCAGCTCCGGGCGCGCGATGGCGGCGGTGTTGAGGCTGACCTTGTCCGCGCCCGCGCGCAGCAGCTTGTTGACGTCCTCGGGGCTGCGCACGCCGCCACCGACCGTGAGGGGGATGAACACCTGCTCGGCCGTGCGGCGGACCACGTCGAACGTCGTCTCCCGGTCGCCGCTGCTGGCCGTCACGTCGAGGAACGTCAGCTCGTCCGCGCCCTCGGCGTCGTACGCCCTCGCGAGCTCGACGGGATCGCCCGCGTCGACGAGGTTCGTGAAGTTGACGCCCTTCACCACCCGGCCCCGGTCGACGTCGAGACAGGGGATGACACGGACCGCGACTGACATGCGGGAAAGCCTACAAGGCAGCCATGAGGACTACGCTGCGGCGCCATGATCACCGAGTTGGGCGAGGGCAAGTACCTGCTGCTGACGACGTTCCGCAAGGACGGCACCCCGGTGCCCACTCCGGTCTGGGTCGTGACGGGCGAGAGCGACGACGTCGTCTACGCCTGGAGCGCGCGGGACACCGGCAAGGTCAAGCGGATCCGCCGCAGCGGTGATGTGGAGATCGGGCCGTGCGACGTCCGCGGCAACCCGAAGGGCGAGTCGGTCAAGGCGCACGCGACGTTGCTGGACGACGACGCGAGTGACGTCGTGCGGTCGCGGATCACGAAGAAGTACGGGCTGTTCGGGTGGGTCACGGTGTTCGGCAGCAAGCTGCGGCGCGGGCGGACCGGGTCGGTGGGCATCCGGATCACGGCGGCGAGCTGACGGTCGACACCCGGCGCCCAACACCGGCCGATCCACGTTGACTCAACATTGATCGCCGCCGGATCAACATCGACCAAGCTCGAAATCAATGCACAGTTGACGTCGTCCACATCGATGACAACGTTGTCTTTTGTGCATGTTGACGGGACGGATCAACGTCGTTTCCGCACGTCAATCTTGACTCGACATGGACGGAACCCGTCAAGATTGAGCCCAGGTTGGGCGTCAACCCGAGGTTGACCCGCGACTCGGCGTCAACCTAGAGTTGACGCATGATCCAGTTGACCGACCTCATCGTCACGGTCGCTCAAGAGGCCGACGACGCTCTCGTGCGCCTGGCCAAGGCCGTCGAGATGAGTGGTCAGCTCAGCGAACTCGGCGACCACCTGATCGGCCACTTCGTCGACGAGGCGCGGCGGGGCGGGGCGAGCTGGGCCGAGATCGGCGAGAGCCTGGGCGTCACGAAGCAGGCCGCGCAGAAGCGGTTCGTGCCCAGGGAGTCGCCGGAGCTCAGCAAGCCGAGCACGGAGCGCTACACCCAGCGATCGAGAAGGGTCATCGCGCTGGCGAGGCACCACGCGCGGTTCAGCGAGCGGATCGGCACCGAACACCTGCTGCTCGGGCTGCTCGACGAGTCGGCCGGGCTCGCGGCCAAGACCATCGCGAAGCTGGAGTCGGGCGACGGCAGCACGCGCATCGCGACCCTCAACCGGCTCGACTCAGAGGCCAAGCAGCGGCCGGAGAAGCAGCCGTACACGACGCACTGCAAGAAGGCGCTGGAACTGGCCGTGCGCGAGGCGCTCCGGATGGGTCACATGTTCATCGGCACCGAGCACATCCTGCTCGGCGTGCTGCTGGAGGCCGAGGGGACCGCGGCCGACGTGCTGCACACCACAGGTGTGACGCACGCGGCCGCGGCCGCTCACGTGGAAGCCGTGGTCAACGGACCGCAGCGAGTGCTTCCGGGAGCGTGAAGGCGCCGGCGTACAGGGCCTTGCCGATGATCGAGCCCTCCACGCCGTCGCGCGACAGCTTCGAGAGCGCGACCAGGTCGTCCACAGTGGACACGCCGCCGGACGCGATCACCGGGGCGTCGGTGCGGGCGCAGACCTCGCTCAGCAGCTCCAGGTTCGGGCCCGTCAGCGTGCCGTCCTTCGACACGTCGGTGACCACGTAACGCGTGCAGCCGTCGCGGTCGAGCCGGTCGAGGACCTCCCAGAGGTCGCCACCGTCCGACGTCCAGCCGCGGCCCTTGACCCGGTGGCCCTGCTCGGTGATGCGGACGTCGAGGCCCACCGCGATCTTCTCGCCGTACGCCGCCAGCGCCTTCGCGCACCACGCCGGGTCCTCCAGCGCGGCCGTGCCCAGGTTCACGCGGGCGCAGCCGGTGGCCAGGGCTGCCTCCAGCGACGCGTCGTCGCGGATGCCGCCGGACAGCTCCACCTTCACGTCCAGCTCACCGACGACGCGGGCGATCAGCTCGCGGTTGGAGCCGCGGCCGAACGCCGCGTCGAGGTCGACGAGATGGATCCACTCCGCCCCGTCGCGCTGCCACTGCAGGGCCGCGTCGAGCGGCTCGCCGTAGTTCGTCTCGGTACCGGCTTCGCCCTGCACGAGCCGGACGGCACGACCGTCGGCCACGTCAACAGCGGGGAGGAGTGTGAACGTCACCCGAGCAGCCTAGCGTCCCCCAGCACGAGGGCGGCCACGCGCTCCTGGGCTTCGGTGGCCCGCGGGAACTTCGACGGGACCGGCGTGCCCGGGCCCGTCGCGGCAGGTCCGACGCCCGTCCACGGCCCGAAGACCATGACCCCGGCGAACGCGGGGTGTTGCCGCGCCAGCGCCATGTACAGGTACTGGGTGCTTTCGAGGTCCGCGTCGGTCTTGTCCGCGCACCACGACTGCGGCGCGGCCTCGGGCAGCAGGAACAGCTCCTTGCCCGGCGCGCGCTCCGCCAGCTTGGTCATGCGGGCGTCCAGCGCCTCGTACCCGGAGCAGTACTCGTCGAAGCCGACCCAGTCGACGGCGGCGGGCACGGTGAAGGTGTCGTCGACCCGGACGCCCGCCTCGATCAGCATGACCTTCTTGTCCGGGAACGTGTTCTTGATCCGCTGAGCCGAGAACTCGACGTCGGCGGAGCTCGCGCCGTGGTGGAACGGTTCGTCCTGCAGCACGAACCCGGCCACGCGGTCGAGGTGCGGCCGCACCTTCGAGGCGAGGACCTGCCAGCGCTCGGCGGCGTTCGGGTGCAGCGGGCACCCGGCCGCGTCGCAGTCGAAGAACTCGTTGCCCGTGTGGACGACGCATCCCGCGGGAGCGCAGTCCCGCAGCACCTCGGGACGGTAGGCGTCGACGTCGCTGATCTGCACCCAGTTCAGGTTGCTGCGGCCGCGCACCTCGGCCAGGTGGTTGCCACCGGCGGCGTTCAGCCGCGCGCCGAAGTAGCCGTAGTAGCGCAGCCGGGACCCGGGCAGCTTGCGCAGGTCGTCGGAGTTCATCCGCTCCACGCGCAGGTCGTCGACGAGGCTGACGGTCCTGTCGTTGTCGGAGTAGCGGCCGAGGTAGATCCACAGCCGGTCGGTCGGCACCGCCGTGCTCAGGTCGATAGTCCTGCGCGTGCCGTTGACCGAGAGGTCGAGTTTGGATCCAACGGGCGTCAGCGTCACGTCGAACGAGCCGTCGTCCTTGGCCGGGGCGAACGACGGCAGGTCCGCGACGGACTTGCCGGCCTGGAAGACCTGCACGCCTCCGTTGGCGCGCAACAGGAAGCCGAGGTCGATGTCCTGATTGGACACATAACCCCGGCTGTTCGCCGAACGTCCCAGCGCGATCGAGGACCAGTCGCCGGACGTGCGGTCGCCCGCCACCGGCGTCAGCGTCGCCGAGATCCAGGAGCCGGTGGACGGCGCGTCGAGCCGCACGGCCGTCGTGCCGAGGTGCATCGACAGCTTGCCGCGGTGGTTCGGGTGGTTGACCTGCGCGTACCACGGACGTGGCACGTCACCGGTGTTCCACCTGCCGGACACCCGGCTGTACGTGACGGCGCCGGTTCCCTGGCGCTGCTTGAGGTTGTCGTTCAGGCCGTAGGTGGGATCCGCGGCCACGGCGCCGTCGAAGTCGTCGTGGAACGGTGCCGGTGCGGCTTGGGCGCCCCCAGGCACGGCGACGGCGGCGGCCACGAGCGCGGCCACCGTCAGCAGTCGTGTGATCACGACAAGGTAGTCAACCAGTTCCGCAGCAGGTGCGCTCCGGCGTCACCGGACTTCTCCGGGTGGAACTGGGTCGCCCACAGCGGGCCGTTCTCGACCGCCGCGACGAACTCGTCGCCCGCGTGGTCCGCCCACGTCACCAGCGGCGGCTTGAGGTGCTCGGCCGGCTCCAGCTCCCAGCGGCGCACGCCGTAGGAGTGCACGAAGTAGAACCGCGTGTCCTTGTCGAGGCCCGCGAAGAGCTTCGAACCCTCGGGCGCGCGCACGGTGTTCCAGCCCATGTGCGGCACGATCGGCGCTTCCAGCCGCTCGACGGTGCCGGGCCACTCGCCGCAGCCCTCGGTCAGCACGCCGTGCTCGATCCCGCGCTCGAAGAGGATCTGCATGCCCACGCAGATGCCGAGCACCGGACGGCCTCCGGCGAGGCGCTCGCCGATGAGCCGGGCGCCCCGAACAGAGTTGAGGCCCTCCATGCACGCCGCGTAAGCACCGACGCCGGGCACGACCAGACCGTCCGCCTCACGGGCGGCTCGGGGGTCCGACGTCACCTCGACATGGGCGCCGACCCGCTGGAGCGCGCGCTCGGCGGAGCGCAGGTTGCCGGATCCATAGTCAAGTACGACGACACGTGCCACGCCCACCAGGTTAGTCGGTCGGGATCGCACCCTGCGTGACCGGTATGACCGGCAACACGGTGTTGATCGGTTTCGTGCGCACGAGCCGGCGCCTGAGCACGACCAGCAGCCCGGCGAGCACCGCGAGGAGCAGCACGACGACGAGGTAGTACACGACCGCCGGGATGTCGAACATCACCGTCACCGCCGCCGACAACACGATCAGCGGGAAGATCAGCCAGAGCGGCCACAACTGCGCGCGCGGCGGTTCGAGCGTCCGCAGCACGCCGTCCGCCCTGCCCTGCTCGGTGAGTTCGGCGACCTGCGCGACCTCGTGCAGCCCCGCCTCGCGGAAGAAGTCCGGGATGGCCGCACGGCCGTTCCTGAAGTCGCGGATGCGTTCGAGCGTGCCCTTGCGGCTGGCCGCCGGGTACAGCGCGGTGAGCTTGTCGATGGCGTCGAGCTGCCACTTCTCCTTCTCGCGCAGGTCGACCATGCCCGCGGTGGCCCGGTCGAACGACTGGCCGACCGGCCCCGACTGCTTGGCCTGCGCCGACAGCCGCAGCACCGCCTCGCGCGATCCCCACATCGAGGCGCGGCCGAGCGACGTGGTGAACATGTAGAGCAACGCGGCCTCGTCGTTCCACACGGCCAGGGCGGCGCCGCGCCCCAGCTTGCGCACCCTGTTCGTCATGTACGCGGCCTCGCTGAGCTTGGTGCCGGGCGGAGGCAGCAGCACCGTGCCGGACTGCACCGGGACCAGCGCCGCGGGGCCCGCGTTGCCGCTGTGCATGGACTTCTGCAGCTCGGCGGCGTTCAACGGGGTCCAGATCAGCATTCTCACGTTCAACATCATTCCTGGTCCGCCTCGCGCGCCCATGCGGACATGCCAAGAACGTCGCGAACCGGGAACGCGTCGACGCGCCGGCTACGGCTCCACGCCACCACGTTGATCCACGTCTGCATCACCAGTGCCGCCGCCATCAGGAGGTACAGCGGAGCCGTGATCAGAACCGGGACTCCCACCACCGTCAGGAGAAAGGAGACGAAAGCGGTCAGCAGGACCGTGCTGCCGAGTGGCAGGAGCGGGTTGACCCACGGCTGGTCGGACATCCCCTGACGTTCACCGGCCAGCCCTTCCCACCACTTCTTCTCGTGGTGCGGCACGGCTTCGTCGACCTCACCGCCGTCGATCCTGACCAACGCGGCGGCGTCCAGGAAGAATCCAGCTGCCTCCAATGCGGTTCGCAACGCGCTCACGCCGTCGAGCACGCCGCGTTCCCGTACAGCCTCAACGGCCTCGTTGAGCCAGCTGAGCCCTTCCGGCAGTCGCTTCGGCGGCTCCGGCTCGAAGTAGTCGTCCGGTCCGAACCGCCAGCCGCGGATCACCCCGTCGAAGTAGACGAGCCACGCCGTCGTCTCCGTCCACACCAGACCGATCCGTCGGCCCTTCACCACGCGCAGGCCGTCGATCAGCGACTCGGACGTGTACGGGTGGGGGCCGAGCACGAACGTGCCGTGCGCAACGGGCACCAGCAACCGCGGGCGGGTCGGGCGCCGGACCAGCTCCGCTCGCGTCGTCTCCAGATCTGAGGTGGTCCAGATGACCACTCGTGGGGTGTGCACGATCAGGATCTTGCCTGACCGTGCACACCGCCTCACCTCTAAACGGCGCGAGAAGGCGCGCCGGTCCAGTCATCCCCCATGACTGCGAACATTTCTTCACCCCCTGAAGAAACTCCGCACAGCACTCCCCAGCCCCACCACGTCGAGATCATGTGCCGCGTCATGATCTTCAGCCGTGCCGTAGTTGCGGAGCTCTGCGTGTCGTTTGACACCTGCTGAACGCACGCGGTGCGGGATTTGTTGCAGTGTCTCGGACACAAGATGAGACGAGGTTCCCTCCAAGTAGGGCTCCACCACCATCACGTCGGCGTGGTCGGTGTTCTGCACGGCCGTGCGCAGTCCGTCCGCGTCGAACGGCCGTACCGTGGCCGCGTACAGGACCGTGACGTCGGCGTTCTCGGAGTCGACGGCCTTGAGCACGCGGTCGAGCATCGGTCCGACGGCGAGCACGACGCCGCGTTTTCCGTGGCGGACCGTCGTGAATCCTTCGCCCACCGGATGCGCCTGGGTGTTCTCGTGCAGCGAAAGCCTCATGTAGACGCGGTTGTCGTCCTTCAGCGCCTGCTGGAGCAAAGGCGTGACCTCGTCCGGATGTCCGGGTACGTGCACAGTCCAGCCGGGAAGCGTGTCGAACAACGCGACGTCACCCGGTGACTGGTGCGTGCGGCCCCACACCGGGTCGTCATAGGACGCTCCGATGCTCACGAACACCGCGCCGACGTCCTGATGTCCGATGTCGAGCTTGATCTGCTCGTACGGCCGTTCGACCAGGAACGGCGCGTAGCTGTGCACGACCGGCCGCAGGCCCGCCAACGCGAGGCCGCTCGCGACGCCCACCATGGTCTGCTCGCGGATCCCCACGTCCACGACGCGTTCGTTCTCCTGCGGGAACTCGTTGCTGGAGATCACCGCGGTCACCACGGTGATCCGCGGGTCGGCGGCGATCTCGTCGTTGACGGTCTCGACGAATGCCTGGCGCATGGTGGTCATCATCAGCTCTTCTCGATCTTGGCGACCACCGCGTAAGGGCGGTCGTGCGGCGCGGTCAGTGCGGTGAAGACGGCCTCGTGGTCGCGGCCGTCGATCTCGGCCGTCTGCCACCCCTCGACGGCGAACCGCCGCGCGATGCCACCGGGCCAGCCGTGCATCGCGGACTGGTTGTCGATCACGATCGTGGTGAGGTTCGCGACGTTCAGCCGCGCCGCCACCGCGATCGCCTCGTGGTTGCTGCCCTCGTCCAGCTCACCGTCCCCGACCAGCACGAACGTGCGGCCGCGACTGCCGGCGATCCGCTGCCCGATCGCCGTGCCCACCGCGATCGGCAGCCCGTGGCCGAGCGAGCCGCTGCTGATCTCCGCGCCCCGCACGAGCACCCGGTCGGGGTGCTGGCCGAGCGGGCTGTCCCACGACGTCCAGTCGTCCAAAATGGACTCGTCGATGAACCCCTTCTCCGCGAGCACGGCGTAGTACGCCATCGGCCCGTGCCCCTTGGACAGCAGGAACCGGTCGCGGTCGGGGTCGTCGGCCGTCGCGGGGGTGACGTTGAGGACCTTGTCGTAGAGGACCCAGAGCACGTCGATCGTGGAAGCCGCAGCCCACTCGTGCTTCTCGTCCCCGGTCATCCTCGCGAAGAGCTCTGGTATCCGTTGCATGGCAACCACTGTTCAACCTCGACCAAACTGGAGGTCAAGCGGGTTACCATGATCTGGTGAGCAAGTTGCCGGAAATGCTGACCATCGGCCAGGTCGCCGAGCGCAGCGGCGTCCCCCACACGGCCCTGCGCTTCTACGAGGACAGGGGTCTGATCACCTCGGTCCGCACCGCGGGCAACCAGCGCCGCTACCTGCGCTCGGTGCTGCGCCGGCTGGCGTTCATCCGCACCGCGCAACGCGTGGGCCTCACCCTGGAGGACGTCCGCGACGCCCTCGCCCAACTCCCGGACAACCGCACGCCGACGAAGTCCGACTGGGAACGCCTCTCGCGCTCGTGGAAGTCGGAACTCGACGCCCGCATCGACGCCCTGTACCGCCTGCGCGACCGCCTCACCGGCTGCATCGGCTGCGGCTGCCTGTCACTGCGCAGCTGCGCCCTGCAGAACATCGACGACGAGCAGGCCTCACACGGGCCGGGCGCGCCCAAGCTCAAGCCCGCCGTCGAGGGCGGCACCGTCTAGGAACTCCCGCACCGCGCGCAGGTAGCCGTCGGGATCGTCGACGTGCAGCATGTGGCCCGCGTCCTCCAGCACCACGGCTCGCGCTCGCGGAATCAGGTCGAGCGTGGGCTGGACCAGGCTGACGGGGAACGTCATGTCGTAGCGGCCGTGCAGCAGGAGCACCGGGATGTCTAGTGCGGCGATGCGCTGGGCCGCATCGGGAAGCCTCGGGGTGACCAGGATTCCCGCCTGGAGTTGGCGCAGCCACTCGGTGCCGAACCGGACTTCCTCCAGCCGCCGCAGGTAGCCCGGCATCGCCTCGGCACGCCAGATGTTGGCGGGTGCCGCGGCGAACGCCTCGGCCCGCACGTCCTCCGGCGACAGGCCGACGCGCTGCCACGGTTCGTCCTGGCGCGCCATGATCTCGTCGCGCTCGGCCCATCCCTCGAAGGCGTCCGGCGGCACCGGCAACACGCTGCTGCCCGACACGATCAGGCTGCGCACCCGCTCCGGACGGGTGATGGCGAACCGCTGCGCGACCATGCCGCCGTACGAATGCCCGAGCACGTCCGCGCGCTCGACGTCGAACGCGTCGAGCACGCGCACCAGGTCGCCCATCACGCCGTCCGGGTGGTACTCGGGCACGCGTCCCGAACGGCCGCAGCCGCGCAGGTCGGGCAGCAGGAGCTGGCAGTCGAGCTGTGCGAGCGGATCGCGCAGGTAGCTGTGGTCCCAGTCGGGGCCGCCGTGGACCACGAGCAACGCCCGGTCCTCCGGCCACTCCTGCCAGGCCACGAAGATCTCGGTCTCACCAGGAACCCGCCGCTCACGCCACACCCGGCCCATGAAACCGCAAAACCGGTGGACGCGCTGTGGTTTCCTGTTGAGGAAATGGAAGACGAAAGAATGATCCGCCTCTCGAAGCGGATGTCCAAGGCGCTCCGGCACAAGCCCGAGCGCGTCGGCCTCACCCTCGACCCCGCGGGCTGGGTGCCGGTGGCCGACCTCCTGAACGCGCTCGGCATCTCCGAGGCCGACCTGCGCGAGGTCGTCGACCGCAACGACAAGAAGCGCTTCACGATCGACGGCGACCGCATCCGCGCGAACCAGGGGCACAGCGTCGAGGTCGAACTCGGGCTGCCGACCGCGGTACCGCCGGACCAGCTGTTCCACGGCACCGTCGCGCAGTACCTCGACGACATCATGCGTGACGGTTTGCGTCCCATGTCACGGCACGACGTGCACCTCTCGCCCGACCGCGAGACCGCACGGCGCGTCGGGGCTCGGCGTGGACGGCCGCTGATCCTGACCGTCGACGCCGGGGCGATGCACGCGGACGGGCACGAGTTCCGGCTCAGCGCGAACGGGGTGTGGCTCGCGCAGCACGTGCCGGCGCGCTACCTGAGCACCGCGTGAAGCGGACGGTCGAGTACGGCTGCGACGCCATCGCGCAGCGGTATCTCGACTGGTCCTCGCGGATCGCCGACGACCCGCGGCTGCACTACCTCGCCGAGCTCGACGGGCGGTTGCCCGATGGGGCGGAAGTGCTCGAACTCGGTTGCGGCGCGGGTGTTCCGTGCAGCCGGAAGCTCGCTGAACGGCATGGTCTGCTCGGCGTCGACCTGTCTCGTGAGCAGATCGAACTGGCCCGGGCGAACGTGCCGCGGGCGCGCTTCGAGAAGGCCGACATGACGGCGCTCGACTTCCCGGAAGGCACGTTCGACGGCATCGTCGCGTTCTACTCGATCCTGCACGTGCCGCGCGCCGAACAGCCGGCACTCTTCGCCGAGGTCGCACACTGGCTGAAGCCCGGCGGCCTGTTCCTGGCCTCGCTCGGCATCGGCACGCCGGACATCACCGAGCAGTGGCTCGGCGTGGAGATGTTCTTCGCCAGCAACACTCCCGCCGAGAACCGCGCCCTCGTCGCACAACACCTGGAGATCGTCGTCGACGACCTGGTGACCATGCACGAGCCGGACCCGGCGACGTTCCAGTGGGTCCTCGCCCGCAAGGGCTAGGTGTGTCCGAGTTTCGATCATGAAGATCGCGCTCTCGTGGCTGTCACCTGCACGGTTGGCGGTACTTGAGGTGATCAGCAAGCGATTGCGCCGGCAGTTTTCTACCGCCAACTCGGCGGCGAATGTGCGTGAGAGCGCGACCACCCGGGGCTTTCGGTAACGAGCGACCACACCGCCCAGCCCTCTGCCCTGCTCAACGGAGCACAACTTAGCCGCGACGCTCTACTAGAGCAGCCAGAGAACGGCGCCGCCGACCGCCACCGCGGTCAGCACCAGCAGGATGATCGCCAGGACCTTGGCGGTCTTCCAGGTGGTGTAGACGCCACCGGCCAGGAAGCCCGCGAGGGCCAGCAGGCCGATGACGACGACTTCCTTCGGCATCAGAGGACGCCCTTGGTCGACGGGACGCCGCCGACGCGCGGGTCGGGCTCGGTCGCCACCCGCAGGGCGCGGGCGATGGCCTTGTACTCGGCCTCCGCGATGTGGTGCGGGTCGCGGCCGTATTCGACGCGCACGTGCAGTGCGATCTGGGCGTGGAAGGCCAGCGACTCGAAGACGTGCCGGTTCAGCACGAACGGGTAGTTGCCGCCGATCACGAAGCTGTTGAACTGCTCCGGCTCGCCCTTGTGCACGGTGTACGGGCGGCCCGAGACGTCGACCGCGGCGTGCGCGAGGGTCTCGTCCATCGGGATCCAGCAGTCGCCGAAGCGGCGGATGCCCTTCTTGTCGCCCAGCGCTTCTCGCAGCGCCTGGCCCAGGACGATCGCGATGTCCTCGACCGAGTGGTGGGCATCGATGTGGGTGTCGCCCGTGGCGCGGACGATCAGGTCGAAGCTGCCGTGCACACCGAACGCGGTGAGCATGTGGTCGTAGAACGGCACGCCCGTGTTGATCTCCACCTGGCCGGTGCCGTCCAGGTCGATCTCCACGTAGACCGACGACTCCCTGGTGGTGCGCTCCACCTTGCCGACACGACTCACCGGCTGACCTCCTTGCTGGCCGCGAGGAAAGCGTCGTTCTCCTCGGGCGTTCCGATGGTCACCCGCAGGTGACCCGCGATTCCGACGTCCCTGATGAGCACGCCGTGGTCCAAATAGGACTTCCAGACCTCACGTGCGTTCTCGAACCAGCCGAACAGCACGAAGTTCGCGTCCGAGGGCACCACCTGGAAGCCCATCGCCGCCAGCTCGGCCGAGACGCGGTCGCGTTCCGCGGCCAGCAGGGCCACCGAGCCCAGCGTCTCCGGAGCGTGGCGCAACGACGCCCGCGCGGCTGCCTGCGTCAACGACGACAGGTGGTACGGCAGGCGCACCAGCTGCAGGGCGTCGACCACGGCCGGTGCGGCCGCCAGGTAGCCCAGACGGCCACCGGCGAACGCGAAGGCCTTCGACATCGTGCGCGAGACGATCAGGCGCGAGCCGAACTCGTCCAGCAGCTTGATCGCGCTCTCCTGCGGGGAGAACTCCGCGTACGCCTCGTCCACCACGATCATCCCCGTCGAGGACGCGATCAGCAGGCGGAGGTCGGACAGCGGGATCGACTGGCCGGTCGGGTTGTTCGGCGACGTCACGAAGACGATGTCGGGCCGTGTCTCGGCGATGAGCGCGGCGGCCTTCTCCACGTCGAGCGAGAAGTCGGAACGGCGCGGGGTCGGCGACCACTCGGTGCGGGTGCCGGCCGCGATGATCGGGTGCATCGAGTACGACGGCTCGAAGCCCAGCGCGACGCGGCCCGGACCGCCGAACGCCTGCAGGATCTGCTGGAGGATCTCGTTGGAACCGTTGGCGGCCCAGAGGTTCTCCGACGTCAGCGGGATCGAGGTCGAGTCCGACAGGTACGCCGCCAGGTCCTCGCGCAACGCCACCGCGTCGCGGTCCGGGTAGCGGTGCAGCTCACCGGCGATCTCCGCGACCGCGGCGACGACGTCGGCCGCGAGGGCGTCGGTCGGCGCGTACGGGTTCTCGTTGGTGTTCAGGCGGTACGGGACGTCGAGCTGCGGCGCGCCGTAGGGCGTGCGGCCGCGCAGGTCCTCGCGCAGGGGCAGGTCGGTCAGCTCCACCCTCGCGCCGATCACCGGCTTCATCGGGTGAACCTCGCTGTGACGGCCTGCCCGTGCGCGGGCAGGTCTTCCGCGTTGGCCAGCGCGACGACCTTGCCGGCGACCTCCCGCAGTGCTTCCTCGGAGTAGTCGATCACGTGGATGCCGCGCAGGAACGTCTGCACGGACAGCCCGGACGAGTGCCGCGCGCAGCCACCGGTCGGCAGCACGTGGTTGGAGCCCGCGCAGTAGTCGCCCAGCGACACCGGCGAGTGCGCGCCGACGAAGATCGCGCCGGCGGCCGTGATGCGCTGCGCCACCTCGCGCGAGTCGCGCGTCTGGATCTCCAGGTGCTCGGCGGCGTAGGCGTTGACGACCCGCACGCCTTCGTCCACAGAGGACACCAGGACGGTGCCGGACTGCTTGCCGGCCAGTGCCGTGCGGATCCGCTCGACGTGCTTGGTGGCACCGATCTGGCGGTCCAGCTCGGCGTCCACCGCGTCCGCCAGCTCGGCGGAGTCCGTCACCAGCACCGACGCCGCGAGCGGGTCGTGCTCGGCCTGGCTGATCAGGTCCGCGGCGACGTGCACGGGGTCGGCGGACGAGTCGGCGAGGATCGCGATCTCCGTCGGTCCCGCCTCGGAGTCGATGCCGATCAGGCCGCGCAGCAACCGCTTGGCCGCCGTCACGTAGATGTTGCCGGGGCCGGTGACGACGTCGACCGGGGCCAGTTCGGCTCCGTCGGTGTCCACGCCGCCGTGCGCCAGCAGCGCCACGGCCTGGGCGCCGCCCACGGCCCACACCTCGTCGACGCCGAGCAGCGCGGCGGCGGCCAGGATGGCCGGGTGCGGCAGGCCACCGAACTCGGCCTGCGGCGGGGAGCACACCACCAGGGACGCCACGCCGGCGATCTGCGCGGGCACGACGTTCATCACGACCGTGGACGGGTAGACCGCGAGGCCGCCGGGTGCGTACAGGCCGACGCGCTCGACCGGCACCCACTTCTCCGTCACGGTGCCGCCGGGCACGACCTGGGTGGTCGTGTCCGTGCGGCGCTGGTCGGCGTGCACCCGGCGGGTGCGGTCGATGACCTCTTCCAACGCCTCGCGCACGGCCGGGTCCAGGGAGGACAAAGCAGACGAGATCTCAGCGGCGGGCACGCGGACGGAACCGGGACGAACCCCGTCGAACTTCTCCGTGTACTCCAGCGCCGCTTCGACGCCGCGCTCGGCGATCGCGTCCACCATGGGCCGCACGTGATGCAGAACCGCGTCCACGTCCACTTCGGCGCGCGGCACGATGGCGCGCAACTGAGCGGGGGTCGTGGTGCGACCTCGCAGGTCGATGCGGTTCAGCATGACCTACAGCCTAGTTCCTGCAGAAATCTGTCAACGGTCAGCCCGCTATCGGCGCTACTCAGCCTGTGACGGCCCGGCCACGCTCGGTCGAGCACCACTCCGTCGCAAACCCCTGCTGATGATGGAGGAACGATGTTCAGCAAGAGCCGCGGCAAGATCGCCGCAGTGCTCGCCATCTGCCTGCCCGTGCTGGTCGCGGGCATGGCGACACCCAGCACGGCCGATTCCGGCCGCTATCTGCTGGAGGTCACGGCGAACACGTCCGCCGAACGCACCCAGGTCGCCCAGATCGGCGTCGACGTGCTCGGCGCGACGAAGCTCACCACGATTTCGGTCGTGGCGGACAAGTCCCAGTACCGCGCCCTGCAGGCGACGGGACTTCCGATCAAGTACCTGGGCGACTTCGAGCAGCAGCTCAAGAGCCTGGGGAAGGTCGACTTCTCCGACCCGGTGCCCGGCCAGGTCGGCACGCAGGACTTCCCGTCCGGCTACGCCGGCTACCACAACTTCGCGGAGACGACCGCGGAGCTGCAGCAGACGGTCCGCGACCACCCAGGCCTCGCAAGCCTGCGCAGCATCGGCAAGAGCTACCAGAACCGGGACATCTGGGCGCTCAAGGTCAGTGACAACGTGGCCTCGGACGAGAACGAGCCGGAGGTGCTGCTCGTCTGCGGCCAGCACGCCCGCGAGCACCTGACCGTCGAGCAGTGCCTGCAGATCATCAAGCGCTACACCGACAACTACGCCAACTCGGCGATCAAGAACCTCGTCGACAGCCGCGAGGTCTGGATCGTCCCGATGATGAACCCGGACGGTGCCGAGTACGACATCGCCACCGGCTCGTTCCGCGGCTGGCGCAAGAACCGCCAGGGCAACGGCACCGACCTCAACCGCAACTGGGGCTACAAGTGGGGCTGCTGCGGCGGTTCCAGCGGCAGCAGCACGTCGGACACCTACCGCGGCACGTCGGCGTTCTCCGCACCGGAGACCGCCCGCATCCGCGACTTCGTGAACTCCCGCGTGGTCGGTGGCACCCAGCAGATCAAGACGTTCATCGACTTCCACTCGTTCTCGGAGCTCGTGCTCTGGCCGTACGGCTACACCCGCGCCGACACCGACACCGGTCTCAACGCGGACGAGGCACGCGCGTTCCAGACGCTCGGCCGGCAGATGGCCGCCACCAACGGTTACACGCCGGAGCAGGCGAGCGACCTGTACATCACCGACGGCAGCAGCGACGACTGGATGTGGGGCCAGCACAAGATCTGGGCCTACACCTTCGAGATGTACCCGAGCAGCGGCGGCCTCGACGGCTTCTACCCGCGCGACACGGTCATCGCGGCGCAGACGTCGCGCAACGACCGCGCCGTCGACCTGTTCATGAGCTACTCGGACTGCGTGAAGCGGGTCATCAACCAGACCTGCTGATCCTCTCCAGCGCCTGATCGATCTCCTCCGGCGTGACGAAGTAGTGCGGGGAGGCCCGCACTACTTCGTCCAGGCCCCGCCGGGTCATGTCGATCAGCGTCGAGCCCTTCTGGGAGACCGTGACGGCGACGTTCTCCTGCCACAGCCGATCTTTGAGCTCCATCGCCGGCACCCGGTCGCTCGTGAACGTGACGATGCCGGACCGCCGTTCGCCGAGGTCCTGAACGGTGATGCCGGGGATGTTCGCCAAGCCTTCACGCAAACGCTTGGCACGGTCCTGGACCTCGGCCTCGATCACGTCCAGGCCCTTGGCCAGCGCGTACTTCACGGCGGCGATGAGGCCCAGCCGGTCCGCGACGCTGTACTCCCACAGCTCGAACACCCGCGCGTCGTCGCGCGGCTGGTAGCGGTCGGGCGCGACCCACTCGGCGGCGCTGTGGTCCATCAGCCGCGGCTTCAGCCTGCGGCGCACCTCGTCCCGCACCACCAGCGCGCCCGTGCCCCGTGGCCCGCGCAGCCACTTGCGGCCGGTGCACACGAGCATGTCGTAGTCGAGGCCGCGCAGGTCGATCTGGCCGGTCGACTGGCAGGCGTCGAGCAGCACGAGCGCGCCGACCTCGTGCGCCTTCGCCGTGACCTCGCTGACCGGGTTGACCAGGCCGCCGTTCGTGGGCACGTGCACGAGCGAGATCAGCTTGACCCGTTCGTCCAGGTCAAGGGCGCCGACGTCCAGTCGCCCGTGCGAGTCGGACGGCATGACCTCGATCGTCGCGCCGGTCTCCTCGGCCCGGCGCAGCATCGGCACCGCGTTGCCGCCGTACTCGACCTCGGTGACGAGGACGCGGTCGCCCCTCCCCAGCGGGACGGCGTCGAAGGCCGTGAGCCACGACCGGGTCGCGCTGTCGGTGAACGCGACCTCGGACGGCTCACAGCCGAAGAACCCGGCCAGCACGCCGTACCCCGCCTCGACGTCGTCCCGCCGTTCCGCGGCGGCCCGGTAGCCGCCGATCTCGGTCTCCCGGCGGAGGTGCCCGATCACCTCGTCCACCACCTCGGCGGGCGGGATCGAGGAACCGGCGCTGTCCAGGAAGATCAGGTCGCTCACCCGCACAACTGTGCCACCATCGGGTCATGGGGGCTCGGACTTTCGGTTACAGCGCACAGGTGAAGCCGTTCCTGTGGGTGTTCATCGTGGTGACACCGCTGGAGATCCTGCTCGTGGAACTGATCGTGCCGTGGTTCTGGCTGCGGGCCGTGCTGCTCGTGTTCGGTGTGCTGGGCGCGTTGTTGCTGGGGTGGCAGATCTGGATGCTCTCCAAGTTCGAGCACTCGGTGGACGACGAGTACCTGTGGCTGCGGTACGCGCGTGAGTTCGAGTACCGGATTCCGTTGGCGGCCATCGAGAACGTGACGCAGGGCACGACGAGCCGGACGCTGCACAGGACCCGGTCCGTTGTGGACGGAACGCTCGTGCTCGAGATCTCCGGCTCCACCAACGTCTCCCTGCGGCTGAGCGAACCGCAGGAGATCGACCTGGGCCGGCGTGGCGCGCACGAGGTGACGAAGGTCGAGTTCTGGACCGACGACCCCGGCGGCATGGTTCGCGCGCTGCGAAAATAGGCTCACCCGCATGGTGGAGATCCCCTACGGCAAGCGCATGAAGCCGCGGTACGTGCGGTTCCTGATCATCACGGTGGTCGGGGTGGCGCTGGTCGCGTTCGCCCTGGACATCCCGTGGCTGCTCATCACGCTGATCGTCCTGGGCGTGCTGAACACGGTCGTCTGCGTGGGTGCTCTCTACGTGCTGACCAAGCAGCCGCACACCGTCTCCGACGATGAGCTGCGGCTGCGCCAGCTGGGGTTCTTCGACTGGCGCATCCCGACCGCGGACCTCGGTTCCGCCCAGATCGCCGAGCGCACCCACAAGGGGCAGCGCAGCGTCGAGGTGATCGGCGACGCGCTCGTCATCCAGTCGCTGACCAGGACGAACGTGTCCGTGCCGTTCCACGAGCCGCAGCTCGTGGACCTCGGCAAGACGGGCGTGCGGCCGGTCGAGCGCGTGGAGTTCTGGGCGGACGACCCGGAACACGCCGTCCGCGAGATCAACGCCCGGACTACTTAGGTTCCCACTTCTCCAGGTTCCACCACGGGCCCCAGGCCAGCGCGCCGTAGGAGTTCGGGTCGACCACCGGCTGGTAGCCGTTCCACGAGTCGCGCATCACGTACGCGTGCTCGGGGAAGACCAGCACCGCCATCGACGGTGCCGCGACGAACGCCTGCTGGAAGAGCTTGTACGCCACCGCGCGCTGCGCCGGGTCGATCAGCCTGCGGCCGTTCTCGAGCGCGGCGTCGGCGGCGGGACTGCCCTGGCCGCGCAGGTCGTAGAGCATCAGGTCGGGGTCGAACGGCGAGCCCTCGCCGTACAGCAGCGCGTCCTGGGCCATCCGCGGGCGGATCGCCTCCCAGGACAGGCCGGCGAGCTGCACGTCGACGCCCACGGCCTTGGCGTCGGCCGCGAAGGCCGTGGCCAGGTCCGCGCGCAGGTCGTCGCCCAGCGGGTACATCAGCGTGAAGCGGGCCGCGACGCCCTCGCGGACCCGGATGCCGTCCGCACCGGGCACCCAGCCGCCGACGTCGAGCAGCCGCGTCGCCTCGGTCTTGTCGAAACGGAACTTCGCGGTGGGGTCGAACTCCTCGGCCAGCGCGTCCGGCACCGGGGTGTACGCGATGGTGCCCTTGCCGTCGAGCAGGCTGTCGATCATGCCCTGGCGGTTCGCGGCGAAGTTCAGCGCGAGCCGGACGGAGGCGTTGCCGGTGACCGGGTTGGCCGCGGGCAGCCGCACGGCGCGGTAGTCGGCGCTGCGGTGGTAGTTCACCTGCAGGCCCGACCTGGCGGCGAACTGCGTGGCGATCTTGGGCGGCAGCACCGTGCCGTCGAACTCGCCCTCCTGCATGCGGCCGGCGCGCTGGTTGTCGTCGGCGACGAAGACGATCGTCACCTTCTTGACCTTCGGCGCGCCGTCGAAGTAGCCCTCGTTGGACTCCAGCAGCAGCCGGTCGCCCTTCTTCCACTCGACGACCTTGTACGGGCCGGTGCCGACGGGCTGACCGTCCGGGTTCGCCTGCTCGCTGGGCAGGACGCCGAGCACGAGCAGGTGCGGGAACGCCGCCTGCGTCTGCGTGAGGGTGAAGCGGACCGTCGACGGGTCGACCTGCTCGACGCTCTTGAGCGTGCTGAACCTGTCCTTGATCGGGTTCTGCAGCGCCGCGGTGTAGGTGGCGACCACGTCCTCGGCGCCGAACGTGCTGCCGTCGGTGAACTTCACGTCGCCGCGCAGCTTGACCGTCCAGCTCAGGCCGTCCGCCGCCGGCTGCGGCAGATCGGCCGCGAGCTGCGGGGTCAGGGACCCGTCCTGGCGGTGCTCGACGAGCCCGTCGTAGATCTTCGACACACCCTGCGCGCCGTAGCCGAGCAGCGGGTTCAGCGTCGTCGGCTCGTCGCGGTCGGCCAGCACGATCGACGTGCCGTTGGACCCACCGTCGGGGCGGGGCGGGGCGGTCTCGGTGCAGCCCGCGACGGCCAGCAACACGACTAGGAGCAGTGGGGAACGCACGTTCGGACCCTACAGTGATCCCCATGCGCGTCGCCGTGAGTCAGATCAGCTCGACCACCGATCCCCGCTCCAACCTGGAGCTCGTCCGCGACGCGGTGCGCAGGGCCGAGGGCGCACGGGTCGTTCTGCTGCCCGAGGCGACGATGTGCCGCTTCGGCGTGCCTCTCGGGCCGGTCGCGGAGCCGCTGGACGGGCCGTGGGCTTCAGCGGTCCACGAGATCGCGGTCCAGCACGACGTCGTGGTGGTGGCGGGCATGTTCACGCCGTCCGGTGACCGGGTGACGAACACGCTTCTCGTCACCGGGCCGGAGATCCACGTCGGCTACGACAAGATCCACCTGTTCGACGCGTTCGGGTTCCAGGAGTCGCGGACGGTCGCGCCGGGCTCCGACGTGGTGACGTTCGAGGTCGACGGCGTCACGCTGGGCGTCGCCACCTGCTACGACATCCGCTTTCCCGAGCTCTTCCGCGCTCTCGCCGACAAGGGTGCGTCCGCCGTGCTGGTCGGCGCCTCGTGGGGTGCCGGGCCGGGGAAGAAGGAGCAGTGGGAGCTGCTGGTGCGGGCGCGTGCGCTGGACTGCACGTCGTTCGTCGTGGCCTGTGGGCAGGCTTATCCAGGAGATCTGGGGTCGTCGGCACCCACCGGGATCGGGTACTCGACCGTCGCCGATCCGTTCGGGAACATCGTCGTGCAGCTGTCGGACCAGCCCTCGGACACGATCGTGGACCTGGACGTCGACGCGGTGGCGCGGGCTCGCGAAGTGCTGCCGGTGCTGGCGAACCGGCGCTTGACCTCCAGTTAGGTCGAGACCACAGGATCGGGGACATGACACTTCCCGAGCTGCCCGCTTTTGTCCGCAACCGCAAGGAACTCGACGGCTTCAAGCTCTACCGCACCGGGGGAACGGCGTCCGGGAGCAGGCCCGTGGGGTGCGTCGTCCTGGTGACGGTCGACACCGACGACGAGGCCACCGCACGGGCGTGGGTCGACTCGGTGTTCGTGGCGCTCGCCAGCGAGCCGAACCCGCACCCCGGCGGCATCTCCGCCGCCTTCCACATCCGGGAGGACGGCAGGCAAGTGATCAACTACGCGGAGTGGGCCAGCGCGCAGGACCACATCGACGCACTGTCCGACGGCAACGGGGTCGGCTCGAAGACCGCCGACTGGCGCCGGGTGCAGAACTTCCCCGGCGCCCGCGGGGTCGGGGTCGAGCGGTACCAGCCGCCGCTAGCGCAGGTCCAGGCCCAGGTCGAGTGACGGGCTGGAGTGCGTGAGGCCGCCGACCGCGAGGTAGTCCACCCCGGTCTCGGCGTACCGGCGGGCCACGTCGAGCGTGAGCCCGCCGGACGCCTCCAGCTTCACACCGTCCGGACGCCGCCGCACCGCCTGAGCGCACTGCTCGGGCGTGAAGTTGTCCAGCAGCACCAGTTCCGCGCCTTCGGCCAGCGCCTCGTCGAGCTGGTCGAGGCTGTCGACCTCGACCTCCATCAGCAGGTCGGGCGCGTGCGCACGCGCCGCGCGGATCGCGGCGCCGACCGAACCGGCCGCGGCGACGTGGTTGTCCTTGATGAGGATCGCGTCACCGAGGCCCATGCGGTGGTTCACGCCGCCGCCGGCCCGCACCGCGTACTTCTGCAGCAAACGCAGGCCGGGCAACGTCTTGCGCGAGTCGCGGACGGCCGCGCCGGTGCCCTCGATCGCGCTCACCCAGCGGGCGGTCTGCGTGGCGATGCCCGACAGGTGGCAGATCAGGTTCAGCGCGGTGCGTTCGACGGTGAGCAGGCCGCGGGTCGGGCCGGTCAGCACCAGCGCCGGCTCGCCGGGGACGGCCTTGTCGCCGTCGGAGGCCTCGGAGACCACCTCGATCTCGGGCAGGTAGCGCTGGAAAGCCGTGCGGGCGACGGAAACGCCGCACAGCACGCCCGCCGCGCGAGGGGTGATCTCGGCGGTGGCGACGGCCTTCTCGGGCACGGTCGCCAGCGTCGTGGCGTCGAGGCCGTAGCGGAGGTCCTCTTCCAGCGCGAGCTGGATGACCCGGTTCGCGTCGTCCCAGTCGATGCTGCCGTCGATGGTCATGCGACACCCTCTGCGAGAACAGGATCGGCCAGCACGGGCTGACCGGTCGGGGTGAGCCGGACGAGCTGGCTGCGCCGCCAGGCCTCGGAACGCTCGGTGAAGTCCGTGCGCACGTGGCAGCCGCGTGACTCGGTGCGTTGCTGCGCCGCCGCGATCAGGGCGCGGGCGGCCGTGGTCAGCGCCGCGTCCTCGACCAGTTCGCGCGACTCCAGCTGCTTGTCCACAGTGGACACGTCGAGCACCGAGCCGACGACGGCCAGGCCCTCGGCGTCGCGGCCGATCGCGGCGTAGCGGGACATCACGCGCTGCAACAGGTCCCGGTCCGCGACCGGCGCCGTGGGCAGCGAGGGCTCGACCGACCGCGCGGGCGCGATCAGGCCGATGGCGAGGTCGGCGGCGACGGTCTCGGCGGCACGGGTGCCGCAGACCAGGCCTTCGAGCAAGCTGTTGGAGGCCAGGCGGTTCGCGCCGTGCAGGCCCGTGCGGGCGACCTCGCCGACCGCGTAGAGACCCGTCACGCCGGTGCGGCCGTCGACGGTGGACACCACGCCACCACAGGCGAAGTGCGCCGCCGGGGCCACCGGGATCGGGTCCACGGCCGGGTCGATGCCGACCGAGACGCAGGCCGAGAACACGGTCGGGAAGCGGGTCGCCATGTCGTGCAGCGCCGTCGCGTCCAGGAAGACGTGGTCGTCGACGCCGCCGGGACCGGCCGCCATGTGCCGGGTGATCGCTGCCGCCACGACGTCGCGCGGCGCCAGGTCTTCGAGCGGGTGCACGCCCTTCATCACGCGGGCGCCGGTCGCGTCGACCAGCACGGCACCCTCGCCGCGCACGGCCTCCGTGACGAGCGGGCACCGGCCACGGGCGCCACGGCCCGTGTAGAGGACGGTCGGGTGGAACTGGATGAACTCGACGTCCGCGGCCAGCGCACCGGCCCTGAGCGCCAGCGCCAGCCCGTCCCCCGTCGCCACCGAGGGGTTCGAGGTCGCCTGGTACATCTGACCGAGGCCACCGGTCGCCAGCAGCACGGCGGGCGCGGTGAGCACACCGGGCACGCCGTTGCCGTCGAGCACGAGCAGTCCGGCCACGGCGCCGAGCGGCGTCTTCACCGCGTCGACCGCGACGTGGTTCTCCAGCAGGGGAACCCGTCCGTCCACAGTGGCCTTGAGCAGGGCGCGCTCGACCTCGGCGCCGGTCGCGTCGCCACCGGCGTGCACGACGCGGAACGCGCTGTGGCCGCCTTCGCGGGTGCGTTCGAGCAGGCCGTCCGGCTTCGCGTCGAACACGGCACCGCGCTCGCGCAGCCGGGCGACGGCCGCGGGGCCGTCGGTGATGATCGCCGCGACGGCCGCGTCGTCGCAGAGGCCCGCGCCCGCCGTCAGCGTGTCCTCGATGTGCCGCGCGACCGAGTCGCCGACGTCGTGCTGGTCTTCCATGACGACGGCGACGCCACCCTGTGCCCAGCGGGTGTTGCCGTCGTCCCCCGCGGCCTTCGTGACGACCAGGACGCGCAGTCCCAGCTCACGAGCCCGCAGCGCGGCGGTCAGACCCGCCACGCCGGTGCCGACCACGATCAGGTCGGCTCGCGCCTCCCAGCGCGCGGCCATCACTCACCGCCGCCGGGCTGGCCGATCTCGATCATCCGCTGCACGGCACCCTGGGCGCGCTGGGCGGTCGCCAGGTCGACGTGCACCTCGTCCAGGCCCTCACGCACGCAGCGCAGCAGCGCGGCCGGCGTGATCATCTTCATGTACGTGCAGGACGCGCGGTCGTTCACGGCGCGGAAGTCGATCTCCGGGGCGGCCTTGCGCAGCTGGTGCAGCATGCCGATCTCGGTCGCGACCAGCACCTTGGTCGCCTTCGTCGAGCGGGCCGCGGTGATCATGTCGCCGGTCGAGAGGATCTTGACCTTCTCCGCCGGGACGATGCCCTCGCCGCTCAGGTACAGCGCGCTCGTCGCGCAGCCGCACTCCGGGTGGATGAAGAGGTCCGCCTCCGGGTTCGCGGCGGCGCGCTCAGCCAGTTCGGGGCCGTTGATGCCCGCGTGGACGTGGCACTCGCCCGCCCAGATGTGCATGTTCTCGCGGCCGGTCTCGCGCTTGACGTGCGCGCCCAGGAACTGGTCCGGGCAGAACAGCACCTCGCGGTCCGCCTGGATGGACCTGACGACGTCGACGGCGTTCGAGGACGTGCAGCAGATGTCCGTCTCGGCCTTCACCTCGGCGGTCGTGTTCACGTACGACACGACGACCGCACCGGGGTGCTCCGCCTTCCACTCGCGCAGCTGCGCGCCCGTGATCGAGTCGGCGAGCGAGCAGCCCGCGCGCTCGTCCGGGATCAGCACGGTCTTCTGCGGAGCGAGGATCTTCGCGGTCTCGGCCATGAAGTGCACGCCGCAGAAGATGATGGTCTGCGCGTCGGACTGCGCGGCGATCCGGCTCAGCGCGAGGGAGTCGCCGGTGTGGTGGGCGATGTCCTGGATCTCGGGCAGCTGGTAGTTGTGCGCCAGGATGACGGCGTCGCGCTCCTTCGCGAGGCGCAGCACCTCGTCTCGCCACGCGGCGTTCGGCTCGACTCCGCCGTACACACCCGACGCGGTTCGCTCCACGGTTGCGGTAGCGACCATCACTGCCTCCTCGATCCGGGGTTTTCGCCTACTGGTCGAAAACGTGGCCGATAGTATCAGCCGGGTGGCAGGTGTGGGGCACGAAGTTCTGGCCGCTGTGTTGCGGGTGAGAGGTGCGTCACTCCAGGTCATGCTGTGGGAGCGCGCTCGGGAACCACACGCTCACCGCTGGTCGTTGCCGGGTGGGGAGCTGCGGGTGGACGAGGACGTCGAGTCCTCCATCCGCCGTCAGCTGGCGGAAAAAGTCGACGTGCGACAGTTGTCACACGTCGAACAGCTCGCCGTGTTCAGCGCGCCCGACCGCGTTCCCGGCCCCCGCGTCGTGGCGACGGCGTTCCTCGGACTGGTGCCCTCGGACGTCGATCCCGAGCGGCCGGCCGACACGGAGTGGCACTGCGTGGAGAAGCTGCCCGCGATGGCGTTCGACCACGCCTCGATCGTGCATCGAGCGCGGCACAGGCTCGGCTCGAAGCTGTCGTACACGAACGTCGGCTTCGCACTGGCGCCACCGGAGTTCACGATCTCCCTGCTGCGCGACCACTACTCCGCGGCCCTGGGCTACCGCGTGTCCGCGACGAACCTGCAACGCGTGCTGTCACGGCGGTTGTTGCTGGAGCCCACGGGCGGTACCGCTCCCCCCGGCCCGTCCGGTGGCCGCCCGGCGGCTTTGTTCCGGTTCAGCGCCAAGGGAATCAAGGTGACCGATCCGTTCGCCGTGCTCAGGCCTCCCGGATCCGGCCGTCCGGCGAGCGGGAGTGGCACCACGTAACGTTGGGCGCGTGGCAGAGACGCTTCCGTTGTTCCCGCTGGGCACCGTGCTGCTGCCTGGGGCGTCCTTGCCGTTGCACATCTTCGAACCGCGCTACCGGCAGCTCGTCGTCGACCTCATGACCGGCTCCCTGTTCGGCCGGACGTTCGGCGTCGTGTGCATCAAGCAGGGCTGGGAGGTGGGCGCCGACAACGTCCACTCACTGCAGGACATCGGCTGTTCTGCCGACCTGCTGGACGCCCGCCCGCTGCCGGAGGGCCGCTTCGACATCGTGACGCGCGGGGTGCGCCGTTTCCGGCTGCTGGACGTCGACACGACGACCGCGCCGTACCTGCTGGCCCACGTCGACTACCTGGACGACGCTCCCGTGCCCGAGGCGGCGCAGGAGGTCGTGCCGATCCTGGAGCGCGGGGCCCGTGCGGCCCACGAGCGGTACTGCGGCGCCGCTTGGCACCGCGAGGACTGGTCGGCGCCCGGGGACGACGTCTCGCTGGGAGACCTGTCGTACCTGCTGGCCGCTGACTGCCTGCTGCCGGTCGAGGATCGGCAGCGGTTGCTGGAGGAGAGGTCGCCGGCTCGGCGGTTGCGGTTGGTGCGGCGGATGCTGCATCGGGAGACCGGGATTCTTTCGGCGTTGAAGGCCGTTCCGGTGCCGTTGACCGAGTTCGGGCACGTGCCGAGCCCGAACTAGCCGAGAAAACCCTGGAACGCGGGCAACACCTGGTCCGGGTGCTCGCTCGGGGTGAAGTGGTCGGCATCTGCCACGAGGACCTTTCCGGCGTGCGGGAGCAGGTCCGCGAGCGCGTGCAAGCCTTCGGTGAGGTAGTCCGGTGACCTGGTGCCGCCGACCAGCAACACCCGGGCTTCGAGAGCCTGGAAGCGCCGCAGGTCTTTTGCGCCCTCCTCCGCGATCCGAATGTCCTGCAAGACGGTCGGCAGGCGGTCCAGCAGGTCCCGTTCCTCGTCCTCGCCCTTGCGCAGAACCGCCGCGAGGAAACGGGTCGGCACGAAACGCAGCGCGCGTGGGCCGAACTCCAGGCCCTTGACCAACGTGATCAAGGCTTCCACGTTCTGGCCCGCCTTCAGCTCCTTCTCGAACCTCGCGACGACCGCGGCTTTGCGTCTGGCCACGGTGATCGGGGGCTCGTAGGCGATGACATGGGTGATGCCAGGCGTGCGGAGAGCCGTCTGCAGCGCGATCACGGCTCCTGAGCTGAGACCCAGGACTCGTTCCGCGCCGGTGGCCGCCAGGACCGCCTGGGCGTCTTCGACCTCGACGCCAAGGCCGTGGCCAGGCGCAGGCGGACCACCGCCACCGCTGCCCCGGCGGTCGAGGACGTGCACGGTGGACTTGGCCGCCAGCGCGTTCGCCAGGTCCTGGAGTTCCGCGGCTTGTTCCATCGGACCGGGGACGACCAGGAGGCCAGGTCCGCTGCCGGTGGTGGTGTGGGTGATGGTGGTGCCGTCGGCCGAGGTGACGATGCCTGCTCCCGATGCTCGTGGCGTGGCGCCCTGATCTGTGCCACCTGAACGCCTGGGTCTCGCGGGTTGTTGAGCCGCGAGCGCGGACCGTTGAGCCGCACCCGCCGACGCCACCCAGCCCACTCCCGCCCGCCGATCGTCGGATCGTTGAATTGTGGCCTTGTGGGATTGTTGAACAATCCTTACCCTGAGTCCCACATCACACTCGACCACTCCTCCACCACGCTGCGAGGTGTCCCATGAGCACGTCCACGACCGAGGACACAGGCCGTTTCGCCTGGTTCCGCAGTCTCGGCCAGAAGGGCAGGCGCGCGTTCGTCGGCGCCTTCGGCGGTTACGGGCTGGACTCCTACGACTACTGGGTTCTCCCCCTGAGCCTGGTCGCGATCACCGGCTACTTCGGCCTCACGAAGGCGGAAGCCGGCCTGCTGGGCACCAGCACGCTGCTGATGAGCGCCATCGGCGGCGCGGTGGCGGGCATCATGGCGGACCGGTTCGGCCGGTCCAGGACGCTGATCATCACGGTGGCGGCGTACGCGTTCTTCACGGTGCTGTGCGGCTTCGCCACGAACTACGAGACGCTGCTGGTCTTCCGCGCGCTGCAGGGGCTGGGCTTCGGTGGCGAGTGGGCCGCCGGGGCGATCCTCGTGGCCGAGTACTGCAAGCCCAAGTACCGCGGGCGGACCGTGGCGTTCATCCAGAGCGCGTGGGCCGTGGGCTGGGGGCTCGCGGTCATCGTCAACACGCTGGTCGCGTCGCTGGCGGACCCGGCGATCTCGTGGCGGATCATGTTCTGGACGGGCGCGCTGCCCGCGATCCTCATCTTCTACGTGCGCCGCAACGTCGACGACGCGCCCGAGGCCAAGGCGCTGCCCAAGGAACGCGGCACGTTCCCGAAGATCTTCCGGGGGCCGATCCTCAAGACCACGCTGTTCGCCGCGCTGCTCGCAACCGGTGTGCAGGGCGGGTACTACACGCTCGCGACGTGGTTGCCGGCGTTCCTGCAGACCGGGCGCGGCCTCACGATCATCGGCACGGGCGGGTACCTCGCGTTCCTCATCACCGGCGCGTGGATCGGGTACGTCTGCGGCGGCTACCTCACGGACTACCTGGGGCGTAAGAAGACCTTCGTGGTCTTCGCGGTCGCCAGCGCGTTGCTGATCGTCGCGTACACGCAGATTCCCAACGGCGCCAACACGTTGGTCATGTTCCTCGGCTTCCCGCTCGGGTTCTGCATGTCCGCGATCTTCAGCGGGTTCGGCAGCTACCTGTCGGAGCTCTACCCCACCCAGCTGCGCGGAACGGGCCAGGGCTTCACGTACAACTTCGGGCGCGCGTTCGGTGCCGTGTTCCCCGGCCTGGTCGGGTTCATGGCGGACCGGCTCGGCATCGGCGGTGCGATGCTGTTCGGGGCGGCCGCGTACGGAATCGCCGTCATCGCACTCATCTGGCTGCCGGAGACGGTCAACAAGGAGCTCGAATGACGACCGCGGGACAGGCGCCGGGACAGGCGCAGGCCAACCTGATCGCCATCCCCAGGGACTGGGCGTACGACTTCCTGCTCTTCACCCACCGCAACCCCAAGCCGTGCCCGGTGCTCGACGTGCTGGACGCGGGCGAGACGGTCAGCGCGCTCAAGCGGGACGCCGACGTGCGCACCCACGCGCCGCGCTACCGGATCTGGGAGAACGGCGAGCTCACAGCGGAACCCGAGAACGCGACCGAGTACTGGCGCGACGACCTGGTGACGTTCCTGATCGGCTGCAGCTTCACGTTCGAGACGGCGCTGGAGAGCGCCGGGGTGCCGCTGCGGCACGTGGAGCAGGGCAAGAACGTCTCGATGTTCGTCACGGACATCCAGTGCAGGCCCGCCGGACGGCTGCACGGGCCGATGGTCGTGTCGATGCGCTGGATTCCGGAGTCCCTCGTGGACATGGCGCACAAGGTCACCGCGCTCATGCCGTCGGGGCACGGTGCCCCGGTCGGTGCGGGCGACCCGCGGATGCTCGGGATCGAGGACGTCGACGCACCGGACTTCGGGGACGCCGTCGAGCACGAACCTGGTGACGTGCCGGTGTTCTGGGCGTGCGGGGTGACTCCTCAGGCCGTGCTGATGAAGTCCAGGCCGCCGTTCGCGATCACCCACGCACCCGGTCAGATGTTCGTGACGGACATGCCCGACTTCGCCTACCGGGTCGGGTAGGCGCCCACGAGGGCGGTGCCTCAGCCGAGGCGCCGCCCCAGGTCGTCGAGGCCGTTCCACGCCGCGCAGCAACCGTAGGCCAGCGCGGCGGCGAGCGGCCACGCCAGAACTCCCCACCACGTCTCCAAAGCCGGCGCCACGAGCAACGTGTCGTTAGGCTTGATCTCCGCCGGGCTCGGGTACAGGCCGCGGGCGAGGCCCCCGCCGAAGTCCTGCGCGAACCACGCCGCGGCGAACGAGCCCGCCGTCATCGCCAGCATCACCACAGGACCGCGCCGCTGCCGCATGAGCCACACCGCGATGCCCGTGATCACACCCGCTCCGAGGCCGATCAGCACGAACACCATCAGCGCGTCGAGCCGGTGGTAGCTCTCCAGGCCGATCGGGTAGAGCTTGTTGTCCTGCGGCGACACGATCTTGAGCTGCGCCGGCGCCAGCCGCGACCAGAGGAACCCGGCGGGGAAGGCACCGATGAACGTCGTCAGCGCCACCACGAGGCTCGGCAGCAGATCCCGCTTCACCACCACCTTCGGCCGTGGCCGGGGGTAGTAGTGGTAGACGTACGGCGGCTCCGGCACGGGTTCGATGCGCACCGGCGCTGCTTTGTCGTCCATTCGCGAGAGGTTACTACCGAGCCGAGGTGATCTCGCCGTGGCGGCTGCAGCGCGCCGCCCAGCCGTCCGGGGTCACCTGGACGACCATGCGGCGCGCGCACTCCGAGCAGTACCGCGGCGGGTCGATCATCGACAGCCGCTGACGGCAGAACCCGTGGTCGCCGTCAGCTTCCTCTTTGCCGCAGAACGAGCAGTACGTCATCTGAGTCGTCGTCACAGGGTCTGGCTCAGCGCCTTGATGGGCATCGACAGCTCTTCGAGCATGTCGAGGTCCTGCTGCGCGGGACGGCCGAGGTTCGTCAGGTAGTTGCCGACGATGATCGCGTTGATGCCGCCGAGCATGCCCTGCTTCGCACCCAGGTCGCCGAACGTCAGCTCACGGCCGCCGGCGAAGCGCAGGATCGTGCGCGGCAGCGCGAGCCGGAACGCGCCGACCGTGCGCAGCGCCTCGGCGCCCTCGACGACCGGGTAGTTCTCGTACGGCGTGCCGGGGTTCGGGATCAGGAAGTTCAGCGGGACCTCGTCCGGCTCCAGCTCCGCGAGCTGCACGGCGAACTCCGCGCGCTGCGCCAGCGTCTCCCCCATGCCGATGATGCCGCCGCAGCAGACCTCCATGCCGGCGTCGCGGATCATCCGCAGCGTGTCCCAGCGCTCCTCCCAGGAGTGCGTGGTCACGACCTCGGGGAAGTGCGAGCGGGCGGTCTCGAGGTTGTGGTTGTAGCGGTGCACGCCCATCGCCACGAGCTCGTCGACCTGCTCCTGCGTGAGCATGCCGAGGGAGCAGGCGATCTGGATGTCGTTGCCGTCCTCGCGGATGGCCTTGATGCCGTCGCGCACCTGCGAGAGCAGCCGCTTGTCCGGGCCGCGCACGGCCGCGACGATGCAGAACTCGGTCGCGCCGGTGTCACGGGTCTGCCGCGCCGCGCGGACCAGGCCGGGGATGTCCAGCCACGCCGAGCGCACGGGCGAGGGGAACTGGCCCGACTGGGAGCAGAAGTGGCAGTCCTCGGGGCAGCCGCCGGTCTTGAGCGAGACGATGCCCTCGACCTCGACCTCGGGGCCGCACCAGCGCTCACGAACCTCGTGCGCCAGCGCCAGCAACTCGGGGATCCGGTCCTCGGGCAGCTCCAGCACCTTCAGCACCTGAGCCTCGGTGAGCCCGACGCCTCGTTCGAGCACCTGCTCACGAGCTTCGTCGAGCACGTCGATCTGTTCTGGTGCTGCGGTCACGGTCTCTCCTCCTCTGTGGCCTGGCGAGCCAGTGTGCCTCACTGAATCCTTCCTCGTGCAGCGATGTAGGTCACTGGACCGCGAATTGAGCCGCGAACGTCTCCGGGTCGAACTCCCCGCCGAACCAGGGTGAGAACGATCTCTTGGCGACGGCCAGGAAGTCCACGGGACCGAGCTTCGTCACACCCTGCGGCAGCGCGCCGAGCAGCGGGGCGCCCGCCGCCTCCGGCAGGTCGGCCAGGTTCGTGAGCGAGGCGAGGTCGGGGTGCAGCGGCCAGCTGCCCACCACGACACCGATCGACTCGAGTCCGCGCCGCTGCAACGCCTCGGCCGTCAGCGCGGTCGTGTTCAGCGTGCCGAGCCCGGCCTGGGCCACGATCAGGACGGGCGCGTTCACCGCCCACGCGATGTCGGCCAGCGTCGAACCGCCCTCGTCGAACCGCACCAGCAGCCCGCCCGCGCCCTCGACCAGCACCAGGTCGTGGGTCTCGTCGAGCGCGGTGACCTCGGCGGCGACGTCCTTGGGGTGGATGGTGGCCATGCCCGCGCGTCTGGCCGCGGTGGCGGGGGCCAGCGGGTCTGGGTATCTGGCCAGCTCACGGGTCGTCACGTCGCCCGCCAGCCGCGCCACCTCCGCCACGTCGCCCGGCTCGCCGGGCAGCAGGCCGGTCTGCGCGGGCTTGAGCACCGCGACCCGTCTGCCTTCTGCCCTGGCCAGCGCCGCGATGCCCGCGGTGACGGCGGTCTTGCCGACCTCTGTCCCGGTTCCGGTGATCACCAGCACGCTCACGAATCCTCACCTTAGAGCGTGACCTACCCCGCGGTCGCGCCGGGCGACCGCGGCGCCGTCTCCGCAGGAGCGGCAAAATACGCGGCATGATTGAGCAACCGATCGTGATGTACGGCGCCGAGTGGTGTGGCGACTGCCGCCGGGCCAAGTCGTGGCTGACCCGCAACAACGTGCCGTTCACCTACGTCGACGTGGAGCACGACGACGAGGCACGCGATCGGGCGATCGAACTCTCCGGACGCAAGAACATCCCCGTCCTGGTGCTGCCGGACGGGGACGTCCTGGTCGAGCCGACCGACACGCAGCTGTCGGCCGCGATCAGCGTTCAGCCCTTGGCGTAGATGCCGATCGGCGCGCCCTCGTAGATACCGGGCGCGCCGAGGAAGCCCTTGGTCGCGACGGGCGTGATGAACAGGTCGCCCTGGTGGTAGACGACCGTGAAGCGCTGCTCGACGCTGCCGGTGCACTGGTACATCTGCACCCGGCCACCCTCCTGGTCGATCTCCTCCAAGGCGATGTCGAGGCACTTGCCGTTCGCCTCGTTGATGACATAGGCCTGCCCGCTGGAATCACCCACGTACTCGTACCGCCACCGCTGTTCGGCGCCGCCGAGGCCGCACGTCCACATCTGCACCTTGCCGCCGTCGCGGTCGATCTCCTCCAGCGCCGCGTCGAGGCACTTGCCGCCCGTTCCCGGCAGGTTGATCGTCCCGCCCCGCCCGGAGCCGTACATCTTGGGAAACGTGATGGGCTCGTCCGCCGCCTGTGCCGGCACCGCGAGACCCGTTACCCCCAGGATGGCCACGCCCAGCGCAGCCGAGAATTTCCCCATGGCGTGGCACATTAGCGGGCAGCGGCGACCACGGCCGCCGCGATCTGTGCAACATCGGCGTCCGTGCTGACGAACGGCGGCATCGTGTAGATCAGGTCGCGGAAAGGCCGCAGCCAGACGCCCGCGTCCACGGCGGCGCGAGTGGCTCGGGCCATGTCGACGGGCTCATGCAGTTGCACGACGCCGATGGCGCCCAGCACGCGCACGTCTCGAACGCCGGGCAACGCGCGTGCGGGCGCGAGTCCTTCGGCGAGGCCGGCGGAGATGCGGGCGACCTCGCGCTTCCAGTCCTGCGACAGCAGCAGGTCGATGGACGCCAGCGACACCGCCGCGGCCAACGGGTTGCCCATGAACGTCGGCCCGTGCGCGAGCACCGGCACCTCGCCCTTGCTGATCCCGTCCGCCACCCTCGTGGTGCACAGGGTGGCGGCCATCGTCAGGTACCCGCCGGTCAGCGACTTGCCCAGGCACATGACGTCCGGGCTGACGTCGGCGTGGCCGGCACCGAACAGCTCGCCCGTGCGGCCGAAGCCCGTGGCGATCTCGTCGAACACCAGCAGCACGTCGTGCGTGTACGCCAGCTCGCGCAGCACGTGCAGGTAGCGCGGGTCGTGGAAGCGCATGCCCCCGGCGCCCTGCACGACCGGCTCGACGATGATCGCGGCGAGCTCCCCGGCGTGTTCCTCGATCAGGTCGGCGAGGTGCTGGACGTACGCGGTGTCCATCTCGGCCGGCGGCGCGTCCGCGAACACCTGCTGCGGCAGGATTCCACGCCACAGCGAATGCATCCCGCCCTCGGGGTCGCAGACGGACATCGGGTTGAACGTGTCGCCGTGGTAGCCGCCGCGCCACGTCAGCAGGCGGCGCTTCTCAGGCCGGTTCTGCGAGCGCCAGTACTGCAGGCACATCTTCACCGCGACCTCGACCGACACCGAGCCGGAGTCGCAGAGGAACACGTGCTGCAACGGCTCGGGGGTGATCTCGACGAGCTTCGCGCTGAGCCTGATGGCGGGCTCGTGCGTGAGCCCGCCGAACATCACGTGGCTCATCCTGCCGAGCTGCTCGGTGACGGCCGCGTCCAGCACGGGGTGGCGGTAGCCGTGGATGGCCGCCCACCACGAAGACATGCCGTCGACGAGCTCACGGCCGTCCGCGAGCTCGAGCCGGACACCCGAGGCCCCTGACACGAGCAACGGCTCCTGGGTGCCCGGCATCGGGCCGTACGGGTGCCAGACGTGCGCCTGGTCGAGCTTCAGCAGGTCGTCCACCCGCAGCACATTAGGCGAGGCGCACCGGCAGGGTGTGCAGACCGCGGATCAGCGTGCTGTCGCGCCACACCAACGTCTCCGGCTCCGCGGCCAGCGTCAGGTTCGGGAACCGGTCGAGCAGCTGCGTCAGCGCCACGTCGAACTCCAGCCGGGCCAGCGGCGCGCCGAGGCAGAAGTGGATGCCGTGACCGAACGCCACGTGCCCCTGCGCGGACCGCGTCACGTCGAGCTGGTCGGGGTTCTCGTACTTCGCGGGGTCCCGGTTCGCCGCGATCAGCGACACCATCAGGATCTCGCCGGCGGGCACCGTGACGCCGCCGAGCTCGATGTCCTCCTTGGTGTAGCGGAAGGTCGCGACGTTGATCGGGCCCTCCAGCCGCAGGAACTCCTCGGTGCTCGCCGGGATCAGCTCGGGACGGTCCTTGAGGATCTGCAGCTGGTCCGGGTTCCTCAGCAACGACAGCACCGCGTTGCCGATGAGGTTCACCGTCGTCTCGTGGCCCGCCACGAGCAGCAGGAACGCCATCGAGATCAGCTCTTCGGTGTTCAGCCGGTCACCAGAGTCGTCGGCGTGCACGAGAGCGGAGAAGAACGTGTCGTCGGGCTCGGCCTGGGCGATGGCCGTGACGTGCTGGAACAGGAAGCCGGCCATCGCGGACGCGGCGGCCTGGACCTGCTCCGGCGTGCCGAAGGCCAGCAGCTGGTTCGACCACTCGCGGAAGTCGTCGCGGTTGTCGATCGGGATGCCGAGCAGCTCGCAGATGACGGTGATCGGCAGCGGGAACGCCAACGCCTCCAGCAGGTCGACCTCGTCGCCGTCGTTCAGCTTGGCGAGCAGCTCGGCCGTGATCTCCTGCACGCGCGGGCGCATCAGCTCGACGCGGCGGGCGGTGAACGCCTTGGTCACGAGCTTGCGCAGCCGGGTGTGGCCGGGCGGGTCCATGTTGAGCATGTGCACGGACAGCGAGGGTTCGATCTCGCGGCGCTGGTCGGTGTCCGGAGAGTGCACGGCCATCAGGTGGCCGCCCTCAGCGATGTTCTTGCTGACCCTGGGGTCCGTGAGGGCGATCTTCGCCTCGTCGTACCGAGTCACGAGCCAGACCTTGAGCCCACGCGGCATGCGGACTTCCTGCACGGGCCCCTCGGAACGCAACATGTCGTGCGCTTCGTGCGGGTTCTGGACGTAGTCGTCGGGCAACTGCGTGAGTGTCGTCACCTCACCCAGTTAACCCCGTTCACTCATTGCTCGCCACTATTTCGGTCCTGGGCCTCTAGCGGTGGATGGTGATGCCGCGGATGGTCTTGAGGTCACCGAAGAGCGACGGCGTCGTGTTGACCCGGAAGTTGCCCACCACCATCATCTCCTTCGACTTGTCGCGCTTCTGCACCTCCAGGTGCACGGCGACCTGACCCTCGTGCGACTTGAAGACGCTCTTCAGCTCTTCGATCAGCTCCGGCGTCAGCGTCTTGGTCTGCAGCCCGAGGACGAGGGGCGGATCCGCGCCGGGGTTCGCCTCCGCGTCGCTGATGTCGAGCGGGACGACCCCGTCGCCGAAGATCGCCATCTTGTCGTCGCGCCAGTTCACCCGGCCCTTCACGCACACGGCGGAGTCGAGCTCCAGGTCGTCGCGCAGCACCTCGTAGGACTTCGGGAAGAACAGGACCTCGATGGACGCGTCCAGGTCCTCGATGACCGTGATCGCCCACGGCAGGCCGTTCTTGTTCACCCGCCGCTCGATCGACGAGATCATGCCCGAGACGATCAGCTCGCCCTCCTTGGGCGGATCGTCGAGCACGACCGCGATCGGCCGCGGCGCGTACTTGCGCAGGATCCGCTCGGCGCCGTCGAGGGGGTGCGAGGACACGTACAGCCCCAGCATCTCCTTCTCGAGGCTGAGCATCTGCTTGCGCGGGTACTCGTCGGTGCCGAACTTGAGGTGCGCGAGCGGTGAGGTGCTGTCGTCCTGGTCGTCGGCGCTGTCGCCACCGAACAGGTCGAACTGCCCCTCCGCCTCCTTGCGCTTGATCGGGACGACGGCGTCGACCGCGTCCTCGTGCACCTGGATCAGCGAGAGCCTGGGGTGGCCGAACGCGTCGAACGCGCCGGCCTTGATCAGCGACTCGATCACGCGCTTGTTGCAGGCGACGAGCTCGGACTTGTCCATGAAGTCCGTGAAGGACGTGTAGGCGCCCTTCTCCCGGCGGGTCTTGATGATCGACTCGACGACGTTCGCGCCGACGTTGCGGATCGCGCCCAGGCCGAAGCGGATGTCCGTGCCGACCGCGCTGAAGCGCAGCGCCGACTCGTTGACGTCCGGCGGGAGGACCTTGATGCCCAGGCGGCGGCACTCGGCGAGGTAGACCGCGGACTTGTCCTTGTTGTCGCCGACCGACGTGAGCAGGGCGGCCATGTACTCGGCGCGGAAGTTCGCCTTGAGGTACGCCGTCCAGTACGAGATCAGGCCGTACGCGGCCGCGTGCGACTTGTTGAACGCGTAGCCGGCGAACGGGAGGATCGTGTCCCACAGCGCCTGGATGGCCTCGTCGGAGAACCCGCGCGGGTCGTTGCGCATGCCCTCCCGGAAGCCCTCGAACTCCTTGGCCAGAACCTCGGCCTTCTTCTTGCCCATGGCCTTGCGGAGCACGTCCGCGCGACCCATCGAGTAGCCCGCGACCTCCTGGGCGATGAACATGATCTGCTCTTGGTAGACGATCAGACCGTGCGTCTCGCCGAGGATCACCTTGAGCGGTTCCTCGAGCTGCGGGTGGATCGGCTTGACTTCCTGGCGGCCGTTCTTGCGGTCCGCGTAGTCGTTGTGCGCGTTCACACCCATCGGACCGGGGCGGTACAGCGCGCCGACCGCGACGATGTCCTCGAAGGTGGTCGGCTGCATGCGGCGCAGCAGGTCGCGCATCGGCCCGCCGTCCAGCTGGAACACGCCGAGCGTGTCACCGCGGCCGAGCAGCGCGTAGGTCTCCGGGTCGTCGAGCGTGAGCTTGTCGAAGTCCGGGACCGCGTCCTTGCCGCGGTTGGCCTCGATGTTCTCGATCGCGTCGCCCATCACCGTGAGGTTGCGCAGCCCGAGGAAGTCCATCTTCAGCAGGCCGATGTTCTCGCACGACGGGTAGTCCCAGCCGGTGATGAACGAGCCGTCGTCGCGGTACCAGAGCGGGATGGACTCCGTGAGCGGGTCCTTCGACATGATCACCGCGCAGGCGTGCACGCCGGCGTTGCGGATCAGGCCCTCGAGACCGAGCGCGGTGTCGAAGATCTCCTTCACCTGCGCGTCGGTCTCCAGCAGCGACCGGACCTCGGCGGCCTCGCCGTAGCGGGGGTGGCTCTTGTTGACGATGCCGTTGAGCGGGATGTCCTTCGCCATGATCGGCGGCGGCAGCGCCTTCGAGATCTTGTCGGCGATCGCGAAGCCCGGCTGGCCGTGGTGCACGCGCGCCGAGTCCTTCAGCGCGGCCTTCGTTTTGATGGTGCCGAACGTGATCACCTGGGCGACCTTGTCCGCGCCGTACTTCTCGCTGGCGTAGCGGATCATCTCGCCACGACGGCGGTCGTCGAAGTCGATGTCGATGTCGGGCATGGCGGTGCGCTCGGGGTTCAGGAACCGCTCGAACAGCAGGCCGTGCGGGATCGGGTCGATGTTCGTGATGCCCATCGCCCACGACACGGCGGCGCCCGCGGCCGAACCACGGCCGGGACCGACCCGGATGCCCACGCTGCGGGCGTAGCTGATCAGGTCGGCGACGATCAGGAAGTACGCCGGGAAGCCCTTGTCGATGATGACCTGGGCCTCGAAGTCGCAGCGCTTGATGTACTCCTCGGGAACTTCCTTGCCGGCGAACCGCCACTCGAGGCCGCGCCGGATCTCCTTGCGGAACCAGGAGGCCTGGTCCTCGCCCTCGGGGACCTCGAAGTTCGGGATGCGGTCCTTGACGGTCCAGATGTCCTCGTAGGACTCGACCATCGACGCGACCAGCAGCGTGTTGTCGCACGCCTCCGGGAGGTCCTTCCAGATCTCCCGCATCTCCTCGGACGACTTCAGGTAGTAGCCGTCACCGTCGAACTTGAACCGGTTCGGGTCGGTCAGCATCTTGCCGGACTGCACGCAGAGCAACGCGGAGTGCGTGTCCGCCTGGTCCTTGGTGACGTAGTGGCTGTCGTTGGTGGCGAGCGGCGGGATGCCGAGCTTCTTGCTGATCTCCAGCAGGCCGTCGCGGACACGGCGCTCGATCTCCAGGCCGTGGTCCATCAACTCCAGGAAGAAGTTCTCCTTGCCGAAGATGTCGCGGTAGTCGGACGCGGCCTGGAACGCCTCGTTCACCTGGCCGAGCCGCAGCCGGGTCTGCACCTCGCCGGACGGGCAGCCGGTCGTCGCGATGATGCCGTCGGCGTGCTGCGAGACGAGCTCGCGGTCCATGCGGGGCTTGTAGTAGTAGCCCGTCTTGCTCGCCTCGGTGTGCAGCCGGAAGAGGTTCCGCAGGCCGTCCGCGTTGCGCGCCCACATCGTCATGTGGGTGTAGGCGCCACCACCGGAGATGTCGTCGCTGCGCTGACCGGGATCGCCCCAGGCGACCGGCTTCTTGTGCAGGCGGTTGTGCGGGGCGAGGTAGGCCTCGATGCCGATGATCGGCTTGATGCCGGTCTTCATCGCCGTTTGGTAGAACTCGTCCGACCCGTACATGTTGCCGTGGTCACTCATACCCACAGCCGTCATGCCGAGCCGCTCGGCTTCCTCGAACAGCGGGGCCACCTTGGCCGCGCCGTCGAGCATCGAGTACTCGGTGTGCACGTGCAGGTGCACAAACGAGTCCGCCACCGGCAACCCCCTTGTATGGCAAGCGTTTTAGCGCGAATGAGGGGAATGGGAAGGCCCCTGGCGCTCGTCGAGACTAGCCGACTTGTTCCGGCTCAAGAAGCCGACCCGCCAGGGAACCGAAGTTCTCCCGCCACAGCGAAAAAGGGCGCATCATACGCCCTTCGGCGGCCCTGGATGGCGCACGACAGCGCACGTTGTCTTGATCTCGATCGGGTACGCGGTGACACGGAGATCCAGAGCGACGGGTAGCGTTTCTTTCGTGGTGCCCCCCGATCCCGTAGACGCCCGCCTGCTCGCCGTTCTCGCCGAGTCAGGTCGCGCCGCCGTGCACGAGATCGCCCAGCGCCTGGGCATGGACCCGCGCGAGGCCGCCATGCGCCTGATCACCCTCTCCGGCAGCGGACTGCCGTTGCTGGTCGGGGTGGAGTGCGACCCGAACGGCGTGCGCAGGGCCCTCGCGAACGCCGCCGCCTACGGCAACTACATGGGCGGCCCGCCGTCCGGCCCGTACGCGGTGCACCAGAGCGGCCCCCACCCGGTCCAGCAGCAGCCCTACGGCCCGCAGGCTCCGGTCAGCCAGCCGTTCCCCGCCCAGCAGCCGCCGCAGGCGACGTGGGGCCCGCCCCAGTCCGCGGGCTGGGTGCGCGCGGACCAGCCGCAGCCCAAGCCCGTCGTCTCGCGGACCGGCAAGATCGGCTCGGTGCTGGAGGCGGACAGCCTCGAAGGCGCCCGCCTCACCATCCAGCTGGTCGAGGTCGTCGACCCGGCCGACTTCCTGTTCACGGCGGCCGGTTACAAGCTCGCCGAGGGCGAACGGTCCGTGGTCGTGCACACCGAGGTGACGAACACCTCGCAGGTCCCCTACACCTCGCTGCCGGACATGTACCTGGTCCTCGTGACCAAGACCGGTGAGACCGTGACGAAGGCGCCGGTCTCGCTGTCCTCCCGGCCCGCGCACAAGCTCGGCGTGCAACCGGGCGAGACGGCGGGCGGGCACAGCGTGTTCGTGCTGCCGGACGAGACCCAGGTGATCCAGGTCCGCTGGAGCGTGCGTCCCGAGGTCGACCTGAACACCTTGGTCTGGACCGTCGAGGACTAGTAGAGCGTCGCGGCTAAGTTGTGCTCCGTTGAGCAGGGCAGAGGGCTGGGCGGTGTGGTCGCTCGTTACCGACAGCCTCGTATGGTCGCGCTCTCACGCACATTTGCCGCCGAGTTGGCGGTAGAAAACTGTCGGCGCAATCGTTTGCTGATCACCTTAAGTACCGCCAACCGTGCAGGTGACGGCCATGAGCGCGCGATCTTCATGATCGAAGCTCGGCCACCTGCCGACGTCCCTCCCGCTCGTCACTAATCCAAGAGTTAGCTGCGACACACCACTAGAGCACCTCCAGGGCCGCCGCGTGCACGCCCGGCGCGGCCGCCAGGTACTCACGGCTGGTCAGCTCCCACGGCTTGCCGTCCAGATCGGTGACGACACCGCCCGCCTCCTGCACGAGCAACACACCTGACGCGTGCGCGCGCACGTTGTCGTACTGCCAGTGCAGGTCCATCCGTCCGGCGGCGACCTGGGCGAGCTGGTGCGTGACCGGCACCGAGATCCGGACGTAGAGGGCCTGCTTCGCCATCGCGCTGTAGGAGGCACCGACCCGGTCGGCCATCTCCGGTCCCTGACCGGGCTGGGCCTGGCCGGTGCCCGCCAGTGCGCCGTCCAGCGACGTCTTGTCCGAGACCGTCAACCGCACGCCGTTCAGGAACGCGCCGCCGCCTTCGGTGGCCGTGAACATCTCGTCGAACAGCGGGAAGTACACGATCGCGAGCACCGGGCGGCCGTCGCGGACCAGGCTCACCCCGATGTTCCAGTCGGTCATGCCCTGGACCGCGTTCATGTTGCCGCCGACCGGGTCGACGAGCCACCACTCCCCGGAGTCCAGGGGGCCGGAGCCGTGTTCGTCGTCGAGCCAGCGCGCCTGTGGGCGGATCTCGGCCAGTTCCGCCCTCAGCAGGTCGACGACGGCGGCGTCGTTGGCTTGGACGGCTGCAACGAGTTCCGTGAGAGAGGACGTGCGGGATTCGCTCGAGTAGCGCTTCAGCATCCGCTCTCCGGCACGGCGGACGGCGGCGGTGGTGGCGGCGAGCACGGTTTCCTCCAAGATTGGCTGTTATGCAAGCGGACCTGAACCTGCTGACGGTGCTGGACGCCCTCCTCGAAGAGGGCAGCGTGATGGGGGCGGCCGAACGGCTGCACCTGTCGTCCCCCGCGGTCAGCCGGACGCTCGGGCGGATCAGAAAGGTGACCGGCGACGACATCCTGGTGCGGACCGGCCACTCCATGACGCCCACGCCGTACGCGCTCGGGATCGCCGACGAGGTGCATCGGCTGGTGCGGCAGGCCAACGCCGTGCTGGCGCCGAGCCGTGAGCTGGACCTCGCCGAACTGGAGCGCACGTTCACGATCCAGTGCCACGACGCCCTCGCCTCGTCGGTGGTGCCCGCGCTGATCGGGCGGATCGCGGAGCAGGCACCGGGCGTGCGGCTGCGGGTGCTCGCCGAGCACTCCGCCGACACCGACGACCTGCGGCACGGGCGGGTCGACCTGGAACTCGGCGGGGGCACACCCGAACTCCCCGAGTTCCGCTCGGAGACGCTCGGCACCGACGCGCTTGCGGTGGTCATGCGGTCCGGACATCCGTGTGCCGAACTGGATCTGCGCGCGTACGCCGCCTATCCGCACGTGGTGGTCTCACGACGCGGCCGGCTGACCGCTCCGATCGATGACCTGCTGGCCGCGGAAGGGTTGCGGCGCAAGGTGATCGCGACCGTGGCGACGGTGCACTCGGCGGTGCAGATCGCGGCCGCGAGCGATGCCCTGGTCACCACCACGGCGATCTTGTGCCGGCCGTTGATCGAGGCGTTCGGGCTGGTCACCCGGCCGCTGCCCACCGAGTCGCCGGAAGCGCCGATCAACTGCAACTGGCACCAGCGCTACGACTCCGACCTCGCCCACGCGTGGCTGCGCGACCAGGTGCGGACGATCGTTCCCGACGTTCTAGCCCGCTAGTGGCAGGGCGACCGCGCCGGAAAAGCGCGGGGCCTCGGCCTCGTCGAGCATCGCGGCGGCGACGGTCTCCCGGCTGACCTCGGCCCCGAGGTCGAACGGCGGCGCGGCGTCCAGGCCGACGGTGCGGCCGGGGCCTGCCGGTTCGTCGGTGAGCACCCCGGCGTGGAAGACCGTGCCACCGGCGGCGAGGACGGCGTTGTCGGCCTCGACCTTGTCCGGGATGCGGTCGCCGAGGAACTTCCACAGCACGGCGGCGCCCTCGCCCGCCGCCTCGGCCGACGCGCCCGTTCCGTAGGTGCCGAGCCAGATGATCCGGCGCGGCCCGGCGGCGATCACCGCCTTGGCCCCGTCCGTGAGCACACCGGGGCGGTCCGTGCCCAGGCCGGACAGGACGACGGTGTCCGGGTCGACGACGATCGAGGCCGGATCGCTCACGTCGCCCGCGACCTTGCGCAGGTTCGGGTGGTCGAGGGCGATCCGTCGCGGGTCGCGGGCGATCGCGGTGACGGTGTGGCCGCGCTCCACCGCCTGGCGGGTGAGGGCGTGACCGGTCCGGCCTGAGGCCGCGAGAATTGTCAGGTGCATGCAGAAAACGCTATTGAGCACACCGGTTAACATCAAGTGCAACCTCGTCAACCGGTGATTTACCCAGACGCAATCAGCCTTCTTCGCGCAGCTTCTCCAGCGAGATGGCCAGGTCGTCCGGGTACTCCGACGTGTACGACACCCACTGCCCGTCCGCCGGGTGGTGGAACCCGAGCTGACGCGCGTGCAACCACTGCCTCGTCACGCCGAGCCGCTTGGCCAGCGTCGGGTCGGCCCCGTACGTCAGGTCGCCCACGCACGGGTGGTGCAGCGCCGAGAAGTGCACACGGATCTGATGCGTGCGCCCGGTCTCCAGGTGCACCTCGACGAACGACGCCGCGCGGAACGCCTCGATCACCTCGTAGTGGGTGATGGACGGCTTGCCGTCCTGCATCACGGCGAACTTGTAGTCGTGCTTGGGGTGGCGGTCGATCGGAGCGTCGATGGTGCCCTTGATCGGGTCCGGGTGGCCCTGCACGATCGCGTGGTAGACCTTGTCGACGGTCCGCTCTTTGAAGGCGTGCTTCAGAGCCGAGTACGCGGACTCGGACTTCGCGACCACCATCACGCCGGTCGTGCCGACGTCGAGCCGGTGCACGACGCCCTGGCGCTCGGCGGCTCCGGACGTGGCGACGCGGTGGCCACCGGCGAGGAGCCCGCCGACGACGGTCGGCCCGGTCCAGCCCGGCGACGGGTGTACGGCGACCCCGACGGGCTTGTCGACGACGATGATGTCGTCGTCCTCGTGGATGATCTTCAGACCCTCGACGGGGATCGCCTGGACGGTGATCGGCTGCGGCGGCGCCGGCAGCGTGATCTCCAGCATCGACCCGGCGGTGAGCCGGTCGGACTTGCCGACGACCCGGCCGTCGACCAGCACGTCGTCGGCGTCGGCGATGGACGCGATGACGGTGCGGGACAAGCCGAGCAGCTTCGCGAGACCGGCGTCGACGCGCATGCCGTCCAGACCGTCGGGAATGGGCAGCGTTCGGTATCCGCTCACGCGGGGCCTCGACCTTCTTCTTCTTGCAGAACCTGCTGAAACTACCAGGAGCGGCTACTTCGACTCCTGCAGACCGTCCTGCTCCACGAGCGGCTCGGCGTTCTTGTGGACGGTGCCGTCGTAGTCGTGCTGCAGCAGCGCCAGAACGATGATCGTCACACCACCGCCGACGATCGCCATGTCGGCGACGTTGAACACCGGCCACACCTGGCCGTACGGGTCGAACAGCGACAGGAAGTCGACCACGTGGCCGCGCATCGGGCCCGGCTCGCGGAAGAGCCGGTCGGCGAGGTTGCCGACGGCACCACCCAGCACCAGGCCGAGGCCGACGGCCCAGCCCTGCGAGCGGAGGTTGCGCGAGATCCAGACGATGAACCCGGCGACGCCGAACGCGATCAGCGCGAGGATCCACGTCATGCTCTCCGCCATGCCGAACGCGGCGCCGGGGTTGCGGACGAACGTCAGGTAGAGCACGCCACCGAACAGCTTGATCGGATCGGCGCCCTCGAGGAACGCGACGGACACGACCTTGGTGAGCACGTCGAGGGCCAGCACGCCGGCCGCCAGGATCGCGAGGATCTTCGTCCTCGGTTCCGGCAGCGAACCGGAGATCGAACCGGCGATGGAGAACTCGTCGTCGTCCTCCGCCTTCGCGGGGGACTCCGCGGGTTTCTCCCCCGCGTCCGGCTCCTCGACCACGATCGCGGGCGTCGCGACCGTCTCCGGGTCGCTGACCTGCGCTTCCGCCGGCTTGTCAGCGACCTCCCCGGAGGCTTTCTCCTCGGCCTTGGACTCGTCACTCACCAGGTCATTGTCCACTACAGGGACTACGCGAGGAACGGCGGCAGGGTTCGGTTGTCGTCCTGCGGCACCCAGCGGCCGTCGCGCTGCTCGTAGGTCCACTTCGGACCCTCGGTGACCAGGGTGCGCAGCGCGGCGATCAGACGATCGACGTGCTCGGCCGTCGTGCCGAGTCCGATCGACGCGCGCACGGCACGTTCCTCGTGCGATCCGGCCTGCTTGACCAGACGCCCCACGATCACGTGCGCGCAGAACGCTCCGTCGCGCACACCGATGCCGTACTCGGCGGACAGCGCCGCCGCGAGGAAGCCCGCGTCGAAGCCCGAGATCGTGAAGCTCACGACGCCGACCTTGTCCGCGTCGGCCAGGATCGCCAGCTCGCGGAAGCCGGGGATGGTGCGCAGGCCGTTCTGCAGGCGGGTCAGCAGTTCCTGCTCGTGCGCGACGGTCTGCTCCCAGTGCCGCGACAGGATCTCGCAGGCCGCGGCCAGCGCGTGCACGCCGACGACGTTCGGGCTGCCGGCCTCGTGCCGCTCGGGCACCGCGGACCAGGCCACGCCGAGGCGGTCGCCGTGGTCGGTCACCTTCGACGTGGCACCGCCACCGACCAGGTACGGCTGGGCCTGCTGCAGCCAGTCCGCGCGGCCGACCAGCACACCCGCGCCGAACGGCGCGTAGATCTTGTGTCCGGAGAACGCGATGTAGTCGACGCCCAGCTCACGGGCGTTGATCGGACGGTGCGGGGCGAGCTGCGCGGCGTCGAGCGCGATGCGCGCGCCGTGGCGGCGGGCGACCTTCGCGAGCTCGGCGACCGGCCACAGCTCCCCCGTGACGTTGGACGCCCCGGTGACGATCACGAGCCGAGGGCCGACCGGGGCGGCGGCCAAAGCCCGGTCCAGTGCAACCACTGCAGCACCGGACGAAGACGGAGCGGGAACACGCTGAACGTTCGGACCGCGCCACGGCAGCAGCGCCGCGTGGTGCTCGCTGTCGAACAGCACGACGGCGGTGTTCTTGGGAACGCTGCGCGCCAACAGGTTCAGCGAATCCGTGGTGTTGCGCGTGAAGACGACGGCGTCGGAGGAGTGCGCCCCGACGAACCTGCGGATGCGGTCGCGGGCCTGCTCGTAGACGCGGGTCGAGACCTGCGAGGCGAACCCGGCGCCGCGGTGCACGCTGGCGTACCAGGGCAGCAGCTCGTCGACGGCGTCGCGGACCTCCTGCAGACAGGGCGCCGATGCCGCGTGATCGAGGTTGGCGTAGGTGACGCGCTCTCCGGTGACCAGGGGAACACGCAGGTCGGCGCCGACGACAGCCGGAACGGAAGTGGTGGTTCCAGGGGTGATCGCGAGCGTCATCGAGCTGCCTCCGAGGCCAGGGGCCCCGCCCAGCGAAGGCCCGCGCTTGACCGGCGCCCCACGCGCCGGACCAGGTCCTCACCAAGGGCACCCCACCGCGGTTGGAGGGTTGCCGGCCAGCAAGCTTGGGCTTGACGCTGGCTCTCATGACCTGCCGACGACGTTAGCGGAGGGTGACACTCCCGTCGACACCCGATTCACATGCTGAGAAGCCTCGGAGACCGACTAGTAGAGCGTCGCGGCTTAGCTGTGCTGCGTTGAGTCGCGCACGGGGCTGGGCGGCCTGGTCGGTCGTTACCGAAGCCCGGATGGTCGCGCGCTCACGCACGTCGCCGCCGAGTTGGCGGCAGAAAACTGCCGGCGCAAACGTTTGCTGATCACCCCAACTACCGCCAACCGCGCAGGTGACAGCCATGAGAGCGCGATCTTCATGATCGAAAATCAGCAACCTGCCGCCATCGCTATCCCAAGAGATAGCCGCGACGCTCTACTAGTCGCCGGTCTCGCCCTTCCACCTGGCGTAGCGGCCGGCCCTGTCGACGGCACGTACGCGCCGCTCAGCAGCGTCACGCACCTCTTCGGTGGTGACGATGAGCAACTGGTCGTCCGTCTGCAGCCTGGTCGTCGGTTGTGGCGTGAAACTCTTCCCCGAGCGCACCACGAGGCTGACCGTGGCTCCGGTCGGCAGCCGCAGTTCGGACATGTAGACGCCGTGCAGCTTCGACCCGCGCTGGATGTGCACCTGCAGCAGTTCGGCCCCGAGCTCGTCGAGCGGCGAGGCGTCGACCTGGACCTCCTGCGCCTCCCCCGCCTTCACCAGCCCGAGCCGCCGCGCGAGGAACGGCAGCGTCGTGCCCTGCACCACCGTCAGCACGATGACCAGCAGGAACACCACGTCGACCAGCTCGCGGGCACCCTCGACGCCCTGGATCAGCGGGATCAGCGCGAACACGATCGGCACCGCGCCGCGCAGCCCCGACCAGGAGAGGAACGCCTGTTCCCGCCAGGGCACCTTGAACGGCAGCGAGGCGAGGACCACCGACAGCGGCCGGGCCACGAACGTCAGCACCACGCCCGCGACCAGCGCGGGGAACAGCACGTCGAGCAGGCGCGACGGCGAGGCGTAGAGGCCGAGCAGCACGAAGAGCCCGATCTGGGCGAGCCAGCCGAGGCCCTCGGCGAACGAGAGGGTGTCGGCGCGGTGCGGCAGGCGGGCGTTGCCGAGGACCAGCGCGGCGACGTACGTGGCGAGGAATCCGGAGGCGTGCAGGAGGTCGCCGGCCGTGTAGGCCATGACGCACACCGCCACCGTGGCGAGCGGGTACAGACCGGTGGAGGGCAGCGCCGCGCGTCTGAGCCCGGCCCCGCCGAGGTACCCGAGGGCCACGCCGATGAGCGCCCCCGCGCCCAGTTCGTAGATCACCAGCAGTGGCGCGGTCCAGGAGATCTGGTCCGAGGAGGCCAGCAGCACCACGGCGATGTAGACCGGCGCGTCGTTGAGGCCGGACTCCAGTTCTAGTGCGCCCGTGAGCCGTGCGCCGACGCCTAATGAGCGCAGGACGCTGAAGACGGCGGCGGCGTCGGTGGACGACAGGACCGCGCCCCACAGCAACGCCATCCGCCAGTCGAGGCCCAGCAGGAAGTGCAACGCCGTTCCGGTCACCGCCACGCTCACCGCGACGGCCACTGTGGACAGTGCGACGCCCAGCCGCAGGGAGGACCTCACCGCGCTCCAGCGGGTGGTGATGCCGCCCTCGGTCAGGATCAGCACCAGCGCCGCGATGCCGAGGGACTGGGTGAGGTCGGCGTCGTCGAACCTGATGCCGACGACGGACTCGCCGAGGACCACGCCGATGCCCAGGTACAGCAGGAGTGAGGGCAGGCCGAGGCGAGTCGACACCCGCACCGCGATCACGGAGATCAGCAGTACGGCAGCGCCGATGCCCAGAACGACCGTGACGTCACCCACCTGGACCATTCTGGTTGATCACCACCGATTCCGACGAATCCGACTATCGCCTCTACCGGGCTCATGCACGGAGGAGCATGTTGATCAGTGGCTCAATCCCTAACCCTGCACGGAGTTGAACCATGAGGATCCTGATCGCGCTGGCGGCCGCCTTGATGGTGACCGGAGCGACCACTGCGCAAGCGGCGGCACCCGCGGCTCTCGCCGCACCGAACATCAACGTCGCGAACGTCCAAGCACACCTCAACCAGTTCCAGTCGATCTCCAACGCCAACGGCGGCAACCGCGCACACGGACGACCGGGGTACCTGGCCTCGATCAACTGGGTGAAGAGCAAGCTCGACGCGGCCGGCTTCGCGACGCGCGTGCAGTCGTTCACCTACAACGGCGCCACCGGCTACAACCTGATCGCGGACTACCCCGGCGGCGACCTGAACAACGTCGTCATGCTGGGCGGCCACCTCGACAGCGTCACGGCGGGCCCCGGCATCAACGACAACGGCACGGGCTCCGCGTCGATCCTGGAGGTCGCCCTCCAGATGACGGCCACCGGCTTCCGGCCGACCAAGCACGTGCGGTTCGGCTGGTGGGGCGCGGAGGAACTCGGGCTGCGCGGCTCGACGTTCTACGTGAACTCCCTGTCCACGACCGAGCGGTCGAAGATCAAGTCGTACCTGAACTTCGACATGACCGGCTCGCCGAACCCCGGCTACTTCGTCTACAGCGCCTCCGGTCAGCCCTCCGGTTCGCTGGCGCTGCAGCAGTCGTTGCAGGCGGGCTTCCAGTCGAAGGGCGTCGCGACCGAGCTGACCAGCGTCGGCGGCCGCTCCGACCACGCGGCGTTCGCCCGCTCGGGCATCCCGGTCGGCGGCACCTTCACCGGCGCCGAGGGCATCAAGACCTCGGCCCAGGCGCAGAAGTGGGGCGGTACGGCCGGCCAGGCCTACGACCGCTGCTACCACCGCTCCTGCGACACCACGTCCAACGTCAACGCCACGGCGCTCGACCGCAACGCGGACGTCATCGCTCACACGTTGTGGGCCGTCGCGTCCTGATCTGATTTCTGCGTGAGCACCTGCACGGCCTCGTCGAGCACCGGTTCGACGAGGCCGGGCAGGGTCGCCCACATCTGCACCTGCCCCAGGTAGAGGCTGAACGCGATGAGCGCGCGCTTCTTCGCGTGCTCGTGGTCGAACCCGAGTTGCTCGAACAGCTCGGTCAGGTAGCCGATCCGCTTCACGGTGACGCGCTGGAGGACCGGAGCGATCACCTCGTGGCCGGCGCCCGCCTGCAGTGCCATCTCCACCGACCCCTTGCGGGTCTGGTCGAGCACCACGGTGAACAGCGTCCTGAGCTTCTCGTGCGGGGTCCTCCCGGACTCGGCCAGCTCGATGACCTTCTCGGTGTGCTCCCGCTCCCACCGCTCGACCGTCGCCTTCAGCAACGCCTCCCGGTTCGGGAAGTGGTGGTAGACGCTCCCCTTCGTGGCTCCGGCCCGCGCCGCCAGGGGCTCGATCGCGACGGCCTGGAGCCCGCCTTCGGCCAGCGCTCTCAGCGCTATCTCAGTCCAGTCGTCACGATTTCGCCGCACCACGGTTCCATACGCTAGCGTACGTTCCAGGAACATACGGAAGCGTATGGAGGGGATTCGCATGATCAAGAACGTGCACACCCGCGACCTCGGCGTGCCCGCAGGCCCGTTCGTCGAGCGCGTCCAGGAGCTCTGGCCGCCGGCCTGGGGCAAGCAGGAGTTCGACCGCCCGCTGGGCGTCGGCGCGGACGGCGGGCACGGCCCGATCCGCTACCGCTGCACGGAGTACGTCCCCGGCGAGTCGATCACCTTCGAGTTCACCGACATGTCGGGCAGCCACACGCTCTCGGCGTCGGGCACGGTCCTGCGGCACGAGCTGATCGGCCGGTTCGGCCTCGTGGACCGGCTGCGCTGGGCGCTCGCGATCAGGTGGCTGCACGACGCGTGCCTGGAGGACCTGTTCGACGCCTGCGAACGAGCAGCGGGCCGGGAACCGAAGTCCCCGGCCCGCTGGTCGTGGTACGTGCGCCAGGTGCGGCGCCTGTTCACCCCGAAGCGTCAGCCACAGCGCGCGTGACGCGGCAGGAGGACACCGTCCTTGCGCGCGGCGCCGTAGACGTCACCGTTGTCGGCCAGCACGGATCCGTACACGCTGGGCGGGGTGTCGAGCTGACCCGGCGCCCGCCACACCGCGTTGTGCTCGTTCGCTCCTGAGACCTTGCCGAGAACGTGCCCGGAGGCGTTCGCGTCCACCGGGCCGGAGAACTCGGGGAAGGTGCGCACGATCTCGCCGTCCAGCCCCCACTCGACGACGGTGCTGGGCTGCTGCCCGTCGTGGGGCGCCGACCTGCCGAAGATCCGGCCGTTGCGGATGAACCCCACCTCCGCCCGGTGGTCCCCCGCCAGCGGCTCCAGCGTCGTCCGGTTCCCGTCGCGGTCCCAGACGTGGCTGGACCACTTCTCCGGCGGTCCGTACTCCATCGCGACCACGTTGCCGTCGTCGTCGATGCCCTTCACAACGCGATCAGGCCCGTTGCGGGTGTTCGGCAACTCCCGGGGTGTCGTGGATCCGGCCGGCCACACCACGAGCGGGCCGCGAGAGCCAGACACACCGGCGACGTCGCCCCCGTTGTTGATGTGCTCGCCCCACGACCAGGAGGTGCCGGGAGCCGGTTCCAAGCGCTCCCGGACACCGTTCTCGATCCGGTAGCCGGCGTCACCGACGTTGCTCAACAGGACACCGGAGTCGTTGACATCGCCGACCGTTCCCAGCTGCGGGATGAACTCACCGGTCGGCATTCCGTTGCGCCAGACGAACGTGCCCTTTTCGTACGAGGCGTTCTCACCGTATCCGAGCACCCATTCGCCGCTGTCCGACGCGGCGTACACGCTGTAGAACGCGACCCCGGCCGGCACCGGCAGATCCGTCGTCTCCCATTCACACACGACGGCGGCGTGTGCGGCAGGCGAACCCACCACACACGCCGCCAGGAACGCCGTGCCCAACACCAGTCCTCTGACCTTCACCATCGCCCCCTCTCAGGCGACGGCGACGCTAGGGACGAGTGCTCACATATCGATCACGCCTTCGCGACAGCGACCTTCACCTTGGCGCCGTCACCGACGGTGCCCTCGGACGTGCCCTCGCCGAACACCACCGACGTCGTCAGCGTCTCCGCCTGGACGAACTCCAGGTGCGGCTCCACCGCGGCACGCACCGCGTCCGGAAGCTCCAGCGTCAGCGTGATCCGGTCGGACACGTCGAGCTGGGCGTCCTTGCGGGCCTGCTGCACCACGCGCACCAGGTCGCGCGCGACACCCTCGGCCTCCAGCTCCGGCGACACCACCGTGTCGAGCACGACGACACCGGCGCCGCCCGGCAGCGCGGCCGTGGCGGCGGGATCCGTTGCCACCAGGCGCTGTTCGTACTCACCCTCGAACAGCTCGACACCGGCGGCGACGATCCTGCCGTCCACCTCGGACCAGTCACCGGCCTTGACGGCCTTGATGACCTTCTGCACGTTCGGCCCGAGCCGCGGCCCGGCCGCCCGTGCGTTCACGACCAGCTGGAACTGCCCGTAGGCGTCGACGTCCGTGGACAGCGACACCTCCTTGACGTTGACCTCGTCGCGCACGATCCCGGCGAAGTCCTCCAGCGAGCCCGCCACCGGCGACGCCACCGTCAAGCGCGCCAGCGGAAGCCGCACGCGCAGCTTGTTCGCCTTGCGCAGCGACAACGCCGTCGAGCAGACGTCGCGCACCTCGTCCATCGCCGCGACCAGCGAGTCGTCCGCCGGCAGGTCCGACACCGACGGGAAGTCCGTCAGGTGCACCGAACGGCCACCGGTCAGCCCGCGCCACACGACCTCGGAGGTGTAGGGCAGCAACGGCGCGGTGACGCGCGTGACGACCTCCAGCACGGTGTGCAGGGTGTCGATCGCGTCCTGCTCGCCGTCCCAGAACCGCTGCCGCGACCGGCGCACGTACCAGTTCGTCAGCACCTCCAGGTACTCACGCACCAGCTGGCACGCACCGGAGATGTCGTAGACGTCCATCGCCGCCTGGACGTCGCGCACCAGGTCGTGCGTCTTCGCCAGCGCGTACCGGTCGAGCACGTTCTTCGAGTCGACGCGCCACGTGCCCTCCTTCCCGGAAGCGTTGGAGTACAACGCGAGGAAGTACCAGGAGTTCCACAACGGCAGCACCGCCTGGCGCACCGCGTCCCGGATGCCGCGCTCGGTCACCACGAGGTCGCCACCACGAAGGATCGGCGACGCCATGAGGAACCAGCGCATGGCGTCGGAGCCGTCGCGGTCGAAGACCTCGTTGACGTCCGGGTAGTTCTTCAGCGACTTGGACATCTTCTGGCCGTCGTCACCGAGCACGATGCCGTGCGCCACGCAGTCGCGGAACGCGGGCCGGTCGAACAACGCCGTCGCGAGCACGTGCAGCGTGTAGAACCAGCCACGCGTCTGCCCGTTGTACTCGACGATGAAGTTGCCCGGGTAGTGGTTCTCGAACCAGTCCGCGTTCTCGAACGGGTAGTGCACCTGCGCGAACGACATCGAGCCCGACTCGAACCAGCAGTCGAGCACGTCCGGGATGCGCCGCATCGTCGACTGACCGCTCGGGTCGTCCGGGTTCGGCCGCGTCAGCTCGTCGATGAACGGCCGGTGCAGGTTGTCCGGGCGCACACCGAAGTCGCGCTCCAGCTCGTCCAGCGACCCGTACACGTCCGTGCGCGGGAACTCGGGGTTGTCCGAGGTCCACACGGGCAGCGGCGAGCCCCAGTACCGGTTGCGCGAGATGTTCCAGTCGCGCGCGTTCTCGAGCCACTTGCCGAACTGGCCGTCCTTGATGTGGCCGGGCACCCAGTTGATCTGCTGGTTGAGCTCGACCATCCGGTCCTTGAACTGCGTGACCGCGACGAACCACGCCGACAGCGCTCGCTGGATCAGCGGGTTCGCACACCGCCAGCAGTGCGGGTACGGGTGGTCGTAGGTCTCGTGCCGCAGCAGCAGACCCGCTTCCTTGAGGTCGCGGATGATCAGCTTGTTCGCCTCGAAGACGTGCACGCCCTGGTACGGCGCCACCTCGGCGGTGAACTTGCCGTCCGGCCCGACCGGCACGACGACCTCGATGCCCGCCGCGTCCGTCACGACCTTGTCGTCCTCACCGAACGCCGGTGCGATGTGGACGATGCCCGTGCCGTCGTCGGTGGTCACGTAGTCGGCCGTCAGGACCTGGTGCGCGTTCTCGCGGCCCACGAAGAAGTCGAACGGCGGCAGGTACTTCTTGCCGACCAGGTCCGACCCCTTGTAGCGCGCGACGACCTCGGGCTCCTCGCCCAGCTCACGCGCGTACGCCGCGACACGGGCCTCGGCGAGCAGGTACTTGTCACCGTCGGAGCCCACGACCGTCACGTAGTCGACGTCCGGGTGCACCGCGGCGGCGAGGTTGCTCGGCAGCGTCCACGGCGTCGTCGTCCAGACCAGGGCCTTCTCGCCGGACTCCAGGCGCAGCGCCACCGTGACGGCGGGGTCCTGCCGGTCCCGGTAGGCGTCGTCCATCTTGGTCTCGGTGTTGGACAACGGCGTCTGGCAACGCCAGCAGTACCAGAGCACCCGGAAGCCCTCGTAGATCAAGCCCTTGTCCCACAAGGCCTTGAACGCCCACATGACGCTTTCCATGTAGTCGAGGTCGAGCGTCTTGTAGTCGTTGTCGAAGTCGACCCAGCGCGCCTGCCGCGTCACGTAGTCGCGCCACTGGTCCGTGTACTGCAGCACGGACGTGCGGCACGCCTCGTTGAACTTCTCGATGCCGAGCTCGTCGATCTCGTGCTTCTGCGTGATCCCGAGCTGCTTCTCGGCCTCGTACTCGGCGGGCATGCCGTGCGTGTCCCAGCCGAACCGGCGCTCGACGTGCTTGCCGCGCATCGTCTGGTAGCGCGGCACGACGTCCTTGACGTAGCCGGTCAGCAGGTGCCCGTAGTGCGGCAGGCCGTTGGCGAACGGCGGGCCGTCGTAGAAGACGAACTCGTTCTCGCCGTGCTCACCGGCCGGGTTGCGGTCGATGCTCGCCTGGAAGGTCTCGTCGTCCTTCCAGTACCCGAGCACGTCCTGCTCGAGGTTCGGAAAGGACGGCTGCGCCGGGACCTCGTTCGCTCCGGCCCTGGGGTAGGCCATCTTCACTGCTCCTCGCGGTCAGATGCGACACGCGAGGACGACACGCCGATGTGGCTCGGCCCGCCGCGGTACCACCCCGCTTGCCCGCCTGACGGCGAGCCTCTCGTTCTTCGGCTGTGACGGGCCGGTCCCGTCCGGTTCTACTGAGATGCTCGCGCATCCGTTCTTCCGGAGGCTCCCCGGTGATGGCCGGATCGGTGCCTGTGAGTTACAGGGTAACCGGAGGCGCAAACCGTATGCTCGGCCGATGACGTTGACCATCGCGGTGTCGATCGTGCTGGCCCTGCTGTTCGTGGCGACAGGCGCGGGCAAGCTGTTCGGTGCGAAGGCGTCACTCGAGGCACGCGACCACTTCCGGATGAACCCGGCGCTGTGGCGCACCATCGGCGCGCTGGAGTGGGCGGGCGCGGCGGGTCTCGTCGTCGGTCTGGTCACGTGGGAATGGGTGGCGCACGCGGCCACCGTCGGCCTCGGGTTGCTGATGGTCGGCGCCACGATCACGCGGTTGCGGTACGACTCGAAGCCCACGGGTGTCGTCGTGGACCTCGCGCTGCTCGCGTTGCTGATCATGCTCCTGTTCCTGGACCGGTGAGGTTCCACCTCTTCGGCCCGCCCGAGGTCCGGCGGGGCACCGCCCTCGTCGACGTGGGTCACGCACGTCAGCTGAGCGTGCTCGCGGTGTTGCTGGTGGACGTCAACCAGGTCGTCGGTGTCGGCAAGCTGCTGGCACGGGTGTGGGGCGATGCGCCGCCGCGGCAGGCGAAGGCCGCGCTCTACAGCTACGTGTCGCGGTTGCGCGCGGCGTTGGGCGGCATCCCGATCGTGCGCCGCTCCGGCGGGTACGTGCTGGAGGCCGACCCCGCGTCGATCGACCTGCATCACTTCCGCTCTCTCGTGGCGCTCGGACGGCCGGCCGAGGCCATGGCGCTCGTGCGCGGCGAACCGTTCGAAGGGCTGCACGGCGCGTGGTTCGACGGTCTGCGCGAAACGCTGGCGGGTGAGATCGCCGCGGCCGAACTGGACCACACCGACGCACGTCTGGCCGGCGGCGAGCACATGTCGCTTGTTGCCGAACTGACCGCGCGCACGTCCGAACGTCCACTCGATGAACGGCTAGCGGGGCAACTGATGCGTGCGTTGATCGGTGCCGGCCAACGCGCCGATGCGGTCGCCTACTACTCGCGGCTCCGAGATCGGCTCGCGGACGAACTGGGCCTCGACCCCGGTCCCGCGTTGCGCGACCTGCACGCGTCGCTGGTCCAGCGTCCACAGTGGAGCCCGCGGCAACTTCCGCCCGGCCCCGCGGGTTTCACCGGCATGACGGCCGAACTCGCGGCCCTCGACCTGGGCGGGCCGATCGTCACGATCACCGGCCCGGCCGGCGCGGGCAAGACGCGGCTCGCGTTGCACTGGGCGCACGAGCACGCCGCCGACTACCCCGACGGCCAGCTGTTCGTGGACCTCGACGGCTCCGACCCGGCCGACGTCGTCCGCGAGTTCATCACGGCTTTGGGCACCAGTCCGGACGGCATCCCGCCGGAGCCGCACGCGCAGACGGCGCTCTACCGCACGTTGCTGGCCGACCGGCGAATGCTGATCGTGCTCGACAACGCCGCGGACACCGCACAGGTCGTGCCGCTGCTACCGGGCACACCGCGATGTCGTGTCGTCGTGACGAGCCGCGAACGCCTGCCCGGCCTCGTCACCGCCCACGGGGCGCGTCCGATCGTGCTCTGAGCAGAAGCACGTGGACGTCGACAACCCACAGGCCAAGACCTACTACGTCGTCGGCCTCTCGCGGCACGACGAAACACACCCGATCACGCCCGGCAAAGATCAGCTACCTGCGCGCGAGCTCTTGGCGTGTGGGCTCACCGATCAGCCGGACTGTGCGGAACGACTCCTGCGCACGAGCACCGCGTCAGGGGTGCACAGCGCGCACGGCGTGAACTGCAACTGCCGTGCCTCCTGCACCGGGAGGCCCAGCGTGGGCCTCCCGGCAAGCCAGGAGCACGAACTCAGGTGGTACCGGGGCCGTTCGTCCAGCACCCGCACCTCGTCCACCAGATCGGCCACGACGAGCAGGTCTGCCGCGTCGGTGTCCTCTTCCGGTGGTTCCTCGTCAGCGGACGGCGTGTCGGCTACCGCCGACTCCACCACCCGTTGATCATCTGCTGCAGCTAGTTGATCTACACTCTGCGTGTCGGCAACGGGGTCCCCCGGCCGTCTCCGCCACCAGTCCCAAGCAAGGACCAGGGCGGCGAGCACGCTCGCTCCCACGGACGACCACGCCCAGATCGTGTTGGACGTGGCCAGCGCAGGGACGAGCAACCCGAGGGCTGCCAGCACCAGAAGTAGAACTACGAAGAGCACCTAGCGAACAGTAGTTCAGCCCGCTTCGGCGCGTGCGCCGAAGGAGTAGCCCTGGGAACGGCCCTCGGACGGAGCGGCCGGGCCGCGGTCCTGGAGGTCGCGCAGGGACGACTCGAGCATCGTCTTCAGTCGCGTGCGGTACTCGCGCTCGAACGTCTGCAGCTTGTCGATCTGCTTCTCGAGCGTGTTCTTCTCCTGGGTGATGTTGCCCATCACCTCAGCGTGCTTGCGCTGCGCGTCACGGTCCAGCGCGGTGGCCTTCTCACGGGCCTGCCGCTCCAGCGTCTCGGAACGCGTCCGCGCGTCGTTGAGCATGGTCTCGGCACGCGTGCGCGCCTCGTTGACCATCGTGTCGGCCTTGGCACGGGCCTCGGACAACAGCTGCTCGGACTTCGTGCGCGCCTCGGACAGCATGCCGTCCGCTTCGGCCTTCGCCTCGCCCGTCAGCCGGTCCGCCATCTCCTGGGCAAGGCCCAGGACCTTCGCGGCCTGCACGTGGTGGTCTCCGCCACCACCGGGGGACGTCTGCTCCATGACCGAGGGCGGCGGGACCGGCGCCAGGCGGCGCGGCTCCTCCACCGGCATACGGGTCGTCATGGGGCTGGAAGAAGCCTTCGCACGCGCGTCGTCGAGGTCGGCACGCGACGTCTCGAGCTGCTGGTCGAGCTGCTCGACCTGCTGACGGAGGTCGTTGTTCTCCTCGATCAAGCGGGCGAGCTCGCCCTCAACCAGGTCGAGGAACGCGTCCACCTCGTCCTCGTTGTAGCCCCGCTTGCCAATCGGCGGCTTGCTGAATGCAACGTTGTGCACATCAGCGGGGGTCAACGGCATCGGATCACCTCTCGCACTCCTGGGCTGCGGTCATCCCCGGCTTCCCCGTCATGGCCTGGGATCTGCGAATCGCATCAGAATGATAACGACTAGCCACAGCACAATAATCGATAGGTCCAGCCCGACACCCCCGATCCGCACCGTCGGGATCACCCGGCGGAGCCAACGGACCGGTGGGTCGGTGACCGTGTAGACGGTCTCAAGCGTCACGGCTACGCCGCCAGCTGGGCGCCATTCCCTCGCGAACGTCCGCACCATCTCGACCACGACACGCGCGGTCAGGAACAGGGAGAACGCGAACAGGACGTAGAAGATGACGAGACGGATGGGGTCCACGGCTCAACTCTAACCGTGGTTCCCGAACCCGCCCTCGGCCAGCTTCCTGCGATCCTCCGCCGTGACGTCAACGTTCGGCGGTGAGAGAAGGAACACCCTGCTCGTGATCTTGTCCATGGACCCGCGCAGAGCGAACGCCAGTCCGGCCGAGAAGTCGACGAGACGCTTCGCGTCCGCGTCGTCCATGTCGGTCAGGTTCAAGATCACAGGGGTGCCGTCGCGGTAGTGCTCCCCGATCGTGCGCGCCTCGCTGTAGGTACGGGGGTGAAGCGTGGTGATGCGCGCCAACGGGTTGCCTGCCGGCTCGGCAACCGGACGCAGCCTGCTCACGGGCTCGCGCTGCGGCTCGACAGCGAGTGCGCCGTGCACGGGTGCATCGGCGCTCCAGCGTCGCGTGCCCGGAGGGTTGCCCCCGCGCCGCGTCTCCGGCTCGTAGTCGTCCGACTCGTCGATGTCGGCCCGGTACCCGGAGCCCTGGAGCTCCGACCGGCCCGGCGTGAACACGCGGCTGCGCCGCGGGTACGGGTCGTAGTCGTCGGCCTCGGCCGCGTACTCGGACCGGTAGTCGCCGTAGCGGCCGCGGTCGTCGTCGTAGCCGGGGTCGTCTGCGTACTCGGCGGGGACCATCCCGAAGTAGGCCTTCAGCTTGTGCAAAGCGCTCATTCCAGCCCCTCCTCGGCGGTTCCCCACTCTTAGGGACGGTGCGGACGGTCCCGAGGTTCCCGACAACCTACGGCGAGGTTAGTCGCCGGCTGCCGAGCAACGCCGTTCCGACACGCACACAGGTCGATCCGTGCGAGATGGCATCTTCCAGGTCACCACTCATTCCCGCTGACACCTGGATGGCAGTGGGATGATCATCACGTAGGCGTGATACCACCGAAGCCAACGCCTGAAACGCCTGCGACGGCTCCATCGTCCGAGGCGCGACAGTCATCGCACCTCGGAGAATAAGATCACCCGAACGAGTGATCACGCCAGCCAGTTCCGCCACATCCGCAACAGCAACCCCACCGCGCGACGTGTCCCCGTCGATGCTGACCTGCAGCAACACGTCGAGCGTCCGCTCTTTCGCCCGCGCAGCCTTCGCCAGCGCCTCGGCCAGCCGGACGCTGTCCACCGAGTCGACCTGATCGGCCCACTCGACGACGGACTTCGCCTTGTTCCGCTGCAACCGCCCGACCATGTGCCACCGCGCCTCGCTGAGGTGTCTCAACTGGTCGACCTTCGCACCGGCCTCCTGATCGCGGTTCTCCGCGAAGTTGCGGAGCCCGAGCCCGTAAAGGATCTCCACATCGCTGGCGGGCCAGGTTTTCGTCACCGCGAGCAAGGTAACCTCGTCCCGGCCACGCCCCGCCACCTCACACGCTTTGGCGATGCGTTCCTCGACCTCCGCGAGGTTCTCCTTCAACTCCTCGGCGCGGTTCACGGCTCAATCCAGATCACCGACGCAAGCCGCCCGGTAGGCGCCTGCCGCCGATGGCTGAACAGATCCTTCTCCTCGAACGTGCACCGAGGATCGACCCCGATCTTCCCGACCCCGGCACTGGCCAGCTGGTTCCACAACCCGGCCCGCAAATCCAAGGCAGGCGTACCCTTCCGCGACTTGGCAGCACTACCGGGCAAGTGCTTCTCGACGTCCTTCTGCATCTCAGCAGGCACCTCGTAACAGTCACCGCACACCGAAGGCCCCAGCAACACCTCAACGCGCTCAAGCTCGGCCCCCAGCGCCATCATCGCCTTGAGAGCCTCGACGACCACACCGACCCGAGCCCCGACACGCCCAGCGTGCACAGCCCCGACAACCCCGGCCTCTTGATCACCGAGCAACACCGGCACGCAGTCGGCAGTCAACACGACAAGCCCGAGACCAGCCCGTTTCGTCACAACAGCATCGGTAGCCTCAAGCGGCTCCCCCTGCGGCCCGTCAACGGTGGCAACAGTCCGCCCGTGCACCTGCTCCATCCAGACCAACCGATCGGCCGCAAGCCCGATCCCTTCGGCCAGCCTCCCCCGGTTCGCCTCGACCGCCTGAGGGTCGTCCCCAACGTGATCGCCGAGGTTGAACGACTCGTAGGGCGCCTTGGACACGCCACCGGCACGGGTGGTGACAACACGACGAATGCGCACGCCTACACCCTAGTTCGCACGAACACGCACCCCAGCCCTCCCCCGCGCACAACGCAAGCCAAGGCGAGCCCCCACCCACGCGATGCCAAAGGCGAGCCTCGTCCCCCACGCGATGCCGAAGGCGAGCCGTCCTTCCATACGGGCCGGGCGGTGGGGTCCCATCACGAGTCGCGCCACAGCTCTTGCTGCACCTGAGGGGTGAGGTCAAGTCGACACGCTTTTCGTCGACTTGACCTCACCCCTCAGGTGTGGCCCGCTCTTGGTGCGGCTCGTGATGGGACCCCACCGCCAACGCAACTCTCTAAGCAACCGGCGGCCGCCCAGCGCAACAGGCGTGCCATCTACCCACGCACGGCGCGGGCCCCCTGATCAGATTGCCGGGGTCTGGGGCAGAGCCCCAGGGGAAGCACGCAACGCAAGGTCGCCGCCCGCAAGGTGACCACCCGCCAGGTCGCGGTACGCAAGCCGACCACCCGCGAGGTCGTGGCACTCAAGCCGACCACCCGCAATGCCGCCACCGCAAGGCCGACCACCCGCCAGGCCGACGCCCGCAAGGCGCTCACCCGCAAGGTCGCCACCCGCAAGCCGACCACCCGCCAGGCCGCGGCACGCAAGCCCGCCGCCCACAAGCCGACCACCCGCCCGCTCACCACCCGCAACCCACCACCCGCGAGGCAACGCCCCACACCCACCCAAGCTGACGCAGGCGTCCCCCCAAAAGAAGGACCCCCTGAGCCCAAACGCTACTCAGGGGGTCCGACAAGATCAGCAACTCACCGCCGCATGAACGGCGGCACATCCACCTCATCGTCAGGGTCCTCAGTAACAGGCACCGGCCGAGAAGGCAGCGACCCGTTGGGAGACAAGGACCGAGGCACCGACGACGCGTACCCGTTGCCCTGAGCCGGCGAAGGCTGAGGCGGCACCGTGGTAGGAGGCTGCTGCACAGGCGGAGCCTGCCGAACCTCGGCCTGAACCTGAGGCTGGACCGGAGGCGGAGCCTGCACGACAGGAGCCTGCACGGGCGGCGGAGTCTGAGCCACCGGCTGCTGCACGTGGGTAGGCGTGGCCGTGGCGGAAGCGATCGGCCCGGTGGCCGTCCGAGGCGGCGAGGACAACGCCGTCGGCTCCAGCTTCTTGTGGGTCGGGCCTCCGCTGTCGAAGCCGGCCGCGATCACCGTGACCCGGACCTCGTCGCCCAGGGAGTCGTCGATGACCGTACCGAAGATGATGTTCGCGTCGGGGTGCGCTGCCTCCTGGACCAGCGAGGCCGACTCGTTGATCTCGAACAACCCCAGGTCGGAGCCGCCGGCGATGGACAGCAGGACGCCGTGCGCGCCCTCCATCGAGGCCTCCAGCAGGGGCGAGTTGATGGCCTTCTGCGCGGCTTGCACCGCTCGGCCCTCTCCTCGTGCCGAGCCGATGCCCATCAACGCCGAGCCCGCGCCGGACATGACCGACTTGACGTCGGCGAAGTCCAGGTTGATCAGACCGGGGGTCGTGATCAGGTCGGTGATGCCCTGGACACCGGACAGGAGCACCTCGTCCGCGGAGCGGAAGGCGTCCATCAGGCTCACGCCGATGTCGCCGAGCTGCAGCAGCCGGTCGTTCGGGATGACGATGAGCGTGTCGCACTCGTTGCGCAGCGCCTGGATGCCGTCTTCGGCCTGCTTGGCGCGGCGCTTGCCCTCGAAGGAGAACGGGCGCGTCACGACACCGATGGTCAGTGCGCCGAGCTTGCGGGCGATCGAGGCCACCACCGGCGCACCGCCGGTGCCCGTGCCACCGCCCTCACCCGCGGTGACGAAGACCATGTCGGCCCCCTTGAGGACCTCCTCGATCTCCTCGCGGTGGTCTTCGGCGGCCCTGTGCCCGACCTCGGGGTTCGCGCCGGCACCGAGGCCGCGGGTCAACTCGCGCCCGATGTCGAGCTTCACGTCGGCATCAGACATCAGCAAGGCCTGGGCGTCGGTGTTCACCGCGATGAACTCGACGCCCTTCAGCCCGACCTCGATCATGCGGTTGACGGCGTTGACACCGCCACCACCGATGCCGACGACCTTGATCACCGCGAGGTAGTTGTGCGGGGGCGTCATCGGATCCGCCTTCCTGATCGTGGTCCGCGCTGTGGTGCTGGGTGTGATGCACCCGGATTGAAACTCTCGACCTCTCATCGAGGCCCAGAGTTATGTCAACCCCATATGTTCCTGCTGGACGGTAAGCACCAGCGGTGCGTCGGTCCAGCAGCCACGCCGTAGGGTCCCAACACTGTGCGCTACTACTCCCCGGTCGTGCCGTCAAGTAGCGCGTACGGTCCTGAGTACGACGCACCCCAAGCCTAGTCGGACCTCGAATCGGAGATCGTCTCGCCCGTCCTATCGACGATTTTCTGTCGGTGCTGCTCGCCAGCTTGCCCTCATGGGGATGAAACAGCTGTGCGTCGCCCTCGTGGCGATCGCGCTGGGGGCAGTGACGGTGGCGCCGGCGAGTGCGGCGTCTGAGGCCAACGAGGACGTCGAGATCCGCAAACGCGGGTCACGACCTCTGCGTCGGCAACACGCCGCTGAACAGGTACCGGCCCAACGTCGCCACCTGCACGGGAAGCGCCGCGCAGCGGTACGAGGTCGTCCCGGCGACGGCCGGCGGGGTGTTCCTGCGCAGCGTCGAGGACGGCCAGTCGATCTCGCTGCAGCCGGCGGCCTGCGACGTCGAGACCGCCACGCAGCGCGCCGAACTGCTGCCGGACGGGACCGGCCACTTCACCCCTGCGGACTCCAGGACAGGTCCGCCGGGGTGCTCTACACCGACATGGGAGTGCTGTTCCTCGACGAGGACCTGGGCGACTTCGCGAAGTGGGAGATCCGCGAGGTCGGTGTCGTGCCGCCACCCGTGCTCACGAACGTCGTCCGGCTGAAGAACGCGGGCAGCGGGAGGTGCGTGGCCAACCCGAGGTTTGACGAGGTCACAGCGGTGCCGTGCGTGGCCACCGCCCGTGCCCAGCGCTGGAAGGCCGAGACCGACGACCTCGGCCACTTCAAGATCACGAACGCGGCGACCGGCCGCGTGCTCATGGTCACGAGCACCGGCGTGCTGGCGACCCATCCGTACTGGGGCTTCACGCTCGCGCAGAAGTGGGAGTCACCGGCGGCCTAGTCGCCGACGGTTCCGTCCAGCAGTTCCCGGACCACGTCGAGATGGCCGGCGTGCCGGGCGGTCTCGTCGACGAGGTGCGCGAGCACCCACCGAGCCGAGACCGTCCGGTCGCCCCGGAACGGCACCTCGGCGTCGAGCGCCAGGCCGGCGAGGACCTCCCGGCTGATGTCGCACTGCGCGCGGTAGTCCGCCAGGAACCCGGCGAGCGTCTCGCCCTCCTCGACGCGCCAGTCCGCGTCGGGGTCCTCCATCGTGTACGGGGCCCGCGAGTCACGTCCGGCGAGCACCACCTCGAACCAGTGGTGTTCGGTCCACCGCACGTGCTTCACCACGCCGGCCGCGGTCGTCAGCTTCGAGGGCAGCACCGCCCGCGTCGCGTCGGCGTCCGAGAGGCCCTCGACCTTCAGCTCGATCGTGGCGCGCAAGTAGTCCAACAGGGCCGTGTACGTCGCACGCTCATCGGCGACAAAGGGCGGTACAACTCGTGTCATGCGGCGCAGCCTGCATGAGAGCGTGAGGTCACCGCACCGCATTTATCCGACACCGATCGTCCCTTGTGGATGGTCAGGCGAACCTGCAGTACTTCCTTCGGGTGACAACGACCGATCCGGCTAATACCGCGAGTGGCTGTCCGATGAGCACGGTAGTCGTTCATCACCAGGAGGCATGTCTTGGCACCCGCACCCGCGTCCGTGCGTTCGCTCGTCGTCGAAGCGATCGTCCTGGAACTCGTCACGAGCAGGCTGGGCAGCCTCGTCGTACGGGTCGCGATGGCGCGGCTGAGGCCGAACGGCTAACGCGAAACGCAGGAGAATCCTTTGTGCTCCCAACCGATTCATCGGTCCCCGCACCGGCGGTCCCGCCGGTTCCCGACGCCGTCACGGCCACCGGCACCACGGCGATGACGAGCACGACCTCGAACTGAAGGACCTCAGTGGAAACTCTTCCACCAGTAGTGACCATCGGACCGGAGTTACCGCCGAAGCGCCGGCCGCCGTGGCTCGCGATCGGTTTCACCCTGGTGGCGCTGACAGCGGGCGGGCTCGGCTTCGGACTGGGCAGGGCCACCGGCCCCGACCTGCTGCGCTCCGCGGGCACGAGCCCGGCATCGCCGTCCGCCTCGTCCTCGCCGAACGTGTTCACGATCAGCGGGTCGATGACCGTCAACGGCCGGTGCGGTGCGGGTGGCTACACCGACGTCACTCTCGGCGGGCAGGTCGAGATCGTGAACCAGGACAACAAGGTGCTCGGCGTCGGCACGCTGCAGGGCGGTACCGGCTCGTGCTCCTTCAGGTTCACCATCAGCGGCATCCCCGAAGGGCAACGGCTCTACGGCGCGAAGATCGGCAACGCGAACCGCGGCGTCATCTGGCACTCCGAGCAGGACGCGAAGCACCAGGGCTTCCACCTGACGCTCGGCTGAGCGCCGAGAAGCTGAGCGCTAGGACACCGTGGCCAGGTCCGGCGACGACACGTCGTAGGTCGTGCCTGGCCGCGAGAGCAGCACGAGCAGCACGGCCGCCTTGCGTGCCGTGTCGTCGGAGTTGCCCCACTTCACCACGCGGTTGCCCGACAGCGTCAGCTTCACGTCGGCACCGGTCGTCGCCGCCACCGACACCACGTCGGGCCGCAGCTTCTCCGGCAGCCCGTTCACGACCCCGACCACGGCGCGAGTGGCCGGGTCCGAGGACGACGGCAGCGTCAGCACCAGTTCGGGCACACCCGGCGCGGCGGCCGGGAGGACCGCGTAGTCCTTGCCGGTCGCGTCGACGAGGTGGAAGCCGTCGGGCAGCTTCACCGAGCCGATCGGGGCTCGTTCGGTGATCAGCAGCCGGACCGTGCCCGGGAGCTGGCGTTCCACCTCCACTGCGGCGACGCGCGGGATGCCGGCCACGCGGTCGTGGATCTCCTTGAGGTCCAGGCGGATCAGCGGGGAGCCGGCCTCGATCGCCGCGACGGCGCGGACCTCGTCCTCGGTCAGCACGCCGTTGCCGCGGACGTCGACCTGGCGGACGCCGAGCAACGGGGTGAAGAAGACGCAGTAGGCCAGGGCCAGCACGGAAAGCACTGTCAGCAACGCCACCAGGCGGCGGCGCAGGATCACCCTGCGCCGCGCCCGGTACTCGGCGCTCTTCGGTCTCCGGTTCGCGGAGCGAGCTCGCGTGGACCTGCCACGAACCGGTGCGCTCATGACAGCGCGCTGACGATCTCGGGGCCGAGCATCGTCACGTCACCGGCGCCCATGGTCACCACCAGGTCGCCCTCCCGCGCCAGCGAGGCCACCAGCCGGGGCACGCGGTCGAACGACGGCTCGTAGTGCACGGAGGCCGTGACCTGCTCGGCGATCAGGCCGCCGGTCACGCCGGGTTCCGGCTCCTCGCGGGCACCGTAGACGTCCAGCACGACGACCTCGTCCGCCAGTGACAACGCGGCGGCGAACTCCGTGGCGAACGTACGGGTCCTCGAATACAGGTGCGGCTGGAACACCACGATCACACGACCCGCACCGGCGACCGGACGCGCGGCACGCAGCTGTGCGTCGACCTCGGTCGGGTGGTGCGCGTAGTCGTCGTACACCGACACACCCTTGCCACGGCCCTTGAACTCGAACCGCCGCCGCACGCCACCGAACGCCGCGAGGCCTTCGAGCAACCCGGCCTGGTCCGCGCCGAGCTCCAGACCGGCCAGCAGAGCGGCGATCGCGTTCAACGCCATGTGCTCGCCCGGCACCGCGACCCGGACCTCGACGGCCACGCCGTCGATCTCGACGGACGCCAGGCCACCGGACTCCAGCGGCTTGTAGTCGACGAGGCGCGCGTCGGACGCGGAACGTCCGTATTCGCGCACCCGGATGCCCCGCGCACGAGCCTCCGTGATCAGGCGCGCGGCGCCGGGATCGTCCACACAGGACACCAGCACGCCGCCCGGCACGATCCGCTCCAGGAACGAGTCGAACACGGCCGTGTAGGCCTCGACGGTGCCGTGGTGGTCGAGGTGGTCGGCCTCCACGTTCGTCACGACGGCGACGGACGGCGAGAAGAACAGGAACGAGCCGTCGGACTCGTCCGCCTCGGCCACGAACACGCCACCGGTGCCCTGGTGGGCGTTGGCGCCGGACTCGTTCAGGTCACCACCGATCGCGAACGACGGGTCGACCCGGCAGTGCTGCAACGCGACGGTGAGCATCGACGTGGTCGACGTCTTGCCGTGCGTACCGGCAACGCACACGACGCGGTGGTCTTCCATCAACGCCGCGAGCGCCTCGGCACGGCGCAGCACGGTGATGCCGCGCTCACGGGCCGACGCGTACTCGGGGTTCGTGTCCTTGATCGCGGTCGACACCACGACCTCGGTAGGACCGCCCACGAGCTGGTCCAGGTTCGAGGCGGCGTGACCGACGGCGATCCGCGCGCCCTGGGCGCGCAGGGCCAGCACGGTCCGCGAGTCCTTGGCGTCCGATCCGGACACCTGCACACCGCGCGCCAGCAGGATGCGGGCGATACCGCTCATGCCGGCACCACCGATGCCGACGAGGTGAACGCGTTCGAGGGTCATTTCTTGATCACATCCAGAACGGAGCGGGCCAGGATCTCGTCCGCCTCACGACGGCCGGTGCCGAGCGTCGCGCGGGACATCTGCGCGAGCCGGTTGCGGTCCGCCATGAGCGGCACCACCAGCGAGGCGACCTTCTCCGGCGTGAGCTCGGCGTCCGGCACCAGCAGGCCGCCACCCGCGGAGACGACCGGGCCGGCGTTCAGCGCCTGCTCACCGTTGCCGATGGGCAGCGGCACGAACACCGCGGGCAGACCGACGGCCGACACCTCGGCGACGGTCATCGCACCCGAACGGCACAGCACGGCGTCCGCGGCGGCGTACGCCAGGTCCATCCGCTCCAGGTACGGCACCGGCACGTACGCCGGGGCCCCCGGAAACTGTGGCACCTGAACGGAGTTCTTCGGCCCGTACGCGTGCAGCACGCCCACGCCGGCACGGGCGAACTCCGCCGCGACCGGCGCCACGGCCTCGTTGATCGAACGTGCGCCCTGCGAACCGCCGAACACCAGCAGCACCGGCGCGTGCGGGTCGAGGCCGAAGAACCGGCGGGCCTCCTCACGCAACGCGGCGCGGTCCAGCGACGTGATCGACTGGCGCAGCGGGATGCCGATGATCTGCGCGTCCACCAGCCCGGAGTCCGGCACCGCCGCCGCGACGTGCGCTGCGAACTTGGCGCCGACCTTGTTCGCGAGACCGGCCTTGGCGTTCGCCTCGTGCACCACGATCGGGATGCGGCCACGCGCGGCCAGGTAGGCGGGCAGCGCCACGTAACCGCCGAACCCGACGACGACGTCCGCGCCGACGCGCTCCAGCACCTCGCGGGTCTGCTTCACGGCGCTGCGCACGTTCAGCGGCAGCTTCAGCAGGTCCAGGGTGGGCTTGCGCGGCATCGGCACCGGCGGGATCAGCTCCAGCGGGTACCCGCGGGCCGGCACGATCTTGTTCTCCAGGCCGCGTTCGGTGCCGAGCGCGACGACACGCGCGTCCGGCCGCAGCCGCATGACCGCGTCGGCCAGCGCCAGTGCCGGCTCGATGTGTCCGGCGGTACCACCGCCGGCGACCACGATGCACGGACCACTGGGGGCAGGGTGCCCGGTCAAGACTTCTCCCGAAGATAGTGTTGGCTGAAGATCAATTCAGTTGGATCGCCCGCGACCGCGAGTCGACCGGCCTTGCTCGGAACGGCCCTGTGTGCGCCGCGAGTCGCGGCGACGGTACTCCGAAGGCGGAGCGGAGCGTCCAGCCATACGACGTTCGTCCATGACCGGAAGTTGCTGCGTGCGTGAACGGCCTGGTGCGCGGGGAGGCGTGGACGGACGGACCGGCTTGCGCTTGGCCGGTGGCCGGTACGCCTCGGGAGCGGGCAGCCTGAGCAGTCCGCCGACGCGGCCGGGACCGAGCGACCGCAGCGCCGACACGGCCTCGGGCTCGTGCCGGGCGCAGTTCGCCAGGATGCCGAACACGATCATGGTGGTCACGATCGAGGTGCCGCCGGAGGAGATCATCGGCAGCGTGAGGCCCGTGACGGGCAGCAGCTGCACGACGTAGCCGATGTTGATCGCGGCCTGCGCGACGAGCCACACGGTCAGCGTCGCGGACACGATCCGGATCCACGGGTCGGTGTTGCGCGACGCGATCCGCAGGCCGACCCACGCGAGCCCGCCGAACAGCACCAGCACCAGCCCGCACCCGACGAACCCGAGCTCCTCGCCGATGACGGCGAAGATGAAGTCCGACTCGACGTTGGGCAGGTACCGCCACTGCGAGCTGCCCCGCGCGAGTCCCTTGCCGAACAGGCCACCGTCGGCGAGCGCGAACATCGCCTGCCTCGCCTGGTGACCGGCGCCGTCGGGGTCTGCGTCGGGGTTGAGGAACGACGTCACGCGCTGCAGGCGGTACGTGGCACCGATCGCGAGCACGACGGCACCCGCCACCGCGCCGCCGGCGATCACGCCGAACAACCGCATCGGCGCGCCCACGAACCACAGCAGGCTGATCAGCACGACGCCGAGCGTGATCGTGCCGCCGAGGTCGGGCTGCAGCATGACCAGCGCGAACACCAGCATCGCGACCGGCACGACGGGCACCAGCAGGTGCCGGTACTGCGACAGCAGCGCCCGCTTGGTGACCAGGACGTGCGCGCCCCACAGCGCCAGCGCGAGCTTCACGGCCTCGATCGGCTGGAAGGAGATGGGCCCGAGCGTGAACCACGAGCGCGCGCCACCGCGGACGTCACCGAGCGGCGTCAGCACGAGCGCCAGCAACACCACGCCGATGCCCATGGCGGCCGTCGAGAAGTGCCGCAGCTTGCGCAACGGGAACCGCAGCATCACCCAGAACAGCACCGCGCCGATGCAGACGTAGATCAGCTGCTTCTGGAACACGCTGTACGCCGACACGCCCGACGCGACCTGTCCCGGTGCCGAAGCCGACAGCACCATCACCAGGCCGAGCACGGTGAGCATGCCGAAGATCGCGAGCAACAGGTGGAAGTCGGCGAGCGGGCGGCTGAGCCACGAGGTCATACCGCTGCGCAACGAGGCAACACGGCCCGCGGGACGAACCTTCCGCTTGCTCCTCGGCTTGTCGGCGACGACGGTCACCGGGTCATCGTCTCCTGTGTCAAGCGCTCGAACGGGGATTCCTGGGGCGTGTCGCCCCTTTCGCTGGAGCGGGCCGCCCTTGGTGTCGTGACCGCCGGCCTTTGCCCCGTGTTTCGACGGTCAGACGGGTGCATCGTGGTACCGGCCCCGCGTCCTCGTACTGGTGGTACGGGGGCGCGGGGCCGGTACCGCGAGGCGCCCTGCTGAGCGCCGGAAGACGCGGTGAAGGCCGGCGGTCACGACACCATCACCCTACCGGCCACCCGTGAGGCGCTTGACGGCGTCCGTGAACGCCTGCCCCCGGTGCGCGTAGTCGTTGAACATGTCCATCGACGCCGCCGCGGGGGCGAGCAGCACCGTGTCACCGGCCTGCGCGAGCTCCTGCGCGGCGCGAACGACGTCGAGCATCGGATCGTCGGCGTCGGCGAGGTCGAGCGAGCGCACCGGCACGTCCGGCGCGTGCTTCGCGAGCGCGTCCGCGATGACCTGCCGGTCCGCGCCGATCAGCACCGCGCCCCGCAGCCGGCGGGCCTCGGTTCGCACCATCTCCTCGACCGACGCGCCCTTGAGCAGCCCACCGGCGATCCAGACGACGTTGTCGAACGCCCGCAAGGAGGCCACGGCCGCGTGCGGGTTCGTCGCCTTCGAGTCGTTGACGTACTTGATGTCGGTGGCGTCGACGGTGACGAGCACGGCGCGGTGCGCGGCCGGCTCGAACGCCTCCAGGCCCTCGCGCACGGCCTCGGACGGCACGCCGTACGCGCGCGCCAGTGCTGTGGCGGCCAGTGCGTCCGCGATGCCGGGAGGGCCTGCCGGACGGATCTTCGCGACCTCGACCAGCGCCTCGTCGTCGGCGAACGCGCGGTCGACCAGCCAGCCGTCGCGCACGCCGAGCTGGCCGTCCTCGGGTTCGTCGAGGGTGAAGCCGATCCGGTCCCGTGCGGGCGACGCCTCCAGCAGGTCGCCGACGAGGTCGTCGTCGAGCCAGCCGATCGCCACGTCGCCGGTGAGGATCCGGGCCTTGGCCTGGGCGTAGGCGTCCATGCCGCCGTGCCAGTCGAGGTGGTCCTCGGCGAGGTTGAGCAGCGCGCCTGCCTGAGGACGCACCGAAGGCGCCCAGTACAGCTGGAAGCTCGACAGCTCCACCGCGAGCACCCGGCGCCCGGCCAGCAGCGCGTCCACGACCGGCAGGCCGACGTTCCCGCAGGCCACGGCGTCCGCGCCGGCGGCGTGCAGGATCGACTCCAGCATGCCGACCGTCGTGGTCTTGCCGTTCGTGCCCGTCACCGCGAGCCACACCGGCGGGTCGGCCAGCTCGGTGCCCATCCGCCAGGCCAGTTCGACCTCGCCGATCACCTCGATGCCGGCCGCGGCGGCGGCCGCGAGCAGCGGGCTCGACGGCTGCCAACCGGGGCTCGTGACCACGAGGGAGGTGCCGGCCGGCGGTTCCGTCAGGCCGGGCACCAGTTCCACGCCTTCGAGCAGGGTCTCCAACGCCGCGAGTCGTTCCGGCGACGAGTCCGTCACCACGACCTCGGCGCCTGCCGCGAGCAACGCCTCCGCGGCGGACCGGCCGGTCACTCCAGCACCGGCCACCAGCACGGTGCCCCAGCCGACCCCCAGAGCTTCGCCCGCCCCCACCGGTGTTCCGGCCAGCTTGGTCATAACTCTAGAAACCGCCCGTCAGCCACTCGCTGTAGAACACGCCGAGCCCGAACATGCAGCAGATGCCCGCCATCAACCAGAACCGGATGATGACAGTGGTCTCCGCCCAGCCCGCGAGCTCGAAGTGGTGGTGGAACGGGGCCATGCGGAACAGGCGCCGTCGTGAGGTGCGGAAGACCGCGACCTGCAACGCCACCGACAGGGCCTCGACGACGAACAGACCACCGATGACGATCATCAGCAGCTCGGTGCGGGTCGCGATCGCGAGACCGGCGACGAGGCCGCCGAGCGCGAGCGAGCCGGTGTCACCCATGAAGATCTTGGCCGGAGCCGCGTTCCACCAGAGGAAGCCGATGCAGCCCGCCATCGCGGCCGCGGCGATCACCGCCAGGTCCAGCGGGTCGCGCACGTCGTAGCAGCCCGCGACGGCATAGCTGGAGCAGTTGTAGCGGAACTGCCAGAACGAGATCACCACGTAGGTGCCGAACACCATCGCCGACGAGCCACCGGCCAGGCCGTCGAGGCCGTCGGTGAGGTTCACGGCGTTCGACCACGCGGCGACCATGCCGTAGCAGAAGACGATGAACCCGACGACGCCGAACGAGACCACGGTGATGTCGCGGACGAACGACAGGTTGACCGACGCGGGCGTCAGGCCGTCCTTGTTCGGGAACTGCAGCACCAGGATCGCGAACGTGATGGTCGCGATGAACTGGCCGACCAGCTTCGCCGTCTTGTTCAGGCCCAGGTTGCGGGCCTTGCGGATCTTGATGAAGTCGTCGAGGAAGCCGACGACGCCGAGCGACGTCGTCAGCATCAGCACGAGCAGGCCGGACGCCGACGGGGTCTGCCCCGACGCCGATGCCGACATCGAGTTCACGAGGTGCGTGCCGAGGTAACCGGCCCACATCGCGACCAGGATGGCGAGGCCACCCATGGTCGGCGTACCGCGCTTGGTCTTGTGGTGCTGCGGACCGTCCTCGCGGATCTCCTGGCCGAAGCCCTGGCGAGAGAAGATCTTGATCAGGTAGGGCGTCAGCAGGATCGACACTGCCAGTGCGATCGCTGCGGCGATCAGGATGCTCTTCACTTGGTTCCTGCCTCCAGCAGGGCCTCGGCAATGCGCCACAGGCGATAGGCGTTGGATGCCTTGACCAGCACTACGTCACCGGGCCGGACTTCCCCCTGCAGCAACTCGATCGCCGCGTCCGCGTCCGGCACCCTGACGGATTCGTCTCCCCAAGATCCTTCCAGGTGCGCGCCCTGGTGCATCGCGCGGGCCGCCTCACCCACGACGACCAGCTTGCTGATGTCGAGGCGCACCACCAGGCGGCCGATCTCGTCGTGCTCGCGCACCGCGTCGTCGCCCAGTTCCGCCATCGGGCCGAGGACGGCCCAGCTGCGGCGCGCGGGCGTGGTGGCGCGCGAGATCGACGCGAGCGCCTTCAAGGCCGCCCGCACCGAGTCGGGGTTCGCGTTGTAGGCGTCGTCGATGACCGTCACGCCGTCCGCGCGGTCGGTGATGACCATGCGGTGTGCGGAAACCCGTTCCGCCGCGCCCAGTCGCTGCGCGACCTCGGCGGGCGTGGCGCCCAGTTCGAGGGCGATCGCCGCGGCGACCAGCGCGTTGCCCACCTGGTGCGTGCCGTTGAGCGCGAGCTTGACGTGTGCGTCGCCCTGCGCGGTCTTCAGCGTGAAGCTCGCACGGGCCTGCTCGTCCAGCTCGATGTTCTCGGCGCGGACGTCGGCGTTCGGGTTCTCGCCGACCAGGACGACCTTGGCCTTCGTGCGGCTCGCCATGCCCGCGACCAGCGGGTCGTCGGCGTTGAGGATCGCGACGCCGTCTTCCGGCAGCGACTCGACGAGCTCGCCCTTGCCCTGTGCGATGCCCTCACGCGAGCCGAACTCGCTGAGGTGCGCGGTGCCGACGTTCAGCACGGCACCGAAGCGCGGCGGCGCGATCTCGCAGAGGTGTGCGATGTGGCCGACGCCGCGTGCGGACAGTTCCAGCACCAGGAACTTCGTGTCCTCGGTGGCCCGGAGCGCGGTCCACGGGTGCCCCAGCTCGTTGTTGAACGAGCCGGGTGGCGCGATGGTCTCGCCGGCCGGCGCCAGCACCTGCGCGATCAGGTCCTTGGTGGACGTCTTGCCCGCCGAGCCGGTGATCCCGACGATCGTCAGGTCCTTCAGGCGGTCCGTGACGTGGCGGGCGAGCTTGGCCAGCGCCGCGAGCACCGCCGCGCCCTCGCCGCCGCGGTCTCCCGCGAGCACGTAGGCGTTGGCGTGCTTGGTCTCCACCGGCGGCGCGATGACCGCGGGCGCGTCGACCTCGCGGCCCGCCAGCACACCGGCCGCGCCCGACGCCACGGCCTGCGCGGCGAAGTCGTGGCCGTCCACGCGTTCGCCGGGCAGCGCCAGGAAGAGACCCCCCTCGGTGACCTTGCGGGTGTCGAACTCGATGGTGCCGGTGACCACCGGACTGCCATCGGTCGCGTGCAGGCGTCCGCCGACGATCTCAGCGATCTCGGCGAGCGTGAGTGCGATCAACGGTGCGCCTCTCTGATCGCGGCGGTCAGCGTCTCGACGTCCGAGAACGGATGGATCACGCCGGCGATCTCCTGTCCCGTCTCGTGTCCCTTGCCCGCCACGACGACGACGTCGCCCGGACGGGCCAGCTCCACGGCCTTTTCGATCGCGAGCTTCCGGTCGCCGATCTCGAGCACCTCGCCCCGGTTCGCGGTGGCGAGGGCCCCTTCGAGCATGGCGGCCCGAATGGAGGACGCGTCTTCGGTCCTGGGGTTGTCATCGGTGATGATCAACACCTCGGCGCGTTCGGCGGCGGCCTCGCCCATCAGCGGCCGCTTGGCCCGGTCGCGGTCGCCGCCGCAGCCGAGCACGACGATCACCCGGCCGTCGGTCTTGGCGCGCACGGCGTCGAGCGCGAGCGCGACGGCGGCCGGCTTGTGCGAGTAGTCGACGACGGCCGTGAAGGCCTGGCCCTCGTCGACGCGCTGCATGCGGCCGGGCACCTGGACGGTCTTCAGGCCCTCGGCGATCGCCTCCGGGCCGATGCCCTCCAGGTGCAGGCAGGCGATGGCCAGCAGGGCGTTCGCGATGTTGAAGCTGCCCGCGAGCGGGAGGTGGATGCGGATGTCGCCGTCGGGGCCGTGCGCGGTGAACGTCTGCTCACCGGTCGGGCTCACCTCGACGTCGCTCGCGGTCCACGTGGCGGGCTTGGTCGTGGCGACGGTGGTGGTGCCCGGCTTGACCAGCCGCTCACCCCAGTCACCGTCGACGCAGACGACCTCCTTGCGCGCGCGGCCGTCGAACAGCTGCGCCTTGACCTGGAAGTACTCCTCCATGTCGGCGTGGAAGTCGAGGTGGTCCTGGCTCAGGTTCGTGAACGCGCCGATCTCGAACTCGGTGGCGGCGACGCGGCCCATGTGCAGCGCGTGGCTCGACACCTCCATTGCCACGTCGGTGACACCGCGCTCGGCCATGACCGCGAACAACGCCTGCAGGTCCGGCGCCTCGGGCGTGGTGTGGGAACTGCCGAGCTGCTCGGTGCCGATGCGGGTGCCGACCGTGCCGATCAGGCCGGTGTTCTTCCCGGCTGCGCGCAGCACCGACTCGATCATGTACGTGGTGGTGGTCTTGCCGGACGTGCCGGTGACCCCCCACAGCTTGATCTTCGTCGACGGCCGTCCGTAGACGTGCGCGGCGAGCAGGCCCACGACCTCACGGGGGCGCGGGTGGATCAGCACGGGCACGTCTTTGAGGGAGTCGCGCGCGGCTCCGGCCTCGTCCGTCAGCACGGCGACGGCACCGTTCGCGATCGCCGTCTCGGCGAAGTCGGCACCGTGGACGTGGGCACCCGGCAGCGCTGCGTACAGGTCTCCGGGGACCGCGTGCTGTGCACGCAGAGTCACCCCCGTCACCTGGACGTCGGCATGTGCTGGCCTGGTCAGGTGCACGTCGGCCACCGCGGCGAGAGCAGCCACGGAAGCAGGGCGGATGGCGTTGGGGCGGGGCGGGGCGGTCGCGACCTTGCCCTCGAGCTTGGCAGGCACGGGCAAGAGGCTACCGGCGTGCACGGAGTGGCCGAGCGGCGCGTTGGCGTTCGGGTGATGATCGGCGGATCTGGGCCGTTCGGGTGGCCCGCCGCGCTGGTCTTCGCGGGCGAGCCCGTCCGGCCGAACAAGTTCCTGCCCGCTTCGTGACTTAGTGCCCTGTGAGCGCTGGTGCGGCTGCGGTGAGGTAGAGAGCGGCAGGAGGCGGCGATGAGAACCAGCTCGGCGGTGGAACCCAGGAGATTTTCGTTCTGGGCACCGGATTTCAGTCGTTCCGTGACGGTCGGAGTGGACACTTCCGAAACCGCTTATCACGCGTTCGAGTGGGCCGCGCGACACGCGTGGTCGCTCAGGACGGATCTGCAGGTGTTCCTCGCGGACCCCGGCGACACGACGGTCCAGCGAGTCCTGGAACGGCTCCCCATGCTCACCGCCCACTTCCGCCCGAGCGGAGACGACCCGGTGGCCGCACTGGTGAGGGCGTCGGACTCCAGCGCGACCTTGGTCTTGGGGTGCAAAGGCGAACAGCACCGCAGCCTGGGGCTGGGTTCCCTCGTCCTCCCGGTGTTGCGCCGCGCGCGGTGCGGAGTCGTGGTGGTGCGCGGCCGTCCCAAGGCGATCCGCGGCGAACACGGCTGGATCACCGCTGCCGTCGGCGGGTGCGAGGACCCGGTCGTGCTGCGGCGCGCGGTCGAGCTCTGTCGCACCCGCCGAGCACGGTTGCGTCTGCTGCACATCCACCCGCCGGCCCAGCACGGCGCGACCGTGCCGCGTAACGAGGCAGCGGTCCGCCGGGCCGTGTTGTTCTTGCGCACCACCGCCCCCGAGCTGACGCCCGAGGTGCTCGTGGAGTCACGGCATCCGCACGAGGCCTTGGCCGAACTGGACTCCGACCTGGTGGTCGTGGGACGCGGCGGACAGAACGACGGCGTCGGGCTGATCACCCGGGCGGCGCTCTACCACTCGTCCTGTCCCGTGCTGGTGGCCCGGCCGGAGCCGTTGCAGGACGACCGCGCGACGCTTTAGCAAGCTGCTTTGCGCAGCACCGTTCCCGTCGTGCCCGGCAGGGCCACGAAGGTGATCGGGGCGCCCGTCTCATTGGTCTGGGTCTCGCCGAGCCTGACCGTGACGGGCGCGCTGCCGGTCCTGTTCGCGTTGACGATCACCGTGCCGCACTCGAAGTCGCGCTGGTGCACGTTCTTCGCGATCTCGTGGTGGGCGCCGAGCGGGGTGCCGAGGTCCCAGTCGTACTCGGTGCGCCACTGCGAGGGGTTGTCGTAGCGGTCGGTCTCCTCGATCTCCGAGATCGCCGCGTGCTCGCCCTTGGCCAGCAGGTAGCTCGCGAAGGCGTAGCGGAACGGCTGCTCGGCGCCGCTGTGGTGCGGCTGGACCCAGGTGATCTTGCCCTTGGCCTCGTTGGCGGTGATCTCGGCGATCTGCCGGCTCCAGCCCTCCGGGTACTCGGAGAGCAGGTCCTTGTCGCCGAAGGTCAGCCACCACTCGTCGAAGCCGCCGTCGAGGTGCTCGACGTAGGAGTCCCAGGCGCCGTCGTGCAGGCGGGCGTTGGACATGTTCGCGACGGTCTTGAGGCCCGCGTCCACGAACTTCTGCCTGGTGCCGGCGAGCATCGAGCGGTAGGCCTCGCGCATCGACTCGTCGGTCGGGTAGGCGGCCGGGCAGACGCCGTCGTGGTAGGTGTCGCAGGCGAACAGCGCGTTGTCCATGAAGACGCCGTCGAAGACCTTGGCCGAGGACGCGATCACGTTGTCGGCCCAGGCGTTCTGGTAGGCGGTGTTGCCGACGTCCATCTGCCAGTGGCCCTCGTAGCCGTCGTACTCGAAGCGGTTGCCGGCGGAGTCGCGCAGGAACCACGACGGGTCGGCCTCGCAGTAACCGACGCCGGTGGGCAGATCGGAATCGTCGACACCGTTCGAACACGCATAGCTGCGCGTCGACGAGAGATCCTTGTAGACGAAGGTCTGGATCTTCGGATTCGCCTTCTTGAACTTCGCGGCAAGATCGCTTTCCCAGGCGTTGAGCACCACGTGCGAACGGCGCCGCGCCTCGGATTCGATCATTTGATCATTGATGGGAGTGCTGTTCATGTGGAGCCAAAACGACTCGGTTGTCGATTCACTCTTACTTGCTTGACCTGCGGGAACCATGGTCACCGCCAGGACGCCCGCCAAGATCGAAATACTGAATGAACGCACGCCGAACCCCATCTCGCCTTGCCACTCCGGTTTCGGAGCATTAGACGTGATGGATTGCGTCTCATTACGAAGAGTTTTTCACTGTCAAAAAGAAATGTCGTGCTGTCACGCCTGGGCGTGGTTCAGGTCACTTGCACGACGGGCGCGCCCGAATAAGAATGCGCGCCCGCCGCGCCGAGCTACATCTGCAGCTGGACGAACGGCGTCTGCTCGGCCGACATCGGCACCTGGAACCGCTGGGTCAGGTAGGTCGCGATGTCGTGGAACAGCGGCGCGGCCGACCCGCTGAACGGGGTGCCCGTCGGCGCGTCGAGCATGATGCCGACGACGTAGCGCGGGTTGTCGGCGGGGAGGATGCCCGCGAACGTGATCCAGTACTGCGACTGGGAGTAGCACTTGCAGTTCTGGTCGATCTGCTGCGCGGTGCCGGTCTTGCCCGCGATCTGGTAGCCGGGCAGGGCGGCCTGCTTGCCGGTGCCGTTCTGGTTCGCGTCGCGCGGGTCGGACTGCGTGACCGAGCGGAACATGTCGCGGACGGTCTTCGCGGTCTCCGGCGACACCACGCGCACGCCGTCGGGACGCTGCTTCTCCGACCGCGCGCCCTCCTCACCGATCTCGGCTCGGATCAGCCGCGGCGGGATGCGCACGCCGTCGTTGGCGATGGCCTGGTACATGCCGGTCATCTGCAGCAGCGTCATCGAGAGGCCCTGGCCGATCGGCAGGTTGCCGAAGGTCGAGCCGGACCACTGGTTGAGCGGCGGGACCTGGCCCGCCTCCTCGGCGGGGACGCCGGAGTTGGTGCGGCGGCCGAGACCGAACTTCTGGAGCATCTCGGCGTAGCGCTCCTTGCCGACCTCCTGGGCGGCGATCAGCGTGCCGACGTTGGAGGACTTCGCGAAGACGCCGGTGAACGACATCGGCACGGTCCCGTGGTTCCACGCGTCCTTGATCGTCCGGTCGGCGACCTTGATCGAACCCGGCACCGACAGGACGTCGTCCGGCTTGAACAGGCCGTACTCGACGGCCGAGGCGGCCGTGACGATCTTGTTCACGGAGCCGGGCTCGAAGCTGTAGGCGACCGCGGTGTTGCGCTTCTGGTCCTCGGAGGCCTGACCGAAGTCCGTCGGGTCGTACGTCTTGTCGTTGGCCATCGCGACGATCTCGCCGGTGCGGCTGTCCAGCACGACGGCGGAGCCGTTCTTGGCGCCGGACTTCTTGGTGTAGTCGCTGACCATCTTCTGGACCGCGTACTGCGTGTCGATGTCGATCGTCAGCTCGAGACTCTTGCCGGGCTGCGGCTTCACGAGCTCGCGCTCGGTGTTCGGGATGACGAGGGTGTCGTCACCCGACATCGTGTCGACCACGCGGCGGCCCGTCCGGCCCGCGAGCACGTTGTCCTGGGCGTTCTCCAGGCCGAGGATGCCCTGGACAGTCGGGGGCTTCTCCTCCTGGCGCCAGTTCGCCGCGCCGATGATGTTCGACGCCAGGTCGCCGTTGGGGTAGATGCGCTTGGAGCGGTACTCCGAACCGATCTCCGCCGGGTACTTGGCGACGATCTTCGCGGCCTTGGCCGGCTCGGCCTCGCTGACCAGGACCTCGTAGGAGATGTCCTTCACCAGCTGCTGGTAGACGGTCTCCTCGTCGGTCTTCTCCCCGTTGACCTCGGGTCCCAGCGTCGACGAGATGAACTTCGCCATCTCGCGCGCACGGTCCTCATAGGTGCCCGGGTACTTCTTTTCGTCCTTCTTGTGGGCGTCGTCCCAGTTCTTCCGCGCGCGCTGCGGAAGGATGTAGAGCGCGCGCACCTCGATCGAGAACGCGAGCTGGTTGCCGTTGCGGTCGAGGATCGAACCGCGCTCGGCGGGGATGTCGATGGGCGTCGTGCGCTGCTTCTGCGCCTGCAGCGAGAGCTCCTGCGCCTGCAGGCCCTGCACCTGCACGAGCTTGACGCCCGCGATCACCAGTGCGCCGATCAGCAGGACGCGGCCGATTCCGATCCGCAGCCTGCTGTTGCCGCCCAGACGCGCGGCCGGGCGGGAGCCGCGCACCGACAGCGGGCGGCGCGGCCCCCTCTGCTGCGGACCAGGCATCAGCCACCCGCCGGAGGGGTCGTACCGGCGGGAGGCTGGCCGGACGCGGGCGGCTCGGACGACGGCGGTGGCGGAGGCGTCGACTTGGTCGGTGCGCTCGGCTTGCCGAACTCCTCGATCGAACCGTCCGGGTTCTGCCGCAGCCGTGCCGGGTTCGACGGCTGGACCAGGCCCATCTCGGCAGCGCGGCGCGCGAGGTCGGTCGGCGACTCGAGCAGCGCCACCTCACGGCGCAGCTGCTCCATCTGCAACGTCAGCTTCTCGGCCTCCGCCCGCGCCTCCTGCAGCCGGTAGGTGTCGGCGGCGGCCTGGGTGGAGAAGTACATGATCGCGGCGACGCCCGCGCCCAGCACGAGCATCACGAGCACGACGAACGGCGCCTTGGAGGCGGCCTTCTGCTGCGGGTTCGCGGAGCCGCCCCGCAGGTTCGACGCGCGCTGGGCCCGCCGCGCGTAGGCGCGCTCGGCGCCGGCGGTCCGCCGCCGGGCCTTGTCCTTCTGCGCGGTCTTGTCCTTCGAGGGATCGCGGGGCGACGGCCCACCGACCCGTGCGGGTGCCGTCACCTCGGTGCTCCGATCCGCTCCGCCGCGCGCAGGCGCACCGGCGCCGCACGCGGGTTGTCCTCGATCTCCTGCTCGTTCGCGACTTCCGCGCCCCTCGTGAGCAACTTGATCTCAGGCCCGTGGCCCGGCAGCTCGACCGGCAGTCCCGGCGGCGTCTTGGACTTCGCCAGCTCCGCGAGCGCCTGCTTCACCATCCGGTCCTCCAGGGACTGGTACGACTCCACGACGATCCGCCCGCCGACGGCCAGCACGCCCAGGGCGGCCGGCAGCGCGAGCCGCAACGACTCCAGCTCGCCGTTGACCTCGATCCGCAACGCCTGGAACGTGCGCTTCGCCGGGTGTCCGCCGGTGCGCCGCGAAGCCGCGGGCACGACGGCGTAGAGCAGCTCGACGAGACGGCCGCTGTTGGTGAACGGCTCCTTCTCGCGCTCCCGCAGCACCGCGGAGGCGATCTTGCCCGCGAACCGCTCCTCGCCGTAGGTGGAGAGGACCCGCGCGAGGTCGCCGTGCGAGTACGTGTTCAGCACGTCCGCCGCCGTCATGCCGGTGCCCTTGGACATCCGCATGTCGAGCGGCGCGTCCTTCGAGTACGCGAACCCGCGCTCCGCCTCGTCGAGCTGCAACGAGGACACGCCGAGGTCCATCAGCACACCGTCGACGTGCGAGTAGCCGAGGTCTTCCACGGCTTCGTCGATGTGGTCGTAGGTGACGTTGACGAGATGAACGCGGTCGCCGTGGTGCGCGAGCCGCTTGCCGGCCATCTCGATGGCCTGCGGGTCGCGGTCGAGCCCGATGAGCGTGAGCTCGGGGTGGGCGCTCAACAGCGCGTCGGAATGGCCGCCCATGCCGAGCGTCGTGTCGACGACGACGGCGGGCTTGCCGGAGAGCGCTGGAGCGAAGAGTTCCAGGACGCGGTCCAGCAGCACCGGAACGTGCCGCGGCTGATCCATCGTCCCTCTACTCCCCTGATGCGCGTTTCGGGTGACGTCAGGTCCCCGCCCGCCCGTCGAACCTGGCGCCGGGGAAGGTGCGCCAGGGCCGATAGTCGAGCGGACCGAGGCCTCACGGCACCCGAATCGCGTGTGGAACATCCGGCCTGTTGCTCGGCTGACCGCCATCAGAAGACGCCCGGAATGACCTCCTCGCGAGCGGTGGCGTAGCCGTCCTCGTGCTCGTCGAGATAGGTCTGCCAGGCCGCCGCGTCCCAGATCTCCATCCTGGTGAACGCGCCGACGACCACGCACTCCTTGGTCAGCCCGGCATACCGGCGCAGTTCCGGTGCGATCAGGACACGGCCCTGACCGTCCGGACGCTGCTCGTCCGTTCCTGCGAACAGATAGCGCTGATAGGCGCGTACGGCGTCGTTGGTGAACGGCGCCTCGGCGACCTTCTTCGCCATCTGCTCGAACTCCGCCCGGGGGAACACGTACAGGCAGTGGTCCTGGCCCTTGGTGACCATGAGACCTCCCGCCAGTTCGTCCCGGAACTTCGCAGGCAGTGTCAGCCGGCCTTTGTCGTCGAGGCGCGGGTAGTGAGTGCCCAGGAACACGGCAACCACCTCCCTTGCCGGACGACGCGACCGGCAGCGGAGCCCCCGTCTGCCCCACCGGCCGCCACAGTACCCCACTTTTCACCACAGTCAACGTTGAAACAGGTGTCCGCACAGCATGTCGTGACCTGTTTGCGCAGGTAGACGCCGTGTGACGGCGTGGGGGGACGGTGGGGGAGCCGGTGCGTCACCACCTTCGCGGGTGAGTGTTCAGCCCCGGATAAGCACTCGAACGGCCTAGAAAATTCGGCGGAAACAGCGCGTGACGGCGAGATGGTGGGGGAAGGTGGAAACTGATGGAGCGAACCCGATGTAGCCCGCAGGTGTAGGGCACTTAGCCGTGGTTTGACACACTGCGTGAAACGCTCACACGTCCGTGTTCCGGACACGGCTGCTGGAGGTTTAGTGACGCCGGGAAGCCCAAGCGCGAACAGTCACGCGCCGGTCGATCAGGTTCTGGGTGAGTTGCACGGCGCCGTCCAGCGGATCGCCGCGAACGTCGAGCGCGTGCTCGTCGGCAAACCCGACGTGGTCCGCCTCGCCCTCGTGACGCTGCTCGCCGAAGGGCACCTGCTGGTCGAGGACGTGCCGGGTGTCGGCAAGACCTCGCTGGCGAAAGCGCTTGCCCGCTCGATCGACTGCACCGTGAGCCGCGTGCAGTTCACGCCGGACCTGTTGCCGAGCGACATCACCGGCTCGTCGATCTACAACCGGCAGGAGAACGACTTCGAGTTCAGGCCTGGGCCGATCTTCGCGAACATCGTCGTCGGCGACGAGATCAACCGCGCCTCCCCCAAGACGCAGTCCGCGCTGCTGGAGTGCATGGAGGAGCACCAGGTCACGGTCGACGGCAACACGTACCCGCTGGGTTCGCCGTTCATGGTGATCGCGACGCAGAACCCGATCGAGATGGAGGGCACCTACGCCCTTCCGGAGGCACAGCGCGACAGGTTCACCGCGCGCGTGTCGATCGGGTACCCGGACCCGCAGGCCGAGCTGGCGATGGTCGACGAGCACGCGGGCCACAACCCGCTCGACGACCTGCGGCCCGTCTCGGACGCCGCGCAGATCCTGCGGCTGGTCGAGGCCGTGCGCCGGGTGCACCTGTCCCCCGAGGTCCGCAGGTACGCCGTCGAGCTGGTCTCGGCGACGCGCCGCCTGCCGGAGCTGCGGCTCGGTGCCTCGCCCCGTTCCACGCTGCACCTCGTCCGCGCCGCACGCGCGCAGGCCGCGCTGGCCGGCCGTGACTTCGTGGTGCCGGACGACATCCACGCGGTGGCGATCCCGGTGCTGGCCCACCGGCTGGTGATGACCGCCGAGGCGCAGGCCGCTCGCCGGTCCCCCGCCGAGCTGATCAGGGCGCTGCTGCAGCGGGTGCCGGTGCCGACCGCGGCACTCGACCCGAGCGCGGCGTTCGTCCGCAGCATGAACAACAACAACGCAGGGACGCCACGCTAACGATGCGCACCGCACTCTCCGGTCTGACCACACGCGGAAGATGCTTGCTGGCCGCGGGGTTCGCCGCCGGAGTGTGCGCCGCGGTGCTGAACGAACGCGACCTGCTGCGGGTCGCCGCGTTCGTGATCGCGCTGCCCCTGCTGGCCGCGTGGCTCGCGACGAGGGCTCGGGTGGGGTTGCACGCCGCCCGGTTCCTCGCCCCGAGCCGGGTGCCGGTGGGGGCTGCGTCCGAGGTGAAGCTCGACCTGCGCAGCACCGGCCGGCTGCCCACGGGCGGGCTGATGCTGGAGGACACCGTGCCGTACGCCCTGGGCGCGCGGCCGCGGTTCCTCGTGGAGCGGTTGCCCCGCAACACGCCGACGTCGTTGCGCTACCCGCTCAAGCCGGTGATGCGCGGCATCCAGCAGGTCGGCCCGCTGATGGCGCGGATCACCGACCCGTTCGGCCTCGCCGAGTTCGACCGCGAGCTCGCGGGCCGTTCCCGGCTCGTCGTGGTGCCGCGGGTGGTGCGGCTGTCGGGTCTGCCCGGCGGGTCCGGCATGGGCGCGGGCGACGACGGCTCGGTGCGGCTGCGGGCCGGTCAGGGCGAGGACGACGCGGTGGTGCGGCCGTACCGCCAGGGCGACGACCTGCGGAAAGTCCACTGGCGGTCCACCGCCCGGCGCGACGAGCTGATGGTGCGCGTCGAGGAACGCCCGTGGCGCGGTGGCACGACGGTGTTGCTGGACCACCGGGTGTACGCGCACCGCGGTAGTGGGCCCACGGCGTCACTGGAGTGGGCCATCTCGTTCGCGGCGTCCATCTGCCTGCACCTGCACCACTTCGGCCACCAGGTGCGCCTGGTCTCCGAGGACGGGCGGGTGCTCGCGGGCGGGTCGTCCGACGGCGGGCACAGCGACCACGTGGTGCTGGACTCGCTCGCGGCCCTGCAGGGCTCGCACCGCCGTGAGCTCAGCGGCGGCGTGGACCCCGGCGCGGGCCAGGAGGTCATCGCGGTGCTCGGCGGTCTCTCGCCGGCGTCGGCGGAGGAACTGGTCCGGTACCGGCCGCGCGGCACCCGCAGCCTGGCCGTGCTGCTGGACGTGAACGCGTGGTCGGGCGGCACCGACGCCGCCGCTCCGGAACCCGAGGACGCCCGGCGGTTGCTGAGCGGCGCGGGCTGGGGCGTGGCGATCGCGAAGCCGTCCGCCTCGATGCAGCAGGTGTGGCAGGAGCTGTGCGCCTCGGCCGGAACCCGGGGCCCGTCGTTTCGCTCGGAGGTGGGCTGATGGGGTCCCGTTCCGCTTCTTCCAAGGGCACTGAGCCCGAGTGGTTCACCTCGGCGACGCCGTGGATCGCCGCGCTGGCCGTGCTCTGCGCGTCCACCGCGCTGTCCGGCGTGATCGAGGGCGACCTGTGGCTGGTGCGCATCGGCGTGGTGATCGTCGCGATCACCGTGACCGGCGCGTTCCTGCGGGCGACCCGGCTGACCCCGCCGCTGGTCGCGATCGCCCAGGTCTTCGTGCTGTTGTGCCTGCTCACGGCCTTGCACACGCGGTCGGGCATCTTCCTGTTCATCCCCGGTCCCGACGCGCTGAGCGAACTCGGCGACGTGCTCGCGGACTCCGTGACGCAGGTGCAGACCGGGGTGCCGCCGGTGCACGCGTCACCGGCGATCCAGGCGCTCGTGGTGCTGGCGATCGGCCTCGTCGCGGTGCTGGTCGACACGCTGGCCGTGGCCGCGGCGGCTCCGGCTGCGTCCGGCCTGGTGCTGCTGTGCGTGTTCGCGGTGCCCGCGTCGCTGGCCGACGAGATGCTGCCGTTCTGGACGTTCGTCCTGGGCGCGGCGGCGTTCGCGATGCTGCTCGCGGTCGACGGCCAGCACCGGCACGAGGCGTGGCGCGGCCGGCTCGGTTCCGGATCGGCCAGCGGGTCAGGCGGGTCCGCGACCTCGGTGGCGGCGATCGCGATGGTGATCGCGCTGGTCGTCGGCGCGGGCTTCACGCTCGTCGGCACGGTCGGCAGGCTGCCCGGCAGCGGCGGCGGTGGCGGTGGCAAGGGCGGCATCGGCCTGAGCGAGATGACGTCGTTGCGCGGCATGCTGAACCGCGGCCGCAGCGCCGAGGTGTTCTACGTGCGCGGCATGACCGATCCGATGTACATGCGGGCGTCCACGCTCGCGCAGTACGTGCCGAACAAGGGCTGGGAACGCGGCACTCCTCCCGGCGGCCAGCCCGCGCGCGGTGAGCTTCCGCCGCAGCCGGGCGACCGCGGCGAGGGCAAGACGACCCGGATCAACATCGAGCCGCGCGACTGGCGGAGCTTCTGGCTGCCGACCTACGGTGCCGTCCGCCGCATCGACACCCCGGACGACGACTACCAGTTCGACCCGAAGAAGGGCGTGATCTACACCCAGCGGGAGCGCGAGCCGGAGGCCTACGAGATCGACACGGTGATGGCGACGCCGTCGAAGCAGGCGCTGCGGCTGGCACCCACCCAGGCGAACGCGGTCGACCGTGAGTACTACAAGTTCGACGGGGTCGAGCAGCCGATCGTGGACCTCGCGAGGAAGGCCGTCGAGGGCGCCACGAACGACTTCGACAAGGCGGCCGCGCTCACGGCCTTCTTCAACGGCCCCACCAGCGGGTTCACCTACGACCTCAAGACCGGCGGCGACGTCACCACGGACGCGCTGACGGACTTCGTGCTGCGGGGCAAGGTCGGCTACTGCGAGCAGTTCGCGTCCGCGATGGCCGTGATGGCCCGCGTGGTGGGCCTGCCGTCGCGCGTCGCGATCGGCTTCACCGCCGGCGTTCCGTCCGGGGACGGCTCCTACCGCGTGATCAGCACCGAGGACGCCCACGCGTGGGTCGAGATCTTCTTCCCGAACTACGGCTGGATGACGTTCGACCCGACGCCGGTCAACGACGGCCGCGGGATCGTGCCGCCGTACCTGCGCGAGACCGCGCCGGGCCAGGAGGAGGTGCCGACCGCGAACACGCAGACCGAGTCGACCTCACCCTCCACGACCGGGTCGGCCCAGGCCTCCACCTCGGCCGACGGCACGGACGGCGACCAGGGGCTGCCGGCGGCGAGTTCCCAAGGGCCTCCGTCGTGGCACCTGTGGGCGTTGGGCATCGTGCTGCTGCTCGCCGCGCTGCTGTCGATCCTGCTGGTGCTGGCGTTGCTCGGGGTGATCAGCGCGGGCCTGCTGGGCGTGTCGTGGGCGCGCAAGCTGCTGATACCGGCCGCGGCCGGGCTGTGGCTGATGGGCGTCGGGCTCGCGGCGGCGTTGCTGTCGTGGTGGCTCGCGGCGCTGCTGGTGATCGCCGGGGTGGTGCTCACGCCGATGCTGGTCCGTGCCGTGCGACGGCGCAACAACCTGCACGCGGTGACGGCGCTCGGTCCCGGCGCGGCCTCGGCCGCCTGGAACGAGCTCGTGGCCGAGTCGATCGACCGCGGTGCGCCCGTACCGGCCGCCGAGACGATCCGGATCGCCGCCCGCCGGTTGGCGCGCGAGCACAACCTGGACGACGCGGGCAAGGACGGCCTGCGGACGGTGATCGGGGCGATCGAGCGGTCCTGGTACAGCCCGAACCCGGCCGCCGACCCGTCGTTGCCCGGGGCGGTGGCCGCGGTGCGACAGTCGTTGCGACAGAACGCGCCGCTGTCGGTGAAGGCGAAGCTGTTCCCGAAGTCGGTGCTCAAGCCGTCGCCCGCGCCGGTGGCCGGCACGCCGGAGCGGGAGCCCGTCGGGGTGTAGGTCTGAGACAAAGGCGAAGGGCCCGCTCCCATTGGGTGGCGGGCCCTTTCGCTTCAAGGCTCTGGTCGGGTTACTGCTCTTCGTCGAAGCGACGGCGGAAGCGCTCTTCCATCCGTTCGGAGAACGAGCTGCGGCTGCGCGCTGGCTTGCCGTCCTCCTGCGCTCCTTCGGCGACCTGGTCACCGCGACGCAGTGTCGTCAGGGTGATGAGAGCACCGAAGAACATGAGCAGGAAGCCGAAGACACTCACCACGGGGATGCTGGCGATCGAGAGCTGCGGGAGCATCACGCCGGTGATGAGCGCGGCCACGCCGACCACGAACAACACGATGCCCTGCACGCGGCGTCGCTTGGACGGCCGCCGCAACTTGGCGCCCCGTACGGTAGATGCGAACTTCGGGTCCTCGGCGTAGAGCGCGCGCTCGATCTGGTCGAGCAGTCGCTGCTCGTGCTCGGAGAGTGGCATCGTTCCTCCTCCGGCACAGCGGTCGCGGGCGCCGGGTGTTTTCGGTTTCCGCCGAACCCGGCGGACGACCCACCCTGGGGACGTCACCTTCCAGGATACGATCCGCGCGCCCCGGCGACTAGCCAGTCGGCATTCTCATACGGTCTGTTCTGTCACCATCATCCTCCTGGGGCAGTGGTGAGGCCTTCGTGAGGCTCGTTCCAGCCCCTTGTGGCCTTCCGTTCACACCTCGTTCGGCCGTGCGCCCCGTCCGCGACAGCCCCGCTTGCTCGGATCAGTCGCATGACCGAACTCATCGTCAACGGCGCCGCCGAGCAGGGCCTGACCGGCTGGCTCGTCGTCGCGGGCGCCCCCGTCGCGCTGCGGTACGACACGGGCCAGGGCTATCCGGGGCCCGGTGATCCCGGTCCGGCGCAGCGCGGCGCGTCGTTCTTCGGCGGCGGCGACACGCCACTGAGCACGCTGCGACAGAGCGTGACACTGCCGCGCCGATCGTCTCAGTTCGCGGTGTCGGCGTGGCTCGGCGGCTACGCCTCGCAGCAGGACGGCGCCCGGCTGTCGGTGGAGTTCCTCGACGCCGGCGGCACTCCGCGCGGCCTGGTGGTGCTCGGCCCGGTGACGGCGGAGGAACGCTCCGGCCGCACCGGCCTGGTGGAGCGGTCGGCACGCGGCACCGTGCCGCCGGGCAGCCGCACCGCCGTGGTGACGCTGCAGATGACCCGATCCGGTGGTGGTACGTCGAACGACGGCTACGCGGACAACATCTCGTTCACGGTCGGAGGCCGCTGATGCTGAACCGACGTGATCTCCTGCGCGCCGCGGCCGCCGCCGGCGCTCTCGGCACCGTGTGGCCGCTGTCGGCAGGCCTGTCCCCCGCCGAGGCTCATGCGGCCGCCCTCGACCTCGGCGCGTCGTGGGACCCCGCGCCGTTCACGCTGGGCGTCGGATCAGGGGACCCGTTGCCGGACAGCGTGGTCCTGTGGACGCGCCTGGCCCCCGAACCGCTCGCGTTCGAGCAGCCGCTGCCCGAGATCGTCGAGGTCGAGTGGACGATCGCACTGGACCGCACCATGCGTTCACGGGTCGCGAGCGGGAGTGTTTCTGCTTCGAACCTGTTGGGGCACAGCGTGCACGTGCCCGTGCAAGGTCTCCGCCCCGGTTCCACCTACTACTACCAGTTCTCGGCTCTGGGCAAGCGTTCTCGGGTCGGCCGCACGCGCACGGCCCCTGTCGGCCCGGTGTCTCGCGTCAGGTTCGCGACGGCGAACTGCCAGGCGTTCCACGACGGCTTCTACGCCGCACACCGCGGCATCGCCGCCGAGAACCTGGACTTCGTCGTGCACCTCGGCGACTACATCTACGAACACGGCCAGGTCGGCGGCGCACACGTACGCGATCACGAAGGCCCCGCCGTGCTGTCCCTTGCGGACTACCGGCGCCGCCACGCCCTGTACAAGGGCGACCCGTCACTGCGCGACGCCCACGCGGCTCACCCCTTCTACCTCACCTGGGACGACCACGAGGTCGTCAACGACTACAGCGGCACCGAAGGCGCAGCACCGTTCGTCAAGCGCCGAGCCGCCGCCTACCAGGCCTGGTACGAGCACCTGCCGATCCGCTCTGGGAGCGCTCTCGAACCGCAGATCCACCGACGCCGCCAGTGGGGTTCCCTCGTCGACCTGACCGTGCTGGACCTGCGCCAGTACCGGTCCGCGCAGAACCTGGCAGGCGGCACGATCCTGGGCGCAGAGCAGAAGAAGTGGCTCCTGGACGGCATCTCCGGCGCCCGCGAGGCGTGGCAGGTGTGGATCAACTCGATCATGCTGTCGCAGCTCGCCCGCACCGGCGGCGGCTACTACTTCACCGACCAGTGGGACGGCTTCCTGGCCGAACGCCGCGAGGTGCTCGGCCACGTAGCCACTGAGGGCATGAAGGACCTCGTCGTGCTGACCGGCGACTGGCACTCGGCGTTCGTGGACGACATCCGGCCGGACTTCGACGACGTCTCGTCGCCGGTCATCGGCACGGAGTTCACCGCGCACTCGGTCACCTCGGGCGCGTACTCGCCGGAGTGGAACGCGGTGAACGGGCCGGTGATGGGAGCGGCGAACCCGCACCTGAAGTACTTCGAGGGCAACAGGTACGGGTACGACGTGTACGAGGTGACGTCCCGGCGGTTCACCACGCACATGAGGGTGATCGGGGACCGGCGGGACGCCTCTTCGCCGGTGTCGACGCTGACCACGTTCCACGTCGATCGGGGGAAGGCCGGGAGTTACGAGGATCCGGCTACGGCCGGGTCGCCTGCGCAGTACCGGCGTCCCTGAACTTGTCAGACCCGCTGAGTACGCTCGGATTCGGGGGTCCTGGGCCTCTGCGAGCCGGAGGGTGGAGCCCCCGAATCCGATGCTAGTCAGCGGGTCTGACAGTTTCTGGCCGGTCGGTTCCGGCCGTCAGTTCTGGCCGATCGGCTTGCCCTTGAGTTCCGCTCGCACCGCTCTGGCCATCAGGTGTGGACATCAGGTCCGGCCGGTCAGCTTGGCGGTCAGTGCTGACCGACAGGCTGAGCGCCAGTTCTGAGCGCTAGGTCTGAGCGCCAGACTGGCCGTCGGTGCCAGCCGATCAGCCGTCCTGGCCGTGGCCGGACCTGGCGGTCAGTTCTGACGGTCAGGTCCGGTCAGCGCCCTCCGGCCTTCAGCTTGCGATCTTGTAGGCGCCGATGATCGTGACCTCGCCGGTGTTGCCCGCCGCGTCCGTCGTCTTGGCGCGCAGCGAAGCGGACTTCGCGCCCTTCGGGTGGTGCAGCACCACCCTGTCGCCGGCGACCTGCGCCTGCTTCCAGGTCGCGCCGTCGTCGTAGGACACCTCGACGGTGAGGCGCTTGACCTTCGGCGTGTTCTGGGCCTGCTCGACCTTCAGCGGGACCAGTTGCACCCGGCCGTGCGCGGTGTCCTTGTCGTCGAGCTTCGGCAGGAAGCGGACGACCGTGAGCGGGAGGTGCGTGATCTCGGTGGTGTGCTTGGCCTTGAAGGTCCAGGCGCCGCTCACCTTCTTCGACAGCTCCGCGTCGCGGCTGTGTTCCATCTCGGCCCGGTAGGTGCCTTCCCCGGCCGGGACGTCGAAGATCGCGCTGGGGCGGTCCGACTCGCCGAGCTTGGTGCCGTTGTGGGACAACGAGGTCTTCGCCGTTCCGGCGTTGACCCTGCCCTCGCCGCCGTTGCTGTCGGTGAAGAGCGGCACCCTGACGGCGATCTGGTCTTCGAGCCTGGCGAGGCCGAAGCCGGGCGCCGACGGGACGGACGGGCCGAGGATCGCGGCGCCGAACGTCTGCGAGTACTTCTTGCCGCCCTTGAAGGAACGCGTGGGCGTCTCGGTCGTGTACTCGTTCTTGTTGTCCGGGCCGACTCGGTCGTAGACCCAGCTCCACTTGCCGGTGACGGTCGAGACGTGGTCGATCGCGCGGCCGCCTTCCGGCACCTGCGTGAACCAGCCGAAGCCACCGCTGCCGTCGATCGGGTTCGGCATGACGGCGATGCCGTGCTGGCGGCCCTCACCGGCGTTGCGGAAGCTCGTCGTCATCTCGGCGAGCTCGTTCGCCTTGGCGGTGCGCTCGTAGCCGGTCGGCATGCCCTTCTCGGTGTACATCAGGCGGTAGCTGACCGGTGTCTTCTCGTCGCGTGGAGTGCCCTGGAACTGCTCGGCGATCGTCGTCAGGAAGCCTGGCACGTCCGGCCCGATCTGCGCGGTGGACACCTGTCCCGCCAGTCCGTCGAAGAACGCCCAGCCGTGGCCGAAACTCCTTCCGGCGACCTGGGTGGAGTAGCCGACCGTGCCGATGACGCCCTTCGCCGCGGCGTCGGGGGTCTTGAGCGCGACCGGTCCGGCGTTGCGCGCGTCGATCGTGATCGACCCCTTGCCCGTCACCTGGAACTTCGGCTGCACCTGGAACGCGACCTTGAAGTCCGGGCTGATGACGCCGCTGTCCACGAGGTACTCGCCCTTGGGCAGCCGGACGTTCTTCGCCATGCCCGGATAGGACTTGCCGGTCGTCGTGTTGACGAACGACGTGCTGTGGGACTCGGCCGGGTTGCCATCGGCACCGAGCACCGCGACGGCGGTGTCGTAGCTCTCGACCTCGCGGTTGACGCTGACGAGCGTGCGCAGGCCGTTCGACGCGACGATCGCGCCGCTGTAGGCGCCGTCCGGCGCGTTCACCTTGGTGTCAGCGGTGATCGTGGCCTTCGCCTCGCCGCCGGCGGGGACGGTGATCTTCGCCGGGGACACGGTGAACAGACCGGCGGGCGAGGGCCTGCCGTCCGGTCCCTTGACGTCCGCACTCAGGTCGAGCGTGACGGGTTCCTTGCCGGGGTTGCGGTAGGTGACCTCGCGAACGACCTTCTGGTCGTCGTCGTGCGGCCACTGCCGCAGCCCGAAGTTGATGTTCGCGGGTTCCGCGATCACCTGCTGCGCCAACATCTTCGGCACGTCGACCCGGCCTGCGCCCTGGTCGAACGCGGTCAGGGCCGGGTTCGCCTTGGCCGACGCCATGATGGTCGCCTTGAGCCGTGTGCCGGTCCAGTCCGGGTGCTGCTGCTTGAGCAGCGCGACAACGCCCGCGACGTGCGGCGTCGCCATCGACGTGCCGTCCATCGCGACGTGGCCCTGCGTGCCGGCCTCGGCCGCCACGATGCCGACGCCGGGCGCGGTCACGTCCGGCTTCACCGCGCCGTCCGCGGCCGGGCCACGGCTGGAGAACGGCGCGATGCCGTCGTTGCGGTCCACCGCCCCGACCGTCAGGGCGGACTCGGCGCTACCGGGCGAGCCGATCGTCTCCGGCCGCCCGGAGTTGCCCGCCGCGATCACGAACAGCGCGCCGGTCTCCTGGGAGATCCGGTTGACGGCCTCCTCGAGCGGGTCGATCTCCGGTGTGTCACCGCCGCCCAGGCTCATGTTGATGACGCTCGCGCCCTGTTCGGCCGCCCACTGCATGCCGCCGAGGATCGCCGACTCGCTGCAGCCGCCCGGCTGGCAGACCTTGCCGTCGAGGATCTCGGCGTCCGGCGCGACACCGCGGTACTGCTCGCCCTTGCTCGCGATGGTCGACGCGACGTGCGTGCCGTGCCCGACCTCGTCGGTGTTGTCCGGCGAGTCGGTGAAGTTCTTCTCGGCGATCTGCCTGCCCTGCAGATCCGGGTGCTTCTCGTCGACACCCGTGTCGAGCACCGCGACCTTCACGCCCTTGCCCGTGACACCTGCCTGCCACGCCTGCGGCGCACCGATCTGCTTGGTGCTGCGGTCGAGCGACACCTTGCGAATGCCGTCGAGCCACACCTTCTCCACCGCACCACCGCGCAGCGACTCCCAGGCGCTGCCCGACTTCTCGACCGCGCCGGTCACCAGGTCGTCGACCGACCCCTTCACCGCCAACGCCGTGATGCCCGATCGTGCGCCCGCCGCCGGCCGCACGATCACAGGAACGGTGCTGCGCCGCGAATCGTCGTAGCCGAACTCGGCCAACGACGTCACGTCGAACAACCGCGGGTCGAACTTTCCGTTGTCCACCAACGCGATCGCATCCGCGGGCACCACGTGCTGATGTCCGTCCCGCGTGAAGGTGCGCACCGGGATCCTGCCCCGTCCCGGTCCCGGCACGACCCGCACGACGCGGTTGCCGGCCAGCTCCACCCGGTCACCGGTGATCAGCGTGACGCTCCGGTCCCCCTGTCCCGATGCCTGCTCCTCGGCATGCGCGACAGCCGCCGTCACCGTGATCGTTCCTGTGGTGACGAGGCCTGCCGACAGCGCGAGCGCGGTGATCCCCCGACGGGCACCTCGCTGTCCTGCTCTCACTGGTTTACCTCCAGTGCTCGATGAGGTGTTGCGTCAGTGACCGTAGGGACACCGAGCGTCACCTCACCTCCGCCTGAAGGCCGGAGCTGCGCAGGTGGATGTCATCCCGCAGAGGTACTCGCACTGGCCGATCGGCTGGTTGACACGCCCCGGCCTGCTCGGGCCGGCCGTCTTTCGGGATTGAGTCGGGACCGGGTTCTCGTGCACACTTCGTGCTGTCGTCATCTGGGGGCGGCGCTGGGGGCTTTGGGGGAAGGTCGCTCTACTCATGCGTGTTTCGTTGCGTGCTGCCATTTCGGTGTCGATGCTCGTCGGTTTCTACGTCCTCGCCTTCGGGTTGATCGCTGGCCTGCTCGCGCTGGAGACCTACGCCCTGATCGAGCGCCCGTTCGTCGGCGTGAAGCTGGCGCTGTTCGTCGTGCCGGTGGTGTACGCGCTGGTCAAGGGCCTGATCTCGCTGGAACGCCGCACGCGTGACGAGGTGCCGGGCAGCCTCGTCACGCCCGAGCAGCAGCCCGCGCTCTGGGACCTAGTCCGCCGCCTGGCAGCCGACGTCGGTACCCGCCCGCCGGACGAGATCCGGATCCTCGCCGCGGTGAACGCCGGAGTCGCCGAGGACACCCGCTTGCTGGGGCTGCGCGTCCTCAGGCGCAGGATGTTCATCGGCGCACCTCTGCTCACCTCCTTGACCGAGAAGCAACTCATCGCCGTGCTCGCCCACGAACTCGGGCACTACGCCAACAAGGACACGCGCCTCGCCGGCGTCGTGGTCTCCGGCCGTGAGGCCATGCTGCGCGCCGGTTCCCACATGAACGCCGAGCACTGGTTCCAGCGCATGATCGCCAAGCTGTTCCGCGGCTACGCCAAGCTGTACCTCTGCGTCTCCCAGGCGATCAGCCGCCGGCAGGAGTTCGCCGCCGACCGCGTCGCCGCCACGCTGGCCGGCTCGTCCGCCGCCGCGTCCGCCTGGCGCGAGCTGCCGGTGATCGACGCCGCGTGGGACCTCTTCACCAACCGCCACCTGACCGTCGCGTGGGAACTCGGCTACCTCCCCACGGCGTTCTTCGACGGCTTCGCCCGCCTGCGCACCTCCCCCGAACTTCACGAGGAGCTGGAGGAGATCCGCCAGAACCCGCACGACCCGGACCGCGGCCCGTACGACTCCCACCCGCCGCTGCAGGACCGCATCGCCGCGATCGAGGCCATGGCCCTCGAACCCGAGTCGGGCTGGGGCGACCGTCCGGCACTGGAACTGCTCACCGACCCGATGCCGTTGCTCGACGCCGCCGTGCTCAACACGCTCGTCTCCGACGCCGCCTCGAAGGAACGCGTCGACTGGGCCACGCTCGGCCACATCGGCGCCCGAGCCCGCGTCGTGCGCGGCACCGAACGCCTGCTGCAGGCGTCCGCCGCGGCGATGAACCAACCGCCGTCACTGACCACCGTGCTCGACGCCTTGGACGCGGGACACCTGGCGGATCTCGCCTCTCACGTGCCCGGCAACAGGAACGCCGGTGCCCGAGCCCGCCGCGAGATGGCCCGCGGCGAGGTGCTGCCCGAGCTGTCCGCGTTGGTGGCACTCGCGTTCTCCGACGCGGGCCTCGCCCACTGGGAACTGGACTGGCTGGGACGAACCACGTTCGTCACCTCCTCTCACGACTTCGACATGGCCGAACACCTGGACGCCGCGGTCGCCGACCACGGCAGCACCGAAGGCCTGCGCGCCGCGCTCGCCACCGCCGGTGTGGCCCCCGACTACCGCCCCGCGCGCTGAGCGTTCAGGAGGAACCCCGTGGTGCTCTCACTTCTGTTCAAGCCCAAGGAACTCATCACCGTCATCCGCCTGATGCGCGAGGCGAAGCGGCTGGGCGTGGAGATCGACGAACTCCCTTCGGACGTGGTGGCGTCGTACGTCCTGCCGAAAACCCACCCGGAGCGCTACGGCCTCGTTCCCGACGCCGAGGTGACCACCACCTCACCGATCGAGGACCTGGCCCTCGCCGCCGTGAAGGACGACGTCCGAGCCGGCAACTGGGAGAACGCGGCCGATCTCGTCACGTCGACCCACGGCGACTGGGACCGCCGCCAGCGCGTCGTCGGGGCCCTGGCCGCCCTCGCCGCCAAGGACGACGCCTGGATGGACGCCTGGCAGACCGCCCGCCCGCGCGACCCGCACTGGATCGTCGTGCACGCGATGTCGCTGGTCGCCCTGGCCTGGGACATCCGCGGCAGCGCCACCGCGTCCCAGACCACCCGCGAACAGTTCGAGGGCTTCCACCGCGTCCTGTTCGAGGCCCGCGAGGCAGCGGGTGTCGCCGCCGCCGTGCTGCCGGACGACCCGACGCCGTGGAACACGATGCTGACTCTCGCCCGCGGCCTGCAGGTGGAGCACGACGAGTTCCGCGCGATCTGGGCAGAGCTGATGTCGCGCGATCCCTTGCACCACAACGGACACGCGCAGGCCCTGCAGTACTGGTGCCGCAAGTGGCACGGGTCGGATGAGCTTGCCTTGGCGTTCGCGGTCGAAGCGGCCGCCAAGTCGCCCAAGCTGCTGTCCCTGCCGCTGCAGGCTGCCTACGAGGCTGAGAGCACCTCGCCTGACGTGTGGAAGTCGCCCGCGGTTGTCGGGGCCCTGGACGCGCTGCTGGATCGGCTGGCGGACGAGGGTGCCGACACCTATGCGCTTCGGAACGACCGCGGGTATGCGATCTACGCTTTGGTTGAGCTGCAACGGTTTGAGGAGGCTGTGGGGCAGTTCCGGGCTCTGGGGGCGTTGGCGGACGCTGGGCCTTGGGACTACTTCGAGGAGCCTCGGCTGAAGTTCTTGAGCCTGCGAGGGATCGCGGTCAAGGCTGCGGCCAAGGGCAAGGGGGTCAAGGCTCCGGCTCGGTAGTGGCTCCTTTCGGTGTGGTGGCTGGGGTTCGGGTGCCGCACGCGCTGGGTTCGGGTGCGGTGCCAGGTGTGGTTCGGGTGCGGTGCCAGGTGGGATTGGCTGGCTCCCGCTAGGGGTGGGCGGGTTCGGCCGGGGCGCGCCGGTTGGCAGGTGAGGTCACTGGGCTGGGGCATTGGCCCAGCCGCTGAACTCGGTGCGGCGCTGCCGCAGGGGCGGGCGTTGCAGGTTGAGGCCGTCGGCCCGGCGGCTCGGCTTACGAGCGGCGGCGCTGCCGAACACGGTTGCTGGGCAAGGTAGTTGGGACGAGCTGTCGGCCGGGCTGCCGTACTGGTGTGCGGCAACACCGCAGGCCCGGCGCGGCGAGCCGCTGAGGCGTTGGCCAAACTGCTGAACTCCTGTGCAGCGCTACCGCAGGATCGGGGCGTTGCAGGCCGAGGCCGTCGGTGGCTCGGCCCGTGAGCGGCGGCGATGCCGAAAACGGTTGCTGGGCAAGGTTGTTCGGCAGATCTGTCGGCCCGGCTGCCGTACTGGTGTGCGGCAACACCGCAGGCCCGGCGCGGCGAGTGGCTGGGGTCTTGGCCCCCTGCTGAACTCCTGTGCGGCGCTGCCGCAGGGTCAGGCGTTGCAGGCCGAGGCCGTCGATCCGGCAGCTCGGCCCCATGAGCGGCGGCTCTGCCAAAGACGGTTGTTGGGCAGAGCCGCTGGCCACGCTGCCGTACTGGTGTGCGGCAACACCGCAGACCCGGCGTGGCGAGCCGCTGAGGCGTTGGCCAAGCTGCTGAACTCCTGCGCGGCGCTGCCACGGGGTCGGGCGTTGCAGGCCAAGGCCTTCGGCTCGGACCGTGAGCGGCAGCGCTGTTGGACAAGACTGCTGAGCAAGATTGTTGGCTCGGCTGCCGAACTGGTGTGCGGCAATGCCGTAGGCCGGGCGCGGCGAGGCTGCCAGGGCGCGGACGCCGCGCGGCTGTTGGGTGGGCGACGAGCTGGCGTGCGGCAACCTCGCCGGGGATGGACTCGCCCCGCCGGGAGTGCGAGGCGGTGTTCGGCTGTGCCTGGTGCCTTGTGGGCGGGGGCGGTCAGCCGACTGGTTGTGGGGTTCGGGCTTGTGGGACTGACGGTGGACGGTGGTCCATCACGGCCAGTTCCAGCTGGCGGGCCGGGGAGTCGCCGAGCAGTTTGCGGGCCAGGGTGGTGCCCTTGCGCGGGGCCATTGCCAGTTCGGCTCTGAGGGCCTGGATGCCCACGTAGTGCGACACCTCGTCGAGGATGGCCTTGGTGTCCGGGATCGAGCGGGTTCGGCGGATCGCGTCCACCGCCGCGCGTTCCAAAGGGGCCACGTGGAAGCCTCGGCGCAGGGCTGGTTTGGGCAGGCGGTCTGTTCGTTCCAGGCGCAGGGTGCCGTGGCCCCAGGCGCTGGAGTGGCGTGGGGCCAGGACGTGGATGGCGTCCGCCGTCGGCAGGACTGATCTCATGCCGTGCAGGTAGAGGGCGTCGAACGCGGTGAGCATCGCGCCCTCGCCTGCGTAGAGGAGGGCCGCCTGCACCAGCTGTTCGCGGGACGGGCCTGCTCTGGACAGCAGGAAGATGCTCGGGAACAGGCGTTGCCAGGGGCCGCCCGGGCGGGAGCGCTGGTCGATCAGGGACGAGGACAGTCCGATGTGGATCAGGGCTGCCACTGGGGCCACTCGGTGGACGAAGAGGGTGCCCAGGGCTTCCAGGTCGATGGGGTGGCGCATGGGTCAATGGTGGGGCTGGGGGCGGCGGGGAAGTCCGGGGGCGGCGGGATCTGTGGACAGGTCGGGGGGTGTGGACAAGTCGCGATCACTCGGGCTTCGGTTCGAAGTCCGCTGTCCTTTCTGGACTGTCGCGGAGCAGTGAGGCGGGGCGGACGGCTAGCGAGCCGAAGCGGGAACGGGCCTGGTCGGCGGCTTGTTCGGCTTCGCGCCAGCCTCGTTCTGGGGCGTCGAAGATCAGCTGCTGGGCGGAGTCGGCGTTGTCAAGACCCTCTATTCGGACGCCGATCAGGCGGACGTCGCCGGGCGGGACCTGGGTGTCCAGGAGCTCGGCGGCCACCCGGTAGACCTCCTGGGTCACGTCGGTCGACACCGGCAGGGTGCGGGAGCGGGTGATCGTCGTGAAGTCCGAGAAGCGGACTTTGATCGACACCGTCCGACCGCGCAAACCCTTGGCGCGCAACGAACCCGTCGAGCGCTCCGACAGCCGCAGCAACTCGCGGCGCAGCAGCGCGCGGTCGGCGACGTCGACCTCGAAGGTCTCCTCGGCGCCGATCGACTTCTCCCGCGACTCCGGAACCACCGCGCGGTCGTCCACGCCGGAGGCCAGCGCGTACAGGTGCTCCGCCAGGGCGACGCCGATCTTGCGACGCAGGCGGGGAAGAGGCATGGCGGCCACGTCGGCGACGGTCTCCAGCCCCAGTCCCTCGAGCCTCGCCGCGGTTTTCGCGCCCACGCCCCACAAAGCGGAGACCGGCAGCGGGTGCAGGAACTCGAGAGAAGCAGCAGCAGGAACGACCATCATGCCGTCGGGCTTGCACATGCCCGAGGCGAGCTTCGCGAGGAACTTCGTCGACGCCACCCCGACCGAACAGGACACGCCCTGGTCGGCCAGCACGCGGGACCTGATCAACTCACCGATGCCACCGGGCGTCAGGCCGAGCCGGCGGAGCGCGCCACCGACGTCGAGAAACGCCTCGTCCAGCGAGAGGGGCTCCACCAGCGGGGTGATGTCGCGGAAGATCGCCATGACCCCGCGCGAGACCTCCTGGTAGAGATCGAACTGCGGCGGCAGGTACACGGCGTGAGGCGCCAGACGGCGGGCATGCGCGGTGGGCATCGCGGAACGCACGCCGTACTCACGCGCGAGGTAGTTCGCGGAACTCACGACGCCCCGCCCGCCGACGCCACCGACAACGACAGGCACGGATTCGAGCTCAGGGCGTTCGCGGATCTCCACCGACGCGTAGAAGGCGTCCATGTCGACGTGCAGCATCCGGCAGCCCGTGTCGTCAGGCCAGACGCCATCACGCGCACGGAACCGATCGACCAGGCCGCGTGGCAGGTTCGCACTGCGACCCATGAACACCCCTTTCGAACGTCAGTTCGACGCAAATCCTACAGTTTGTAGATTCGCGAGGCGTTCTCCGACGCGATGAGCCGTGCGATGCGATGCGCGTCGTCGTCCGCGAACGCATCACTGCGCAACCCATCAGCCAGGAAGTCCGACAACGCGCGCCGGAACATCAACGCGCCGAGGTAGTACAACTCGGGCAGAGCGAAGGCATCAGAGGAGAACAGGAACTTCCCGTACGGCACGATCTCCAACGCCTCAGCGAACACCCGCGACGCCTGATGCCCCAGCCCGTGCGTCGCCAGCCCGAGGTCGCAGAACACGTGCGGGAACACCTGCGCGAGGTACCCGGCCTGCCGGTGGAACGGGTAGCTGTGCAGCAGCAGCACCGGAACACCAAGAGCAGCGGTCGCCCTCAGGAACGGCGTCAGCAACGACGGATCGCACTGGTGCAGATCGAGGTCCGAGTCGCCGTACCCCACGTGGAACTGCAACGGCAGCCCGGCGTCCAACGCCTCCCAAGCCAGCCAGGTGATCACCACGGGGTCCTCCAGCCGCCCGCCGGACCACGCCGCCACCGCGCGCTCCACCTCCGCGTCAGCAGGCCGCACGCCAGGAAGACCGAGCCCGATCCGGTACGCCGCAACGGACTTCGCCCCCACCGCCGACGACGAGGCGAGCCCCGAGCGAACAAGATCAACGAACTCGGAGGGCGAAACCGAAGGCCTCAAAGTCTCCGCCAGCACCTCCAGCCGCACGATCTCGTGCGCCACACCCCCGCCCAGCCCGGCCAGCTCGGCGGCCGACAACAGCCGGTCGGGCTGGAACCCGCCGTCCACCAGGAACGTGTGGATCCCGGACGCCATCAGGAACGTGCGCGACACCTCGGCGATGTGCAACGAGTTCCGCCGTTCGAGGTACTCGTCGGCGGACGCGTGCCGAGGCAGGTCCAGCAACGGCGCACACCAGCGCCGCACCGCGAACCCGAGGGCCGAGTCGAAGAACGACCCGCCCAGCGGGGAGACCGCATCGGCCTCCAACAACAACGACTCGAACTCCGGGCGAGCGCTGTCGGTGCGCAGCACACCATGGCAGTGGTGATCTATCAGCCCGAGTTCGGCGACGAACGGCAAGATGCCCATAACCTTAGGATCGTGGACTCTGCGGAACGGGACCAGCGGTTCGATCGGGCGACGGAACTCTTCGACGGGCTCAACGCGCGAGACGTCAGCGTCGTGGCGCTCACCTGGGTCGACAACAGCGGCATCCTCCGCACCAAGTCCGTTCCCCTGCGCAGACTGGCCCACGCGGCGGCGCACGGCGTGGGCGCGTCACCGGTGTTCGACGTCTTCCTGTTCGACGACTTCATCATCCAGGGCCGGTTCGCCGGCGGCCCGGTCGGTGACCTGCGCCTGCACCCAGACCTCGATCGCCTCACCGTGCTCGCGGGCCAGCCGGGCTGGGCCTGGGCCCCCGCCGACCGCCACTTCCAGAGCGGTGTCCCCTACCCGATGGACCAGCGCCTGCAGGCCCGCAAGGCCGTCCAGAACCTCGCCGACGCGGGCCTCACCGCCCAGGCGGGCTTCGAGATCGAGTGGTGCCTGGGCAAGACCGGGACCGACGACTGGGTCCCCGCGACCAGTGGATCCGCGTACGGCCACGCCCGCCAGGTCGAGCTGTCCGACTACTGCGTCGACCTCCTCGACGCCCTGGACCAGCAGGACGTCGAGGTCCTCCAGTTCCACCCCGAGTACGCCGCCGGCCAGTTCGAGGTCTCCACCGCGCCGGAGGACCTCGTGGCCGCGGCGGACACCGCGGTGCTCGTCAAGGAGACCATCCGCGCCGTCACGATCCGGCACGGAATGCGCCCGTCGTTCTCCCCCAAGGTCGTCAACGGCGGCGTCGGCAACGGCGGCCACCTGCACCTCAGCCTCTGGCGCGACGGCACGAACCTCTTCGACGGCTTCCAGGACGAGGCGAAGCAGTTCAGCGCGGGCATCCTCAACCACCTCCGCGCGTTGTGCGCGATCGGCGCACCTTCTCTCGCGAGCTACCTCAGGCTCGTGCCGAACACGTGGGCCGCACCGTTCGTGGCGTGGGGCGAGGAGAACCGCGAAACGGCGCTACGCCTGATCCGGGACAACCTGGAGATCAAGTGCTTCGACCTGACCGCGAACCCGTACCTCGTCGTCGCGGGTGTGGTCGCGGCCGGCCTGGACGGCATCGCCACGCAGGCCGCGCTGCCCGAAGGTCTCAACGTCGACCCGGCACTGCTCGCCGACGTCCCGCGCCTGCCCACGTCGCTCCGGGAAGCCGTCGACGAGTTCGAGAAGGACGCCGTGCTCACCGCGGCGTTCGGGCAGGAGCTCGCCGGCACGATCGCCGACGTGCGGCGCGGCGAGATGGAGCGGTACAAGGACGCGAGCCCGCAGGGCATCGCCAACGTCACTCGCTGGCGCTATTGAGCTCCTTGCGCAACCGCGACAGCGCCCGGTGCTGGGCCACCCGGACCGCACCCGGCGTCGATCCGACCGCCTCGGCCGTCTCCTCCGCCGACAACCCCACCATCACGCGCAGCACGACGATCTCGCGCTGCTTCTCGGGCAGCACGCGCAGAAGCGTCGCCATCTGATCCGAGAGCTCTCCTTGCATCGCGCGCTGCTCAGGCCCGGCCGCGGTGTCCATCGACTCCGGGAGTTCGGGCACGGCCTCGGCGCGGTTGCGCGAGAAGCTGCGGAACGAGTCCGCCACCTTGTGCGCCGCGATCCCGTAGACGAACGCCAGGAACGGACGCCCCTGGTCGCGATACGACGGCAACGAGGTCAGCACGGCCAGGCACACGTCCTGCGCCACGTCGTCCGCCGACGCGAACGATCCAACGCGCGCACGGCAGTACCGCACGATCAACGGCCGGATGGTGCCGAGCAGCCGTTCGATGGCGGCACGGTCACCGGTGACAGCGCGCGCGACATGCTCGTCCGCGGTCTGCGGGCGGCTCGAGTAGTAGGAGGGCGCCGGCGGGTCGACCGGCTCCTGAGCGCCACCGGCGGTCCGCTCGACCAACGCGTCGAGGGTCCCCCTGGAAGCGGAGACCGGCCCACCCACGGACGAGCCCTGAACGGCTTCCGCGGGCACCTTGCGGTGCAGGCCGGGTGTGAACTCCACGCAGATCACCGTTCCTCTTCTGGACGCCGGCGCACCGCGAGTCGCGCCCGCCGGATCCGTCCTTCGACCGCGCGCGGGGTGAGTCGCATCAACTCACCGATCTCCGCATGCGAATAGCCCTGGTCATGAAGGAAGAGCAACCGCTTGCTGTCCTCGCTCAGCGTGGCGAACGCGGCGTTCGCCGCCGCCTGCTCGATGACCGCGTCCTCGGGTGTCCCCTCGGCCACGACATTTTCGAGCGAAGCCAGCGTCTCCACGAGCCGTACGTCCTGCCAGCCGTGTGCATGCGTCTGCCAGCGGCGGTACACGTTCGGGAACGCGAGCACGCAGGCGTTGACGAAGTACTCGTTCAACGGCTGCCCGTGCTCGACCGACCACTCCCGGCCGAGCAGACCCCGCTCCCGGAAGTAGACGAACCCCTCGTACACCGCGTCGCTCGCCATTTCCTCGGCCTCCTGCCGCGAGATTTCCTGCTGGCGCAGGTAGCGGCCTTGCCGCCCGCAGCGGGAGAAGATGGCGCCGGACCACACGAGCTTCGTAACGATCGTGAGTCCGTGCCCGAGAAGCTGACGGTGGAACTGGTCCCAGCGAGGCCCGGACAGCCCTGACTCGCGAAAGTGCTGGACCAGCACCCCGTCGATGCGCAGCCGGTCGGCGGCAAGCGCTGAGTCCGAACTTCCCATGCCCCCTGGTCCCTATGTCGGCGTCTTCCTGCCCTCTAGGTATGTCGTTTGGGTGCGTCCACCCCACGCACTCGCCACGACTCGTAACAAACGCAAACGATTGTCACCCGATCGGGACAGCCAATGACGCGATCTCCTTGCGAAGGCGACCGATCGCCCGGTGCTGTGCGACACGAACCGCACCCGGCGTCGACCCCACGGCTTCCGCCGTTTCCTCCGCGGACAGACCCACCACGACGCGCAGCACGAGAATCTCGCGCTGCTTGGCCGGCAGGACGTGCAGCAGCCGGCCGAGTGTGCCGTTCAGCTCGTCCTGGAGGACGAACTCCTCCGGTCCGACACCCCGCACGGCTTGATCCGGCACCTCGGCCACCGGCTCCGCTCGGTTACGAGCCAGCGCGCGATGAGCGTCGGCGACCTTGTGCGCGGCGATGCCGTAGACGAACGCGAGGAACGGTCTACCTTGCTCCCGATACTTCGGAAGGGCCGTCAGCACGGCCAGGCAGACCTCCTGCGCGACGTCGTCCGCAGTTGTCGCGGAGCGACCGACACGCGCGCGACAGTACTTCACCACCAGCGGTCGCAGGTAGCGAAGTAGCTGGTCAGTGGCCCTGCGCTCGCCTTGCACGGCCAGGCTGACCAGTTCTGCGGATAAAGCCGAACTCTCCATTCGAAGCGTCCCCTCGTCGACGTCCCGTGGAGGAGACGTGCGACGCGTCACTCCTTATGCGGAAAGTAGGGAGAAACTTCAAACGTCACCCGTTTGCAGCAACGAACAGCGGTTGGTAATAGGCGTGGAGCGACCACTCCACGTAACCGAAACCCGCGCGTTCCGCCAATTCGGTGATTTCATGACGAGTAACCGCCCAATACCGTGCCTTGCCCACCACGACGCGCCACGAGTCGGTTTCGTGGAGCCGGAACATCTCCAGTTCGTACCGATCGCCGTCCCAATGCCAGAGCTGGAACCACACGACGCGGCCTGGCCCGACGGACGGAGGAGTCGACAACGGCCGCTCGTTCCGGATCGCGTCGTAGTCGCGCGTCGAGAGGATGAGCCGGCCTCCGGGACGGAGCACACGCCGCATCTCCCGCAGCGCCGCCAGGACTTCGTGAGCAGTCAGCAAATGGGGTAACGCGTTGTCCGCCGCGAGCACGACGTCGAATGAGGCATCCGCGAACGGCAGCGAACGCATGTCAGCAGCGAACACGGGCAACGTGACCCCACGTGCAGAGGCCTCCACAACGGCCCGAGAAGCCGCCTTGGGACTCAGATCGGCGCCCACGACCTCATAACCGCGCAGAGCCAGACCGATCGCCTGCGTGCCGATGCCGCACGCACAGTCGAGAACGCGCGCGCCCGCCGGGATGAACTCCGCGAGCTGCGACGCCTGCCGGGCCATCGACGCGTCCCAGTCCGGGAACATCAGGTCGTACGTCCCGGACAGGTCGTCGTAGAAGGCACCGGTCAAATCAACTCCTCGACCCCCACGGACGTGCGGAGCTTGGCCAGCGCACGGTGCTGAGCCACCCTCACGGCTCCAGGCGTCGAACCGATCGCTTCGGCCGTCTCCTCCGCCGTCAGCCCGACCACCACGCGCAGCAGCAGGATCTCGCGCTGCTTGTGCGGCAGGCCTCGCAGCAACTGACCGAGCCGCGCCGAGAGCGAACCGAGCAGCGCGTTCTCCTCGGGGTCGACGGCCGGCGACGGACCGTCCGGCACCTCGGCGACGGGCTCGGACCGGTTGCGCGCCGAGACCCGGTGCGCGTCCGCGACCTTGTGCGCGGCGATGCCGTAGACGAACGCCAGGAACGGTCTCCCCTGTTCGCGATAGGTGGGCAGCGCCGTGAGCACCGCCAGGCAGACCTCCTGCGCCACGTCGTCCGCCGACGCGTACGCCCTTTCGTTGCGACCGACGCGCGCACGGCAGTACCGCGCCACGAGCGGGCGCACGGAGGCCAGCAGCCGTTCGACGGCGTGCCGGTCACCCGCAACGGCCTCGTTGACCAATGAGGCCAGCAGGTCGGAACTTTCCATCGCGTTGGTCCCTACGTCGGCAGCGAAGACATTATCTTTCGCCGCCGAGTTGTTTGGGACCACTCATCAGTGTCATAAAAGTCCCGATTGCAAAGGGTTTCAAGACGTGCGGCGGGCGAGCACGTGCAGGCGGGCGGCGACGTCCCGGAGCGGGGACCGCGTGGCGGCGGCCAGTTCCAGCTCGGCGAGCGCGTCGGCGGCACCCGGATTCGCGTCCAGCACCACGCCGGGCACGAGATCAGAAACTACCCCGTGGCCTTGCAGGATCTCCACGGACAGACCGGCTTCGAGGACGAGTTTCTCGAGTCCGGCGACGTCGAACCGGCGCTGCAACGGGTCGCGCGTGCCCGCGAGCTGCCCCGCGTCGTCGTCCAGCAGTCTCCGCGCGTCGACGATGCGACCCGCGATCGCGCGGTGCAGGATCGCCGCGAACCGGTTCGCGACCAGCACCGACACCGCGCCGCCGGGCGCCACCGCGGCGGCCAGCGAGGCGAGCGCGGCGGGCGCGTCGTCCACGACCTCCAGCAGCCCGTGCGCCAGCACCAGATCGGCCTCACCGGCGGGGACGCCCAACGAGTCCGTGTCGCCCTGGACTGCGTTGATGGTCACACCGGCTTCGCGCGCACGGGTGTTCAGCGTGGCCAGTGCGTTCGGCGAAGGCTCCACGACCGTGACCGCGCATCCCGCTGCGGCTAGGGGAACGGCCCAGACACCGCTGCCACCACCAACGTCGAGCACACGGGGGTGTTCTCCACCCCTGCGCTCGCGTGCGGCGGCCAATTCGGCGTCGAGCACCCTCTGTACGGCGTCCGGTCGCATGTCCAACAGAGTAGGAGACCCTAGAGTAGGTCTGTGCATACGGTGTCCGTGCTCAGCCTCAAGGGAGGCGTCGGCAAGACGACGGTGGTGCTCGGCCTGGCCTCTGCCGCTCTCCGCCGTGGTGTCCGCACTCTGGTGATCGATCTTGATCCCCAGTGCAACGCCACGTCGACGCTCGAGCCAGAGGAGTCCAAGGCCAGCATCTACGACGTCCTGCAGGACCCGTCCGAGGAGAACCTGGAAGAGGCCATCCGCCCGAGCAGGTGGGGTGACGGCATCGACGTGCTGTCCGGGTCCGAGGACGCCGAGCTGCTCAACCACCCCGATCCGAACGAGTCGCGGCTGCACCGCCTGAAAGACGCGCTGCGCACGTTGCGGGACATGTACGACGAGTTCCCGTACCACCTCGTGCTGCTCGACTGCCCGCCGTCGCTGGGCCAGCTGACCCGCTCGGCGCTGGTGGCGGCCGACCGCGCGTTGCTGGTCACGGAGCCGACGATGTTCGCGGTGGCGGGTGTGCAGCGGGCGTTCGAGGCGGTGCAGAACGAGCGGGAGAGCAACAACGCCGACCTGCAGCCGCTGGGTGTCGTCGTGAACCGCGTGCGGCCGCGTTCGCACGAGCACCAGTTCCGCATCGAAGAGCTGAGGGACATCTTCGGCCCGTTGGTGATGCCGGTGGCGTTGCCGGACCGTCTCGCCGTGCAGCAGGCACAGGGCGCGTGCATGCCGATCCACGAGTGGGGTACTCCCGGCGCACGTGAGGTCGCGCTGGCGTTCAACCTGCTGCTCGCCCGCATCCAGCGCATCTCGCGGAGCCGGCGCCGGGCCGTGCACCACGACTTCGACGACGACGAGATCCAGGAAGCGGTGGATGCCTGAAGGGGACACGGTCTTCCTGGCCGGTCATCGCATGCACGAGGCGCTGGCCGGGAAGACGCTGCGACGCGGGGAACTGCGTCATCCCCGGCTGGCCGCGCTGGACCTGACCGGTCTGGACGTGCTCGGCGTGCGCACGTACGGCAAGCACATGTTCACCCGGTTCTCCGACGGCAACAGCCTGCGCAGCCACTTCCGCATGGACGGCTCGTGGCACCTCTACCGGCCCGGCGAGCGCTGGCGCCGTCCCGCGCACCAGGCCCGCGCGGTGTTCGAGGTGGACGACCGGCAGGCCATCGGATTCGCCTTGCACGACCTGGAGTTCCTGCCGACCACCGAGGAGGATCGGCTCATCTCCCACCTCGGACCTGATCTTCTGTCAGCCGAGTTCGACGCCGCTGAGGCCGTTCAGCGGTTGACCGCCGATCCTTCCCGGGCGATCGGGCTCGCATTGTTGGATCAGCGGGTCATGGCCGGCGTCGGCAATCTCTACCGCGCGGAAGTCTGTTTCCTGTTGCGCGCTCTGCCGACCGCCCCGGTGTCATCTGTGGACGCCTCACGTGCGGTTGCGTTGTCACGCAAGCTGCTGCAGGCCAACCAGTGGCGGCCCGAACAGAGCACCACCGGCGACCTGCGCGTGCAGCACTACGTTTTCGAGCGGACCGGCAAACCCTGTTTGCGTTGCGGCACAAGAGTCCGATCGGACGAGATCGACGGCAGATTTGTGTACTTCTGCCCAAAATGCCAATCAGATTGAACCGAGACGCTCTTCCAGCCGTGTGCCCCAATATGGCGGTCAATCTGGATGCGTTGCGCCCCGGCTTCACCGACGACCCGTACGCGGTGCTGAAGAGCCTGCGCGACGCAGGTCCCGTGCACCGGGTCGAGACCTTCGGCGTGCCGATGTGGCTCGTGACCCGCTACCCCGACGTCCGCGCCGCGCTGGACAACCCGCTGCTGTCCTCGCACGGCTCCGCGCTCGCCGAACCCCTGCGCGGCCATCCGCACTTCGCGTCGTGGTGGTTCGGCGACCTGTCGGACCACATGATGAACAGCGACGGCCCCGACCACACCAGGCTGCGCCGCGCGGTGTCGAGCCAGCTCACGCCGCGCCGCATCGCCGCGCTGCGTCCCCGGATCGAACAGGTCGCCGCCTCCCTGGCCGAGCGGTTCGCGGACTCCGGCCGCTGCGACCTGATCGCGGACTTCGCCGCGCCGCTGCCCATCACCGTGATCATGGAACTGCTCGGTGTCCCCGCCGTCGACCAGGAGAACTTCCGCTACTGGGCGGACGTCGTCACCGGGCTCGCCGACGGTGACGCGACCTCGGCCCGCGAGGAGACCTCCGGCTACCTGCGCGACCTCGTCACGCACAAGCGGACCTCCGGCGACGACGACCTGATCGGCGGCCTGGCCCGCGCGACCGGCGAGGCCGCGCTGTCCGACAGCGAACTGGCCTCGCTGGCGTTCCTGCTGCTCGTGGCCGGTTACACCACCGCTGTGGACCTCGTGGGCAACGGTGCGCTGGCGTTGCTGCGCCACCCCGAACAGCTCGAACTGCTGCAGCGCTCGTCGTCACTGCTGCCGGGCGCCATCGAGGAGTTCCTGCGGTTCGACGGGCCGACCTCGCACCTGCTGCGGTTCGCGACGCAGCCGCTGACGATCGGCGGCGCGCAGATCCAGGCGGGCGACGTCGTGCTGCTGTCGCTGGCCTCCGCCGAGCACGACGGCAACCGGTACCCGCGGGCCGACCAGCTCAACATCGAGCGGGCGGACCGCCAGCACCTCGCGTTCGGGCACGGCATCCACTTCTGCCTGGGCGCGCCGCTGGCCCGGCTGGAGGGCGAGGTGGCGTTCCGGACGCTGCTGGGGCGGTGCGCCGGGCTGGCCCTGGACACCTCGCAGCCGCTGTCCTGGCGCGTGTCGCTGGGGAGCCGCGGCCTGCGAGGACTGCCGGTGACGTTCCTGACCAAGCCCACGATGCCGCTGGACGAGCAGGCGACGATCAAGGTGCCGAAGCCGCTCTAGGTACCAGAGGGGCGTGCGCCCGCCCTGAGCTGGCGTTATAGGGTGAGCACGTGGTTTACAAGCAGGTGGTTCGCAGGGCGTTGTTCGGGATGCACGGCGGCGACGCGGAGCGGGTCCACGAGACCACGCTCGACGTCATGGCGCGGCTGAGCCCGCTGGCGAGGTTCGCCCGCAACCAGAACAACCCCCGCACCGTGTTCGGCGTCCGCTTCCCGAACCCCGTGGGGCTCGCGGCGGGCCTCGACAAGGACGGGCGGGCGCTGCCGGCGTGGGGTGCGCTCGGCTTCGGGTTCGTCGAGGTCGGCACCGTCACGTGGCACGCGCAGCCGGGCAACCCCAAGCCCCGGCTGTTCCGGCTCCGCGAGGACGAGGCGATCATCAACCGGATGGGCTTCAACAACGCGGGTGCGCAAGCGCTTGCCGCGAAGCTCGACAGGACGCCGCTCAAGGCACCGCTGGGCATCAGCCTCGGCAAGTCCAAGATCACGCCGGTCGAGGACGCCGTGCAGGACTACCTGAACTCGCTGAACGCGCTGAAGAACCATGGCGACTACTACGCGATCAACGTGAGCTCGCCCAACACGCCCGGTCTGCGCAGCCTGCAGGACAAGGGCGCGCTCACCGAACTCGTCGCGGCCCTGACCGCGGCGACGGACAAGCCGATGCTGGTCAAGATCGCGCCGGACCTCACCGAGGACGCCATCGCCGAGGTCATCCAGGTGTGCGTCGACAACGGCATCAAGGGCCTCATCGCCACGAACACCACCCTCAGCCGTGAGGGCCTCACGAGTGCGCACAGGAGCGAGACCGGCGGGCTCAGCGGCAAGCCGCTCACCCAGCGCGCGAACAACGTGGTCCGGTTCATCACGAAGAACAGCGACCTGCCGGTCATCGGTGTCGGCGGCATCGCGTCCGCCGACGACGCCAAGCGCATGATCGACGCCGGCGCGAGCCTCGTGCAGATCTACACCGGGTTCATCTACGAAGGCCCTGGACTCGTGTCGAGGATCAACCGGGCGCTGAAGTGACTCAGGTGTGGCGCGCGGCCCTGAGCCAGCGCATCACGGGGTGCAGGATCACGACGAGCAGCGAACCCCACACCATGCCGCCCATCTCCAGGTCGCCGATCTCGATGGTGAGGTCGCCGACGCCGGCCACCAGCGCCGCACCGCCGACCATCGCGTTCGCCGGGTTCGCCAGGTCGACGCCGCGGTCCATCCAGATCCGCACGCCGACCAGCACGATCAGGCCGTAGAGGACGAGCGTGCAGCCCCCGAGCACGCCCGGCGGGATGGTGCCGAACAGCGCGATGGCCTTCGGGGAGAACGCCAGCAGCGTGGCGAACACACCGGCGAACGCGAACGCCGCCGTCGTGTAGACGCGGGTCACGGCCATGACGCCGATGTTCTCGGAGTACGTCGTGGTCCCGGCGCCTCCGCCGAGGCCGGACAACGCGGTCGACAGGCCGTTCGCGATGATCGCGTCGCCCGCGCTGCCGTCGAGGTTGCGGCCGGTCAGGGCCGCGACCGCCTTCACGTGTCCGACGACCTCGGCCACCAGCACGATCACGACGGGCAGCATCAGCAGCACCACGGACGGCCGCAGCTCGGGCTGGTAGAGCTTCGGCAGGCCCACCCACGCCGCGTCTCGCAGCGCGGCGAGCCGTTCCGACGACACGGCGCCGAACGCCAGGCCGCCCATCCAGATCGCGACGAAGCCGATCAGGATCGAGAACCGGAACACCAGGCCGCGACCCAGCACGCCGGCCAGCAGGATCACCAGCGTGGTCAGACCGGCGAGCAGGGGCTGCTCGCTGAAGTTCGAGGTGGCCTGGCGCGAGAGGTTCAGGCCGATGAGGATCACGACGGCACCGGTGACGACCGGCGGCATGACCGACTCCAGCAGCCGCACACCGAGCGCCTTGACCGCGATGCCGACGACGATCACCAGCAGGCCCGCGGCGACGACACCGCCGAGCTGCGCCGCGATGCCCTGTTCGCGTGCGGCCACCAGCGGGGCCACGAAGGCGAAGGACGAACCGAGGTAGCTCGGCACGCGGTTCTTGGTGATGACGAGGAAGAGCAGTGTGCCGAGGCCGGAGAACAGCAGGGTGGTGGCGACGGGAAGACCGGTGGCGGTGGGAACGATCACCGTCGCGCCGAACATGGCGACCAGGTGCTGCACTCCGAACCCGATGGTGAGCGGCCAGCTCACCCTCTCCTGGGGTGCGACGGTTTCACTGTCGGTGATCCGACCGTCCCCGTGCACGGTCCACAACGCCAACGCACTGCCTCCCGGCAATTCAGCCGGACTTCCCGCAGACCGGCCCCGGAATCCTGCCACGCCATGTAGCGGCTACGGCTAGATAACGGTCCGATAATCACACGATTGCCCTAAGGATCTCCAGAGAGAACCGCCGAATAGGCGCAGGCAACTACAGAAAGTTACTTTTTAGTGCGCTGAATAGCCTGAGACGTCGCGCATCGCGGACGCGAGACCGGCCATGTGGTCCGTGGCGTCGTCCAACACCTCGCGCGGGTCCTGGAACTGCGTGCTCGCCGCCAGCGCATGGCCCGCGGCCGCCACCAACGCACAGTAGCGGTCCACGCCGTCGGCCAGTTGGATCCTGAGCACCCGCACGCCCTCGACCAACGCCGCGCGCTCCAGGTGCGGTGCGGTGTCGCGAGCCCGTTCGACGGCCTGGAGCTGTGCCGACACCGCGCGGATGGCCGCCGAGGCCTCCTGGGCGGTCTGCCGGGCGTGCTGGACGGACTCGGTCGGCATCGACGTGAGCGCGGGCGAGTCGAGCTGCACGAGCAGCTGGTTCATCGTGTCCTCGGCACCGTGGAGCTTCTCCATCGGCACGCGCGCGGACGACACGTGCGCGGGCAGCGGCGGCCTGGGCGGTGGCGGCGGAGAGAGCTCCAGCCGCACCTTGTCCGCCTTGAGCTCACGCAGCTTGAAGCCGCTGCGCACGGCGAGGACGGAAGGCACCGCCGCGCCGATCGCCCCGGTGACGGCGGCCCACGTGCCGAGCACACCGGTGAAGCCCAGCACGGCGAGCGTGCCGAGGATCGAGATCACGATGAGCCAGAACGTGAGGACGGCGTTCGTGCGCTTGCGCTTGCGTTCGAGCTTCGCGCGTGGGTCGTTCCACTTCTGCATCCGGTAGCGCGCCTGCTCGGCCAGCGGGTGGCCCTGGAGCGACGCACCCAACTCGTTGACGACCTTGCGGACGATCTCGTTGTTGGGACGGTTTCTCCAGGGCTCCATGATCACCTGCTGACTCCTCCTGCCCCTGCGCCCATCAGTTCTGGGCGGGCGGGACCTGCTGCTGCGTGGTCTTCTGCTCTGACTGGACGCGCTGCGCGATCTCGGCCTGGATCTGCGCGGCGGCGCTGTTGCCCGCGGTCACCTGCTGCGGCGTGTTCGCCTGACCGCCGTGCATCGAGGCGCGGATCTGCTCCAGACGCGACGAGCCGGCCAGCTGGGTGGTCGAGGCCTGCACCTCGAGCATCCGGCCCTGCACGGAGTTCTGGGCGAGCTCGGCGGACCCGAGGGCCGTCGAGTAGCGCTTCTCGATCTTGTCGCGAACCTCTTCCAGCGACGGTACGTTGCCCGGCGCGGCGAGTTCGCTCATCTGGTTCAGCGACGCGGAGACCTGCTCCTGCATCTTGGCCTGCTCCAGCTGGCTGAGGAGCTTGGTGCGCTCGGCCAGCCTCTGCTGCAGCATCATCGCGTTGCGCTCGACCGCCTGCTTGGCCTGCGCGGCGGCCTGCAACGACTGGTCGTGCAGCGTCTTGAGGTCCTCGATGCCCTGCTCGGCGGTGACGAGCTGGGTGGCGAAACCCTGCGCGGCGTTCTCGAACTGAGTCGCCTTCTGCTCATCGCCCTTCGAGCGCGCCTCGTCGGCGAGCACGAGCGCCTGACGCGCGGAGGCCTGCAGCTTCTCCACATCGCCCAGCTGGCGGTTCAGCTTCATCTCCAGCTGACGCTGGTTGCCGATGACGGCCGCAGCCTGCTGCGAGAGGGCCTGGTGCTGCCGCTGCGCCTCCTCGATGGCCTGCTGGATCTGCACCTTCGGGTCAGCGTGCTCGTCGATCTTCGACGAGAACGACGCCATCAGGTACTTCCAGAACTTAACGAACGGACTGGCCATCTCCTACGCCTGCCTTCTCGGTGCCGGTGTTGGATCCATCGTCTCAATTGTTCGTCGGCGTATCCACCGACATGGGGAGATATCCGGGAACACCCTGACCCACCCCGGGACTTAGGAGTACACGCCTGACGACGTGCCAATCCTGCCCGCACCCGCGCCCGGAGACGCGGTGACCCAGCGTGCCGATGCCAAGCCGTTGCCTGCCGTCCAGCACGCTGCCGTCGTTGTCAGTTGAACGTCCGAGGACGCAATCTTGTTGCACACCGTCACGTGGCGGGGGCCACAGACGGCTGGGATCACCCGAATGCAGGCGACCCCGCTCGCCATCGGGCGAGCGGGGTCGGCTGAGTACACGGGGTTATGCCGCGACGACTGCTTTGGGAGTCTCGCCGATCTTGCTCGTGAGCCTGTGACTGAGCATGGGCTGCAGCCGCAGGTCGGACAGGTCGTCCGACAGCGTGGACGGCAGCACACGGCCACCCTCCAGCTTGCCCCGCTCCGTTCGCCCGTCCGGGACGGTGTCGGGCACCGTGTCCGGCGTCTGCTGGACGGCGCCGATGTCGGAGGCGACGTGGTGCAGCAACTCGGACAGGGGCAGTTCCAACGCGTCACAGATGGCCGCGAGGAGTTCGCTGGACGCCTCTTTGCGGCCGCGCTCCACCTCGGACAGGTACCCCAGGCTCACGCGGGCGGTCCGAGAGACCTCGCGCAGCGTGCGGCGTTGGTTGGTGCGGGCATGGCGAAGTCGATCACCGATCGCCTCGCGTAGCAGCACGGTCATCGCGCGCCTCCTTCCGGCCGGCCGTGTCCCTACGTTACCGATCGACACCGACAACGGGCACTGACTTCCGAACACGTCCGCCAAGGGCGAACGAACGCGGAGTCATCATTAGTTCCCGTCCTCGGTCATCAGCAGGTGATCCGACAGCAGGACCAGGGCTTTTTCCACGGCACCGGAACGGACCGCTCTGCGGTCGCCACTCACCGTGATTGTCCGCACTGTGGACACTCCAGGCCCGCTCAAGCCGATGTGGACCGTCCCCGGAGCGACACCGTCCTGCGGATCGGGGCCGGCGACTCCGGTGAGCCCGATCCCCCAGTCCGAACGGCACCGCTTCCGGGCACCCTCGGCCAGTTGGACCGCGACGTCGGGGTGCACGGCACCGTGCTCGTCGAGCAACTGCTGATCCACGCCCGCGAGCTCGTGCTTGAGCTCGGTGGCGTAGACGATCAACCCACCGCGGACCACGGCACTCGCCCCCGGTGTGTCGACGATCGTCGCGCACAGCAGACCCGCGGTGAGCGACTCGGCCGTGGCGACGGTCTGGTTCCTCGCTTTGAGCAGTCCGACGACGTCTGTCACAGCACGGCCCGGCCTGCTCTTGCCTTCATCTTGAACGCCCGGATGACGTAATCGATTCCCGTGACGATGGTGAGCACGAGCGCGACGGCCATGATCGCCCACGCGATGACCTCCAGCACGTCGTTCTGCGGGAGCACGAACAGCCCGATCGCGATGACCTGCGCCAGCGTCTTGGCCTTGCCGCCGCGACTGGCCGGGATGACGCCGTAGCGGATCACCCAGAACCTCAGCAGCGTGATGCCGACCTCGCGCACGGCGATGGTGATCGTGATCCACCACGGCAGCACGTCGAGGATGCTCAGGCCGACCAGAGCGGACCCGGTCAGGGCCTTGTCCGCGATCGGGTCGGCGATCTTGCCGAAGTCGGTGATCAGCCCGTGCTTGCGCGCGAGCGTGCCGTCGATGTGGTCGGTGAAGCTCGCGACGGCGAAGATCCCGAACGCGATGAGGCGCCACGTCGTGTCGAAGCCGCCCGCTTCGAACAGGGAGAACAGGAAGACCGGAACGAGCGCCAGCCGCGCCATCGTGAGGATGTTCGCGACGTTGAGCAGCGGGACCTTCCGGGCTTCCGTCATGTCGGGACTACCTCGACGATCAGGTCCACGCCCTCGGAGTCGACCACGCGGCAACGCACGAAGTCGCCGCGCTTGAGGCCCTCGGCTTCGAGCACGATGCACTCGCCGTCGACCTCGGGCGCCTGGTGCTCGGCCCGGCCGACGCAGTCGCTCTCCTCGTCCTCCTCGTGCTCGATCAGCACGACGACCTCGGTGCCGACCCGGTCCTCGGCGCGCTGGCTCGTCAGCTCCTCGACGAGGTTGCCGATCCGCTGCACGCGCTCCGCGATGGTGTCCGCGTCGAGCTTGCCGTCGAGGTTCTCGGCCTCCGTGCCGTCCTCGTCGGAGTACCCGAAGATGCCGACCGCGTCCAGGCGCGCCTCGGTGAGGAAGCGCTCCAGTTCCTGCAGGTCGGCCTCGGTCTCGCCGGGGAAGCCGACGATGAAGTTGCTGCGGATGCCGGCCTCGGGCGCGTGCTCGCGGATCTGCCACACGAGCTTGAGGAAGCTGTCCGTGTCGCCGAACCGGCGCATGCGCCGCAGCACGTTCTCGCTGGAGTGCTGGAACGACATGTCGAAGTAGTTCGCGACCTTCTCGGTCTTCGCGATCGCGGCCACGAGGCTCGGCTTCGTCTCGGCCGGCTGCAGGTAGCTGACCCGCACCCGCTCGACGCCGGGGATGGACGCCAGCCGCGGGAGGAGCTGTTCGAGGGCGCCCTGGTCGCGGGGCAGGTCCTTGCCGTAGCTCGTGGAGTTCTCGCTGACGAGGAACAGCTCCTTGACGCCGTTCTCGGCGAGCCACATGGCCTCGGAGACGATCTCGTCCGGGAGCCGCGACACGAACGCGCCGCGGAAGCTCGGGATGGCGCAGAAGCTGCACCGCCGGTCACAGCCCGACGCGATCTTCAACGGCGCCACGGGAGCGTCGTCGAGCCGCTTGCGCTGGACCTTGGTCGGCCCCCAGCCGTGGCCGGGGACCTGGACGCCGTCCTTGGCCTCCTGGCGCTTGACCGGCGTGATCGGCAGCAGCGTGCGGCGGTCCACCGGCACGTGCGACTCGACCGGCTTGCCGTGCAGCACGTCCTGCAGGCGCTCGGCCAGGTCGTTGTACTGGTCGAAGCCCAGGACCGCGGCCGCCTCGGGAAGGCTGTCCGCGAGCTCCTTGCCGTAGCGCTCCGCCATGCACCCGACCGCGACGACCTTGGCGCCGGTGTCGGAGGCGGCGAGCAGCGTGTCGACCGAGTCCTTCTTCGCCTGCTCGACGAAGCCGCACGTGTTGACGACGACGACGTCCGCGCCCTCGTCCACCAGCTCCCAGCCGCCCTCGCCGAGGCGCCCGGCGAGTTCTTCGGAGTCGACCTCGTTGCGGGCACAGCCCAGGGTCAGCAGCGACACGCGTCGCGGAGTGGTGGGAGAAGACACGGCGCTCAGAGTAACCGGGTCGGGCTGTCAGACCGGAATCGTGCCCACCTCATACTTGACGGTTGTGACCAGTGGGGTAGTCGTGCGGCGTGCCCGCACCAGTGATGTGCGCGCCATGAAGGCGCTGATCGACGGGTATGCCGGCAAGGTTCTGCTGACCAAACCGCTGGTCACGCTGTACGAGGCGGTCCAGGAGTTCTGGGTGGCCGAGCAGGACGGCGAGCTGCTGGGCTGCGGCGCCCTGCACGTGATGTGGGAGGACCTGGCCGAGATCAGGTCGGTCGCCGTGTCGCCGATGGCGCTCGGCCGCGGCGTGGGGCACCGGATCGTGGCGCAGCTCATCGCCACCGCCAGGGAGCTGCAGCTCGGGCGGATCTTCGTGCTGACGTTCGAGACCAAGTTCTTCAGCAAGCACGGCTTCGTCGAGATCGAGGGCACACCGGTGAGCCCCGAGGTCTACGAGGAGATCATGCGGTCGGTGGACGAGGGCGTCGCCGAGTTCCTCGACCTGAGCTACGTGAAGCCGAACACGCTCGGCAACAGCCGGATGCTCCTGGAGTTGTAACTCTTCGAGTAATCACTCGAAGAGTCTTGACTCGACTAACTGTGAGCGGCCAAGCTCTGACCGTGCCCGAATCGCTCACCATCGACGAGCTCGCCGCCCGGACCGGCCTGCCCAGCAGCACCATTCGCATGTACCAGACGAAGGGTGTGCTGCACGCGCCGAGACGGCAGGGGCGCGTGGCGTACTACGACGCCTCGCACGTCGAGCGGTTGACGTTGGTGCAGCGGTTGCAGCAGCGGGGGTTCTCGCTGCCCGCGATCGCGGAACTGATCTCGGCACGGGAAAAGGGCGAGTCGGTCGCCGCGGTTCTCGGCTTCAGCGAGGCCGAGGGGCCCGACGACTGGGTTCGGATCAAGGTGCGCGACATCAAGCACCTGATTCCGACGGGAGACGTCCAACCGCGACTCCTCCTCCGGGCTATGCGGTTGGGCTTGGTGCGGTGGAAGTACGGCTGGCCGCACACGCGTCGCTGGGCACTCGAAGCGGGCGGCAGGCTTGCCGGCCTCAGGGTGCCCAGCGATGACGTGATGGACAGCTTCACGCGCCTGCGCACGGCGACCGACGCGGTGGCGGCGGACTTCGTGCGGTTGTTCGAACGGCAGTTCTGGCCGGAGCTCGCACGCAAGGCCGGTGACGAGAACCAGCTGGAGAACGTGCGGGCGTTGCTCGTCGAGCTGACGTACACGGCGGAGACCGCGGTGGTGGGGACGCTGCGGGAGTCGATCCGGGACGCGGCCGAGGAGTTCGCGTCACGGCACGGGTTGCTGCCCAGCGACGACTACCAGCCCGCGTGGGCCGAGCAGCCGTTGCCGCCGATCGCCGAGAACCTCATGGACCCGGCGGGGGATCTGCCGAGCGAGCAGGAGATCGAGAACTTCCTGAAACGGGGGGACGAGGATGAGCCTGGTCGCTGATCCCGCCTGGCACGCCCAAGTTCGTGACGAAGGCCTTGTCGTCTACGCGGGAGCCGATCTCGCGTACCTGATTCCAGACCTGCCCAGGGCGGTGGCCGTGGCGCTGGCCGGCCTGTTCGAGCCGGTGTCGAGGGGAGTGGCTCGAACGGTCGACGAGAGCCGGTTGGGGGAACCGGTTCGCCGGCACGTGGCCCAGCTGAGGACCCTGGGCGCTCTCCGCCCGGCAGGGTTGCCCGCCGAGGACGTCAAGCCGATGGGGGTCGGCACGCGCGTCGTCGGGGATGCGCCCGCCGGGCTGGTAGAGCTGTTGCCGCACAACGAGGATCCGGACCTCCTGCTCGTCGTGCGGACGACCGGCACGTTGGTCGACCTGATCGAGGTGGCGCGCGAGACGACGGTCCCGCACCTGTTGCTGGACCTCGCGTACCACCACACCGCCGCCGTCGGGCCCTTCGTGGTGCCCGGTGCCGGCGCGTGCCTGGCGTGCCTCGCGGTGCGGGCGGGGAGGCGGTGGGGGGATCCGCCGCCTCCTCCGCAACCGGCGGCGATGTCCCACGAGTTCCCGATCTCCCTTGCCCTGCAAGCGGTTCAGAACATCCAGAGCGGTTCGCTCGCCCTGCTGGACACGGTCGTGACCGTCAACCTCGACGACTTCACGACGACGCGCGAGAGCGTGCTGCCCGCGGCCGGCTGCGAGATCTGCCCGACGGTCGAGTTCGGGCGCGTGTCACTTCCTTGGGGGAACCTTGAACGCGACGGCAGTACGGTTACCTGACCAGTTCTCACCCGGTGCGGCCGCCGCGAACGCTGCGACGCCCACCTGTTGCTGTTGTTGTTGCTGCTGTGCGGTTTCCTCGGTCGGCGCGGCCGTGCAGATCCCGGCGGCGCTGTACGAGGAGACGAAAGAGCTCTCCCGGCCTCGCAGCCTGCTCGTCCTGCCCGCCGCGATCTTCCCGTTGCTGGTCGTCGTGCTGCCGTTCGCCACGATGGGCGCGGTCTTCGACGTCCACTGGGGCTGGTGGCTCGGCGGCTTCGCGGCGGCGCTCGCCTGGGCCGTCGCCGCGGGGTTCATCGCCCAGTCGCCGAACCCGGTGGGAAGCGTGGTCCGGTTGCTCGGCTGGGCCGTGCTGTGGTGCCTGGAGCCGTTCGTCGTCCTGTTCGCGCTGGGGCCGATCGCCACCATCGGCGAGGCAGCCGCGTGGGTCGTCGGTGTGTTGTACGTCGGCGGGGCGCTGGCGCTCGGGTACTGGCTCTTCCGGCACTACCGGGCCAAGCGGTGAAGACCGTCGCGGAGGCGCTGATCGAGCGCGCGGTCGGCTGGCGGCAGGGCGTGGTGTCGCAGCTGCATCCCGTGCCGCACAGCCTGTCCGATGTGGACGTCGAGGGCTGGGCCGCGGTGCCGGAGCCGTTCGCCACCGGCGGTACGTCCGGCGGCACCAGCAAGGTCGCCGCGATCGCCGAGGCCCTGGAGCGGCACGCCGCCGCACGGGCATCGCTGGAGATCGTCACCGACGGCGAGTGCTGGCCGTTGGAGCACTTCAGCCTGCACACAGTCGAGCAGCGGGTGGCGCCGGGTTACCGCTACCGCAAGGGATACGTCGACACCCCGTACACGCGGGCGTGGACCTTGCCGGGCAACGAACCGATCCGCGTGCCGGCCGGTTTGGTGGGGCTGGATGCCGCGCACGGGCTGCCCGCGACCTCGTCGGGGCTGGCGGCCGGTCCGTCGACGACCAGCGCGTTGCTGCGCGCCGTCCAGGAACTGGTCGAGCGCGACGCGTTCACCACGACGTGGCTGCACTCCATCGCACCGCAGCGGTTCGCCGCCGGCCTGCCGCACGGCGCCCAGGCGTTCGACCTCACGCCCGCCTACAGCCCGCACCCCGTGGTCGCCGTCGCGGGTTCGCTGCCGATCGCCGGCAAGCCGAGGCCCACACTCGGCCTGGCGTGCCGCGCCACGGTCGCCGAGGCCGTGCGGAAGGCCTACGAGGAGTGGGTCCAGGGCACCGTCTTCATCGAGGTGTGGCTCGCGCGCAACGGCGATCAGCCCGTCGAGGACGTCACCGACTTCGACGAGCACGCCGTCTACTACGCCACACACCCGGACGAGTGGGACGCGCTGCCGTGGTTCGCGGGCTTCGAGACCGACCCGCCGCGCGACGCCGAATCCCTTGGCACAGCAGCGGAACTGACCGAGCTCGTGCACGCCCTCGACCGCGCGGACGTCCGGCTCGCCTACCGCGAGCTCACCACGCCGGAACTGTCGGCCGTCGGACTGCACTGCGTCCGCGTCCTGTCCCCCGACCTCGCGCCGCTGCACTCGGACCACCGCTGGCCGCACCTCGCCGGCCGCGCCCGCGAGCTCGGCCGGCGCTACCCGCACGCCTCACCGGGCGTGTTCCCCAATCCCGCACCGCATCCGCTGGGGTGACACCGATGTTCGACGACTTCTGGGCCGCGAGCCGGTACTCGCCACTGCACCAGCGCAGGCTCGGCGACCGGTTGCGGGACTTCCGGCCTCAGCCGGAGCTGATCGACCCGCTGGAGCTGCCCGCGGCACCGGTCCTCCTCCCCCGCCCGCACGACCGCCTGCAGAAGCTGTTCCAGGCACGCAGGAGCACGCGGGAGTTCTCGGACAAGCCGCTGACCGACAAGCAACTCGGCACGGTGCTGGGCGCCTTGTCCGACAACAGCTGTCCGTCCGCGGGCGGCCTCAACCCGTTGCGCTGCTATGCGTTCGTGCACGGCCGAGCGGTCCGCTACGACATCCGCCGCCACGCGCTGCAGGACATCGGCCCGCCGCCGGCGAACCTCGCCGAGATCCTCGGCACGCCGGAGGTGCCACCGCTGACGATCGTCCTGGTGTTGACGGACAAGGAGTCGTTCGAGAAGTACGGCGAACGCGCGGGCCGCTTCGGCCTGATCGAAGCAGGAGCCGCCGCGCAGAGCATCTGCCTCCGTTTGGCGGAGCAGAAACTCGGCGGCTACCTGCTCGGCGGAGTAGCGGACAACGAAATGCTGCACGCGCTGGGCCTGCCCCGCGAACTCCGCGTGGCCACCGCGATCGCGTGCGGGCACATGATCACCTGACGTTCATCAGATCGTGTCTACCGAGGACAGTCGATCACCCGCTACAACTGGCGAGACCCTGCTCACACTCCGAGGAGCTCGCCATGTCGACGAAGACCCTGCGCTCGGCATTCGTGGGTGCCGCCGCCTCCATCGCCCTGATCTTCACGGGCGCCCCGGCTCACGCCGTGGACATCGTCGCGGTGACCGACGACTACCTCTACTCGAAGACCATCAGCCAGTTCACAACACTGCGCGCGCAACAGCCCTACGCCGGTCAGCTCGACTGGTCGTCCGACGGCTGTTCGTACTCGCCGGACAACCCCTTCGGTTTCAAGTTCCTGCCGACCTGCCACCGGCACGACTTCGGCTACCGCAACTACAAGCGGCAGGGCCGGTGGAACGAGACGAACCGCCTGCGCATCGACAACAACTTCAAGTCCGACATGTACCAGCAGTGCGGCTCCAACTGGGCCTGCAAGCGGACCGCCGACCTGTACTACGCGGCGGTGCGCGAGTTCGGCAACACCGCGAGCTCCACGGCGACCAGCATCCAGAACGCCGGCCTGAAGTAGAGCGCCGCTGATTGTCAGACCTCCCGAGTACGTTGAAACGCAGGGGTTCCCGCTCAAGGGGGACCCCTGCGTCAGCTTGGGGGAGCGAGATAAATGAGCATCAAACCGACTGACAACGGCCGTGAAATACCGTGGATCGACGCCTGGGCCCGCCCTGTCGTCCGCCTCCACCCCTCACCGGGCAAGGCCGAGCGCTCGGAGAGCCACCTCGGCGGCCCGATGCTGTGGCCGCACGACGAACCCTGGCCGCACTGCGACGGCGCGGACCACGTCGGCAACTACGACCTCACCGACGACCAGGTCCGCGGCCTGCGCACACCGTTCGCCGGCTGTGCGCAGCTGTACCAGGCCGATTTCCCGGAACTGCCCTTCCCGGACGGCACCGACCTGCTGCAGGTGTTCCTGTGCACGATCGAGCACGAGGACATCTTCGGCCCGGACGCCCGCCTCGTGTGGCGCGCGGCCAGCCAGGTCACCGATCCGCTGGACGACCAGCCCGCCCCGGTCCTGGTGGACCCGAGGTACGTGTTCCGGCCGTGCGTGTTCAACCCGTGCCGTGCCACCCAATACCCGAGGACGTGCGAGCTGCCGCACGAGCTGTTGGACGAGCTGGAATTTCTCAACAACGACGGCGTCGATCCCGCGGGCAACCGCAGTTGGCCGACCTTCGGCGACGCCAGCAAGATCGGCGGCTGGACCCGGTGGTTCGCCGCGGGTCCTGGTGACTCGGAGTGCCCGGAGTGCGGGACCCTCCGCGTCCAGCTTCTCGCGCTGTCAGAGCACGAGGTCGAGTGCACCGAATGCGACCGACCGGAGAGCGCACACATGGGCTGGCAGCTCCTCGGGGGAGGCGGCGCGCTGAACTTCCTGGCGTGCCCGAACGACGTTCATCATCCCGTGCAGCTGCTGCTGGAGTGAGCAAGCCGTTCCCGGACGGTACCGACTAGTCCTCGTCGGCGGGGCCGCCTCCGCGCATCAGGTAGATCACGGACTCCAGCTCGTCCGGCTTGATCAGCACCTCACGTGCCTTCGAGCCCTCGGACGGCCCGACCACACCGCGGGTCTCCAGCAGGTCCATGAGGCGCCCCGCCTTCGCGAACCCGACGCGCAGCTTGCGCTGCAGCATCGACGTCGAGCCGAACTGCGACGTCACGATCAGCTCGGTCGCCTGCACCAGCAGCTCCAGGTCGTCGCCGATGTCGGCGTCGATCTCCTTCTTCTCGCCGGCCTTCTGCGCCGTGACGCCGTCGGTGTACTCCGGCTGCGCCTGGTTCTTGGTGAACTCGACGATCGACGAGATCTCCTCGTCGCCCACGAACGCGCCCTGGATGCGCACCGGCTTCGAGGCGCCCATCGGCAGGTACAGGGCGTCGCCCATGCCGATCAGCTTCTCGGCGCCGGGCTGGTCCAGGATGACCCGCGAGTCCGTCAGGGACGACGTCGCGAACGCCAGGCGGGACGGCACGTTCGTCTTGATCAGGCCGGTGACGACGTCGACGGACGGGCGCTGCGTCGCCAGCACGAGGTGGATGCCTGCCGCACGGGCCTTCTGCGTGATGCGGACGATGGCGTCCTCGACGTCGCGTGGTGCGGTCATCATCAGGTCGGCGAGCTCGTCGACGATCGCCATGATGTACGGGTAGGGCCGGTAGACGCGCTCGGAACCGGGCGGCGCGGTGATCTCGCCGGACTTCACCTTGCGGTTGAAGTCGTCGACGTGGCGCACCCGGTTGACCTGCATGTCCTGGTAGCGCTGCTCCATCTCCTCGACGAGCCACGCCAGCGCCGCCGCCGCCTTCTTGGGCTGCGTGATGATCGGCGTGATCAGGTGCGGGATGCCCTCGTACGGCGTCAGCTCGACCATCTTCGGGTCGATGAGGATCATCCGGACCTCGTCGGGCGTCGCGCGGGCCAGCAGCGACACCAGCATCGAGTTCACGAACGACGACTTGCCGGAACCCGTGGAGCCCGCCACCAGGAGGTGCGGCATCTTCGTCAGGTTCGCGGTGACCATGTGGCCCTCGATGTCCTTGCCGAGGCCGATCACCATCGGGTGCGTGTCCTTGACCGTGGACGGCGCGCGCAGCACGTCGCCCAGCCGCACCATCTCGCGGTCGCTGTTCGGGACCTCGATGCCGACCGCGGACTTGCCGGGGATCGGCGCCAGCAGGCGGACGTTGTCGGTCGCCACGGCGTACGCGATGTTCTTGGTCAGCGCGGTGATCTTCTCGACCTTCACGCCGGGGCCGAGCTCGACCTCGTAGCGCGTCACCGTCGGGCCGCGGGTGAAGCCGGTGACCTGGGCGTCGATCGAGAACTGGTCCAGCACGCCGGAGATCGCCTCGATCATGAGGTCGTTCGCCTTGCTGCGGGTCTTCGGCGCGTCGCCGTCCTTGAGCACGTCCGGCGGCGGCAGCTGGTACTCGCCCTCGACCGCGCGCACGGCCATCGCGGGAGCGGGGGCCTTCTTCTCCTTCGCGGGCTTCGGGGCGGGCTCCGCGGGCTCCTCCAGCGGGAGTTCGGCCTGCGGCTCGTCCTCGACGGGTTCGACGGCCTGGCGACGGCGGGACGGGCGGCGCAGGCGAACCGGCTTCGGCTCCTCGACCGGCTCTTCCTCCGGCGACTCATCGGTCGCCGACGTGCCGGGGTGCAGCAACGAGCGGATGCGTTCGGGTGCCTGGCGGATCGGCGTGTGCGTCACGACCAGCAGGCCGTAGCCGAAGATCAGGAACAGCAACGGCCCGGCGACCCACGGCGTCAGGCCCTGGGCGAGGAACCCTCCGGCCAGGTACCCCAGCGCACCACCGGCGCTGCGGCGTTCCAGCGGGTCCATCGGCAGGCCGCCGATGAGGTGGAACATGCCGAGCACGCCGATCATCATCAGCAACGAGCCGATGATCAGCCGCGGGCGCGCGTCGGGCTTCGGGTCGGTGCGCATCAGCGTGACGCCGATGCCGAGCAGCACGACCGGCACGATCACCGCGGGGAACCCGACGGAGCTGCGCACGGCGACGTCGACCCACTGCCCGACCGGTCCACCGGCCTGCCACCACACGCCGGCGCCGGTGATGACCGCGAGAGCGATCAACAGCAGTCCGAGGCCGTCACGGCGGTGTTCGGGATCAAGGTCCTTGGTACGGCTGACGGTGCGCACGAGACTGCCGACGCCACGGCCCAAAGCGCCCCACACGGCACTGATGGCGCCGCCGCTCTTCTTGCGTGGTGCGGGTTTTCTGGACGCGCTGGATCGCGCCCGCGGCTTGGCTGGTGCTTTGCCGCGTGACGTGGTCTTTCTCGAAGTCCCTGTGCGCCCGGCCATTTCTACAAGGTAGTCCCTCGCGCCTCACCAGCCACGTTGGCAACTAGGACGCGTGCGAAACCTCATGGTTCACCCGATCGGGCACGGAGTCGTTCCGACACGCCGTACGCTGCCCCGCGTGTCCACACCGCTTTTCTGGCGCATGCTCATGGTGGTCGACCGGGGCCTGATCGCGCTGACTGGCAAGCTCGAGGTATCGGGCGACATCCCGCCGGAGCTGCTCGGCAAGCCGTTGCTGCTCGCCTCCAACCACATCGGCAACCTCGACCCGATGGTGCTCATCGCGGCCTGCCGGAAGATCGGCGTCAACCCGCGCTTCATGCTCGCGGGCGGCCTGCTCGACGCCCCGATCATGGGCCCGGCCCTGAAGGCCTGCGGTCACCTGCGCGTCGACCGGCGGTCGGCGAACGCGGGCGAGGCCATGCACCGCGCCGTCGCGGCGTTGCAGAAGGGCGGCGACCCGATCGCCGTCTACCCCGAGGGCAAGATCAGCCTCGACCCCGGGCTGTGGCCGGAGCGCGGCAAGACCGGTGTCGCCCGCATGGCTTTGGGCGGCGGTATTCCGGTGATCCCCATCAGTCAGTGGGGTGCGCATGAGGCCGTGTACTGGGGCAACCTGCACGTCAGCGGCTGGAAGGACTTCCTGCCGTACCTGACGTCGTGGCTGCGCGCGGTGCGCAAGCGGCCGACGTTCAAGGTCCACTTCGGCAAGCCGGTCGAGCTGTCCGACCTGAAGGCCGAGACGATGGGCGACGCCCGGCGCGCGCACGAGCGGATCATGATCGCGATCACCGAGGGCTTGGCGCCGTTGCGTCTCGACGAGCCGGACCTGCCGCGCTTCCACGACCCGACGCGGCCGACGACCGGCGTCTCGCCCTGGCGGCCCGCCTGATCGAGTAGCCGATCACCGTGATCAGCATGAGCAGGGGCATCGGGTTGCCCTGCCACAGGCTGATCGCGAAGTCGATCATCGGGATGACCAGCGCCGCGACGAACGTGGCCGTGCTCGCCGTGGGCAGCTTGACCTTCGGGTCCGCCCACGGTGTGCGACCCCACGGCTTCGCGACGCTGAGCCACGCCTGGAACGCGATCGCGCCGATCATGAGCCCCGTGCCGACGGGCATCCACGCGGTCACGTGCCCGTTCACGGCCTCCTGGAGGTTGCCACTCAGGATGAAGACGCCGATGTAGAGCTGGCTGACCGTGATCACGAACTTCGCGAGCACCCACCAGTGCCGGAAGTAACCCCACGGCGTCGTGGCGCTGAGCATGAACCCGCTGAACGCACTGGTGTTGGCCATGATCGCCAGCACCTCGTGGTCGAGGTAGCGCGCCATCCTGAACGCGTTGAGGTCGCCCGTCTTCATGCCGTAGAGCACGAGGGCGAGCAACGCCACGGCCTGGCTGAGCCAGCCCACGGACGTGACGACGTGCAGCCACACCAACAGGGTCCGAGCGCGCTTCTGCATGACATGTAGCTTGCCTACGCATCAGCGCGAGCACATCAGGGATCTCCCCTACTGAGCTACCCGGTCCAGCCACTCCCCCATGAGCGCGTCGAACAACACCGGCTGCTCGATCTGCAGGTTGTGCCCGGCGGTGTCGAGAACGACGAACGACGCGTACGGGTAGTGCGGGAGCAACGCGTACACGTCCTCGTACCCGGTGATGTTGTCCTGACGGCCGGTCAGGAACAGCGCCGGCCGTTCATACCTCCCACGCTCCGGAACCGCAGACAGTTCCCACCTCACCTCGATCCGCGCCATCGCGTCGCGGTCCGCGATCTCCAGACCGGGAAGGATCTCGTCCGCGAACCGCCGCGCCGTCTCGGCGGTCCGCACCACGGCCATGCCGTCGAACCGCGCGGCCAGAACGGGATCGAGTTCAGCGCCGTCCGACCGGCGCACCTCGAACGGCGGCACCGTCCGATCGGCCGCGCGCACCTTCGTGCCGGTCGGGCAGATCAGGGCGAGCCCGTGCACCTGGTCCGGACGGCGGTGAGCGAGAGCGCGGGAGAGGTAGCCGCCGTACGACTCGCCTACCAACAGGAACGGTTCGTCACCGATCTCCGCGTCGACGAGTTCCTCGACAGCGGCAAGCACGTCGTCGCTGGAAGTCACACCGTCCGCCGCCGACTTCCCCATCGCCGGCAGGTCGGGGTACAGGCGCCGGTAGCCGGGCCTGGTCGCGAAGAGCGGCTCCAGGCAGCCGAGCATCAGGCGGTGGTCGGGAGTCCAGCCGTGAAGGGCGAGCACCGGGATGCCGGCGCCGAGTTCTACGAAATGCACAACGCCGTTCTATCCCAGCTCGTGCAGCCGTGCGCGCACTTCTGGAGTCAGCGGGTGGTCGTAGTCCTCGTAGATCGTCAGCGCTTCCAGCAGGTGCGTCCGCGCCACGTCCGGCTGCCCCGCGCTCGTCTCCCCCAGGCCGTGCAACGCCTCCGCGAGACTCTTGCGGTCACCGAGCACCCGCAGGAACTCGAGCGCGTGCCGGAACGACTCCCGCGCCTCGACCCGGCTGCCGAGCTTCGACTGCGCCCAGCCGATGCTGACCAGCGCCATCGCCTTGCCGTGCACCGCGTCGTGCGAGTCCATCAGCTCGAACGCCGTGCGCGCCGACGCCAGCGACGCCTCGAACTGGCCCGCTGAACGCAGGATGTCGCTCAGGAACAGCCTCGTGCCGCCCTCGCCGAACCACGAACCGGCCTCGGCGTGCCTTCTCAGCGCCTCGCCGAACCTGTCGACGGCGAGGTCGAACTGGCGCAGGCCGCCGTACGCCATGCCCAGGCCCGTGAGGCTCCACGCGGCACCGACGGCGTCACCGATCTCGTGCCGGATGGCGAGCGCGCGGTCGAAGAGTTCCAGCGCGTCCGCGAAACGCTGCCCGCGGAACGCCGACAAACCCTGGCCGTGCACCGCCCACGCGCGGGCCGCCTGGTTGCCGTCACGGGTCGCGGCACGTTCGGCGACGCGGTACGTGCGCGTCCACTCGTCCAGCGCGCTCGACACGATGAAGTAGTTCCACAGCGCCACCGGGATCTGCCACGCCGCCGGCGAATGCTGTTCCTCGGCGAGTCTCGCCACGGCCAGCAGGTTCGAGGACTCCGTGCGGCACCAGGTGAAGGCGTCGTCGTGCGAGGTGAAGTCCTGAGTGGACAGCGGCGGCAGCAGGAACGCCGGGTGGTCCGGGGGCGCGATGACGGTGCCGGCGGCGTTCGCGGTGTCGAAGTACCAGCCCAGCAGGCGTGCCACGGCCTCGGCGCGGCCGTCCGACGACTCCTCGGTGGCGCTGAGTTCGGTGGCGTACAGGCGAAGCAGGTCGTGCATCCGGAACCGGCCGCGCGCGACCTCCTCCAGCATGTGCCCGCCCGCCAGCACGTCCACCAACGTCCGGGCCCGCGACACCGGCACGCCCGCGAGCGCGGCCACGGCGTTCAGGCTGATCTCGGCGCCGGGGTGCAGGCCGATCAGCCGGAACGTCCTGGCGGCGTCGGGTTTCAGCGCCAGGTACGACCACGAGAAGGCGGCACGCACGGCCGTGTCCTCGTCGTCGCCCGTGGCCAGCACGTTCAACCGGTCGTGCTCGTCGGCGAGGTCGCTCGCGAGGTCGGCCAGCGTGAGGTGCGGCCGCGTCACCACGCGTTCGGCCGCGATCCGCACCGCCAGCGGCAGGTGCCCGCACAGTTCGACGAGCTTCGCGGCGGCGTCGGGTTCGGCGGCGACCCGGTCCGCGCCCACCGCGGCCGTCAGCAGCGCCAGGCCTTCGTCCCGTGTGAGGGTCGACAACGTCATCGAGTGCGCGCCGTCGCGGGCGACGAGCCCGCCGAGGTGGTTGCGGGACGTCACGAGCACCATCGACGTCGACCGGCCCGGCAGCAGCGGACGGACCTGCTCGGCCAGCCTCGCGTTGTCGAGCAGCACCAGAACCCGTTTGCCCGCGAGGACGCTGCGGTACAGCGCGGACTTCGCGGGCAGGTCCTCCGGGATGCGTTCGGACGGCACACCGAGGCTCTGCAACAGCTGGTGCAACGCGGCACCGGGCTGCACGGGCGGCGCCGACGAGTCGAACCCGCGCAGGTCGACGTGCAGCTGACCGTCCGGGAACCGCGAGACCACCTGGTGCGCGAACCGCACGGCCAGGGCCGTCTTGCCGACGCCGCCGGTGCCGGTGATCGCGACGAGCACCGGCGAGTGGTCGTGCGGGACGACCTCGGCGAGCTTCGCCAGTTCCTTCTCGCGGCCGGTGAAGTCGCGGATCTCGTGCGGCAGCTGAACGGGCACCAGCGCGGGCGCCACCGGTTCCGGCTGCGGGTCGGGCCGGCCGACGAGCAGCTGTTCGTGCAGCTGGCGCAGTTCGGGGCCGGGCTCGATGCCGAGCTCCTCGATCAGCAGCCGGCGCAGGTCCGCGTAGACGGCCAGCGCCTCGGCCTGCCTGCCGCTGCGGTACAGCGCGGACATCAGCAGACCGTGCAGCCTCTCGCGCAACGGGTGCGCGGTGACCAGCGTCGTCAGCTCCGCCGCCACCTCGGTCTCACGCCCGACCGTCAGCATCAGCGCCGCACGCTGCTCCACGGCCGTGAGCCGCAGCTCGGCCAGACGCGCGCGCTCCACCGCCGCGAACGGGCCCGGCACACCCTCCAGGGCGATCCCCCGCCACAGCCCCAGCGCGGCGTCGAAGGCGGCGACGGCCTCGACCGGCTTGTCCCGCAGCCGTCCGGCCTCGTCCAGATGGGACCGGAACACGGCGGCGTCGGAGCTGCCGGACGGGAGCCTCAGCAGATATCCAGCGTCCGTGGAGAGCAGCACGGAACTCGGCGCGCGCGACGCCCTGTCCGGCTCGAACAGCCTGCGCAGCCCGGCGACGTAGGTGTGGATGCCGTTGTCGGCACTCGCGGGCGGATCATCGCCCCACACGGCGTCGATGAGTTCACTGCGCGACACGACGTGGTTGGCGCGCAACGCGAGCACCGCGAGCACAGCTCTCTGCCGCGGCGGACCGAGCGTGAGCTCCTCGCCGTCCACCGTGGCCGCGAGCGCGCCCAGCAAGCTGACGCGCAACTCGTTCTGCACCCGTGTTCTCACTTCGTCGCTGTCCGCGTTCACCTAGCAACCTACCGTCAGTTTTCGTCCAGAAGCCATCCAGAAGGCATGCAGAGAGCTTCTCCACACTTCACTCAGGTGGATTGGGTCGAAATGAGGGGCGGGGAAATGAACGCGGCCGAGGTATTCGACACGCTCGGGCTGGAATACCAACGCGCTTGGTCGCACCAGCCGGCACTGCACGGGACCCTCGCCTGGTTCGCCGCGACGCAGCCCTCGGGCTCTCGCGTGCTGGACATCGGCTGCGGCACGGGTGTTCCCGTGGCACGCACCCTGGCCAAGGCGGGCATGAAGGTCACCGGCCTCGACGTCTCCCCGGTCATGGTCGACATCGCGTCGGCCCAGGTCCCCGAAGCCAACTTCCACAAGATCGACATCCGCGACTTCGAGTCACCCCCTGGCTCGTGGGACGTCATCTGCGCCGTGTTCTCGCTGTTGCAGATGACCCAGGCCGAGATCATCCGGACCCTCGGCCAGATCTCGACCTGGCTGCGGCCCGGCGGTCACTTCTTCCTCGCCACCGTGGCCGTCGACGTCGAACAGGTCACCCTGCCGTGGATGGGCCAGGAGATCGAGGTGTCGTCGTTCTCCGAGGACAACTTCGAGGCGCATCTGGCCGAGGTCGGCCTGCGGGTCGTGCGCCGGAGCCGGCCGGTCTTCACCCCGTCCTACCCCGGCGCCATGCCCGAGGAGTCGCTGCACCTGGTGTGCCAGCGCCCCTGAGTCGCGTCCTGCAACCGGCCCCGGCGCGCGGCCAGCTGCTGCGTCACCTGGAAGCGGCTGCGCGCTCCGAGTCTGCCCATCACGCCGGACATCACCCGCCGAACCGAGCGCGCGGACGTGCCCAGCCGCGGCCAGAGGTGGCCGAACCAGGCTCTGCTCGCGGCGTCCGAGGTGGTCGACGACCTTTGCCGCGGCTCGCCGGTCGACCACCTGGCCAGTTCTCGGTGCGGTGCAACGGACCTGGGGCAGCGCAGGCCTCCGCTCTCGAACGGTTGTGGCCCGCGGCCCAACCGATCAGTGCTGCTCAGCCAGTGCGCGGCCGATGAAGTGCGCCGACAGCAAGGCGAAGATGTACGCCTGCAGCACCTGCACCAACGCCTCCAGGAAGAACAGCGCGATGGCGAGCGCGAAGCCCAGCAGCGACACCGGCTTGAGGTAGATCGGCGCGTTGAAGAGCAGGAACTCGCTGCCGAGCGTGAACACCAGGATCAGCAGGTGCCCGGCGAACATCGCCGCGAACACCCGGATCGCGAGGTTCACCGGGTCGAAGAAGAACTTGAGGATGACCTCGGTCGGGATCAGCAGCCCCCACAGCACGGGCTTCGGCACGTCCTTGATGATGAACTGGTTGCGCAGGTAGCCCCGAAGGCCGAACTTGCGGATGCCCACGTAGTGGTAGAGCGGAAAGATGATCAGCAGCGCTACGGCCGCCGGGAACCCGCTGTGCGTGAACGTCGGGAACTGGATGAACGGAATCAGTCCGTAGACGTTGTTCACGAGCACGAAGCAGAAGATGCTGACGATCAGCGGCACGTACGGCGCGAATTCCTTGGCGCCGATCTGCTCACGCGCGATGGTGTTGCGGCCGAAGTCGTAGACCGATTCGGCGGCGAACTGCCAGCGGGTCGGGACGATCTTCATGCTCCTGGTCGTGACCAGGAAGAACGTCAGGATGATCGCCACCGACAGCACCAGCAGGGCCTGCGGTTTGGTCACCGAGAAGTCGAACGGCACGCCCAGCGGCTCGTGCCAGGTGAAAATCGGTGGGAGAAGAATGTCGTCTTTGCCCGGTGGGCTGAAAACGTCATTACCGGCCATTGGGCGAACCCCCTCGTCCATGGTCTGGGACTAGACCTTATCGGACGAGAGGGACGCAGATCACAGCAGGGTCACGGTCACACCGGGATGACAGTGGGGACGATCATCGGCCGACGGCGGTAGGTCTCCGCCACCCAGCGCCCCACAACGCGCCGCACGGCCTGTGCGACCCGGTGCGTGTCGGTGATGCCCTCGGCCTCGGTGCGCGCCAGCTCCATCTCCACGAGCGGAACGACGGCCTCCAGCGCCTTCGGGTCGTCGGAGAAGCCGCGGCCGGAGATCGTCGGCGCCGTCACGGCGCGTCCGCTCGCCCTGTCGATGGCGACCGAGATCGAGATGAAGCCGCCCTCGCCCAGCACGAGGCGGTCGGACAGCGTCGACTCGCCCACGTCGCCCACGGACAGGCCGTCGACGTACACGTGGCCGACGACGACGCGGCCGGAGACTGCTGCCTTGCCGTCGATGAGGTCCACGACGACGCCGTCCTCGGCGATCACGACGTGGTCCTCGGCGACACCGGTGGCGACCGCGAGGGCCGCGTTCGCACGGAGGTGCCTCCACTCGCCGTGCACCGGCATCACGTTGGACGGCCGCACGGCGTTGTAGAGGAACAGGAGCTCGCCGGCCGGTGAGTGGCCGGAGACGTGCACCTTGGCGTTGCCCTGGTGCACGACGGTCGCGCCGAGCTTGGCGAGGCCGTTGACGACGTTGAAGACCGCGTTCTCGTTGCCGGGGATCAGCGACGACGCGAGGATCACCGTGTCGCCCTCGCGGATCGAGATCTGGCGGTGGTCGCCGCGGGCCATGCGGGACAGCGCCGACAGCGGTTCGCCCTGCGACCCGGTGGAGACGAAGATGACCTCGTCCTCCTCCATGCGCATCGCGACGTCGAGGTCGACGAACAGGCCGTCGGGCACGTTCAGGAAGCCCAGGTCGGACGCGATGCCCATGTTGCGGACCATCGACCGGCCGACGAACGCGATCTTGCGCTTGTACTGCACGGCGACGTCGAGGACCTGCTGGACGCGGTGCACGTGCGAGGCGAAGCACGCGACGATCACGCGCTGGTCGGCCTTGCGGATCACGTTCTCCAGCACGGGGCCGATCTCGCGCTCGGGCACCACGAAGCCGGGCACCTCGGCGTTGGTCGAGTCGACCAGGAAGAGGTCGACGCCCTCGTCGCCGAGGCGCGAGAAGCCCGCCAGGTCGGTCAGCCGGCCGTCGAGGGGCAGCTGGTCGAGCTTGATGTCGCCGGTGTGCAGGACGAGCCCCGCGGACGTGCGGATGGCCACGGCCAGCGCGTCCGGGATGGAGTGGTTGACGGCGAAGAACTCGAGCTCGAACGGCCCGTACGAGCGCCGCTCCCCCTCCTTCACCTCCACCAGGCGCGGGGTCTGGCGGTGTTCGCGGCACTTGGCGGCGAGCAGCGCCAGCGTGAAGCGGGAGCCCACGACCTGCACGTCGGGGCGCAGCTTCAGCAGGAACGGGACCGCACCGATGTGGTCCTCGTGGCCGTGCGTCAGGACGATGGCATCGATGTCGTCGAGCCGGTCCTCGATGGCCCGGAAGTCCGGCAGGATCAGGTCGACGCCCGGCTGGTCGTCTTCGGGGAACAGAACGCCGCAGTCGACCACGAGCAGCCGGCCGGCGTGCTCGAAGACGGTCATGTTGCGGCCGATCTCGCCAATTCCGCCGAGAGCGACGACGCGGAGGCCGCCTTCCGGCAGTGCGGGCGGCAATTCGGTCGATTGGGTCACGCGTTGACTCCCAGTTCGGCCGCGATGGCCTCGATGTCCTCGGCGGCGGCAGGCACCAGCGGCAGACGGGGTTCCCCCACGTCCAGTCCGCGCAGGCGCAGCGCCGCCTTCGTGTACGTCACGCCGGGAACCCGGCGGAAGGGTCGCAGCAGCGGCAGCAGCGACTCGTGGATCTCCTTCGCGCGCACCACGTCACCGGACTCGTAGGCGTCGGCCATGTCGCGGAGGCGGTCCGCGGCGAGGTGGCCGATGACGCTCACGAACCCGACGGCGCCCACGGACAGCCACGGCAGGTTCAGCGGGTCGTCACCCGAGTAGTAGGCGAGGTCGGTGCTCGCTATCACCCTGCTGCCCGCGTGCAGGTCGCCCTTGGCGTCCTTCACGGCCAGGATCCGCGGGTGTTCCGCCAGGCGCAGGAGCGTGTCGACCTCGATCGGCACGACCGCGCGCGGCGGGATGTCGTAGAGCATCACCGGCAGTTCGGAGGCGTCGGCGATGGCGGTGAAGTGTGCGAGCAGGCCTTCCTGGGGCGGCCGCGAGTAGTACGGCGTCACGACCAGCACGCCGTGCGCACCGGCCTTGGCAGCCTGCTCCACCAGGTGGATGCTGTGCGCGGTGTCGTACGTGCCCGCGCCGGCGACCACGCTCGCGCGGTCGCCCACGGCTTCGACGACGGCCGTGATCAGCGCGGCCTTCTCGCGATCGGTCGTCGTCGGGCTCTCGCCGGTCGTGCCGTTCACGACCAGACCGTCGTTGCCCAGGTCCACCAGGTGTTTCGCCAGTTCCTGCGCCTTGGGGAGATCGACCTCGCCGCGCGAGTCGAAAGGCGTGACCATGGCGGTGAGTACGCGGCCGAACGGGCGGTCCGTCCCTGCGTAGGGGCTTCCTGGCATGGGCAGAAACTACCCGAGTTCACACGCTTCGGTTCAACGACCGCACCCGTTGCACCGCGTCGGCGTCACCGCTGTATTCCACGCGGGCCTCGTCGCGCCCGAACGCCAGCATCACGAGCTCGGCCACCTCGCCGGTGATCACCACTCCGTTCGCGCTCTGCTTGGCGACGACGTGCTCACCGTCGGGGCGCACCAGCGTCACGCCCACGGGCGACGACTTGTACGTCATGCGCGCGGTGAACGGCAGCAACTTCCACAGCGTCGCCTCGCGCCGGGCGTCGTACGGGCGTGGCTCCCAGCCGGCCTGTGCGCGCCGCACGTCCTCGTGGTGCACGAAGTACTCGCCGGTGTTCATGAGCTCGTCGATCGGCTGGATCCAGAACGGCGGCGTGCGCACCAGGTCCAGGAGTTCGCTCCACGCCTTGTGCGTGTAGTCCTCCTGGACCTTCTCCGTCCACTTCGCGAAGACCGGCAGCACGATGCCGGGCGCGGTGTCGGGGCGGCGCTCGCGGATCGCGAGGTGCGCGGCCAGGTCCAAGGTCCGCCAGGTGCCGCACAACGTCGGCGCGTCGGGGCCGAGCTCGGTCATCAGTTCGACCAGCGCTTTGCGCTCGTCACGGGCGAGGCTCACACCCCCATTGCACCACAACCGGAACTCAGGCCTCGTTCGGCTTGTAACAGCTCTTGAAGCCGTCCGGCTTGGCCGAGTTGTCGGCGAGGAGCTTGACCACCTGCTCGCGGTTCAGGTTCTCCGGGTAGCCGGGCCAGTCCGGTTCCTGCCCGTTGACGTGCAGCTCGTCGAGCCAGTAGCCGGACTGTCCCGAGATCTTGGCGAACTCCAGGTCACAGCCCTTCACCCGCACCACGACCTCGATGGTCTTCTCCGAGGACTTGACCGTGCGCTTGCCGATCTTCTTGGACTTCTTCTCCTTCTCCGTGCTGGGCTCGCCGGGGTTGCTGAACCCGGCGGCCTTGAGCTCGGAGACGAACTTGTCCTCGTTGTTGCCGCACGCCGTCAGGGCCGCCGCGCAGCCGAGTGCCAGGAGGGCGGGGACGATCCGACTCTTCACGTTCAGTTGTCCTTCTTCGCGCTGATGGTGCCGTCGAGTTTGCTGCCGTCCTTGGCGCCGGCGAGGCACCAGATCTTGCGCTCCGCGTTGCCGTCCTTGTCCTTGGCCCACGCGCTCTCGCTCGGGATCAGGGTCGTCAGCTTGAGCTTCTCACCGTCCTTGACCCACCCCGAGTTCAGCGTCATCTCGCAGCGGGAGACGCCGAGGCTCTTCAGCGAGTCGACGCCCGGGTACGCGGAGTCGGGGAGGTTCGACTGGAGCGGCAACGTGTCGATCGCGTCGAACACCTCGAAGTCGTGCGGCTTGTCGCACTCCTCGCGGGTGTCCGAGTTGAGGAGCTTGGTCGGTGCGACCTCGCCGATGCCGCACGTGTTCTCGTAGAGGCCGAACACCGGGATCTCGGCACCCTCGCCGTAGGTGAGCGCCTGGCTGCCGGTGCTGGCTCCGGGCGTCGTGAACGCCTTGTGCGCGAAGATGCCGCCGGTGAACGCCGCCGCCGCGATGGCCACGGCGCCGACCAACGCGAGGATGCGGTTGCGCTTCTTCTTCGCCGGGTCGGCGGCGGGAGCCTGCCGGTACTGCTGGGTCTGCGCGGGCGCGACCCCGGTGGGCGGCGTCGGCTGGTTACCGATGCTGGCGAGCATCGCGCGGGCCTGCGGGCCGGACAGCCGGGCGTTCGGGTCGGCGATCAGCAGACCGGTGATGACGGCACCCAGCACGCCCGTGGCACGGGTCAGGCGCGGGGTCTCGCTCATGATCGCGTGCAGCGTCGAGGCCGTGGAAGCGCGCTCGAACGGGCTCCAGCCCTCGACGGCGTAGCAGAGGGTCGCGCCCAGCGCCCACAGGTCGGACGCGGGACCGGCCTCGTGGCCGTGGATGCGTTCCGGCGCCATGTAGGCGGGCGAGCCGATGAGGCTGCCGCTGGTCGTCAGGCGCGGGTCGTCGACGGCCTGGGCGATGCCGAAGTCGGTGAGCTTGAGCTTGCCGTCCGGGCGCACCATCAGGTTGCCGGGCTTCACGTCGCGGTGCACGATCCCGGCCTGGTGCGCGGTCTCGAGCGCCGACAACGCCTGCAGCGCGATCGACACGACCTGGTTCTGCGGCATCGGGCCGTGCGTGCTGATCAACGTCGACAGCGTCGCCGCGTCGACCAGCTCCATGATGATGTAGGTCAGGCCGTTCTCGTTGATCGCGTCGTAGACCGTCACGACGGCGGGGTCGTTGAGCTTGCCGGCGGTGCGCGCCTCACGCAGAGCGCGCTCTTCGAGCACACGGCGTTCCTCGTGCGCGATGCCGTCCGGCAGGTGCAGTTCCTTGATCGCCACGAAGCGTCCGATGTGACGGTCCTGGGCGCGCCAGACGATGCCCATGCCGCCACGACCGAGCTCCGCGATCAGGGCGTACCTGCCCGCGATGATGCGTGGTTCGACAGCCTGTCCGTGCAACGTGCGCTCCTACGAACCTCGGAACCGGGGGGCGTTGACGGTACTTGAGACCCGCCAACTGGAGGATCGGTTCCTAAGCTTCCGGTGCTACAACCAGTTCGTGACCTGCGGCACGCAGGGCGCGCACCGCGCGCTCGAGATCCGTGTGCTTCACCAACAGGTGGTCCGTGTCGTATGTGGACAACGCGAACAACGAGACGCCCGCCGCCGCCAGTTCGCCCGCCAGAGCAGCCATGATGCCGGTGAGCGTGAACTCCAGGGGCCCGCGCACGGTCAGCAACCGCCAGCCCTTCTCGGCCGTGTCAGCGTCCACTGCGAACGATGCGGGCGCGATGATCGACAGCTCGGCCGGGGTCCTGGTCACGGAGACCAGGACGTCGGTGAGGTCGAGCAGCCCGCTGGGAACCGGAGCGTCCGGCGCCAGGCGCGTGACCGCGTATTCGCCGGGCCGGACGTCCACGATGAGCCGCTTCATGGCGTCAGCCTTCAACCACCAGTGGGCTGGAGGCAACTTCTGTGCCGTCCGGGAGTGTCGAGATGACGAAGTCCGCGAACGCGTTGGGCGCCGCCTTCGTCAGCTCGCGCAGGCACGCGACGGCGAGCTCGCGCAGTTCGACGTTGATGTGTTCGGTCGCGCGCATCGCGATGAAGTGGCGCCACGAGCGGTAGTTGCCCGTCACGACGATCTCGGTGCCGGTGGCGTTGGGCAGCACGGACCGTGCGATCTGCCGCGCGCGCCGGCCGTTCACGGTCTTCTCCAGGCTCTGCACCAGGTCCTCATAGGCCTTGAGGCTCGCCTCGGTCGCGGCGACGAACCGCGCGTGCAGCTCGGGGTCCTGCGCGATCAGGTCCGGTTCCACGACGTCGGTCGGGTCGGTGCGCTGGGAGAGCTGCGAGTACGAGAAGTGCCGGTGCCGGATCAGCTCGTGGGTGAGCGAGCGCGGCAGCTCGGTCAGGTAGAGCGAGGCGCTGCCGTGCTCGAACGCGGCGAGGTGCCCGACGTCGAGCAGGTGGTGCAGGAACGTCGCGTTGGTGTTCGTCATGGGGTTCGAGCGGTCCCACGACTGGTAGCAGGCCCGGCCGGCGAACTCGACGAGCGCCGCGCCGCCGTCCGCGTCGGTCGTCCACGGCACGTCGTCCGGCGCGATGAACTCGGTCTTAGCCACCAAACGCACTCTCGGCATGGAGCCGACATTAGCCCTGACATCATGCGGTGGTTGCACGATGTCGCAAGTGACGTCATAGTGGTGTCATGGATCTGTCGCCGTACATCGCGTCACTGCGCGAGGACCTGGCGACGGCCGCATCCGCGGGGGACGACAACACCCGTCGAACGGCCGCCGCACTGTCCGCAGCGCTCGAGCCAGCCGCGCGACTGGCGATCATGAACGCACTGTCCGACCTGGCCGCGGAGGTCACCGCCTCCCTGGACGGCCAGGTCGTGGACGTTCGCCTGTCCGGTCGTGACGTCCAGGTGGTCGTCACGGGATCGGCGGAACCGGAGCCGGAGCCCGCTCCGCGTCACGAGATGCCGAACTTCGGCGCGGGTGACGCCACGGGTGACATCAGCCGCATCACGCTGCGCATGATCAACGAGCTCAAGTCGAAGGCCGAGGCCGCCGCGGCGGCTCAGGGCGTGTCGCTGAACTCGTTCATCCAGCAGGCCGTGGGTGGCGCGGTGCACGGCAAGCACAAGCATCAGCACAAGGGGTGGAGCGGAAACGCCGGCTCGGGCTCGCGCGTCCGCGGATGGGTGCAGGGGTGAGCGGCATGAGCGAACCGACTTCCGAACCGACCGGCGTGGTGCGTCAGCAGAGCTTCGAGTTCGCGGGCATCGCCGAGATCGACATCTCCCTGCTCAGCGGCCGGGTGCAGGTGCAGCTGGCCGACGACCCCGGCGTGCACGTCGAGGTGCGGCACGACCCGAACGCGGGCAACTCGTGGACCGAGGGCCTGTCCAGCGTGCTGAGCTGGGTCAGCGGCCAGTTCGGCCCGGACAAGACGGCGACGCCGGCAGGTCCGGAGGAGGCCGTGCGCGACGCACGCGTCGAACTGCTGGGCAACCGTTTGCGCATCGAGTCGTCGAAGGCGCTGCCGTTGCGCGCCATGCCGCTGTCCGTGGTGGTGACGGCTCCCGTGGGGTCGCACGTGTCGTCACGGACCGGCGCGGCTGACGTCGTCGTGACGGGCGGTGCGGGCCGTCTGGACCTGAGCACCGGCACGGGCAGCGTGTCCGCGGACCGCGCGACCGGCGAGGCCAAGGTGAACTCCGGCGCCGGCACCGTGCGCCTGGGCACGATGCTCTCGTCGCTGAAGGCCAAGACGGGCAGCGGCGACGTCGAGGTGTCGTCGGTCGGCGGCACGAGCACGCTGATCACCGGGACCGGCGACGTGTGGCTGGGCGCGGTGCAGGGCAACGTCCAGGTCCGCACCGGCAGCGGCGATCTGACCGTGGCCGACGCGGCCTCCGGCGAGATCCAGCTCGGTACCGGCTCGGGTCACATCCGCGTCGGCATCCGGCAGGGCACGCTCGCGCGGGTCGACCTGGTGTCCACGTCCGGCACCGCGCGCAGCGACTTCGACGTCTCGTCCGAGCCGCTGGGTGACGCCACCCTGACGGTCACGGGCCGCACGGGCAGCGGCAACGCACTGGTGACCGCCGCTTCGAACTGACCGGGGGGTCGGGAGGAGACGTCTCCGGTCAGGGCTCCTGGAACGGTTTGGAGCCGCCGGGGACGTCGTCCGGGAAGAGCGGGCAGCGCAGCTCGCCGGTCAGGAACTTCCTGATGAAACTGGAGAAGCTGCCGTCGTAGGACCACTTCTGCCGCAGGTCCGTGATCATCACGGTCCACCGGTCCGGCTCGCCCCCGGTGTACCAGAGGCAGTGGTCGCCGTTCACCGTCATGCCCCAGGGCAGCAGGCCGGGCGAGTCCGGGTGCACGCGCAGGCCCGGCTGGCGCCGCAGTGCCCGCAGCATCTTGGGCGCCGTCGACATCCAGTTCATGAAACCGGCACGTGCCGTCGGGTGCAGGATGCGGACGTAACCGCCGACTATGAGTGGTGGATAAGCCTCGGCGAGATGCACGAAATCGCTGGGCAGCGCTGTGCCCACCCGTCCCTTGACCGCGTCCCAGTCGACGGGGTCAGGACGCCGTTCGGGCGCTCCCAGCAGGTCGATCCACTCGTCAGGCGGCACCGTTCACCTCCGTGACCCTCAAGCATCGCCTGTGGCACTAGGGATTCGGTTGTACCGCAGTCCGGCGACGACAAGTGAGACGACGGCGTCGAACGCGTCCTGAATGTGAGGATTCCCCCACTCCTGGGCGTGAGCCGGGTGGTGGAACACCTGCGTCGCGTCCCAGACCGCCTGCGCCGTCCTCTGGATGTCGTCGGTCACGAACTCGTGGGTTTCCACGCCGGTCGAGATGATGCGCGCGATCTGCCCCACGAGGTGGCCGATGTGGTACTCGGGGATGGCGCGACTCTCGCTCACCAGCACCTTGAACGTCGCGAACAGCTCGGGTTCGTCGACGTGCGAGAGCCGCTTGCGGTCGAACAGGTGCTGCAGCCAGGCCCTCAGGTTGTCCGCCGCGCTCGCGTCGGTGTCGAGGACCGACTCCATCTCGACGTGGATCGCGTCGAGCCAGCGCCGCGTCACGGCCTCGCGCAACGCGGCCTTCGTCGGGAAGTGGCGGTAGACGCTGCCGTGGCTGACCCCGAGCGCCTTGGCGACGTCGACGACCGTCGCCTTGGCCGGGCCGTACCTGCGCAGCACCTCTTCGGTCGCCACGAGGATCGCCTCGCCGGTCAACGCCTCCGCCACGTCATCTCACCTCTCGCTGTCCAGCATCGCCATCTGCGCGGCCGCGTAGCGCGTGCCCGCGGCGGCCCCGACGGGAACGACAGCGTCGATCTCCTGCAGTTCCCGCTCGGTGAACGTCACGCCGACGGCACCGATCGCCTCGTTCAGCCTCGCACGCTTCGTCGTGCCGACGAGAGGCACCACGTCCTCACCGCGTGCCGCGACCCAGGCGATCGCGAGCTGCGCGACCGTGACGCCCTTGTCCGCGGCGATCTCGCCGAGCTTCTCGACGAGGGCGGCGTTGCGGGCCAGGTTGTCGCCCTGGAACCGGGGCGCGTGGCCACGCCAGTCACCGGCGTCGAGGGTGAGCGGAGTGGAGGAGATCAGGCCGCGCGACAGCACGCCGTACGCGGTGATGCCGATGCCGAGCTCACGCGTGACCTGCAGGATCTCCCGCTCCACACCGCGCTCCAGCAGGCCGTACTCGATCTGCAGGTCCGCGATCGGGTGCACGGCGTGGGCGCGGCGGATGGTCTCGGGCCCGACCTCGCTCAGGCCGATGTGCCGGACGCGGCCCTTGTCGATCTGCTCGGCGATGGCGCCGACGGTGTCCTCGATCGGCACGTTCGGGTCGAGCCGGGCCGGCCGGTAGATGTCGACGTGGTCGGTGTCGAGGCGTTGCAGCGAGTACGCGAGGGAGTTGGCGACCGCGATCGGCCTCGTGTCGAACCCGAGGAACACGCCGTCGGCGTCCCGCATCCCACCGAACTTGACGCTGAGCTGCACCTCGTCGCGACGGCCCTTGATCGCCTCGGCGATGAGCATCTCGTTGTGGCCCTGGCCGTAGAAGTCACCGGTGTCGAGCAGCGTGACGCCCGCGTCGAGGGCGGTGTGGACGGTCGCGATGCTCTCGTCCCGGTCGGCCGGGCCGTAGGCGTCGGACATGCCCATGCAGCCCAGACCGATGGCGGACACGACCGGGCCGGTGGCTCCGAGCTGACGCTTCTGCATTTCGAACCCCTTCGTCTCTTCGGTGACTTCCAGCCTGCCCGACAAGCTGACAGATTTCAATATCTGTCAGTCCATTGTTGTCCGCACGATTGACAAAAATGTTTTGAACGTTCAAAGTCTTTTTTGCGATGAGAGACGTGATCTATCTGGACCGGATGGAGCAGGCCGAGACCCTGCTCAAGCCGCAGCGCGTGGAGGTGCTGCGGCAGCTCGCCGCGCCGCGGTCGTGCACCGAGGTCGCCGAGGTGCTCGACCAGACGCCGCAACGCGTGCACTACCACGTCAAACAGCTGGTCAAGGCCGGTCTGGCGACCCAGGTGTCCGAACGCAGGGTGCGTGGCGTCCAGGAAGGCCTCTACCAGGCCGCGGCGCGGTCGTACTGGCTGTCACCGCGCCTGGTCGGCCGGATCGGATCGCGTGACGAGCTGGCGCTCGGCCATCTCGTCGACCTCGCCGAGCAGATCCAGGTCGACGTGGCGGCACTGGACCGGTCGAGCGAACTGCCGTCCGTCGGCGTGTCCGGCGAGATCCGGGTGCCGCCGGAGGAACGCCAGCAGTTCCTGGCCGAGCTGCAGACGACGTTGCAAGAGCTCTTCACCCGTTATGGCGGCGCGGAAGGGGATGCGTTCCGCATCGCGCTCGCCTGCTACCCAAAAGGAGAAGACCGATGAGCACCGGAACCGTCCGCGTCCGCACGTCCGCGCCCGCCGAGAGGATCTACCGGGCTTTGACGACGGCCGACGACCTGCGCGTGTGGCTGGCCGAGCACGCGCACGTGGACCTGGAGCGCGGCGAGTACGAGTTCTGGGGGCGCCACACTCCGGAGGGCGAACGCGGCCGGCAGAAGCTGCTGGGCTTCGACGAGAAGTCGGTGCGCTACTCGTGGTTCCTGTACGGCACCGAGTACTCGGTCGAGCTCGGCGTCGAGGAACGCGACGGCGAGACGGTCATCGCGGCGACGCAGTCCCCTTACCCGGAGTGGGGCGACGGCAAGGAGGAGTCGGAGATCCTGCTGACGTTCTGGCCGCTGGTGCTGGGCAACCTGGTCGAGCACGTCGAGGGCCGGCCGGTGCTGGGTTTCTGCGACTTCACGTCACCTGAGCAGCGGTTCGAGTTCGACATCGCGGCGTCACCGGCGGCCATCATCGACGCGCTGACCGATCCCGCCGTGTTCGCGCGGTGGTTCGGAGCCCGCATGGAGATCGAGCCGCACGTCGGCGGCCGGTGGGCGATGGGAAGCCTTGCGGAGGAGGAGAACCCCGCGAAGGTCGTCGCGCTCGACGAGTCGAACCTCGCGCTGGAGTTCCCCGGCGGGATGGTGACGTCCTGGGAGCTCAAGGGTTCGGAGGGCAAGACGCGGCTGACGTTCGTGCAGAGCGGCTTCGACACGTCGAAGCCGCCCTACGGGCCGTGGATGGGCTGGCTCAGCGGGTTCGCGGACCTGCGGCGCATGCTGGAGCTGCCCGGCTGGCGCCCGATGTGGCACTCGTACGACATCCCCGGTGTGCCCGACGGAGTTCTCGTCCTCGAATGATCGGGTGTGAAACAGACAGGTGAGAGCCAGATCATTCGGCTCTCACCCGTTTGCGCCTGGTTTTCGTCGGCGGAAGATCGATATCTTCGGGGTCGTGCTCGAGTCAGCGCGAATCACCGTCGCCGCAGTCCTGATCGCCTTCTCCGTGACGGCGTCGATCTTGTTCAATTACTAGAGCCACGCCATGACCATGGCCGGTGACGCCGCGAGGAAGCTGAACCTGGCGAAACGCCCCACCATGCCGGTCGCGACGAACATCAGCGTGGACATGCCCGCGAGCCCGGCGAGCACGCTCGTCGCCATGAACGGCGGCACACCGACCAGCGCGCTCACCCCATGCGTTCCGGCCATCCAGTTCGGGTGCGCCTTGCACTTCACGTGGATCCAGTCGCCCCAGCGGTGCATTCGCGTACCCGGACCGAACCAGCGCCTGAGCTTCGACGGCTTGTCGCTCGGCTTGCGGTGCAGGAACTTCGGCAGGCGGATGTCGCCGCGCGCCGCGTAGAAGTACAGCAGCTTGCCCAGCACCTGGCCCACGGCGACCGAGAGGCCGACGATCCAGAACGACGTGTCGGGCCAGCGCGCACAAAGTCCCAGGACGAACATCTCGATGCTGATCAGGGGAACGATGGCTGAGCCGAACGCGACCCCGAAGGTGAGGCCAACCAGGGCGAGCACCCGGCCGAGGTTACACAGATCTCAGTCGGCGAGTCGGATCTCGAGCGGACCGGACACCCGGACCTCGCGCAACGGACGCCCACCGGCGTCCAGCGTGCGCACCGTGCCGTCACCCGTCCAGCCCAGTCGCTCGTAGAAGTTCCGCGACGCCTTGTCGGCCTCGGGCACCCACGCGATCCCCCGCGTGGCGCCCGTCTCGCGGAGCCGCCTCACCGCTTCCGCGACGAGCCGCGTGCCGTGCCCGCGACGGCCCCAGCGCGGCTCCACGAGGACGCTGAGCAGCGCGGTGGTGGCGGCGTCCTCCGGCAGCGAGCCGTCCGCTTTGGCGACTTCCTCGTCCGGGGCCTTGCTCGCGACGACGAAACCCACGACCCACTCGCCCTCGGTCGCCTTGAGGACCGCACCGCTCCGGACGGCCAGAGCCCAGGCCTCGTCGGTGTCGAGCGCGTCGAGGACCTCGGGCGGCAGCAGTTCGGCGTAAGCGAGCCGCCACGTCTCCCGGTGGATGCGGACGATCTCCGAAAGATCAGCAGCGGTGGCGGTGTGCACGCCGGCGTCGGCCATAAACGCAGCTTATCGACGCCGCGTCGCGGAATTGTCAGGGGTGCGTGGCACCATCGGCGACGTGCAGAGGATGAGTGCGGACGTGGCCCGTCGAATCGCGCTGGGCGCCCAGGGCTTCACCGACCTGCGGCCGGCCGCGGCCACCCGCAGGCACCTGCAGCGCGTCCTGTCCCGCGTGCAGCTGCTGCAGATCGACTCGGTGAACGTGGCCGTGCGCGCGCACTACATGCCGCTGTTCTCCCGCCTCGGCTCCTACGAGCCCTCCCTGCTGGACGAGGCGGCCTGGACCCACTCCGCGCGCAAGCCCCGCATGCTCGTGGAGACGTGGGCGCACGAGGCCTCCCTGGTGCCGGTGGCGGACTGGCCGCTGTTCCACTCCGGTGCCAAGAAGCGCGGCTGGTGGCAGAACTACCAGACGATCCTCGAACGCTCGCCGCAGCTGGTCGACGACGTGCTCGCCGCCGTGAAGGAGCTGGGCCCGATCGGTGCCGGAGCCCTGGAGAAGGCCCTCATGGGCGACCGGGGCCGTGCGAAGGGCCCGTGGTGGGACTGGTCCGAGGTCAAGCGCATCTGCGAGGTCCTCTTCGGCGTGGGCGTCCTGACGACCGGCACCCGCCGTTCGTTCGAGCGCCTCTACGACCTGACCGAGCGGGTCATCCCGCCCGACGTCCTGGCCCAGAGGTGGACCGCTGACTCCGGCGCGCGCGAGCTGGTCCTGCGTTCCGCGGTGGCTCTCGGTGTGGCGACCGAGCCCGATCTGCGCGACTACTACCGGCTCGACCCGCGCCGCTCCCAGGCCGCAGTGGCATCACTGGTGGAGGACGGTGTCCTGGAGCCGGTGGCGGTCGAGGGCTGGAAGGCCGTCGGCTACCGGCACGTCGAGGCGAAGGCCCCGCGCCGGGTGGTCGGGCGCGCGTTGCTGTGCCCGTTCGACCCGTTGATCTGGGAGCGGGCGCGAACCGAGCGCATCTTCGGCTTCCGGTACCGCATCGAGATCTACGTTCCGGAGCCTCGCCGGGTGCACGGGTACTACGTGTTCCCGTTCCTGCTGGACGGTGCGCTCGTGGCGCGTGTGGACATCAAGGCCGATCGCGCCGCCGGGGTGCTGCGGGTGCAGTCGGCGTGGGCCGAGGAGGGTGTGGACCGGCCTCGGGTGGCGGTCGAGCTCGCCGCGGAGCTGCGGCACATGGCCGACTGGCTCGGGCTGGAGGACGTGCTGGTGGTGCAGAAGGGCGATCTGGCGGCGGAGCTGATCGCGGCCGTGCTCAACGGATAGCGAAAACCCCGGGGCAGTGCCCCGGGGTTTTGTTCACGCGTGCAGCTCGATGGCCTTGCGCATCGTCTCGCGCGCCCGCCCGCGGTCCCCCGCGACGTCGTAGGCGTAAGCGAGCCGGAACCAGGCCCGCCAGTCCTCTGGCGACGCCTCGACCTCGGCCCGCCGCTCCTCGAACCACGAGTCCGCGGCGTCCCGGTCCACCCGGCCGGACGGCCGGCGCGGCAGGTGCGAGACGTCCGGCAGCAGGCCGTCCGCGTCGAGCTCGCGGGCCATCTTCTCGGTCTCCCAGCCGAACCGCAGGTTGGAGTACACGAGCCAGACCCCGATCACCGGCAGGATCAGCACACCGACGCCGAGCAGCACACCGACCGGCTCACCGGTCCGCAGCAGCGCGAGAGCACGACCGGTGAGCAGGACGAAGTAGACCGCGAGAGCCGCGATCAGCAGCCCGACGGTGATGCGGACCTTCACAGGTCGAGGTACTTGTCGAGGCCGACGGCGAGACCGGGGCGACCGACGATCTCCCGCACACCCAGAACCACGCCGGGCATGAAGGAGGTGCGGTGCAACGAGTCCTGACGGATGGTCAGGGTCTCGCTCTCACCACCGAACACGACCTCCTGGTGCGCGATCATCCCGGAGATCCGCAGCGAGTGGACCCGCACACCGTCGACGACGGCGCCACGGGCACCGGGCTCTTCCTGCGTGGTCGCGTCGGGCATCGGGTCCATGCCCTCACGCGCGGCGGCGATCAGGCGCGCGGTGTGGGCGGCCGTACCCGAGGGGGCGTCGGCCTTGCGCGGGTGGTGCAGCTCGATGATCTCGGCCGACTCGTAGTAGCGGGCGGCGATCTCCGAGAAGCGCATCAGCAGGACGGCACCGATGCCGAAGTTCGGCGCCACCAGCACACCGACCTCCGGACGGTCCGCGAGCAGCGCCGCGACCGCGTCCAGCTTGGGCTGGTCGAAGCCGGAGGTGCCGACCACGCAGTGGATTCCGTTGGCGATGCAGAACTCCAGGTTCCCCATCACCACGTCGGGGTGCGTGAAGTCGACGACGACCTGGACACCGGCGTCGACGAGCGCGGACAACGGGTCGTCGGCGTCGATCGCCGCCACGACCTCCATGTCCTTCGCGGCCTCGACCGCGCGGACCACCTCGGAACCCATGCGGCCCCGCGCGCCGAGAACTCCGACGCGAATCATGCAATCACCTCGTGTACCTGGTCCGGCAGATCGTCGGCGTGATCGTAAGGGCCCACCACCGCAGCGGCGACGGGCCTGCGCAGCAGCTCACGTGCGAGCAGCGCCACTTCGTCGGACGTGACGGCGTCGATGCGCGCCAGAGTCGCCTCGACGCTCAGGTGGTCGCCGTAGTTCAGTTCGGACTTGCCGATGCGCGACATCCGGGAACTGGTGTCCTCCAGGCCCAGGACGAGCGCGCCGCGCAGCTGGCCCTTGCCGCGGGCCACCTCCGCGTCCGACAGGCCACCACGGGCGACGTCCACGAGCACCTCGCGGATGACGCCGGCGGTCTCTCCCAGCCGGTCCGGCTGGCAGCCCGCGTAGACGGCGAACGTGCCGGTGTCCGCGTAGAGGCCGACCGACGAGTACACCTGGTACGCCAGGCCTCGCCGCTCGCGCACCTCCTGGAACAGCCGGGAGCTCATGCCACCACCGATGGCCGCGTTCAGCACGTTCAGCGCGAAGCGGCGCTCGTCGTGGCGGTCGAGACCGCGCATGCCGAGCATCATGTGCGCCTGCTCGGTGTCGTCGGTGTGCAGCACCAGCTTGCGGGCGTCGGCGATGCGCGCGCGACCCGCTCGTGGCGCCACCGCGCTGCCCTCCCGCGACAGCCGGTCGCCGACGGCCTTGCGCACCAGGCGCATCACCTGCGTGTGCTCGATGTTGCCCGCGACGGAGAACACCATGCGCGGCAGCGTGTAGCGCTTCTTGTAGAACGAGTAGAGCGCGTCCCGGTCCATGTCCTGAATGGACTTCTCGGTGCCGAGAACGGGACGCCCCAACGCATGCCCGCCGAACAACGCCTCGATGAACGCGTCGTGCAGCAGGTCCTCGGGGTCGTCGTCGCGCATCGCGATCTCTTCGAGCACGACACCGCGTTCGGTCTCGAAGTCACGCGGACCGCAGATGGCCTCGAACACCACGTCCGCCACCAGGTCCACCGCCAGCGGCAGGTCCTCGTCCAGGACGTGCGCGTAGTAGCAGGTGTGCTCCTTCGCGGTGAACGCGTTCAGCTCGCCGCCGACCGCGTCGATCTCCTCCGCGATGGCCGCCGCCGTGCGCCGCGCGGTTCCCTTGAACAGCAGGTGTTCCAGGTAGTGCGCGGCACCCGCGACCTCGGGCCGTTCGTCACGGGACCCGACCTGCACCCACAGCCCGACCGAGGCGGACCGCACGCCGGGGATGCGCTCGGTGATGACCCGCAGGCCCGAGGGCAGCATGCTGCGCCGCACCTCGGACCCCGTGGACATCTCGAGCACCCGCGTGCTGCCCGGCCGCTGGAGGTGCCCAGGAGTTCCGGTACGCGGACGGCCGCGGGTGGATGCACCCGCGGCCGTCACGTTGTTGTCTGTCGTGCTCACTGCGCGGGAGCCGCCTCAGTGGCCTCGGTGGCCTCGACGGCCTCCGGGGCGTCAGCCGGCTTCGCGGCCTCGTCCTCGTTCACGACGACGAGGCTGATCTTGCCGCGCTGGTCGATGTCGGCGATCTCGACGCGGAGCTTGTCGCCGACCTTGACGACGTCCTCGACCTTCGCGATGCGCTTGCCGTTGCCCAGCTTCGAGATGTGGACGAGGCCGTCCTTGCCGGGCAGCAGCGAGACGAACGCGCCGAACGCGGCCGTCTTCACCACGGTGCCCAGGAAGCGCTCGCCGACCTTCGGCAGCTGCGGGTTCGCGATCGCGTTGATCATGCCGATCGCGGCCTCGGCCGAGGGGCCGTCCGCCGCGCCGACGTAGATCGTGCCGTCGTCCTCGATGGAGATGTCGGCACCGGTCTGCTCGGTGATCGAGTTGATCATCTTGCCCTTCGGGCCGATGACCTCGCCGATCTTGTCGGTCGGGATCTTGACCGACGTCACGCGCGGAGCGAAGGCGCTCATCTCGTCCGGGTCGGAGATGGCCTCGGCCATGACCTCCAGGATGGTGTAGCGCGCGTCGCGGGCCTGGCCCAGCGCCGCCGCCAGCACCTCGGACGGGATGCCGTCGAGCTTCGTGTCGAGCTGCAGCGCCGTCACGAACTCCTTGGTGCCCGCGACCTTGAAGTCCATGTCGCCGAACGCGTCCTCGGCACCGAGGATGTCGGTCAGCGCCACGTAGCGGGTCTCACCGTCGACCTCGTCGGAGACGAGACCCATCGCGATGCCGGAGACCGGCGCCTTCAGCGGGACACCCGCGTTGAGCAGCGACAGCGTCGAGGCGCAGACGGAGCCCATGGACGTCGAGCCGTTGGAGCTCAGCGCCTCGGACACCTGGCGGATCGCGTAGGGGAACTCCTCGCGCTTGGGCAGCACGGGCATGATCGCCCGCTCGGCCAGCGCGCCGTGGCCGATCTCGCGGCGCTTCGGCGAACCCACGCGGCCGGTCTCACCGGTCGAGTAGGGCGGGAAGTTGTAGTGGTGCAGGTAGCGCTTGTGCGTCTCGGGAGCGAGCGAGTCGATCTGCTGCTCCATGCGCAGCATGTTCAGCGTGGTGACACCCAGGATCTGGGTCTCGCCGCGCTCGAACAGCGCCGAACCGTGCGTCCTCGGGATCACGGCCACCTCGGCACCGAGGTCACGGATGTCCGTGAGGCCACGGCCGTCGATGCGGACCTTGTCGCGCAGGATGCGCTGGCGCACGAGCTTCTTGGTCAGCGAGCGGAACGCCGCGCCGATCTCCTTCTCGCGGCCCTCGAACTGCTCGGCGAGCTTCTCCAGCGTCGCCGCCTTGATCTCGTCGAGCTTGTTCTCGCGCTCGGCCTTGCCCGCGATGGTCAGCGCCTGGGCCAGCTCGGCCGAAGCGGACTGCTCGACGGACTCGAACGCGTCGGCCTGGTAGGCCGGGTACGTCGGGTACTCGCCGGTGGCCTTCGCGGCGACCTGGGCGAGCTGCGCCTGGGCCTCGCAGAGGACCTTGATGAACGGCTTGGCGGCCTCGAGGCCCGCGGCCACGACCTCTTCGGTCGGGGCGGTGGCACCCTCGGCGATCATGTCGATCACGTTGTCGGTGGCCTCGGCCTCGACCATCATGATCGCGACGTCACCGGAGTCGACCACGCGGCCCGCGACGACCATGTCGAACACGGCCTTCTCGAGCTGCTCGTAGGTCGGGAACGCCACCCACTGGCCCTCGATCAGAGCGACGCGGACGCCACCGATCGGGCCGGAGAACGGCAGACCCGCGAGCTGCGTCGACGCGGACGCGGCGTTGATCGCCACGACGTCGTACAGGTCCTTCGGGTTCAGGCTCATCACCGTGATGACGACCTGGATCTCGTTGCGCAGGCCGTCCACGAAGGACGGGCGCAGCGGACGGTCGATCAGGCGGCAGGTGAGGATGGCGTCCGTGCTGGGACGGCCCTCACGCCGGAAGAACGAACCGGGGATGCGGCCCGCGGCGTACATGCGCTCCTCGACGTCCACCGTGAGGGGGAAGAAGTCGAAGTGCTCCTTGGGGTGCTTCGACGCCGTCGTGGCGCTCAGAAGCATGGTCTCGTCGTCCAGGTACGCCACCACGCTGCCGGCGGCCTGACGCGCGAGGCGCCCGGTCTCGAAGCGGATGGAGCGCGAGCCGAACTTGCCGTTGTCGATAACGGCAGTCGCCTCGTGGACCTCGATGTCCGTCATTTACTTGTTACTCCTCGTCTTTTGGACGCCGCTCACGCGATTTTGACGAGGCCGGTCTTCGATCGAAGTCCCCTGGGGCGTTTCCACCAGGAGGCCACTACCGAGGACCGGCGCGGAAACTGCTTCGCGCGACGCGGGTCCTGTGTTTCGTTCCTCTTTACAACCAGGGGTCTGTATACACCCGGTTGTACGCCGAGGGGGAGTGACCGGCCGGTCACTCCCCCTCGGCAAGTATCACCTGCGCAGACCGAGGCGCTGGATCAGCGCGCGGTAGCGGTTGATGTCCACCTTGGTCAAGTAGTTCAGCAGACGGCGGCGACGGCCGACCATCAGCAGGAGACCACGGCGGGAGTGGTGGTCGTGCTTGTGCTGCTTCAGGTGCTCCGTGAGGTCAGCGATGCGCTTGCTCAGCAGGGCGACCTGCGCCTCGGTCGAGCCCGTGTCCGAGTCGTGCAGACCGTACTCACCGAGGATGGACTTCTTCTGATCCGTGGACAGTGCCACTAGGTACTTCTCCTACTTGTTCAGGTCCGTGCGGCCCCGTCCGCCGAATTGCTGGCCGGGGTAGCCGGTACTGGCCGCCACGGACCGCAGCCAGACCCAACTGCGAAGGCTATCAGGCACACTGCTCAGCGGCGCGCTGACGTGCGCAACCCCACCCGATCAACGGGTGTGTGCGCGCCGTCTGCACTGCTCACGAGCACTGCTTCGGACGGCTGCCACGGGCTGCTCAGGAACTCCGGCATCGCCTGCCCCTTGTACCCGTACGCCACCGTCAGGTGCGCGAACCAATTGTCGTTCGCACCCGCTGCTCTTGCCAACCGATTTAAGTCCCCGTCTATTCCGGCCCACAGCACCTTGCCCCGGAAGTCGCCGAAGTTCCTCAGCCGCAGTTCGGGCACCTCGTGGCCCTCAAGAGCTTTGAAGCGTTCCTCATCTGCGGTTCCGCCGTGGAAGCACAACGTGATGTGCCACTTCTCCGGCTTGGTCCACTCCAGGTCGAGACCTCGGTCCAGCACCGCGTCGAGCTCGTCGACCACGTGCCGGGGCGGGTACAGCGCGGTGAAGAACTTCACTTCACCGGGTAACCCGCGGCCCGGATGGCCCGGCGGAACAGTTCGGCGATCGCCGGGAAGTCCTCGTGCAGGAGGTCGGCGGCCTGCTGGAGCTCGACCCGGTCGGCGACCCGGCGCAGCACCGGGTACGCGACGCTCTCGTCCCCGTTGACCGGCAACGAGTCGCGCGACACCGTCGGCTTGGACTCGCGCACGTCGTCGAGCGCGCGCTGCAACGCCTCCGGTGCGCCGGTCGCGACGTCCGGCGTGAGGACCTTGCGCTCCAGCATGATCATCCGAGCGAGCACGGACGGGTTGCCGATCTTGGCGCGACGGCCGCTCATCACCTGGCTGAGCATCGGCGCGCTGATCCCGAGCACGTCCGCGAGCTGCGCCTGGGAGACGTTGAAGGCCACGACCAACCGTCGCACGCGGTCACCCAGCGGCTCCCCGTACCACTCCCGTTGCAGGGCGAGGTTGCGCTGAACGATCTTGTGGTCCTCCACCTTGGCCTCTCCGGTAGCCCTCACTCCGACCCGCATCCTGCCAGGCCGCGGACGCACGGACGCCCGCTTCGCCCAATCTGACGGTCACGACTCCGTCAGCAGTTCCCTCGTTCGGTCTACATCTCGATGCATTTGTTCGAGCAGGGCTTCGACGGAGTCGTACTTCTCCATCTCGCGCAGCCTCTCGACGAAGTCCACGGCGACGCGCTGGCCGTAGTAGTCCTCGTCCACGTCGAGCACGAACGCCTCGACGCGGCGCTCCCGGCCGGAGAACGTCGGGTTGGTCCCCACCGACACGGCGGCCTTGAGCGTCTTGCCCTTGGCGTCGGTGAACCAGCACGCGTAGATGCCGTCCGCCGGCACCGCCGCGAACTTGGGCGTGGACAGGTTGGCGGTCGGGAACCCGAGGTCCTTGCCCCGCCCGTCGCCCTTGACGACGATCCCCTCGAGCCGGTGCGGCCGGCCCAGCGCCTCGGCCGCCGCCTTCACGTCGCCGGCGTCGATGCACGCCCGGATGTAGGTGGACGAGTACGTCAAGTCGTCTGCGGACACCAGATCAGCCCCCTCGGTCACGAATCCGAACCGCTGCCCCAGCTGACGCAGCATCGCGACGTTACCGGCCGCCTTGTGCCCGAAGGTGAAGTTCTCACCCACCACGACGGCGGCGGCGTGCAACTTCTCGACGAGCACCTCGTGGACGAACTCGTCCGCGGGCATCCTGCTGGTCTCGAGGCTGAACGGCACCACCACGAAGTGGTCGATGCCGAGCTCCTCGACCAGCTCGGCCCTGCGCCGCAGCGTGGTGAGCTGCGCGGGGTGGCTGCCGGGCCGCACCACCTCGGACGGGTGGGGGTCGAAGGTCATCAGCACGCTCGGCAGGCCGCGCTGCTCCGCGAGTCCGACGGCGCGCCCGATCAGGGCCTGGTGGCCTTTGTGGACACCGTCGAACACGCCGATGGTCACGACGCAGCGGCCCCAGCCGCCGGGAAGGTGGTCTAGTCCGCGCCAGCGTTGCACGTGATCAGCCTACGACGGGCCGCACGGGCCGCCACACCGCCTGGCCACCGGAGCGCCACCCGGTGAGGAGATCGAGAACTTCCACGACCCCGTCCTCCTCCTCGTCGTCCCTCCGGAGCCCGCACGGGAGCGGTGGCCGGCAGCCTTCCGGCACAGCTGGCCGGGGGCCGAGTTCGGGCATGGACCGCGAGCTAGTCCGCGGGACTCAGCACCACCACCGGTTTGCAGGCGGCACCCTCGTCCTTGACGAGCGCGATGACGTGCCCGTCCGGCCCGAACACCCCGTAGGTGCCCTCGATCCCACCGGCGCGCAGCCGCTGCCCGTGCGACAACGCCGAAGCCTCGTTCGGGTCGATCTCGCGGCGGGGGAACGCCGTGGCGACCGCGGCGTCCAGGTCGAGCGACAGGCCGGGCGTCTCCTCCAGCTGCGCCAGGGTCTTGGCCACCCGGAGGTCGAACGGTCCGACCCTGGTGCGCCGCAACGCGCCCAGGTGCCCGCCGACGCCCAGTGCGGCGCCCAGGTCGCGGGCCAGCGCGCGCACGTAGGTGCCGGACGAGCACTCGACCATCACGTCGAGCATCACCGTCTTGTCCTCACGGCGCGAGAACAGCACGTCGAACCGATGCACGGTCACCGGCCGTGCGGGGATCTCGACGGCCTCACCGGCGCGCACGCGGGCGTAGGCGCGCTTGCCGTCGATCTTCACGGCGGACACGGACGACGGCACCTGCTGGATCGGGCCGGTCAGCTTCGCGATCTCGGCGGCGATGGCGTCGTCGGCGACTCCGGAGGCGTCCTCAGTGGACAGCACCTCGCCCTCGGCGTCGTCCGTGGTCGTGGACGCGCCGAGCACGATCGTCGCGAGGTAGGCCTTGCTGTCGAGGGCGAGGTGGCCGAGGAGCTTCGTCGCCCGCTCGATGCCGAGCACGAGCACGCCGGTCGCCATCGGGTCCAGCGTGCCGGCGTGCCCGACCTTGCGGGTGCCGAGAATCCTGCGCACACGCGCCACCACGTCGTGCGAGGTCATGCCGTCCGGCTTGTCGACGACGACCAGGCCCGGTGCAACAGAGGGTTTCACGGCGACAGAGCTTAGTGCGCTGACCACAGCCGTTGCCGGTCGCCTTCGGTTCTCAGCAGGACACCTCACGGCACCGGCCCCGCGCCCCCATATGCCCGATATGGGGGCGCGGGGCAGGCACCGTGATGCGCCCGTCTGAGAACCGAACGCGCGCGACAACGTATGCGGTCAACGCACTAAGCGACGTGCAGAGCGTCCCAACGACGACGCCGGATCTGCACCGGCACCGTCTCCCCGCGCTCCTCCGCCTCGAACACGGCGGCACGTGCGCGACGCCACCACACGAGCATCCGCCAGCCACCCAGGACCAGCACCAGCACGCAGAAGCTCAACGCCACGCGGAACGCCGTCTGCGGGCTGAGCACGCCCTCGAGGAGGTCTAGAAGCACACCGACGCCCAGCGCGGTCACGGTCACCGCTAGGAAGCCGCCGACGTTGACCAGGCCGCTGGCCGTGGACTGCCGATGCGACGGGTTGTAGTCACGGGCCAGAGCGAACGCCACGCCCGAGATCGGCCCGCCCACGGTGAGCACGAGGAACACCACGGCGATGACCGGCCCCGGCACGTGTCCGCCCGGCCACAGCAGCAGCACGCCCCAGCCGGCGAACGCGAACGCCAGGAACCCGACCGAGATCGGCATGCGCCACTCGGGGTTGCGCGAGAACAACCCGCCGATGATCGGGCTCGCCACGATCGCGCCGATGACGAGCAGCCCGAGCGTGGAGGACGCGGCACGCGGCGACATCCCCTGCGCCTGCACGAGGTACGGGTACCCCCACAGCAGACCGATGACGGCGGGCGTCGACATGGTGCTGAAGTGCGCCCAGAACCCGAGCCGGGTGCCGGGCACGCTCCACGCCTGCCGCACCTTCGGCCAGATCTTGCGCAACGGCACGGCTTCCGGCTTCGGCGCGACGAATCCCGCCGGCACGTCGCGCACCCGCAGGAACGCCACGACCGAGTAGAGCGCGGTGACGCCGCCCGCGATGAGGAACGCCCAGGTCCACCCGATCGAGCCGAGCATGAGCGTCAACGGCACCGTGGCGACGAGGTTGCCGACACCGCCGATCGCGGCCGTGACCGCGACGACGAGCGAGTACTGGCGCGGCGGGAAGTGCGTCGCGACGAGGCGGATCACGCTGATGAACGTCATCGCGTCGCCCATGCCCAGCACGGCCCGTGCGGCGAGCCCGAGCCCGTAGGAGTCGGCGATGGCGAAAAGCACCTGCCCCGTACCCATGAGCAGGGCGGCGACGGTGAGCACCCGGCGTGGCCCGTAGCGGTCGACGAGCAGGCCGGTGGGGATCTGCATGAGGGCGTAGACACCGATCTGCAGCACGGTGAACACACCGAGCTGAGCGGGTCCGAGCCCGAAGCGTTCGCTCGCCTCCAAGCCGGCCACGCCGAGCGTGGTGCGGTGGAAGAGGGCGGCGAAGTAGACGAAGACGGCGGTGGTCCAGATCAGCCACGAGGTTCGGGTGGCGCGATCGACCGGCGGCAAGGCGCACTCTCCCAAGCTGGAGGTAGGCAGACATTAGTTACATCGCCTAAACAACCTTCTTGGTAACGATTTCATGCCGTGAGGTCCGACACAGGGCCTAACGGACCGCGCCCTCGACCGCCCACTCCCCCGACCGTGTGCGCCACACCACGGCCAGCAGCCGCAGCACCATGAACGCCGACAACCCCGTCCAGATGCCGGCGAGCCCCCACCCGAACGCGTACGAGGCCCACACGAGCGGCAGGAACCCGATCACCGCGGAACCGAGCGTCGCCGTCCTCATGAACTTCACGTCGCCCGCGCCGAGCAGCACGCCGTCCAACGCGAACACCACACCCGCGATCGGTTGCAGCGCAACGAAGAACCACCACGCGTTCGGGATCTCGGCCAGCACGCCCGCGTCCGTCGTGAACGCCCGCGGCAGCACGGTGAACAGCGCCGCGAACACGAGCCCGAGCCCGATGCCGAACACCAGCCCGTACCGCGTGATCTGCCAGGCGAGCTTCTCCGCCTGCCGACGCCTCGACGCCCCCAAGGCCGAACCGACGAGCGACTGCGCCGCGATCGCCAGCGAGTCGAGCACGAGCGCGAGGAACGTCCACAGCTGCAACACGACCTGATGCGCACCCAACGCCCCGACGGACGTCCGTGCCGCCACAGAGGCCGCGCTGATGAAGCAAGCCTGGAACGCCAAGCTCCGCAACACCAGATCGCGCCCCATACCGAGCTGCGCGCGCATGGCCGCCCAATGCGGCTTCAACGACACCTGCTCCGCGAACAACGCCTTGAAGAAGAGCCCGGCCGAGAGCACCTGCGCCACGACGTTCGCGATGGCCGAGCCCTCAAGCCCCCAGCCCGCGCCGTAGACGAGCGCGGGACACAGCACCGCGCTGATGCCGTTGCCGATCAGGATGTACTTCAGAGGCCGCTTGGTGTCCTGAACACCGCGCATCCACCCGTTGCCGGCCATCGTGACGAGGATGAACGGCGCACCGAGCAACGCGATGCGCACCCACTCCACCGCCGCGTCCGCCACCGCGCCGGGTCCGGCGAGCAGCTCCGCCAGAGGCCGCGCGAACAGCTGCCCCAGGACCACCACGAGCACGCCGGCGGCCAGCGCCAGCCACGTCGCCTGCACACCCTCCTCGACGGCCTCCTGACGCCGCCCAGCCCCGTGCAACCGCGCCGTGCGCGCCGTCGTGCCGTACGAGAGGAACGTCAGCTGCGTCGACACCTGCGTGAGCAGCACACCGCCGAGAGCCAGCCCCGCGAGCGGTAACGCCCCCAGGTGCCCCACGACCGCCGTGTCGACGAGCACGTACAACGGCTCGGCCGCCAGCACCCCCAGGGCGGGCACCGCCAGCCCGATCACCCGCCGTGCGGGAACCCGATCCTCCACCAGACGAACTTATGCGCCCACAGGTGCCGCCGTGCGGTGATCGCGGCCACTCACGACCGTTGGGGCAGCCCGAACACCTGCTCGCGCGCCACGGCCAGGGCCGAGTGCAACGCGCCCGCCCGCACCGGGTTCGCGGTGATCTGCGCGAGGTGCACCGGCGTCCTCGGCACGACGAGCTTCAGCAGCTCCGCCGCCACCAGATCGCACAACGTCTCGCCGCCCGCGTGCGCCACCCCACCGGACAGCAGCACCAGTTCGGGGTCGAGCACGCACACGACGTTCGCCAGCCCGAGTGCTATCCGATGCGCCAGTGCCGTGAGGAACGCACGCCCCTCTGTCCCGGCGTTCAGCGCGTGCGCCACGGCTTCCAGCCCGGACGACTCGTTGATGCCGTGCTCGGCCGCCAGCGCCACGATGGCCTCGCTGTCGACCTGGTCGCCGTAGCGCCCGCCGGGCACCTGCATCGAGTCGATCTCGCCCGCACCGCCCGTGACGCCGCGCAGCAGCACGCCGTTGACCACGACCGCCGAGCCGATCTCGTCCGCGGGCCAGAACAGCACGAAGTTCCGCACGCCGACCGCCTTGCCGGAGCTCATCTCCTCCAGGGCGGCGAGGTTGATGTCGTTCTCGATCGACACCGACGTGCCGAGCAGCTCGCGCAGCGTCGACGGCAGGTCGACGGCGGAAAGGCCGGGCAGGTGCGGTGCGAACCCGAGGTGGCCGGTGGCCGGGTCGACCGCGCCCGGCGTGCCGACGACGACGTGCGACAACGCGTCGAGCGTCAACCCTGCCAGCGCCGCCGTCTTCTGCACCGTCTCCCGGAAGACCTGGAGCGAGTTCTCCTTCGGCATGGGCGCGCTGTGCTCGGCCAGCAACGACCCGGTGATGTCCGCGATGGCCACGTCGATCAGCTCGGCCGTCAGCGCCACCGCCGCGACGTACCCGACACCGCCGTTGACGGCCCACATCTGCGCCCGAGGCCCGCGCCCACCGCCACGCAACCCGGTGCGGACGACCATGCCGTCCTCTTCGAGCCGCGCCAGCAACTGAGCCGTGGCGGGCTTGGACAGCCCGATGACCTCTTCCAGTTCGGCGCGCGTCATCGCCCCGCTGGCCAGCAACGTCTCGATCGCGGCCCGGTCGTTGATCTCCCGCAGCAGCCGCGGGCTTCCTGTCCGTGTCATGACCCCACCCGTTCCAACGCGCCCTTCAGCGCGGCAACGACCTGCTCCGCGGGCCCCTCGAAGGTGAACCCGGCCGCCAGCCGGTGCCCGCCGCCTCCGAGGACCTGCGCCACCTCACGAACATCGACCTTGCTCACGGCCCGCAGCGACACGGACCAGAACCCGGGCCTGAGTTCCTTCAAAACGGCCGCGACCTCGGCCTCGGCGGCGGAGCGCACCACGTCGATCACGCTCTCCACCTCTTCGCTACGCACCCCTTGAGCGTCCTCGATGCTCACGATCGCGTGCGCGAGCCCCATGCCGTGCGCCGCCTTCTGGTCAAGCTCCGCCTTGGCCAGCACGCGCGACAACATGCCGAGGTACGCGAACGGATGTGCGTCCATCAACGGCCGCGTAACGGCATACGCGTCCACTCCGGTCTCCAGCAGCCGTGCGGCCGTGTGGTGCGCCTCCGGCCCCGCCTTCCGGAAACCACCGGTGTCGGTCACGAGCCCGGCGTAGATGCAGCGCGCGATCGGCTCGTCGACCTCGACGTCCATCTCGTCGAGCAGTTTGAGTGCGATGAGCGCCGTGGCCTCCGCACGATCATCGATGCAGTGCAACGTCCCGTACCGCGTGTTCGACACGTGGTGGTCGACGACGATGACGGGTCCACGGCAGTTCGCGACGCGGTTCTTCAGCGGCCCGAGCCGTTCCAGGCTGCCCGTGTCCATGACGACCAGCAGCTCCGGCGCTTCGGGCACCTCGTCGCGATGCACGAGCAGCCCGGCCGTGTCCAACGCCTTCAGGCTCTCGGGCACGGACTCCGGGTCACCGAACGCCACGCGCACCACCACACCGCGCCGGTGCAGCGCGAGCCCCACCGCCAAGGCACTCCCGAGCGTGTCAGCGTCGGGGTTGATGTGACTCAGCAAGGTCACATCGCGGGCGCCGGCCAGTAACCGCGCGGCCTCGGCAATGGTCGTGCTCAGGTCGTCTGCCACAGGGAGACGTTAGCTGCTAACCGTCTCGATGTGCTGTGCGGCACCCTCAGACAAGACAGTTTCCATCCAGTTTCGGCGGCGAAGACCAAAGGGCGGACACGATCACCGTGTCCGCCCTGGTCATGAGTGAAGTCTGTTGAGGACTCAGTCCTCGTCGTCGTCCTCACGAGGCGCCTTGTACGGGTCGGCCTCCCCAGCGGGAGTCGCCCCCACGGACCGCCGAGCCACTTCGGCATCGGCAGCCTGAGCCTTGGCCAGCAGCTCTTCCATCTTCCGTGCCTCGTCCGGCACGGTGTCGGTCATGAACGTCAGCGTGGGCGTGAAACGAACCCCCGTCTGAGCTCCGACCATCGACCGCAGGACACCCTTGGCCTTCTCCAGGGCCAGTGCGGCCCCGGCGAAGTCGGGTTCGACGTCCAGCCGCTCACCGAGAACGGTGTAGTACACAGTCGCGTCGTGCAGGTCCCCGGTCACCTTGGTGTCGGTGATCGTGACCCGGGCCAGCCGCGGATCCTTTACCTCGTGCTCCAAAGCCGAAGCGACGATCTGCGAGATCCGCTTGGCGAGCTTGCGGGCACGTGCCGTGTCGGCCACGAGCCTCCCCTTCCTAGTCGTCCTCCGGCCCGACGAATCGAGTCCGGGCGGAGAGCAATTCCAGTTCGGGCCGTCCCGCGACCAGCCTTTCACAGCCGGCGAGAACGTCCCTGACGTGCTCCAAGTCGGCGGCGACGGCCGCGACTCCGATCAAGCTGCGCCGATGCAGGTCCAGGTGACCGGCCTCGGAGACAGCGACCTCGAAGCGCTTGCGCAGTTCGGCCACGACGGGCCGGACGACCGAGCGCTTCTCCTTCAACGAGTGGACGTCGCCCAGAAGCACGTCCAATTCCAGAGCACCCACGTACATGGGCAAGATCCTCCAGAAGAAAAGGGTGCGGAGCCACCGGTTAAACGGCTCCGCACCCCTTCACCTACCGACTAGGCGCGCGGCTTCTCGCGCATCTCGAAGGTCTCGATGATGTCTTCCAGCTTGAGGTCGCTGTAGTTGCCGAGCGTGAGACCACACTCGAAACCTTCGCGGACCTCGGTGGCGTCGTCCTTGAACCGCTTGAGCGAGCTGATCGGGAGGTTCTCCGCGATCACCTTGCCGTCACGGAGCAGGCGAGCCCTGGCGTTGCGACGGATCTCGCCCGACAGGACCATGCAACCCGCGATCGTGCCGACCTTGGAGGACTTGAAGACGTCGCGGACCTCGGCGCGGCCGAGCTGGACCTCTTCGTACTCCGGCTTGAGGAGACCCTTGAGGGCCGCCTCGATCTCGTCGATCGCCTGGTAGATGACCGTGTAGTACCGGACGTCCACACCTTCGCGGTTCGCGAGCTCGGTCGCCTTGCCCTCGGCCCGGACGTTGAAGCCCAGGACGATGGCGGAACCGGCCACGGCGAGGTTGATGTCGCCTTCGGTGATGCCACCGACACCGCGGTGGATCACGCGCAGCTCGACGTCGTCGCCGACCTCGATCTTCATGAGCGCGTCCTCGAGGGCCTCGACGGTACCCGAGTTGTCACCCTTGATGATCAAGGTGAGAGCGCTGGTTTCCTTGAGCGCCGCATCCAGGTCTTCCAGGCTGACGCGCTTGCGCTTCGCCGCGTTGGCGGCGTTGCGGGTGCGGGCCTGACGACGCTCGGCGATCTGGCGGGCGACGCGGTCCTCGTCGACGACGAGGAACGAGTCACCGGCGCGCGGCACCGAGGTCAGACCGATGACCTGCACCGGACGCGACGGGGTCGCGACGGTGACGTCATCGCCGTGCTCGTCGACCATGCGGCGGACGCGACCGTACGCGTCACCCGCGACGATCGAGGAGCCGACGCGGAGCGATCCGCGCTGGACGAGCACGGTGGCGACCGGACCACGACCGCGGTCGAGGTGCGCCTCGATCGCGACACCCTGGGCCTCCATGTCCGGGTTGGCCCGGAGGTCCAGCGAGGCGTCGGCGGTGAGCAGGATGGCATCGAGCAGGCTGTCGATGTTGATGCCCTGCTTCGCCGAGATGTCGACGAACATCGTGTCGCCGCCGTACTCCTCGGCGACCAGTCCGTACTCGGTCAGCTGCTGACGGATCTTGGAGGGGTTCGCACCCTCCTTGTCGATCTTGTTGACCGCGACCACGATCGGCGCCTGAGCGGCCTGCGCGTGGTTGATCGCTTCCACGGTCTGCGGCATCACGCCGTCGTCAGCGGCGACGACGATGACCGCGATGTCGGTCGCGTTCGCACCACGAGCACGCATGGCGGTGAACGCCTCGTGACCCGGGGTGTCGATGAAGGTGATGAGCCGCGGGTTGCCCTCGAGCTCGGTCTGCACCTGGTACGCACCGATGTGCTGCGTGATGCCACCGGCCTCGCCCTCGGCCACCTTCGCCTTGCGGATGGTGTCGAGGAGTCGCGTCTTACCGTGGTCGACGTGACCCATGACGGTCACGACCGGCGGGCGAACCTGCAGGTCGTCCTCGTCACCGGCGTCCTCGCCGTAGGTGATGTCGAACGTCTCGAGCAGCTCGCGGTCCTCCTCCTCGGGGGACACGACCTGCACGACGTAGTTCATCTCGGTGCCGAGCAGCTCCAAGATCTCGTCGGACACCGACTGGGTCGCCGTGACCATCTCGCCCAGGTGGAAGAGCACCTGCACGAGCGACGCCGGGTTGGCGTTGATCTTGTCGGCGAAGTCGGTCAGCGAGGCACCGCGCGGCAGGCGGATCGTCTCGCCACTGCCCTTGGGCAGGCGGACGCCACCGACCGAAGGCGCCTGCATGTTGTCCATGTACTCCTGGCGCTTCTGCCGCTTGGACTTGCGTCCACGGCGCGCCGGACCACCCGGACGACCGAAGGCACCAGCGGTACCGCCGCGACCAGCGCCGCCGCCACCACCGGGACGACCGCGGAAACCGCCGCCGCCGGCAGGGGCACCGCCACCTGCGCCGCCGCCACCGCCGGGACGGAAGCCACCGCCACCGCCACCGCCGCCACCGGGACGGAAGCCACCGCCACCGCCGCCGCCACCGCCGGGACGGAAGCCACCGCCGCCGCCACCAGCGCCACCGCCGCCTCCGCGGAAGCCGCCGCCGCCACCGCCGCCGCCACCACCGGGACGACCGCCGCCACCGCCGCCACCACCGGGACGGCCACCGCCGCCACCGCCGGGACCAGGACGGTTACCGGCCGGACGGTTGCCCGGCATCATGCCGGGGTTCGGCCTCGGGGGCATGTTGCCCGGGTTCGGACGAGGACCGCCCTGACCGGGGCCACCGGGACGAGGACCGCCCTGGCCGGGGCCGGGACGACCGCCACCCTGCGCGGCAGCCGGACGCTGACCACCCTGACCGGGCGCACCGCTCGGACGGGGGTTCGCCGGACGCGGGTCGCCGGGCTTCGCGCCACCACCTGCGGGGCGGTCGCCGCCCTGCTCGGGCCGCGGGCCGGGACGAGGTCCGGGACGCGGCGACGGAGCGTTGCCGCCACCGACGCCGAAGGGGTTGTTGCCCGGACGCGGGGCACGCGGGCCCGCAGGCTTGGGAGCCTGCGTGCGCGGCGGCACCACGGACTGGGGCTGTGCACCAGCGGACGCGGCCGGGGCCTCGGGCTGCTGGGGCTGCTGCTGCGGAGCCGGGCGCGGACCCGGACGCGGGCCGCTGCCAGGCTTGGAGCCGGGAGCCGGGGCAGCCTTGGGCGCGGCCGGAGCCTGCGCGGCGGGTGCCGGAGCGGCGGCCGGAGCCTCGGACTGCACGGGTGCCGGTGCGGGCGCCGCGGGAGCCGGAGCCTGCGCGGCAGGAGCTGCCGGAGCGGGCTTCGGGGCCGGCGGGCGCGGGGCGGCCGGACGAGGTCCGGGCATGCCCTTGGGCGCAGCGGGCTTGCTGTTGTCGGCCGCCGGCTTGGCGTCCGCCGGTGCGGCGGGTGCTGCGGCGGCAGCGGGTGCGGGTGCCTTCGGCTTCGGAGCGGACGGCTTGGGAGCCGGCTTCGAGGACTTGGCTTCGTAGGCGTCACGAAGCCGCCGGGCCACGGGGGCCTCGACGGTCGAGGACGCGGACTTCACGTATTCGCCTTGTTCGGCGAGCTTGTTGAGAACTTCCTTGCTCGTGACACCGAGCTCTTTTGCGAGCTCGTGCACGCGGGCCTTGCCTGCCACTGGTCTCCTAGGTCGTGAGGCCGGCGGGCAAGTCCCATCGACCTCGTCTTAACGTCGCGCGTTCATGTCTTCAGCTTCACGGCTGACTCATGACGGGTCGACCTGCTTCCTTGTTTCCTGCTGGCCGCGGGGCTGTCCCGAGACCTGTTTCCCTTGCTGCTCGACGTGCTCGCGCAGCGAAGCGACGTCGAGTGCTCCCTGGACCCTGAGGGCCCGTGAGAACGCCCGTCGCCGCTCGGCGTTGCGGAGACATTCGAGATCGAAATGCAACCAAGCACCCCGACCCGGAAGCCGCCGATGGACGTCCGGAACCACCGAACCGTCCACCGCGACCACTCGCAGCAGCTCAGAGGGCAACGTCCGTGTGCGGCACCCAATACACGTACGAACAGGGCCGATGTGCTGGGAAGCCACTCCCGACGTTGAACCGTTGATAATTCTATCCCCTGGAGCTCATTCAGCCGAACCGGATGTGACCGCATCGGTGGCCGGAGCCTCGGCGTCACTGCGGATGTCGATGCGCCAGCCCGTCAGACGGGCGGCCAGGCGGGCGTTCTGGCCCTCCTTGCCGATCGCCAGCGAGAGCTGGAAGTCCGGCACCACGACGCGCGCCGTCTTGGCACGCTCGTCGAGCACCCGCACGGACACAACCTTGGCCGGGGACAAGGCATTCCCGACGAACGTTGCCGGGTCGTCCGAGTGGTCGATGATGTCGATCTTCTCGCCACCGAGCTCGTGCATGACGTTGCGCACACGGGCACCCATCGGGCCGATGCAGGCGCCCTTGGCGTTCACTCCGGCAACGGTTGATTTCACCGCGATCTTCGAACGGTGACCTGCCTCACGTGCCACCGCGGGGATCTCCACGGTGCCGTCCGCGATCTCCGGGACCTCGAGGGCGAACAGCCGCCGCACGAGGTTCGGGTGGGTGCGCGAGAGAGCGATCTGCGGCCCGCGGGCACCGCGCGACACGCTCACGACGTAGCACTTGATGCGCTCGCCGTGGTTGTACTGCTCGCCCGGCACCTGCTCGGCCGGCGGGAGCACACCCTCGGTGTCGCCCACCTGCACGACGACCATGCCGCGGGCGTTCGCACGGGCGTCGCGCTGGACGACTCCCGCGATGATCTCGCCCTCCTTGGCGGCGAACTCACCGAACGTGCGCTCGTGCTCGGCGTCGCGCAGGCGCTGCAGGATGACCTGACGCGCCGTCGTGGCCGCGATGCGGCCGAAGCCTTCCGGAGTGTCGTCCCACTCCTCACGAACCGCACCGTCCGGCGCCAGGTCCTGCGCGATCACGCGCACGACACCGGTCTTGCGGTCGATCTCCACCTTCGAATGCGTGGCATGCCCTTCGGTGTGCTTGTAGGCGGTCAGCAGTGCTGACTCGATCGCCTCCAGGACCGTCTCGAAGGGGATGTCCTTTTCACGTTCGATCGCCCTCAGGGCGGCGATGTCGACGTTCACCTCGGCTCCTCCTTCGGTGCTTTCCGAGTGAGCCGAGCCAGTTCCTCGACCGGCGGCTGCTTGAACTCGATCTCCATGACCGCGCGTTCGATGTGTCGGTACTCCACGCGTCGCAGCTCGTCCTTGTGCAGCAGCTCGACCCCGGTCTCGTCGCACTCGCCGACGCGGCCGAACCACTCGGGCCGATCGGGCTGCTTGATCTTCACGAGACGCAGGTGAGCGCGCTTCCAGTGGCGCGGGCGCGTCAGGGGACGGTCGACACCCGGCGAGGTGACCTCGAGGGTGTACGGCCCGTTGATGATGTGGTCGTGCTCGTCGAGTGCGGCGGAGACCACGCGGCTCGCCTCGGCGACCTCGTCGAGCCCGATCCCGTCCTCGCCGTCCACGACCACTTTGACCAGACGGCGGCGCCCAGCCTGATTCACGTCGAGCGCGTCGAGGTCGAAGCCGGCGGCTTCGAGAGCTTCCCGCACAACGGGTGCTAGCTGCGCGGAAAGCTCTCCGCGCGGCGGGCTGGACACGTGGTGTCTCCTTCAGTTCGAACGCATGAAAACCCCGGCCGACGGTGTTTCGGCGGCCGTGGACGACCAGACTATCTCGTTCGCCCGGCTCCCACCGCGCCGCAGGGCTGCTGGCAACATGGGTCGTGTGATCTCCGAAACGGTCAGCCGCCGCCGGGTGCTGTTCGCGGTGGCCGCCGCGCCGCTCGCCGTCGCGTGCACCGCAGAACCGCCGCCGCCACCGCCGCCGGACCCGCTCTCGGCCCTCGCGGCGCAGGCCCGCGCGGACGCCAAGCTGGCCCAGTCGCTGACGACGGTGCCCGCGGCCGCGGAGATCGCGAAGGCCCGTGAGACGCACGCCTCGCTGCTGCAGGCCGAGGTCGACCGCGAACGCCCGCCGCTGTCGTCCACCGCGCCGCCCGCCCCCACCGCGCCGCCCACGCCGCCGGACCCGCTGGCCGCGTTGCGCACCGCGCTCGACGAGGCCGTCCGCGAGGCCTCGGCCACCGTCGCCTCGCTGCCCTCCTACCGCGCCGGTCTCGTCGGTTCGGTGGCCGCCGGCTGCGCCTCGCTGCGGGAGGTGCTCGCATGAGCGTGGAGTCGGTGCAGACCGCCCTCGGGACCGAGCACGCGGCGTTGTGGACCTACGGCATGGTGTCGGCGTTCCTGAACGACCAGGCCGCCGCCGTCGCGGAGGGCTCGAACCTGCACCGCGCGCGCCGGGACACGACCGAGCGGTGGCTGCGCGACCACGGCGCGACCCCGAACCCGCCCGCCGCGGCCTACCTGCCGCCCTCACCGGTGTCGGACGGGCCTTCCGCGCTGGCCGCGCTCGTGGCGGTCGAGCAGGACACCTGTGCCGCGTGGCGGGGTGTGCTGGAGCGGACCGACGATCCCGGGCTGCGGACGTCGGCGCTGGAGGCGCTGACGACGGCGGCGGTGCGGGCGACCCGCTGGCGCAAGGCCGCGGGGTCGGCCCCGGCATCGATCACGATGCCGGGTGTCGCCTCGGGCTGACGGCATCTGCAAGTACCACCAACTCGGAGTTGGTGGTACTTGCAGATGCCGGAAAGCTAGTTGCCGAACGACGACGCGAGCCTGATCGCGTCGTTGGAGACCTTCTTCATGTCCTTGTTGTGCGCGAGCGCGTCGGCTCCCCTGGTCGGCGAGTCGGACTCGACGATCACGACCAGCTGGTCGCGTTGCTCGGAGGCGTACCCGCCGTTGGCCAGCGTGGTCAGCGGCGGCACGCTGATGGCCTTGTCCAGCACCAGGTCCTTGACGTTGCCGGTGCCGTCCTTCTGGGTGAGCTCCCGCAGCTGCCGCGCCTCGTCCGCCGTCTTCATCTTCACGACCGACACCGACGAGTACACGGTGCGGCCGTCCGGCAGCTTGGCCGTGTAGAAGGCACGCGTCAGCTGCAGGCATGGCGTGGTCTTGAAGAACGCCTGCGTCTGGCTCGTCGCATGGGCGGCGCAGTCGCTGTCCTTCACCGGTTCCGGCAACTCCGGCACGGTGGTGAACTCGTACTCCCCCGCGGTCTTCTGCGGTTGAGCGACCGGCTTGTCGACCGGGTTCGACGGCTGCAACACCCACCACACGAACCCTGACACCACCGCGACGCCGACGAGCGCCAGCGCCTTGCCCACCCACGTCGACTTGCGCTGGGGCGGAGGCGGTGGCGGGGGCAGCTGCCCCTGGCGGTTGTCCATGATCGACTGCAGCTTCATGAGCTCGTCGGCCGGGTACAACGGCGCGGTGTCGGTAGGCCTCGGTGGGAAGCGAGGCAGGTTCTGGGTCACCTCTTCAGGTGACTGGCGTGGTTCCGACACAAGGACCCACGGTAACGGACGGCAGTCACGCGAGCGCTTCGAGCACCCGGTCAACGTCCTCGATCGTGTTGTACATGTGACACGCATACCGCGCGCGACCTGCACGAACCGAAGACACGACCCCCTGAACGGGTGGCCCGCCGACTGAGACGATCGCCGAGCCGCTGGACGGCAGCCCCAGACCGGCCAGAAGGCGATCCGTCAGGCTCACGCAGTGCGCGCGCACGGCTTCGAGGTCCAAAGAAGCCACCCACGGCAGCGCCACCGCCGCACCGACGTGTGAGAACCACGTCGGCGAGAGGTCGAATCGCCGTGCGTCCGAACGGAGCACGAGCTCGGTGCCGTAGTTCTCGCCGGTGCTGTACCAGTTGGCCGCCAACGGCTTGAGGGACGCCAGCCGGTCCGGGCGCACCGCCATCCAGGCCGCGCCGCGCGGTGCCATCAGCCACTTGTAGGCCACGCCGACGACGAAATCGGCCCACTCCAACGACAACGGCCTCCACCCGGCGGCCTGCGACACGTCGAGCAGCACGGGTTTGCCTGAAGCGCGCAACGCTTCGAGGTCCGCGATCGTCCCGTCCGCCGACTGGACCACGCTCACGGCGACGAGATCGGCGTCCTCCACTGTGGACACGATCTGGTGGCCGGCGGCGACGAACGGCAGCGTGACGCTGGTGAACTCGCCAGGGTCGGTGAAGACCTTCGAGCCGGCCGGCAGGGACTGCGCGACCAGGGACGCGAACTGCGAAACCGTTGCACCGCAGGCGACCGAGGTCGCGGGCACCCCGACCAGCCGCCCGAACGCCTCGCGCGAGGTCTCGACGACCTCGTTGAACGTGGACGACGTGTCCTGGCCGCGCCGCCACCGTTCGTGCGAGGCCGCCACCGCGTCGGCGACGTGCCGGGGCGGCACACCGATGGACGCCGTGTTCAGGTAACCGGGCTCGACGTCGAAGACCGCTCCGAAGGCCTCACGCATGTGCGAGCTGCTTGTCGCGCTTGCGGCGCGCGTAGACCTGCTTCTTCACCCGTGCGATCACGGCCCCATCCTGCCCGACGACGTCCGTCTCGAACCAGATCAAAGCCTTCTCGCCGTCCCTGGTCAGGTCCAGGACCTCGGCGACGTGCTCGTCGGTCAGCCGGAACTCGGCGTACACCGTGCCGCGGCCGGGCGCGACGAACTCGATCTCACCGGCCCGGTCCCACACGACGTGCTCGCCCTTGAGCTGGTTGAACAGCAGCAACACCCAGAACGGGTCGGTCATCGCGAAGAGCGATCCGCCGAAGTGGGTGCCGAAGAAGTTGCGGTTCCACGGGCGCAGGCGCATCCGCACCCGCGCGTACCGGTAGTCCGGCGAGATCTCCACGACGCGGATGCCGGCGAACAGGAACGGCGGCCACAGGTTCATCCCGAAGCGCAGGCGGCTTGCCTTCATAAAAAACAGTGTTACACAACACCCGCCAGACTGTCCGCAACTTCCTCCGGTGAGGGCGTGTGACGTATCTCCCGAGCTATCTGACCAGCGGCTTCCCGGTAGGACGAGTCGGCGAACAGCCGTCGCACACAGTCCGCGATCGGCCCGGCACTGAACGCGGCCGGGCGCAGCGCCGCACCGGCCGCGACGAGCGCGTCCGCGTTGCCGAACTGGTCCGCCCCCTGCGGCAGGACGACCTGGGGCACGCCGGCGGCGAGAGCGCCCAGCATCGTGCCGCTGCCGCCGTGGTGCACGGCGACGTCCGCGTACCGGAGCACCTCCGCCTGCGGCAGCCACGGGTGGACCGTCACGTTCGGCGGCAGGTGGTCGAGCGCGACGTGCGGCGCGGCCACGACCACCTGCGCCTCGCGGATCTTGCCGAGTCCCACGACCGCCTCGGCGAGCAGCTCCCGCGTGCCGAACGCGGTGCCGAGCGTGAGGTAGATCAGCTTCCCGGCGGTGCGCACCGGCACGTCACCGGGCGGCGAGAACGGCACCGGCCGCAACGGGATCCGCTCCTCCCTCAGGAAGCCCGCGTCCTGCAACGACGGTGGGCAGATGTCGAGGTGCCGGCCGCCGGTGGGCCGCACGAGGCCGATCCCGTCGGGGAACATCCGCCCGAACCCGTGCCACAGCGCGGGAAACCCGCGGCGGCGGGCCTCGGAGACGACCTCGGGCACCGCCCACTCGCCGATCACGAGATCGGGCAGCAACCGTTCCAGTTCCTGCGCGATGTCCTCGGCGTAGATCTCGCCGAACACCAGCCCCGGCCGGAACGGCCGCAGCCCGAGCTTCCCGAGCACCGGGTGCATCTCCTCGCCGACCGCGTAGTGCACCTCGTGCCCGGCTTTGCGCAGTGCCTGCGCCAACGGGATCAACGGATACGTGTGGCCGACCGTGGCCATGCTGGCGAAGAGCACGCGCATGCCGTGACGATACTGAGTCCTCATGGGAACCAACCGCGAGAAGATGATCAACGGCGAGCCCTACCTCCCGGCGGACCCCGAACTGGACGCGGACCGGCGTCGCGGCTGGCGCGAGATGGCCCGGTTCAACGCGCACGACCCCGAGGACCTCGACGGGATGTACGGCATCCTCAAGGGGTTCGTGGCGGAGATCGGCGAGAACTCGACGTTCATGCAGCGCCTGCAGATCGAGTACGGCTACAACACCCGCATCGGCGCGAACAGCTTCATGAACTACGACGGGATCATCCTCGACTGCGGCCCGGTGACCATCGGCGATCACGTGATGATGGGCCCGCGCGTGCAGCTGCTGACGGCGTTGCACCCCGTCGAGGACCACGACGCGCGCATCGAGGGCTGGGAGACGACCGCGCCGATCGTCATCGGGGACAAGGTGTGGTTCGGCGGCGGCGTGATCGTGTGCCCCGGCGTCACCATCGGCAACAACACGGTGGTCGGCGCGGGCAGTGTCGTGACGCGCGATCTGCCTGCTCACGTGCTTGCGGTCGGCAACCCGGCACGGGTGGTTCGTAAGATCTGAGGTCATGCGCAGCGAGGAGATCCAGATCCGCACCGGTTCCGACGAGGTCGTGCACGACCTGACGTCCGAGTGCCAACGGTTCCTCTCCGAGGAGAACGGCGACGGCCTGTTGCACGTGTGGGTGCCGCACGCGACGGCGGGCATCGCCATCATCGAGACGGGCGCGGGCAGCGACGACGACCTGCTGACCGCCCTGGAGCGCATCCTGCCCCGCGACGTGAAGTGGCGGCACCGGCACGGCACCCCTGGCCACGGCCGTGACCACGTGATGCCCGCACTGGTGCCGCCCTACGCGACGATCCCGGTTCTAGGCGGTGTGCTGACGCTCGGCACTTGGCAGTCCGTCTGCCTGGTCGACACCAACGTCGACAATCCCGTCCGCACGGTCCGTCTGAGCTTTCTTGCCGGCTAGCAGCAGCACCAGCCCGACGAGCGCGATCCCGCCGAACACCCACCACTCGGTGCTGATGGAGCCCTCGTACATGAGGCTGCGCAGGCCTTCCGCCGAGAACCGGAACGGCGTCCACGACCACAGGACCGCCTTGTAGGCCGGGTTGAGCAGCTCGGGCACCTGGCCCGCGACCGCCGGCGCCATCAGGTAGAGGATGCCGAGGACGCCCATCGCGCGGACGCCGAGGTGCTTGAACAGTCCGGCCTGCAGCAGCGCGAACGACACCGCGACGGCGAGCATGAACGCGAGCGCCTGCGCGGTGAACGTGACGCCCCACCACGCCAGCAGCCCCGCGGTCGAGCCCGTGACGAGGACGGCGGCGGTCACCGCCGACAGCCACCTCAGCTTTCCGCCCTTCAGCACCACGAACAGCAGTCCGGCGATCATCCCGCCGACCCACAGCAGCGCGGACGCGGCGAGCGGCGCGGTGCGTTCGGCGGCGGTGGGGGTGGTGGCCTCGACCTCGACCGGCAGCCCGGCACCCTGTGCGACGCCGGTCAGCACCTGCTGGGCGACCTGCGTGCCGGACGGGTTGACCGCCGGGTTCAGCCGGATCGTCGCCTGGCCGGGCGCGATCTCCAGCACCCCGTAGACCTCCTTGTCCCGCAGGAGGTTCCGGGCCTCGTCCGCGGACACGACCCTGATGTCGATCTCGGCGGAGTCGGCTCTCGCGACGCGTTCCGCGATCGGCGGAGGCGCCACCACTGCGAGCGGGACGTCGTGCGGGTGCACGGTCGCCTGCACGCCGAACGTCAGCAATCCCAGGAGGAACGCCACCACAGCACCTGCGACGGCGGTGACCAGCACGGTGCGCATCATCGAGCCCCTTAGTTCATCAAGTGTTGAATTTAGTCGGCACGCTACGCCTCGCTCGTCGCAGAAGTCAACGCACGGTGAATTAACCCGCTGTCAGACCCACCAGGTACCGTTCCCCCGTGACTTACCCAGGTGGCGGCGGACAGGGCGGCTGGAACGACCAGCAGGGCTGGGGCCAGCAGCAACAGGGTGACCAGAGCGGCGGGTACCAGACGGGCGGCTACCAGACCGGCGGGTACCCGCAGACCGGCGGTTTCCCGCAGCAGGGCGGTTTCCCGGACCAGGGCCAGTTCCCGCAGCAGGGCTACGGCGGGTACGGCGGCCTGGGCGTGTACGGCGGCTTCGACGACGAGCCGCCGAAGAAGGGCAAGAAGACGCTCTGGCTGGTGCTCGGCACCGTGGTCCTCGTGCTGCTCGTCGGCGGCGGCCTCACCTGGTTCCTGCTCTCGCGCTCGGACAACACGACGGCGACGAACGACCCGTCCCCGTCGCCCAGCACCTCCGCGCAGCCGACCGACGCCGCCTGCCCGAAGAACGAGGGCCAGCAGTGCGTCGAGACGGCGCTCGGCTTCAACTACGAGGTCCCGAAGAACTGGGACATCATCGCCGACGCCAAGATCCCGGTGGAGGGCTTCGCGGGCATCTCGCTGTCGGGCGTCACCACCTACGGCGACTACACCTGCGAGGGCAAGTCGTTCACCAAGGGCACCAACGGCGGCACGCTGCTTCCGAAGAGCGACATCAACACCACGGCCACCGACTTCACCAAAGCCCTCGCCACGCAGTACTACTCGTCGGGCGGCGACCCGAAGGTCACGACGACGCAGCCGAAGCCGGTGAAGATCCAGCACACCCAGAAGGACGGCAAGAAGGTCACCATCGACGGCGTGCAGGTGGACGCCACCGTCACGCAGACCGGCAACAAGTGCCTGGCGAGCAAGGGCATGGTCAAGGTCGTGGTGCTCAACGGCAGCAACAAGCTGCACGTGTTCGCCGTGAACGGCGACCTGGAGGGTGGCGGTGGCGGCGCCACTCCTCCGCTGCCCAAGGAGTCCGACCTGCAGAAGATGGTCGAGTCGCTGGTGCCGACCTCGTAGGACCTGCCGCGCGCCGCCGTCCGATGTGGACGGCGGCGGGCGAGCCTGCGGCACGGCTGATGCGGCAACGTGATCGCGTGGGACGCTTCCCGCTCTGCGACGCCGGCTGCGTGATGTCGAGCCGGATCTGCGCGGCCACCACCAGGTCGAGGTTTCCCTCGCACCTGCGGATCACGAGGCGCAGCAGGCGCTCCGCCTCGCCGAAAACGCTGTCCCGGCCTCTCCCCGGCGAAACGCCGAACGCCGGGCCGCGCGCCCACTTCCAGCGCACCGCCCGGCGTTCAGCTCCTCGTTCTAGCCGGTGACGACCTGCACCAGGTGCTCGACGGCCTCGGCGACCGGCACCTCGACGCGCTCGCCGGAGCGACGGTCCTTGACCTCGACAGTGCCGTCCTTCAGGCCGCGGCCGATCACCAGGATCGTCGGGATGCCGACGAGCTCGGCGTCCGCGAACTTCACGCCGGGGCTCGCCTTGCGGTCGTCCAGCAGGACCTTGAGGCCCTTGGCGCTGAGCTGCTTCGCGAAGTCCTCACCGGCGCCCATGAGCGTCTCGTCCTTGCCGGCGACCACGACGTGGACGTCGGCGGGCGCGACGTTGCGGGGCCAGATCAGGCCGCGGTCGTCGTGCGACTGCTCCGCGATGACCGCCACGAGACGCGAGACGCCGACGCCGTACGAGCCCATGGTGATGCGGACGGGCTTGGAGTCCGGCCCGAGGGCGTCGAGCGAGAACGCGTCCGCGTACTTGCGGCCGAGCTGGAAGATGTGGCCGATCTCGATGCCGCGCGCGGCGACCAGCACGCCCTTGCCGTCCGGGGAGGCGTCGCCCTCGCGGACCTCGGCGACGTCGATGACGCCGTCGGGCGTGAAGTCGCGGCCCACCACCAGGTCGACGACGTGGTGGTCGGCCTTGTCGGCGCCGGTGACCCACGCGGTGCCCGTGACGATGCGGGGGTCGGCGAGGAAGCGGACACCGTTGGCCTGGATCGCTCCCGGGCCGATGTAACCCTTGACCAGGAACGAGTTCTTGGCGAAGTCCGCCGCTTCCAGCATCGCGACCTCAGCCGGTTCGAGCGCTGCCTCGAGGCGCTTGAAGTCGACCTCGCGGTCACCGGGGACGGCGATCGCGAGCAGCTCCCAGTCCTTGCCGGGGTGCTTGACCTTCACGAGGACGTTCTTCAGCGTGTCCGCCGCGGTGAACTTGCGGTCGGTGTTCGCGTTGAGGAAGTCCACCAGCGTCTCGATGGTGGGCGTGTTCGGCGTGTGGTGCACCTGAGCCGCGGGCTTGTCCTCGATCGACTGCGCGGGGGGCACGGGCGTCGCGACGGCCTCGACGTTCGCCGCGTAACCCGACTCGGTGCTGCGCACGAACGTGTCCTCGCCCGTCTCGGCGACGGCGAGGAACTCCTCGGACGCCGAGCCGCCCATCGCGCCGGACGTGGCGGAGACGATCACGTACTCCAGGCCGAGCCGGTCGAAGATGCGGATGTAGGCGTCGCGGTGGTCCTTGTACGACTGGCTCAGGCCCTCGTCGGTGAGGTCGAACGAGTACGAGTCCTTCATCAGGAACTCGCGGCCGCGCAGGATGCCCGCGCGGGGACGCGCCTCGTCGCGGTACTTGGTCTGGATCTGGTACAGCGTGACCGGGTAGTCCTTGTACGAGCTGTACTCACCCTTCACGGTGAGGGTGAACATCTCCTCGTGAGTGGGGCCGAGGAGGTAGTCGGCGCCCTTGCGGTCCTTGAGGCGGAACAGGTTGGGGCCGTACTCCTCCCACCGGTTCGTCGCCTCGTAGGGCTCCTTGGGCAGCAGCGCGGGGAACTGGATCTCCTGCGCGCCGAAGGCGTCCATCTCCTCGCGGACGACGGCCTCGATGTTGCGCAGGACCTTGAGGCCCAGCGGCAGCCAGGTGTACCCGCCCGGCGCGACGCGGCGGACGTAGCCGGCGCGCACCAGCAGCTTGTGGCTGGGCACTTCGGCGTCCGCCGGATCCTCGCGAAGGGTGCGCAGGAACAGCGACGACATCCTGGTGATCACGGTGGGTACTCCTCGTTCACGGGCAGTTGTAGCAGCGTACTGGTTGGACGTTTCCCGAAATCGCGCGCGGTGCTCCGGTCTGCCTCTGACCTGCGGTGACCAGAATTGTCAGACCCCCTGAGTAGCGTCCGTTCCATGCCGCTGACCATTGAAATGATCACCATCGACACGGGCGACGCCCGCAAGCTCGCGGAGTTCTGGACGGCCGCCCTGGGCACCACGATCCAGAACGACTGGGGTGAGTTCATCGTGCTCGCGCCGTCGACCGAGTCCGGTCCGGCGCTCGGCATCCAGCAGGTTCCGGACGCGACGCCGGGCAAGAACAGGATCCACTTCGACTCGCACGTGCCGGACCGCCTGGCGGAGGTCGCCCGCCTGGTCGATCTGGGCGCCACGGAGGTCGCGGTGCACAGCGTTCCCGGCCTCGTGTGGTCGGTGCTCGCCGACCCGGACGGCAACCAGTTCTGCGTCGGCCAGGCGGGCGAGGAGCTCTAAAGCTCTTCCGGCCGCCCGTAGTCGATCCAGGTCCGCGCCACCTCGAACCCGGCGCGCTCGTACACGCCGAGCGCACGGGTCGAGTTGGCCGAGTCCACGGAGAGTCCCGCGCGGTGGTAGCCCTTCGCCCTGGCCTGGGCCAGCGTCCAGCTCAGCAGGGCGGAGGCCACGCCACGCCCGCGGTGCTCCTCCAGGGTGCCGATGTCACCGATCCACAGCTCGCGCACGCCGGTCATCTCCTCGACGACCGGGTAGTGCCGCGCGAGCACGAAGCCGGCCACCGCGTTGTCCTTCGACAGCGCCAGGAAGGAGGATTCCGGAACGAACCGCACGCTGTCGGTGAACGACGCCGCCCATTCCTCGGGGCTGCGTTCGACCGAACCCCAGTGCTGCGCGAACGCCGCGTTGCAGACCAGGCGGACCTCTTCGTCACGGGCCGCGGAGAACGGCACGATCTCGTAGCCGGACGGGATCGGGACCTGGGCGAGTGACTCGCCCAGTGCCACCTCCAGCTCGTAGAAGTGGCGGTCCGCGCGGAACCCGAGCTTCTCGACCAGTGCGACGTGCCCCTCGGACCGGCTCTCGACCATGGTGCACACCGCGAGCGGCAGAGCCGGGTGCCGTGCGACGTGCAGGTCGCGCGCGAGTGCGGCGAGGCGGGGCAGGAGCTGCAGCCCGATGCCCGCACGCCGGTGCTCGGGGTGCACCATCCCGTCGAGCCGGACGCGGTGCGTGCCCACGGGGTTGTCGCGCAAGGCGACCAGCCCGTAAGCCGCGAGCCGTCCGTCCGCGAGCACGGCGAGCGATCCACCGGGCAGGTCGGTGTCGCCGAACGACTGGGCGAAGTCCTCTTCGGACAACAGTTCGCCGGTGTCGTCGGCCGCCTCGGCCGCGTTGTAGAGCGCGGCCACCGCCGGGATGTCCGCCGTCGTGAGCGGGCGCCACACGAGTTCCACGTCGATCGACGCTACGGAAGGGAGATGGCCCGAACAACCGAATAACGGGTTGCCCGGGACGTGCCACCAGCACCATCCTGCGAGCGATGACATCTCCAGAGATCACACCGCTGTACGAGGACGTGACGTTCCACGGACCCCTGTCCGAGGAACGAGCAGCCCGCCTCATCCGTTCGCTCATGCCGCTGGACGGCGCCCACGTGCTCGACCTCGGCTGCGGCTGGGCGGAGTTCCTCCTGCGCACCCTGGAGGCCGCCCCCACGGCCAGCGGCACCGGCGTGGACCGCAACGCGACGGACATCGCGCGTGCCCAGGCCAACGCCGACGCCCGAGGCCTGAGCGGTCGCGTCAGCCTCCAGGTGGCCGACGTCGCCGAATGGCGCCCGGCCAGGCCGGCCGACGTGGTCATCGTCAACGGCGCGACCCAGGTCTGGGGCGGAGACCCGTTGCAGCACACGGTGAACGCACTCACCGAGGCCAGGAAACTGCTCGCTCCGCGCGGCCGGTTCCTGCTCGGCGAGGGCTTCTGGGAACGCGAACCCACCGAGGCCCAGCTGGCCGCCATGCCGGTCCCGCGGGACCAGTACCTCTCGCTGGCCGACCTCGTGGACCTGGCGCACGACCACGGCTATCGCATGCTCGCCGCGGAACAGGCGAGCCTCGACGAGTGGGACGTGTTCGAGAACGGTCACGGCCTCGCCTGGGAACGCTGGTTGCTCGACAACCCGGACTCCGAGCACGCCGCGGAGATCAGGGCGAAGGCGGACACCCAGCGTGGCTGGCGGCTGCGGGGGTGGCGCGGCACGCTCGGCCTGGCCTACCTGATTCTCCAGGCGCCCTAGGCCGGCGCGCGCCGCACCCCGTCGGGGAACACGGCCGGGCTCGAACCGGCGTCCCTCCGGAGAAGAGCCGGAGCTCTACCACTGAGCTACGTGTTCCAAGTGCGTCCGGCGGGCCGGGCTCGAACCGGCGTCCACCCGGTCCAGAGCCGGGCGCTCCACCACTGAGCTACCACCGAACGCGCTACATCCTGCTCAGCCGGGAAGGTCCTGTCCACCGAATACTTCGGCGCGCAGTGGCTTGCCGCTGAACGCGTGTGCACGTCGCAAAGCCATGGCCCACAACGGATCCGACACGGCCACCCCGTGCACGAGCTCCGGCGTCGGCCGGAAGCGCGCGATCAGGGGGTGCTGACGCGGCGCGGTCCATCCGGCGCGTTCCGGGTCGACGCCGCCGGAGCGGCACGCGGCCTCGACGTCCTGGCGCGTGCACGTCGCAGTGCCGTCGAGCACCTCCCACGGCAACGGCAGGCTCGCCCACACCGCGGTGTCCGGGTGCAGACCGCCGCCGCTCGCCTGGTGCCACCAGGCGAGGTCAGCGGCCATCACACGCATCGCCTTGCCCGGCCAGGTGTCGTCGAGCAACGACGTGAGGCCCGCCGCGTGCAGGCAGGCGATCCACGCCGTCCTGGCGGCGTTGTAGGCACCGGCGAAGGCGTTCCAGGTGGACGAGTCGACGCCGGTGTGCACGATCATGGTCGCGCGGTCCACGTCGGACGTGCGCCACAGGCCGCCCAGCACGGAGGCGATCGACCTCGTCGCCGCGGACCACCTGCCGAGCAGCTCGCCGAGCTGCTCGGCGGACAGGTGCCGCAGGACCTCCCACGCCGGGTGCGCGAGCGCGATCATCGCCCAGTCGGTGCCGGACGCGGACCGGCAGCGTGCGAAGAGCACGTCGGCGACCTGGTCGTACGGGTTCTCGCGACCCGCCAGGCTGAACTCGCGGCGCAGCTTGCGGCGTGCCGTGAAATACGCGACGAAGCAGGCCGCGGCGGGGTCCGCGCGGAAGCGGTCGCGGTCGATCACGCTCACGAAACCCGCCGCCGCGAGCAGCGTCGCGCCGCGCAGTTCCTGGGCGCGGCCGAGCCGCCCGGCCTTCGCGGACAGCCTGCGCAGCACGCGGAAGCGGCGGTTGTACTGCCGCTTCGACAGCTCGATGCCGGCCGCGGCGCGGGCGTCGCGGTTCAGCCTGTCCGCCAGGAAGTCCGTGTGCGACGGGTCGAACCCGATGCCCGCACCGGCCAGTGCCGCGAACTCCAGCACCGAGAGCGGGTCGTCGGCGTCGACCACGTCGTCCACCTCGAACATGCGGCGGGTGGCGGCGACCTGCCGCGCGGCTCCGACCGGGCGGGCGTAGTCGTCGCTCATCCCGGAGAAGCCGTGCCAGCGCGATCCGTGCGCCGCGACCTCGTTGATCACCTTGCGTTCGCGCCTCGTGAGCGAGGGGAGCGCTTCCAGCACGAGGGCGGCGACGTCCTCCGGGCGCATCCGGGCGTCGAGCGAGCGGTACAGGCGGTCGAGTACGTCCACGCCTTCCAGATCACCACGCCGTGTCCAGCTGTTTTCCGGCTTTGCCCTACGCTTTTCAACCGTGCTGGTGCTGCTTCCCCCGTCGGAGACCAAGGCGATCGGCGGCGAGGGCGCGCCGCTCGACCTCGACGCGCTGTCGTTCCCCGAGCTCAACCCGGTGCGCGACAAGCTGGTGTCCGCGCTGGCCGATCTCGCGAAGGACGTCCCGGCGAGCCTCAAGGCCCTCGACATCTCCGAGCGCCAGGTCGACGAGGTGCACCGCAACGCGTCGCTGCGCACGTCGGAGACCGCACCCGCGCTGCTGCGCTACACCGGCGTTCTCTACGACAACCTGGACTTCCCGTCGCTCAAGAAGGCCGAGAAGGAACGCGCCTACGAGCGGCTCGCGGTCGCTTCGGCGCTGTTCGGGGTGCTCCGCGGCGGTGACCCGGTGCCCGCGTACCGGTTGTCCGGCGGCAGCACGCTCCCGTCCCACGGCAGCCTGCGCACGGTGTGGAAGCCCGCGCTGGAGCCGGTGCTCGCGGAGGCCGACGAGTTCGTCGTCGACCTGCGTTCCGGCGCGTATTCGAGCCTCGCTCGGATCCCGCACGCCGTCGTCGTCCGGGTGGTCACGAGCGAGGGCAAGGTCGTCAGCCACTTCAACAAGGCCCACAAGGGTCTGCTCGCGCGGGCCATCGCGAAGTCCAGTGCGGAGCCCGCGGACCTGAAAGGCCTGGTCAAGCTCGCGCGGAAGGCCGGGCTCACGATGGTGCCGACCGGCACGAAGACCGCGGACCTGATCACCGGTTAATTCGGTTGCGCGCACGAAAAGCGCGCGGCAAGCTTCTCCCCGAAGCGTGACAACGGAGCTGGATCGAGGAGGTGCGACATGTCAGAGCCTGTCTTTGGGCGTGGCACCGCACTCGCGACCCGTCCAGCCGCCCCTCGCGCCTGATCAGCACCGTTTGATCGCAGAGCGCCAGTGGGGCGGTCACCTTCATCTTTTGGGAGACCCCACCGTGCGCGAGCACGATCTTTTCGAACGTTACGAATCTGCTTTCGACGGCGCCGACGACACCATGCGGCGCAAGGGAAAGCGCACCAACCGCAGCGCTGACGACGCGGAACCCACGCGTCGCGGCCGCATGACCGAAGAAGAGAAGCTGCGCGTCGCACGAGTGCGCGAGGACCAGCTCAGCTCGGCGGACACTCCCGAGGACGGCGACCGCTGGTCCACGTGGGGCGACGCCGATCAGGGTCCGAAACCGCACCCGGACTGGCTCATCACCGAACTGGCCGCGGTCGACCGCGAACTCGGCATCGTGAAGACCGGCAAGGAGGCGGACGTCTTCCTGCTGGAACGCGCGATGGGCGACAGGTCGTGCCTGCTCGCCGCCAAGCGCTACCGCAGCAACGACCACCGGATGTTCCACCGCGACGCGGGGTACCTCGAGGGTCGTCGCATGAAGAAGTCCCGTGAGAACCGGGCGATCGCGAACCGCACCGCGTTCGGGCGCAACCTGATCGCGGAACAGTGGACGGTCGCGGAGTTCGCCGCGCTCTCGAAGCTGTGGCAGATCGGCGCTCCGGTGCCGTACCCGGTGCAGCGCAGCGGCACCGAGCTGCTGCTGGAGTTCATCGGGGACGCCGAGGGCAACGCGGCACCGCGGCTCGCGCAGACCCGTCCCGACGAGGACGAGCTGCTCGACCTGTGGCGTCAGCTGGTCGCGACGCTGATGACGCTCGCCGAGGCGGGCATCACGCACGGCGACCTCTCGGCGTACAACCTGATGGTGCACGACGGCAGGCTGGTCGTGATCGACCTGCCGCAGGTGGTCGACCTCGTCGCGAACCCGCGCGGCGTGGAGTTCCTCGACCGGGACGTCCGCAACATCTGCGGCTGGTTCGCCTCGCGCGGCCTGCCGTCGGAGATCGGCGACCCGTCCGCGCTGGTGGCGACGCTGCTGGACGTGGCGGGCATGGGTTGACCCGGCGTCGCGCGCCCGGCCGTGTCCAACGACACTGCCGGGCGCGCGAGGCTTCGCCATTGATCAGCTAGACTGTGCTGTACACCGATGAAGGCTTGACGGCCGTTGACCGGTGTTTCCACCCACTCATCAGCGGCGTGACCATCACGCCGGGCCCGTCCTTGTGATCGGCACCGCGGTAGCTCGCGGGGCAGCCTCGAGACGTGCCATGTCCCGGAGGTTTGTTTTGCCATCAATGTCCGAAGGCCGTTCCGAGCGTGGGCAAAGCCGCAGGTCACCGCGGCGCCGCTCGGGTCGCCAGGGCAATTCCTCGCGTCCGCAGCAGCGGGTCGAGGAACCGATCGTCGCCGAGCCGTTCGAGAGCACGTTGCCGGAAGGCCCGCTGCCCTCGTTCGCTGAACTCGGCCTTGCCGACGCGCTGATCCGCTCGCTCGTCGCCAACGAAATCACCGAGCCGTTCCCGATCCAGGCGGCCACCCTTCCCGACGCCATGGCCGGCCGCGACATCCTCGGCCGTGGCCAGACCGGCTCCGGCAAGACGCTGGCGTTCGGTCTCGCGATGCTGACCCGCCTCGCAAAGGGCCGCTCCGTGCCTCACAAGCCGCGTGGCCTGATCCTCGTCCCGACCCGCGAGCTCGCGATGCAGGTGGAGACGGCGCTCATGCCGCACGCCCGCTCGCTGGGCCTGTGGTGCCGCGTCGTCGTCGGCGGCACGTCGTTCCCGCGCCAGATCGAGCACCTGCGCCGCGGCGTCGACCTGCTGATCGCCACGCCGGGCCGCCTGTCCGACCACGTCCGCCAGGGCACGTGCGACCTCGGCTCCGTCGAGATCACCGCGCTGGACGAGGCCGACCAGATGGCCGACATGGGCTTCATGCCCCAGGTCCGCGCGATCCTCGACCTGACCCCGCAGGACGGGCAGCGCCTGCTGTTCTCCGCGACGCTCGACGGCGACGTGGACAAGCTGGTCCGCCAGTACCTGCACTCCCCGGTGACGCATTCGGTGGCCCCGGCCACCGCGAGCGTCACGACCATGGAGCACCACCTGCTGCTCGTGTCCGCAGAGGACAAGCAGAACGTGGTGAACGAAGTGGCCGCGCGCGAGGGCCGCACGATCATGTTCGTGCGCACCAAGCACCACGTGGACCGCCTGGCCAAGAAGCTGCGTTCCATGGGCGTCAACGCCGGAGCGCTGCACGGCGGCAAGGCGCAGAGCGCGCGCACCCGCGTGCTCGGCGAGTTCCGCGAGGGCACCATGCCGGTCCTGATCGCCACCGACGTCGCCGCTCGCGGCATCCACGTCGACGACGTCTCGCTGGTCGTCCACGTCGACCCGCCTGCCGACCCGAAGGACTACCTGCACCGCGCCGGCCGCACGGCCCGCGCAGGTCAGTCCGGCACGGTCGTCACGCTGGTCACGCACGACCAGCGCCGCGCAGTCCAGGGCATGGCCGCGCGAGCGGGCATCCGTCCGGAGAGCACGAAGGTGCGCCCCGGCGACGAAGACCTGGCCCGCATCACCGGCGCCCGCATGCCGTCCGGCGAGCCGATCATCGAACGCGAGAAGCCGGCCCGCCGCAGCGGTGGCTCCGGCCGTCGCTTCGGTGCCCCGGCCGCCGCCGGTGCCGCCCGCGGTGGCTCCGGTCGTCGCACCGAGGGTGGCGAGTTCCGCGGTGGACCGCGCCGTTCGGAGCGGTCCGAGGGTGGTCGCGCGTTCGGGCGGACCGAGCGCGGCGCGGGTCGTCCGCGCCGGGCAGCGCCGCAGCACTGAGCTTGATCTGATCGACGGTGGAGGCCGCTTCCCCTTGTGGGAGGCGGCCTTTGCCGTGTTTGAGGCCGAGTTGTCCGCGGACAGGTGAGCGGTGCCTCTTTGTTCGATGGTTGAGATCGCCCTCCGCGCCGGTTCAGCCCCTTGGGTGGGCGGGGCCTGCGCGGCGGTTGGTTCTGCTTGCGGCACGTAAGGTGCCCCATGGGGCGGAACTGGTACCTGCTGTGGAGCGGCAGCGCCATCTCGGCGTTGGGGGACGGCATCTTCCTGGCGGCGCTGCCGTTGCTCGCCGCGACCATCACCCAGGATCCGAAGCTGATCGCCGGTGTGAGCTTCTTCGGCGCACTCCCCTGGCTGTTGGCCGCACTTCCAGCCGGAGCGGCAGCGGACCGGTACGACGGCCGGCGCCTTCTCCTGGCGGCGTTGTGGGTTCAGTGCTTGCTCATGGGCCTGCTCGCTGCGTTCCACAGCGCGCACATCGCGTTTCTGTACGGCATGGCCTTTTTGATCGGCACGGCCGAGAACGTGCCACGGGCCGTTGGGCAGCCACTCATCAAGGCCACTGTGGAGAACCATCTGCTGGAGCGTGCGAACGGCAGGTTGTTCGCGTCGCAGGCTGTGGCGCTGCAGTTCGTGGGGCCGCCGTTGGGTGGGCTGCTGTTCGCGATCGCTGTGCCTGCGCCGTTCTGGGTCAACGCGCTGACGTTCGCCGTCGCGGCGTTGTTGGTCAGCAGGATGCGTACGGAACGGAAGGTGCCGACGGCCAGGCCCAGGGTCAGGGAGGGCTTGCGATGGTTGGTGCAGCACAAGGCGTTGAGGACCATCACGGTCGTGTCGGCGACTACGAACCTGTGCATTGCGATGACCATGGCGACGTTGGTGTTGTTCGCTCAGCAACGGCTCGGGGTGACCGGCGCCGGGTTCGGCGTCTTTCTGGCCACGCTTGCGTGTGGGGGTGTCGCGGGCGGGCTGCTCGCCGAACGTTTGCTCGCGAGGTTTCGCAACGCGGTCACGGCCACGGTGGTGCTGATTCCGTTGATGTGGCTGGGAATTGCCGCGGTCGCCCACAACCTCGTGACGGTCGCGGCGTTCGCGGTGGTGAGTTCGTTCTGCACGGCCGTGTGGGGTGTGGCCACGTCGAGTTTCAGGCAGCGTGTGGTGCCAACGGAACTGCTGGGCCGCGTCAGCAGCGCGCAGACGCTGATCACGTGGGGTGTTCAGCCGGTCGGCGCGCTGCTGGGCGGGCTGACTGCGGACTACTTCGGGTTGCTGGCGCCCTGGTACGTCGCGGTGACGCTCCGCACCGCGGTCGGACTCCTCAGCCTGAAGTCACTGCGCACGCACTTCACACTGCCGGCGCTGCTGCCTTGAACGTCCACTGGGCGGCGGAGCCGGAACAGGACGCCGCGGTCACCTTGCCGGACGCGTCCCGGTAGCACTTGGTGTTGTGCTGCATGTCCGAGATCGTCTTGTTCGGGTTGATCGACCACTGCTGGGCCGGTCCGCCGTCGCACTTCTTCAGCAGCACCTTGCCCGAGGACAGCGTGGTGCACTGCTGGGGCGAACCCTGCTCCATGAACGCGCCGTGGAACTTGAACTGCTGCTTCGTGGAACCGTTGCAGGTCGCCGTGGTCAGCTGGGCACCCGCCGAGCCGCCCTGGAGGCACTTGCCGGTCGAGACGTTCTTGTACTCGCCGTTGGTGGTCTTGGGCTTCGCGCCGCCGTAGCACTCGCCGGTCGAGGTGTTGAAGATCGGCGTCGGGTCCACCTGCAGGTTCGACGGCGGGTTGATGACGGTCTCCTCCAGCACCGGCTTGCCGTCGTCGTGGTAGTTCGTCAGCGCGTCCTCGCAGTCGATCACGTTCATGGCGTTGCCGCCCCTGCCGCCGACCCACGCGTCGAAGTGCCACAGCTTCGGGCCGCCGTTGGGGCCGTTGCCGTTCCAGTCCTGCTCGCAGGAGGAACAGGAGTCCTCCATGATGAAGTACTTCTTGACGCGCGGGAAGTAGATCTTCGTTCCCGGCTTGGCCTCTTTGCTGGACGTCGCGAACGTGATCGGGTCCGACCACGTGCCCTTGCCGCCGGCCGTGTCGTGGATCTGCGGGTAGGCGATGTCACCGCCGGGTGGCGTGTTGTCGTACCAGCCGTAGAAGGTCCAGAAGACCTGCTGGGGCGCGGCGTTCGCTGTTGCCGGAACGACGGAACCGGACATCGCGAGCACAATGCCCGCCGCCGAAGTCAGGACGCGTTTCATGCAGGCCTCCGCAAACCGGTGGACTCAGGCGGCGTGAATGCAGAGTCCACCGGTGACGCGGCTTTTGTAAAGAAACTTATCTAACTATTTGCGGGAGCAATGTCCGCGACCGGGCCCACCACGATGATCGCCGGAGGACGAACTTCCCAGGTCTTCACGTCCGCGCCCAAAGTGTCCAAAGTAGACCTGTAAACGCGCTGGGACGCCGTGCTGCCTTCCTGGATCACGGCGACGGGCGTCGAGCCGGGACGGCCCTCCATCAACGCCGTAGCGAACGCACCGGCCCGTTCGACCGCCATCATCAGCACGACGGTGCCACGAAGGCGTGCGATCGCTGACCAGTCGACGAGGGAGCGCGGGTCGTCCGGCGCAACGTGACCGGAGACGACGACGACCTCGTGCGCCACGCCTCGGTGCGTCACCGGCACACCGGCCAATGCGGGCACACCGAACGCCGACGTCACGCCTGGCACCACGGTCACCGGGATCCCGGCCTCCGCGCACGCCAGCAGCTCCTCGAAACCACGCCCGAAGACGTACGGGTCGCCACCCTTGAGCCGGACGACGAACTTGCCCTCCTTGGCGCGGTCGATCAGCGTCTGGTTGATGAACTCCTGCGTCGCCGCACGGCCGTAGGGGATCTTCGCCGCGTCCACGACCTCGACGTGCGCGGGCAGTTCCTCCAGCAGCTCGCGCGGCGCCAGCCGATCCGCGACCACCACGTCCGCGTGAGCCAGCAAGCGCTTGCCCTGCACGGTGATCAGCTCGGGGTCGCCGGGACCGCCACCGACCAGGGCCACACCGACGGGTGGCGCGGACTGGTCCGCGATGCGACCGTCGCGCAACGCCGCCACGAGGCCGTCCCGCACCGAGGCCGACCTGCGGTGCTCGCCACCCGCCAGCACACCGATCAACATACCGTCGTGCATGCCCGTGGCCGGGGTGACGGCCGTGCCCTCGACGGCGATGTCCGCGCGCACGCAGAACACACGCTGCGAGAGCGCTTCTTCACCGATCTGCGTGTTCACCTCGATGTCGGACGTGCACGCCACCACGTACCACGCGCCCTCGACGTCACCGGTCTCGTAGTGCCTCTGGTGCCACGTCAGCTCTCCCGCGTCGACCATGCCCTGCACGGCGGGGGTGACGGACGGCGACACGAGCTCGACGACGGCGCCGGACGCGATCAGGCGAGGTAGACGGCGCTGCGCGACCGTGCCTCCGCCGACCACGAGGACGCGCCGGCCCCGGAGGTCGAGGCCGGCCAGGTAGTGCTGTTCAAAGGGCATGCGTAGAAGCATCCACACGGGACACGCCGTGTCCAGCCGAAGGGAACATGGTCACACGGACAGCAGCTCGAAAGAAGTGGCCAGCACCCCTCCGAAGCGCTCGCCCACCGCTTCTGCCATCGAACGGAGGAACGGCTCCGGGTCCGCCATGTCGCCGCTCAACGCCTCCAGGTACGCCTTGTGCGCGCGCAGAGAGGCCACCGAGGCGTCGAACGAGTCGGTGATGTCCACGGCGTGCGTCGCCAACGGCGAGGACGCCGCCGCCACGTACTTCACGCCTTCCCACTTCTCCAGCCCGAGCTCCGGGAAGATCCACCGGTTGCCCGCGTCCCGCACCGCATCGACGGCAGCGCGTCCGACGGCGATGTGGTCCGCCATGTTCAGGCCGCCGCCGGGCCAGGTCTCGCGGTAGTTGCCGGTGATCACGAACTCCGGCCGGTGACGGCGGATGGCGGCCGCGATGTCGCGCCGCAGCGGAAGGCCGTACTCGATGGTGCCGTCCGGGTGGTCCAGGAACTCGACCTCGGTCACGCCGACGGCCGCACAGGACGCGATCTGCTCCTCGACCCGCAACGGCGCGCAGACAGCCGGTTCCATTGTGTCGATGCCGTTCTCACCACGGCACGCGAGCAGGTACCTGATGTTCTTGCCTTGCGCGGTCCAACGCGCGATGGCGCCCGCACCGCCGTACTCCATGTCATCAGGGTGGGCGACGACGACCAGCGCGCTCGACCAGTCTTCCGGCACAGCTTCCAGATCAGCCATGCGTGCAGGGTGCGCGCCGGAGCACGCACCCTGCAACAGACAGGCGACGGATCAGAGCTGAGCGGTGATCACGGAGTAGTACGACGCGATGCGGCCGTACACGCCGGGGTAGCCGGCGCTGGCACAGCCGCGGCCCCAGGAGGTGTCACCGATGAGCTTGCCGCCGAACACCAGCGGGCCACCGGAGTCGCCCTGGCAGGTGTCGGTGCCACCCTGCGGGTAGCCCGCGCACACCATCGAGGTGTTGCTGTACTGCGAGTACGCGGTCTTGCAGGTCGCGTCCGAGGTCAGCGGCACGTTGGCCTTGAGCAGGTAGCGCGAGGCGGAACCACCGGAGGAGGTGGTGCCCCAGCCGAGGATCAGCGCCGAGTTGCCGGCCGCGTAGAGCGCCGTGTCCTGCGGCGTGGCCAGCGGCAGCGTGGCCGAGTTGAGGCTGCGGTCCAGCGTCAGCACGGCGACGTCGTAGCCGGCGGTCGCGGTGGTGTAGCTGGGGTGCACCCAGATCCTGGTCACGCTCGCGACGGTGCCCGCGGTGCTCTGCTTGTCGTCACGGCCGTGCACGACGCGCGTGCTGGCAGCAGTACGGCCCTTCACGCAGTGTGCGGCGGTGACGACCTTGTTGGCCTTCACCAGCGTGCCACCGCAGAACTGCGAACCGGAGGTCGAGGCCAGGTAGACCACCCACGGATAGGTCGAGGTGCTCGCTCGCGTACCGCCGACGATCATCGGCGACACGTCCTCCGCGTTGGCCGCGGGAGCGCTGAAGAAGATGCTCGCGAGAGCGGACACCACGACGGACACGATCAGGCGATGCAGGGTTTTCGCCATGTTGCCAGTCCTTCCCGATGACACTGTGTGTGCAGGGTGTACAGCGACAGCACACACAGCGTCACGGGCGGAGATTCAGCAGCACAACCGCCACTTGTCTGTTCCGGGCGGTTTGACTTTTGACTTAGTTCTTTTCGATTCCGCGGGCGTCGAAAACAGATCGGACGAATGCTGCGTCCGTGTCACCGTAAAGTTTCCTGGCGGTCTCCACGGTCGCGGTGGCGGCCTGTGCGAAGTTCGTCGAGGGCGAGTAGGAGAACTGAGCCTCCAGCACGATCTTCGCGGACTTGTCCCGGCCGAACTTCTGGTAGATGTCCCACAGAGCCCGGGACCAGATCTGACCGTCGAAGTGCACCTGGCCCTTGCGATCGGCGTACTTCAGGTCGGTGTCGGTGCGACGCAGGCAGTGTGGCGTCTCGGTCGTGTAGGCCGTGGCGTCCCAGTCCATGATGCACGCCAACGGCACCGTGGCGGTGTCCTTGGCATCCGCGGAGGACATGATCAACGCCCACCAGTCGCCGAAGCCCTCGCCGATCGAGCCGCCCTCGACGGTGGAGCCGAAACCGGGAACCTGGGCGTCCTGGATGGCATGGCCGAGCTCGTGCCACACCACCTCGACGTCCTCGGCGTCGTCCACGCCGCCCGTGCCGAACGTGATCTGGTCCTTGTTCGGGTCGTAGAACGAGTTGTCCTCTTTCAGGCCGAGCGTGGTGATCTTCTGCGACTCGTTGTTGACGTTCTTGAAGCCGAGGCTCTGGATGTACTTCTGCGACTCCGTCACGCCCCAGTAGGCGTTGACCTGCTCGAAGAGGTCGTTGGCACGCGTGTACTCGAACTTGTTGCTCTTGCTGTACGCGAGCTTGCTCTTCGAGCCGGTCAGCTGGGCGTAGTTGCCCTTGAGGTAGCCGGAACCGTCCAAGTCGGACAACGTCACCGACCGGTACGCGGCGGCGGGCACGGCCGAGTCGGCGTCGTCGCCGTCCACCAGGTTCTGGTTCTGCTGCGACGACACGGGGTTCGGGCTGAACACCTTGCCGGTGCCGTCCGCGTGCTTGACCAGGCTCTCGGTCCTGACGACGGCACCGGACTCCGCGTGCACCAGCGTGCGCTCGGATCCCTTGCCGTTGTCGGAGATCACCTCGTAGACGAGCCCGGTGCCGGGCAGCACCTTCAGGCTCGCGCCTTCGGGAGCACCGGCGGACTTCGCCTTGGCGTCCTCGGCGGACACCGCGGGCGTGACGTCGACCGAGCCGACGGTCAGCCGGCCGTCGTCCACGGTCTTCACGCCGGTCGACTTGTCCACGTGCTCGACGTAGTACGCGCCCAGCACCGGTTTGCCGTCGTAGGTCTGTTCGTACCAGGTGTGCGTGGCGGTCAGCGAGTCGCGCACGGCCAGCAGCCGCAGGCCCTCCTCGGGCGCGGCGGCCTGGGCGCTGATCGTCAGCAGGGACAGGGCGACGCCGGCGGTGCAGGCGACAGCGACGAGACGACGGGCTCTCATGCCGGTCTCCAGTGCTTCCGGGCCCGAGCAGGGTGGGCCGTGTGCATGGCGACGCTAATCGGCAAAACTTCGATGGAAACCCTACGAAAGAAGGAAGAACATCAGCGTTCCCAGACTCCGGGAACAACAATCACGTCGGCTTCGACCGGAATGTCCAGCGTTGGTCCGGTTCCGAAAGCGACGAACGCGACCGCCGCACCACGAGCGGCCAAGTCGAACGCGCCCTCGTGACCGACTTCGGTGCCGGAGCGCAGAAGCGGGCGCACGGAGTCGATCGCCTCGGGCGACCCGATCACGAACGCCGCGCGCCGGATCTCCGCCTCCGCACGGGGCGTGCGCTGCTCGGCAGGACCCGGCCCGAGTCCGACCAACGCGAGCCGGCCACGCGGCAGCACCCGTGCCGCGGCCACTGTCACGTTGTCGCGCTTGAACTTCTCCGCCGCCAGCTCGATCGGGCCACCGTGCCCGACGCTCCGCGCGCCACGCAACGCGGCCGCCTCCGCGACGCTCGCGGTGCCCATCGAGTTGCGCACCACCGAACTCGGGTTCGGCACCCCGATCTCGGCGAGCTCGCCGGTCGGGAACGTCAGCAGCTCGGCCGTGTCACCGTGCCAGAAACCCCAGTCCTCCACGGCGTCCACGATGCCGGGTTCGTCCGCCTTGACGTCCGCTGTCGCGAACGCCTTGATGGCACGAAGGTCCAGGCCACCCTGAACGTCCAGCTCGGACAGTGCGGCACCCACACTCGTGGCCGACGCACCGCGCGTCGACCCCACTCCGACGACGAGCGTGCGCGGCACGATCCGCAACACGTTCTCCTTCGCCGCGGCGGCCCGGTCGTCCACGACGATCACCCACGTCGCGTCCTCACCACCCGCCACGACGTTGGGCGGCAACGCGGGCAGCGGGAAGTTCAGCGGGTTGCGCAGCACGACCTTCTCGCCCGCGTCGATGGCGGCGGTGCAGGCCTCGACGTCGCCGACCGCGGTGGCGTCGAGCTGCTCGACCAGCTCGTCCAGCATCGAGTCGACCAGCGGACCGCTCGTCACCACGGCGGTGCGGTTCAGCACGTCGGCGACGTGGCGGGTGAACACGTCCGCGTCACCGGCCAGCGCGACGACGAAGTGCTCGTCCACGCACACCACGGCGGGATCGGATCGCCTGTCCCGCAACAGGGGCGCGACCAGCCGCACGGCGGACCCCGCGTCCAGGAACAGCACGACGGCGCCCAGGCGGGGCCAGAGGCTGCGGACGGCGGGCTTGACCGGGCCGTCGGGGACGACGGCGTCGGCACCGAGCAGCCCGGCGAGGTCAGCGGCGTCACCGCGCTGCGCCGGGCCGGCGAACACTCCGATCACTTCTTGCTTCCCCACAACACGGTCACCGGGACCGCCGGAGCGAATCCCGAGTCCAGCAGGCGCGAGGCCGTCCAGTGCACGCCCTCCACCTCGTAACCGGCGGCCTGCAACGCGTCCCGCGCGGGCACGATCTCGTCGACGCTCTCCGTCACGACCACGACTCGGCGGGCCGACACCGCCGCCGAGGCCTTGACCGCGCTCAGCTCTCCCCGGCCGACGAACACCGAATCCGGGCGCGGCAACGAAGGCGCGTCCAGCTCGGCCTCCTCGACCCGGACGTCGACGCCGTGCGCGGAGGCGTTCGCGATGATCCGCACGCACTGGACGGGGTCCGGCTCGACCGCGATCACCGCGGCACCCAGCCGGGCGCACTCCACGCCGACCGCGCCGGAACCCGCGAGCACGTCCCACACCAGCACGCCGGGGCGCGGGGCGAGGCGGGCCAGCACGAACGCGCGCACCTCGGCGCCGAGCACGTGGGCGCGGCTCGCGAAGGCGTCGTCCGGGAGTGCCCAGCCGTCGTTCGAACGGAGGAACTCGTTGTCCGCCAGGCACAACACGGCGTCCGGGGCGGTCCAGCGGCGCGTCACCGCGTCGCGCGGGTCGACGGCGATCAGCTCGCCGGCGTCCTGCACCGTCAGCGTGCGGCGCCAGCCCGCGAGACCCGCGCCGATCTCGGCGGGGCCGATGCCCTCGGCGAGCCTGACGATCACGGCGGAGTGGGCGCGGCACACGTTCAGCGCGGGGCGCAGGCCGTCCTCGACGTCGACGATCTCGACGGGACGGCCCGCTGCCTCCCGCAGCTTCTCCAGCGACATCAGTTAGCAGACCGCTTGGGCTTGCGGACCGGCTTCTTCCTCGGCGTGGACGTCGAGGCGTTGACCGTCGGCGGCTTCGGCATCTCCGCCGCGACGACCGTCAGCTTGGGCTTCGGCGCGGGCTCCTCGGCGGGCTTGCGCACGGACTGCTGTATTTCCTCCACCGCCGTCCACGCCGGGTTCGGCTCGGCCGCGGGGGCGGTGGGAACGGCGGGAGCGGGAGCGGGGATCGGCTCGTCCGTGCGCGTCGCGATGCGCGAGGCGGCACGGCGCGACCAGCGGGTCGGGCGGGCGGCGCGTAGCGGCTCGTCCACCGAGGTCGTGGCCGAGACACGACGCGTGGACGCCTTCACCGCGGCACCGACGAGGAACAACGTCGGGCGGTAGAGCTTGTGCTGCTTCACCACCGACTCCAGCTCGCCGATCGTGGTGTGCACGACCAGCTCGTCGGCCTGGCTCACCTTGTACGCGACGACGACCGGCGTGGCCTCGGAGTACCCGCCCTGCAGCAGCTTCTCCACGAACTGGCCGGTGCGCGCGCCCGAGACCGTGGCGGCCATCGTGGTCTGCAGCGCGGCGAACTCGCTCACGAGCTCGCTGCTCTCCGGCGAGATCAGCACCGTGGAGGACGCCTCGGTCTGCGTGAGCTCGCGGCCGATCTTGGCGGCCGCGGCGGCGACGACGGACACGCCCGGCACGACCTCGACCTCGAGGCCGAGACGCACGCACAGGTCGTGCTGCTCCTGAACGCCACCACCGGTCGCGGCGTCACCGGGGTGCAGGCGCACGACGACCTGGCGCGCGGCGGCGGCGCGGCGGTACACGTCGGTGATCTCCTCGGGCGTGACGCGCGAGAAGTCGACCAGCTCGGCGCCGGCGCGGGCGTGCTCGCGGACGCACTCGGCGTCCACCGCGCTGGGGGCCCAGACGACCACGTCGGCTTCCGCGATGCGGCGCGCGCCTCGGAGAGTGATGAGGTCGGCGGCACCGGGACCGGCGCCGACGAAGGAGACCCGACCGGTCGTCGTCACGACAGCTCCACAGGGGGTTTGGGGAGAGACTTAGGCGATGACCGTACCGTCTGCCACTCCGGCCACGAACGGGTGGCAGGCCCGCACGAAACGGGCTACGGCCTCCGGATCACCGGCCGGGTGCGTGTGGAGGTACGACGCGTGCACGCCACCCGCCACGAAGCCCTCGGCGACCGGCCGCGAGTCGACGCCGCGCCAGTGCCACGCGGGCGGGACCGAGTGCGGTGTGGACAGCTGGGTCCGGTGGAACTCGTGGCCGGTCACGCGGCTGCCCGCCGGATGCAGCGGCGAACCCGTGGACGCCACCGCGTCGCGATACCCCAGCGTCAGCTTCGGGGTCATGAACCCCTCGGCGTCGAGCACGCCGCACATCGGGTGCCCGTCGAGTGATCTCGCGAGGTAGAGCAACCCTCCGCACTCGGCGTGGACCGGCGCACCCGATCGAGCGAACCGCGCCACCGCGTCCCGCAACTTCACGTTGGCCGACAGCGCTTCCGCGTGCTGCTCGGGGAATCCGCCGGGGAGGACGAGTCCCGCCGTGCCTTCCGGAAGGTCCTCGTCGTGCAGCGGGTCGAGCACGGCCACGGCCGCGCCCGCAGCCTTGAGCACCTCCACGTGCTCGGCGTAGCCGAAGGTGAAGGCCGCTCCCCCGGCGACCGCGATCACCGGCTCGCCCGCGACGCGCTCGACCTGGGGTTCCCACGCGGAGACCGCCATCGTGGGCACCGACGACGCCAGCCTGCGCACCGCGTCGAGATCGACGTGCTTGGCCACCGCGGCGGCGATCGCGTCCACCGCCGCCACTGCCTCCGGGCCGTGCTCGGCCGCCGTCACGAGCCCGAGATGCCGTGAGGGCAAGGAGAACTGCGGATCGCGCGGCAGCACGCCGAGCACGTCGAGGCCGACCTCGTCGCACGCGGACCGGAGCACCTGCTCGTGCCGTTCCGACCCGACCTGGTTGAGGATCACGCCGCCGAGCCGGACCGTCGGGTCGTAGCCGCGGAACCCGTGCAGCAGCGCGGCGAGCGACCGGCTCTGCCCGCGGGCGTCCACGACGAACAGCACCGGTGCGTTGATCAGCTTGGCGACGTGCGCGGTGGAGCCGATGCCCGCGGTGTCGATGCGGCCGTCGAACAGCCCCATCACGCCCTCGACCACGGCGATGTCGCAGCCCTTGGAGCCGTGCGCGAACAGACCGGGGATCCGGTGCTCGCCGACCATGACCGGGTCGAGGTTGCGGCCCGGTCTGCCGGTCGCCAGCGAGTGGTAGCCGGGGTCGATGTAGTCGGGCCCCACCTTGAACGGCGCGACCCTCGACCCGGCCGTGCGCAACGCGGCCATCAGGCCCGTCGCGACGGTGGTCTTGCCGCTGCCCGAGGCCGGGGCCGCGACGACCAGCCTGTTCACCACTCGATCCCCCGCTGGCCCTTCTGCCCGGCGTCCATCGGGTGCTTGACCTTGGTCATCTCCACCACGAGGTCGGCGGCGTCGACCAGCTTCTGCGGCGCGTACCGGCCGGTGATGACGACGTGCTGGTGGCCCGGCCGGTTCGTCAGCGTCTCCACCACCTCGTCGACGTCGATCCAGCCCCAGTGCAGCGGGTAGGTGAACTCGTCGAGCACGTAGAAGCCGTGGCGTTCGGCGTTGATCCTGCGCTGGATCTCGTGCCAGCCTTCGAGCGCGGCCGTGGCGTGGTCGTCCTCGGTGCCCTGCTTGCGGGTCCAGGACCAGCCCTCGCCCATCTTGTGCCACTCGACGGCGCCGCCCTCGCCGGTCTCGTCGTGCAGCCGGCCGAGCGCCTTGAACGCGGACTCCTCGCCCACCTTCCACTTGGCGGACTTCACGAACTGGAACACGCCGATGTCCCAGCCCTGGTTCCAGCCGCGCAACGCCATGCCGAAGGCCGACGTCGACTTCCCCTTCATCTCACCGGTGTGCAGCATCAGCAACGGCCTGTTCCGGCGCTGGCGCGTGGTCAGGCCGTCCTTCGGCACCTCGGTGGGTTGTCCTTGAGGCACTGGGTTCTCCTTGCTCGTTGGTCGCTGCTCCGCAGACTCCGGTGAGTTCGCCGGGAAGCTGGTAGTCCGTCCGCCGCTTCGCCGTGATTGGGCTTCGCCGAATCCCGACGAAGGGGCGGCCGGACGACCAGCGCGAACTCACGCGGCCCGGACGACGCCGGCGAGGTGGTCGGCGCTGAGCTGGTCGAGCTTGACGCAGGTGCCCTGCAGCGCTTCGGCGATCTTCTGGGCGAGGCCGAGGCGGACGTGGCCCTGTTCGCAGTCCACGACGACCACGGCGGTCTTCTCGAGTAGTCCGGCGGCCTTCAACGCGTCCTTCGTCGGGTCGCCGCCCAGGCCGGACGACGTGGCGCGGCCGTCCGTCAGCAGCACCACGAGCGGGCGCTTGCGCGGGTCGCGCATCCGTTCGATCTCCAGGACGCGGTGGGCCTTCAGCAGGCCGTCGGCGAGCGGCGTCCGGCCACCGGTGCGCATCTTCTTCAGGCGCGTGGCCGCCGCGTCGACGGACGTCGTCGGGGGCAGCGCGAGCTCGGCCTGGCTGCCGCGGAACGTCACCACGCCGACCTTGTCCCGGCGCTGGTAGGCGTCGCGCAGCAACGAGATCACCGCGCCGCTGACGGCCGACATCCGCTTCTGCGCGGCCATCGAGCCCGAGGCGTCGACGACGAAGAGGACGAGGTTCGACTCCTTGCCCTCCCGTACCGCCTTGCGCAGGTCGGACGCGGTGAGCAGCAGCCCGGGACCACTGCGGCCCCGCGCCGCCTGGTGCGGTGCCGCGTTCGTGAGCGTGTCGACCAGGTGCAGGCCGCTGCCGTCCACTTTGGACGAACGGACGATCCGGCCGGTGCTGGCGCGGGCCCGGGAACGCTTGCCGGGCGCGCCTTCGCCGACTCCGGGGACCTCCAGCAGCCGCGCCTTGAACGCGGGCGCGGGCTCCGGTGCCGGACGGTCCTGAGGCGCGTTCCCGTTGCCCTTGGGACCTTCCTGCGGCTCGGGCAGCTCACCGCCGCCGGGGCCGTCGTCGTCCGGGCCCTCCGGTGGCTCCTCCGCGTGCTCGGCTGCCTGCCGCATCGCGTCTTCGAGCTGCTGCTCCTCGATGCCGGGCTCGTCGAACGGGTCGCGGCGGCGCCGGTGCGGCAACGCGAGCCGGACCGCGGTCTCGACGTCCGTCTCCTCGACCTCGGTCACGCCCCGCCACGCCGCGTGGGCGGTGGCGGCACGGGCCACGACGAGGTCCGCGCGCATCCCGTCGACCTCGAAAGCGGCGCAGACAGCGGCGATCCGGCGCAGCTCGCTGTCCGGAAGGGACACCCGCTTCAGGTTGTCGCGGGCGTCGGTGATCTGCTGCTTGAGCTCGGCGTCCTGCCCGGCCCACTTCGCCGCGAACGCGACGGGGTCTGCCTCGTAGGCGAGCCGCCGCCGGATCACCTCGGTGCGCACGGAGACGTCCCGCGCGGCCTTCACCGCCACGGTCAGCCCGAACCGGTCGAGCAGCTGCGGCCGCAGCTCGCCCTCCTCGGGGTTCATGGTGCCGACCAGCAGGAACTGGGACGGGTGCGAGACCGAGACGCCCTCGCGCTCGACGTGCGCGCGGCCCATCGCGGCGGCGTCCAGCAGCAGGTCGACCAGGTGGTCGTGCAGCAGGTTGACCTCGTCGACGTAGAGGACGCCCCGGTGCGCCGCGGCCAGCAGGCCGGGCTGGAACGCCCGCACGCCCTCGGTCAGCGCCTTCTCCAGGTCGAGCGACCCGACGAGCCGGTCCTCGGTGGCGCCGACGGGCAGTTCCACGAGCCGGGCCGGCCGCCGTTCGACGCCCTCGTGCGGCGCGTCGGGGCAGTCGGTGGTGCCGGGCGCGCAGCCGAAGCGGCAACCCCGGGAGACGTCGAGGTCGGGCAGCAGCGCGGCGAGGGCACGCACGATGGTCGACTTCGCGGTCCCCTTCTCGCCTCGGACGAGAACGCCGCCGATGCCGGGGTGCACGGCGTTCAGCAGCAGGGCCAGGCGGAGGTCGTCATGTCCGACGACAGCCGAAAAGGGGAACATGCTCGGCGAAGTCCTTCCTCGGGTGTCCACGCCCGCGGTCGGTGATCAAGAGGGGAACGAGTTCCTGACTCCCGGTTCTCTCACTACCGGTCACAGTCGCGGGACGGCGCCGGATTCGCACCGGCTTCCTCGCACTCCCCTCACAGCCCCGGCATCGTCGCATTTCGCACCCCCAGGTCCAACAGCCAGGTGAGCGACGTCGCCCTAGATCAGGCTCTGGAACTCCTCCCAGGCCTGTCGCACCTCGTCCGCCGTCCACTCCAGCGCGGGCTCGGCGACTGTGATCTCGGTCTTCGCGAGCGTCCCGTCCCGCCAGAAGCCGCCGAGGAACGTGCCGCTCACCTCGGTCAGCCGCTGCGGATCGCCGGGCAGGTGCAGCGCGAACTGGTGGGTGTGCGGCTCGGGCAGACCCATGGCCGCGGCCACGACCTTGGCGTGCTCGACGTACGTGCCGAGCCTCGGCAGCACGGTGTCCAGGCCGTGCAACGCGGACAACGCCGCCGGCCACTGCTGGAACAGCATGCCGCCGTACCGGTGCCGCCACACCCGTGCCTGGTCGACGAAGTCCTGGGTGCCGGCGAGCGCCGCGCCGGAGATGCCTTCGAGGGACTTGTAGAACGACACGTAGACCGAGTCGAACAGGCCCGCGATCTCCGGCAGCGGCTTGCCCAGGCCGAAGGTGCTCTCCCACAGCCGCGCGCCGTCGAGGTGCACGACCGCGTCCCGCTCACGAGCGGCGTCGACCAGCGAGGTCAGCTCGTCCCAGGCCGGCAGGACGAACCCGGCCTCGCGGTCCGGCACTTCCAGCAGCAGCGTCCCGTACGGCTCCGGGCAGGTCGCGACCCGTGAGTTCGGCACCTTGATCGGGCGCAGGCCGGACAGCACGGTGAGCGCGTCGTCCTCGTGGTTGAGCGGGTGGGCCTGCGGATGCATCGCCACGATCGGGTTGTGCGTGCGGTCCGCCCAGCACCTGAGGGCGATCTGCTGCGCCATGGTCCCGGTCGGCACGAACAGCGCGGCCTCGGTGCCCAGGAGCTGCGCGACCCGCGTCTCCAGTGCACCCACCGGGCCCCCGTCGCCGTAGCGGTCGGGGTCGACGTCCGGCACCGGGCCGAGCCTCTCCAGGAGCGTCTTCTTGCGGATTCCGGAGAGCTGACGGTTCATCACCCGGGCATCAAACCTCAGCCGCGAGCGTGTCGGCGAGTGAAATGACACCTGCCCGGATCTCACCGGCTGTCATGCCCTGGGCCAGCAGGAACTCGATGTGCTCACCGCGCAGCACGGCCAGCACGGTGTGCGCCTTGAAGGTCGAGCCGACCAGCTTCGCGAGCCGCTCGACGGTGATCCGGAAGTTGCCCTCGCAGCTGCGCACCGTCGTCCGCTCCACGGCGATGACCAGCGGCAAGGACGCCAGCACGTGGTCGAACAGGGTGCCGGCGAACTCTCCGGCGGAGCGGCACTCCAGCGACGCGACCTGGATCCACGAGGCGGCCGTCTCGTCGACCACCGCCCGGACCAGCCCCGCCTTGTCGCCGAACCGCCGGAACACCGTGCCCTTGCCCACCCCCGCCGCCGTGGCCACGTCCTCCACCGACACGGCCTCGATGCCGCGCTCGCTGATCAGCCGGGTGGCCGCGGCCAGGATCGCGGCTCGGTTGCGGGCGGCGTCGGCACGTTCCACGAACTCTCCCTTGACACAAGCGGACTGACGGTCCGTATATTAACAAGCGGACCGACGGTCCGCTTATCCGGGGAGGAAGACGATGAAGGCAGTGCGGTTCCACGAGTTCGGCGGGCCCGAGGTGCTGAGGGTCGAGGAGGTGCCGGACCCGGTCGGAGACACGCTCGTCGACGTCACCGCGATCGGCCTCAACTACGGCGAGACGGTCATCCGCAGGGGCAAGGGCAGGGAGCTGTTCCCGTGGTACCCGGGACCGAGCCTGCCGTCCGTGCTGGGGTCGGAGGTCGTCGGCACCACCGAGGACGGCCGCCGGGTCATGGGCGTCCCGCGCGACGGCGCGTACGCCACGAAGGCCGTCATCGAGAACCCGGTCGACGTGCCCGACGGCGTGAGCGACCACGAGGCGCTCGCCCTCCTGCTGCAAGGAACCACCGCGGTCGCGGCGGCCGGGGCAGCGCGGATCCAGCCCGGCGACCGGGTGCTGGTCGAGGCGGCGTCCGGGGGTGTCGGCAGCCTGCTGGTCCAGCTCGCGGAACGGGCGGGGGCGACCGTCCTCGCCGCGTCCAGCAAGGGCGGCATCGGCTACGACTGGCACGGCCTCGAGCCGGTCGACGTCGTGTTCGAGTCGATCGGCGGCGCTGTCGGGAAACGCGCGTTCGAGCTGCTCAGGGACGGTGCCGGGCGGATGGTCGTGTTCGGGTACGCCAGTGGCGAGCCGCTGGACGTCACCGCGAGCGACATCTTCCGCAAGGGCGTCGCGGTCATGGGCCTTCCTCAGGGCACCACGCCCGAAGAGGCGCTCGGTTCGGGCCTCAAGCCCGTGCTCGGCGACGTCTACCGGTTCGACGAGATCGCCGAGGCGCACCGCGCACTCGAAGCCCGCACCACGACGGGCAAGCTCATCGCGCGACCGTGACCGACTTCGGCGCGCGGAACGACAGCAGGTTGAGCCACTCCGGCTCCGGACCCACCAGGTGCAACGACGGCTCGCGCTCGGCGACGGTCCGCAACGTCACGGCGGCCTCCAGCCGGGCCAGCCCCGCCCCGAGGCAGAAGTGGCGGCCGTAGCCGAACGCGAGGTGCCGAGGGTCGGTTTCCTTACCGCTCAACAACAACACGAGCTCCGCACCGGCTGGCACGCGCACACCGGACAGCACGACCTCACGCGCGGTCAGCCGCCGCCACGTCACCACGGGCGTGTCGGTGCGCAGCACGTCCTCGACGAACGACTCGGCCACGCCGGGTTCGGGCAGTCGCGCCCACAGCGAGCGGTCCTGCAACGCGCGGCGCAACGCCGTGGACAGCAACTGGGTCGTCGTCTCCTGGCCCGCGATCAGCAGGAAGTAGCAGAGGCCGGCGGAGTCCTCGGCGGACACCCCGGCATCGGCCAGCGCGCAGAACAGCTCGCCGTCGCGCGCGTGGTACCGCTTGATCAGCCACTGGTGGAAGTCGCCGACGTCGTCGACCAGTTCCATCTGCCGTTCGCGGGTGATGTCGCCCCAGAAGAACTCCAGCGAGCCGGTGCTCCAGCGCTTCAGCGTCGGGATGTCGACGTTCGGCAGCCCCAGCAGATCCATCAGCACGATCGCGGGCAGGTCCCACGCGAGCGACCGCACGAGATCCGTGCCACCCAGGCGTTCCGAAACCAGGGACCGGATGCGAGGCTCCGCAGCGGCGACACGAGCCGGCGTGAAGAACGAGGCCACGAGCCGCCGCAGGCCGGCGTGCGACGAGGACCCGTTGTTCGCGAGCGTCGGCGGCAACGAGAAGCGGGCCCTCACCAGGGCGCGCAGGGCGGCCGGAGCCACCGGGGTGACGGCGGTCAGCGCGTTGTCGGGCAGGAAGGTGACCGGATCGGCCAGCACGGCGCGCACGTCGTCGTAGGCCGACACCACCCAGCGTCCGCCGATGAACTGCACCGGCGAGGTGAGTTCGGCGCGCGTGAAGGTGAACAGGTCCACGAGCGGCACGCTAGCGGGCGGATGGGAGACTCGGTCGGTGACCGTGAGCACAACTGAGGTGATTTCCAGCGGTGGTGAGTCGACGCTCGACTGGATCGACGTCCGCTCTGAAGCGCGGGCCAAGGCCGGTCTGAGCCGGCGGCTGCGGCCGCGCACGTCGGACTCGACGGACCTCGACCTCGCGAGCAACGACTACCTGGGCCTCGCCAAGGACAAGCGGGTCGCGGGTGCGGCAGCCGCCGCCACGCTGAAGTGGGGCTCAGGCTCGACGGGATCGCGACTGGTCACGGGCTCGACGGAGCTGCACGCCGAGCTGGAGTTCGAGCTCGCGAACTTCTGCGGCTCGCAGTCGGCGCTGGTGTTCAGCAGCGGGTACATGGCGAACCTCGCCGCGGTCACGGCACTGACGGGCCCCGGCACGGCGATCGTCGCCGACCAGCACATCCACGCCTCCCTGATCGACGGCACGCGCCTGTCCAAGGCCGATGTCGTGGTCGCGGACCACTGCGACGTCGGCAAGGTCCGGCACGCGCTGGAGACCCGCGGCAAGCGGCGCGCCATCGTCGTCACGGACTCGGTGTTCAGCGTCGACGGCGACATCGCCCCGCTGAACGAACTGCACGAGGTGTGCCGCGCGACTGGTGCCGCGCTGGTCGTCGACGACGCGCACGGCCTCGGTGTCGTCGGGCCGGGTGGCCGGGGCGCGGTCGCCGAGGCGGGCATCATCAAGGCGCCGGACGTGATCACCACGCTGACGCTGAGCAAGTCGCTGGGCGCGCAGGGCGGTGCGATCCTCGGCCCGAGCCGGGTGATCAGGCACCTGATCGACACCGCGCGGCCGTTCATCTTCGACACCGGTCTCGCGCCGAGCAGCGTGGCGGCGGCCCTGACGGCGATCAAGATCCTGCGCGAGGAGCCGGACCGTCCCGAGCGGGCGCTGACCGTGGCGCACGACCTGAGCAACCGCCTGAAGGAGGCCGGTTTCCAGGTCAGCACGCCGACCGCGGCCGTCGTGAGCGTCCGGGCGCCCTCGCCGGAGCAGGCGTTCCAGTGGGCCGAGACGTGCCGCACGAGCGGTGTCGTCGTCGGCTGCTTCCGGCCGCCGTCGGTGCCGGACCAGATCAGCAGGCTGCGGCTCACCGCGCGCGCCGATCTGACCGAGGCCGACATCGAGCGCGCGGTGCGCGTGATCAGGGAGAGCGCCGCATCCGCAGGTGTGGAATCCCGTCCTCGATGAACTCGGTGCCCTCGGCGACGAACCCGAACGACGCGTAGAAGTCGGCGACGTACGTCTGCGCGTCGAGCACTGACGGCGTGGTGCCGATGTCCACGAGCGCGGCCTGCATGAGCCGGCGGCTGTAACCGCGGCCGCGGGCCATGCGCGCCGTGGCGACACGTCCGACTCGGAACGTGCCGTCGGGTTCTTCGAGCAGCCGCAGGTAGGCGAGCGGTTCGAGCGTTCCCTCCGTCTCCAGCCAGAAGTGCCGTGTGCCCTGTTCGAGATCACGGCCGTCCACGTCGGCGTAGACGCAGTTCTGCTCCACGACGAAGACGTCCTGGCGCAGCCGCAGGATCGCGTAGAGCTGGGCCGGGCTCAGGTCGAGCCCCCACTGCCGGCGCAGGGTGGCGGGAAACTGTGTGGTTCGCACCTGGTCGTGGATATCAGAAGCCCAGCGTCTGCCGGTAGTTCGCGAGCCGGGTGTAGACACCAGGTTCATCGGGCCGGGCGCAGCCGCGACCGAACGACACGACGCCCGCGAGCCTGCCGCGCACCACGAGCGGCCCGCCCGAGTCGCCGGTGCAGGCGTCCCGGCCACCGCGCCCGGCGCACAGCATCGCGCCCGGCCGGTAGTCCGGTTCCTTCAGCAGGCACTCGGAGTCGGACAGGATCGGCACCGTCACCTTGCGCAGCGACATGGCGGGCGGGCTGTTCTCGGCGGTGCGGCCCCAGCCGAGCACCACGCCGTCGTCACCGACCTCGCCGAGCGCGATCGTCCGGTACGGCAGGGCCTGGGCCAGCGTCAGGACCGCCACGTCGTCGCCCTTGGTGACCTCGACGTACTCGGGGTGCCGCCACACGCTCGCGACCACCGCCTCGACGCCCTCGCCCTTGCTCCGGAGATCCGTGCGGCCGGCGACCACGCGCAACTGCTCGGCGGGACGCTGGTTCTTGCCGAGCACGCCCTTGAGCGTCACGCAGTGCGCGGCGGTCATGACCTTGTCCGGCGCGACGAGCGCGCCGCCGCAGACCAGCTGACCGTCCGTGGTGGTGATCGCCACAACCCACGGGGTGTCGGCCACCCGCGCGGGTGTCCCCCCAACGATCGCATCGGCCGACGTCGCACCGCTGACCAGGGCGATCACCGCCACCAGCACGGCAAAACGCTTACCCCTCACGGACCACTCCTCGTTGCGCCAGGTGGACGATCGGTCACCAACGGTAGCGATCGCGCTAGGACGGCGTCAAAACCGGAGATTCTCGTGTTAGTGTCGCGTTAGGCCGGAGATTTTGCGGTCAGTGGCGTAGATCACGGGGGTATGTACGGTGTTGTTCGACTTCGGCCAGGTTCCGGCCTTTCTCATCGCGTGCGCGGTCGTCATCGTGACCCCCGGCGTGGACGCGTTCCTGCTCCTGCGCACGTCACTGCGGTCCGGCACCCGCGCCGGCCTGCTCGCGCTGGGCGGCATCCACACGGCCGCGGCGGTCCAGGTCGCACTCGTCATCTCGGGCCTCGGGGTGGTGCTCGCGCAGTACCCGATGGTGCTCGCGGCACTGCGCTGGATCGGTGCCGGCTACCTGCTCTACCTGGCGATCTCCATCACGCGCGGGCTCATCAAGCGCACCGGGGACACCCCGGAGGAGGTCATGAGCGCGCGGCCGTTCCGGCAGGGCTTCCTGACCAACATCACGAACCCGAAGATGATCCTGTTCTCGCTGGCGTTCCTGCCACAGTTCATCGGATCGGGTGAACCGGCACCGCAGCTCGCGATGCTCGCGGTCGTGTTCCTCGGACTCGCGGCGGTGTGGGAGCTGATGATCGTGCTGGCGGCATCGCGGGTGGCCGGGAAGCTCAAGCGACCCGGCGTGACGACGGCGCTGGACGCCGTGTGCGCGGCCGTCTTCCTGACGATGTCCGTCGGGCTCGTGCTCTAACTCAAGTACGTCGTGACGCGCGTGTAGACGCCTGGTGCGTTCGGGCGAGCGCAGCCGAGGCCCCACGACACGATGCCCGCCAACCGGCCGTCGATCACGAACGGGCCACCGGAGTCGTCGATGCACGAGCCGATGCCGCCGTCGGGATATCCCGCGCAGAACATGGCCCTGGCGTCGAACTGCGCATACGTCGCGGCGCACTGCTCGTCCGGCACGATCGGGATGTACGCCTTGTGCAGCAACGGACTCTTGTTCGTGTCGTTCTCCGCCTGCCTGCCCCAGCCGTACACGGTGCCGACGCTGCCGCTCATGTGCACACCGGGCGCGGCGACCGGCAACGACCGGTACGGCATCGGCTCGACGAGCGTCAGCACCGCGATGTCCTTGCCGCGCGAGGGCGCCGAGTAGCCGTCGACCAGCCGGTACGACGCGGCGACCGAGGTGGAACCGCCGTCGGTGAGCAGGTCGAGCCGGCCACCGACGACGGTGATCGAGCCGGGCGTGCGGCCTTGGACGCAGTGCGCCGCCGTGACGACCCACCGGGAGCCGAGGAGCGCCCCGCCGCAGAACTGCCGGCCCGACGACGTGGTCAGGGCCACCATCCACGGCGCCTCGTCCGGGTCGTCGACCACGACGCCGCCGACGATCCTGGGAGCACCGTGAGCCGGGATCACCGTGAGCACGAGCAGGGCCAGAACCGCCGCCGGCAGTCGCATGTCACCACTGAACCCAGGTGGTCTACGGGTCGACAACCCCAGGCGCCGAAGCATCCACGACCGAGTGAAGCTCCTTGGCGTAGCGGGAGATCCGGACGTACACGCCCGGCTTGTTCCTGCGCGCGCAGCCCTCGCCCCACGACGTGACGCCGACGAGCTTGCCGTCCACCACGATCGGGCCGCCCGAGTCGCCCTGGCAGGTGTCGACCTTGCCGCCCTCGTACCCGGCGCAGAACATGTCCGCCTTCACGAACTGCGGGTAGGTGTCCACGCAGAACTCGTCCGGCAGCACCGGCACGCTGGCCTGCATGAGGAAGCGGGACGTCTTGCCGTTCTCGGACGTGCGCCCCCAGCCGAGCGCGCGCAGCATCGTGCCGGGCTGGTAAAGCGCCCGATCGGACAGTTCGGCGAAGGGCAGCGGCTCGTACGGCAGCGCGCCCTTCAGGGTGAGGACGGCGATGTCCTCGCCCTCGTCCGCGGAGACGTACTGCTGGTGGATCCAGATCTTCGTGACGGTGGCCGTCACCCCGGCCCTGCGGTCCTGCTTGTCCTCGCGACCGGCGACGACCTGCAGGTCCTTCGGCGAACGGCCGAGCGCGCAGTGGGCGGCGGTGAGCACCTTCGACGGTGCGACGATCGTGCCGCCGCAGAACTGGGCACCGCGGTCGTCGACCAGGTAGACGGCCCACGGATTGGCCTGGATGGAAGCCCGCTCGCCGCCAACGACCTGTTCGTTGGCGGCGGCGGTGCCCGTTGCGGCGAGCATTGCGGAGAGAACCAACACCAGGAGTCGTCTCATGACTCCAGATGGTAGCTACTCCGCTGAGCCGTTCGGAGCAACCTTGCTCCAGAGCTTTCCGGCCGCGCCCATGACCGACTCGCCGATGTCGTTGATCGTCTTGATCAGCGGGTCGGCGGAGTTGTTCATGGACTCCTTGTACGACCGGGCGGCGCCCTTGATGTCGTCGGTGAGGTTGGTCGTCGGCCGATCGTCCTCGCGGCGCGCGTACGTGCCGGTCAGGATCTCGCGGTAGTCCTCGCTCGCGGACCAGCGCTGCAGCTCGGCGGCCCGCACCACGACCAGCGGGTGCGTGCGGTGCTCGGTGTGCAGGAGCTTCAGGAGGCTGTCGCGGATGTCCTCGACCTCCTCGTACTCCCTGGCCTGGGCGAGGAACGACGCGATGTCGACCTGACCACCCAGGTCGCCCGCCAGCGCGAGGTGCGTGCGCAGCGCGGCCTGCGGGTCCTGGCAGGCGAGCAGGCCGGCCCGGTCGCAGGAGAGTTCGGTCTTGCGCTGCCACTCGCGCAACGCCGCGATGACCGCGCGCATCGCGATCGCGCCCGCGGGCACCCACGCGAAGGACGTGGTCAGGTCGATCAGCCGGCGCAGCAGCGTGTTGTACAGCGCGTGGCCCGACATCGCGTGGCCCATCTCGTGACCGATCAGGAAGCGCAGCGACTCGTTGTCGAGCAGGTCGACCGAGCCGGTGCTGATCACGATGAACGGCTTGTCGATGCCGTAGGTGTAGCCGTACGCCTGGGCGTTGCGCTCGACGAAGAGCTCGGGCACCTCGGCGAGGTCGAACGTCGCCGCCACCTCGTTGCGGATGCGGTCGAGCTGCGGGTACTGCTTCGGACCCACCCGGACGGAGGACGCCACCTGAAGCAGGCGCTCACCCCGCTCGGTGAAGGCTCCGGCGACCGCCTTGAGGATCGGTGCCACGGCGGGCACCGCCCTCAGCACCGCGAGGGCGCCTCGGTCGGCAGGATGCTCATAGGCGCGTGGGCTGATGCCCGGGAACCGCACCCTCGATGATTGCTCAATATCCCCCGTCACTCCCCCAGGTTAGACACGATCCGGACAAGGCTGCACGGAATCGGTGCTGGACCGTTGCAGACTTGCCCGGTGAGCAGCGACGAAGACACCACAGTTCTGCCGTTGCGCGGCGGAGCCTCAGCGACCCTGGTCCGCAGGCGGGCCGCGGCCAACGACCGCGGCGCGATCCTCTACGTGCACGGTTTCGCGGACTACTTCTTCCAGGAGCACGTGGCCGAGCACTACACGGCCCAGGGTTACGACTTCTACGCCGTCGACCTGCGCGGATACGGCCGGTCGCTGCGGGACGGCGAGGTGCCGAACTACACGACCGACATGGCCGTGTACTTCGAGGAGATCGACGCGGCGATCGCCGTCATTCGTGAAGAGCACTCGCGTGTGGTCCTCATGGGTCACTCGACCGGTGGCCTCACCACATCGTTGTGGGCACACGAACGACGCTCCAGCGACCTCATCGACGCGTTGGTGCTCAACAGTCCATGGCTGGACGTCGTCGAGCCACCGCTCATGCGGCAGGTCGTGAAGCTGATCGGCGGCATCGCGCCGAAGATGAAGATCCGCGCGAACCTCGGTGAGGCGTACGGGGCCGCGATCCACAACTCGCGCAACGGCGAGTGGGACTTCGACCTGAAGTGGAAGCCGCTCGCGGGCTTCCCCGTGCTGGCCGGGTGGATCCGCGCGGTGCTGGTGGCGCAGGAGAAGGTCCACAAGGGACTGGACGTGCGGGTGCCGGTGCTGGTGCTGCACTCCGACAAGAGCATGTTGAACGCTCGCGAGTGGAGCGAGGACGTCTCGAAGGCGGACGCCGTGCTCGACGTCGAGGGAATGCGCAAATGGGGCCCGAAGATCGGATCATCGGTCAAGGTCGTGGAGATCAAGGCCGGCATGCACGACCTCTTCCTGTCGCCTGAGCCAGTGCGTGCGGCGGCTCTCGCCGAGGTCGACGAGTTCCTGAAAACAGCTTGACCTCGTTGTAGGTCGAGGTTCGAGACTGGTCGTCATGAACATCGACTTCAACGCCTGGTACGCGCTCGAAAGCGCGATGCAGGACGAGAAGAACCGTCGCGTGAGCCGGGCGACGTTGAAGCGTGTCGCCCGGTTCGCCCACCCGCAACGCCGTGCCGTGTACGCGTTGCTCGCCACCAGCGCGGTCGCGGCCGTGCTCGCGGTGGCCTCCCCGGTGCTGGCCGGACGGGTCGTCGACACCATCATCGGCGGCCGCGACTTCGGTCTGGTCGTGTGGCTCGCGCTGGCGATCGCCGGCGTGGCGGTGCTGGAGGCCGGGTTCTCGCTGGCCGAGCGGTGGCAGTCGTCGCGGGTGGGCGAGGACCTGATCCTGCGGCTGCGCCAAGCCGTCTTCGACCACGTGCAACGGATGCCGATCGCGTTCTTCACCCGCACGCGCACCGGTGCGCTGGTGTCGCGGCTGAACAACGACGTGATCGCGGCGCAGCGGGCGTTCTCCGAGACGATCTCCGGCGTCGTCACGAACGTCATCGCCCTCGTTCTCACCCTGATCGTGATGCTGACGCTGTCCTGGCAGGTCACGGTGCTCGCGATGGCGCTGCTGCCGATCTTCCTGATCCCGGCGCGCCGGATGGGCAAGCGCTTGGCGTCCATGCACCGAGAGGCCGCGAACCTCGACTCGGCGATGACGACCCAGATGACCGAGCGGTTCTCCGCGCCGGGCGCGACGCTGATCAAGCTGTTCGGCCGGCCTTCCATCGAGAGCGCCGAGTTCGGGTCGCGGGCACGGCGGGTGCGCGACATCGGTGTGCGGACCGCGGTGGCGCAGTGGCTGTTCCTGGTGGCGTTGACCCTGGTGTCGTCACTGGCGCTGGCGCTGGTCTACGGCCTGGGCGGGTACTTCGTGTTCGCCGGGGAGATGGCACCGGGCACGATCGTGACGCTCGCGCTGCTGCTGACGAGGCTGTACGCGCCGTTGACGGCGTTGGCCGGCGCACGGGTGGACGTGATGACGGCGCTGGTGTCGTTCGAGCGCGTCTTCGAGGTGCTGGACCTGCCGCCGCTGATCAAGGAGAAGCCCTCGCCCGTCGCCGTGCCCGAGGGACCGGTGTCCGTCGAGTTCTCGGACGTGAAGTTCGCCTACCCGTCCGCGGACAAGGTGTCGCTGGCGTCGCTGGAGGAGGTGGCGTCGCTCGACACCCGCGGCGGTGAGGAGATCCTGGGCGGGGTGTCGTTCGTCGCCGAGCCCGGTTCGCTGATCGCGCTGGTCGGTGCGTCGGGTGCGGGCAAGTCGACGATCGCCTCGCTGGTGCCCCGTCTCTACGACGCGGACTCCGGCGCCGTGCGGCTGTCCGGTGTGGACGTTCGCGACCTGTCGTTCGACTCGATCCGCGAGACCGTGGGCATGGTGACGCAGGACGGGCACCTGTTCCACGAGTCGATCGGCGCGAACCTGCGGCTCGCCGCCCCCACGGCCACGGACGAGGAGATCTGGGACGCGCTGACCCGTGCCCGGCTCGCGGACCTGGTGTCGTCGCTGCCGGATCAGTTGGACACCGTCGTCGGCGAACGCGGCTACCGTCTGTCGGGTGGCGAACGGCAACGGCTGACCATCGCGCGGTTGCTGCTGGCCAAGCCCCGCGTGGTGATCCTGGACGAGGCGACCGCGCACCTGGACTCGCGATCGGAGGCCGCCGTGCAGGAGGCGCTGGTCGAGGCGCTCGCCGGCCGGACGTCACTGGTGATCGCGCACCGGCTCTCGACCATCCGGGCGGCGAACCAGATCCTGGTCGTGGACAAGGGGCAGATCGTCGAACGTGGTACGCATGAAGCGTTGCTGGCCCTGGAAGGCCACTACGCCAAGCTGTACCGCACTCAGTTCAGTGAAGAGCCGATCGGAGCACCGTGACCATCCCCTCGCCCGACAACCTCTACCCGTTGCCGGACTACGCGCGCACGGTGCTGCTCAAGCCGTTGGTGAAGAACCCGCAGATCGAGATCGGCGAGTACACCTACTACGACGATCCGCACCACGCCACGGAGTTCGAGCAGCGCAACGTGCTCTACAACTACGGCGCGGAGAAGCTGGTCATCGGGCGCTACTGCGCGCTGGCGGAAGGCGTCCGGTTCATCATGTCCGGCGCCAACCACAGCATGGCGGGCGTGTCGACGTTCCCGTTCACGATCTTCGGCGGCGTCTGGGGCGAGAAGACACTGGACATCGCGCTGGGAGCACCGAGCCGTGGCGACACTGTGGTGGGCAACGACGTCTGGATCGGCTACAACGCGGTGATCATGCCGGGCGTGCGGATCGGCAACGGCGCGATCGTCGCCGCCGGTTCCGTGGTGGTGTCGGACGTTCCCGCGTACGGCATCGTCGGCGGCAACCCCGCGAAGCTGCTGAAGACGCGCTACAGCGACTCCGACGTCGCACTGCTGGAACGCATCGCGTGGTGGGACTGGCCGGTGGAGAAGGTGACGGAACACGTTCGCGTGATCATGGCCGGCACGCCCGCCGAACTCGCCGCGGTCGCTCCGTGAAGGCACTGCTGATCACGGGCCCGGTCGGGGTCGGCAAGACGACGGTGGCGGGGGCCGTCGGCGCACGACTCGTCGAAGCGAAGGTCCCGCACGCCGTCATCGACCTCGACCGGCTGTCGGCGTGCTGGCCCGCACCGGCCGACGACCCGTTCCACCTCGAACTGCAGCTGCGGAACCTTCAAGCCGTGGTGCGCAACTACGTCGACGCAGGCGTGCACCGCATCGTGCTCGCGGGAGTGGTGGAGAGCCGGGCCGACCGCGAACGGTACGCCGAGGTCGTCGGCGCGAAGCTCAACGTCTGCCGGCTGAAGGCGGACCTGTCCGTCATCCACCGGCGGCTGGCGGCGCGGCACCACGACGAGACCGGGCTGCGGTGGCACCTGAACCGGGCCGAGGAGCTGGAGATGCTCTTCAGCGCCACCTGGATCGAGGACTTCGTGGTCTCCGCGGACCAGCCGGTGGCCGAGGTGGCGCAGGACGTGATCTCGTGGTGGCTGGCCGCAGAACGGTCGTGACTCGGTTCGGCTACTGAGGTTGAAGGATCAGGGTGTCGCGACGAACCGGTGGCCGGGACGAGACCTGTCTCGCTCGTCGTCTCGGCCTGATCCACAGTTGGTCGAACATCGGCGACGGTTCGCCGAAGCCGGTCAGGGCGCGTGAGAGCGCTGTTATGCCTGATTGCGGCGGAGTTGGTTGCATGTAGGGTGATCAGCAAACGTTTGCGTTTGTCCTGGACTACCGCCAACTGCGGACGTCCGAACTGCGGCGCACGCTCCACGATCCAATCGGTATCGAGCCGGACCCTGGCGTTTCAACCTCAGTAGTTCACACAGAGGTTCTCGTACAGGCGGACCATCAATTCCTTGGAGGCGTCCACGTCCAAGGCATCGTCGTCGAGTGCACGAATGACCCTCTCGTAGCCCTCGATCGCGGCGTCTGCCTCAGCGAAGAGACTGGAGTTCTCGGTTTCCACCCAGATCAGCGGCTCATACTTGGCGAACGTCAACCGCGTGAAAGGCCCAGCCAACCCGGCATGAGCGCCGTTAGCCGCAGGCACGATCCGGACAGTGATGTTCTGACGGTTGGCCATGAACATCAGGTGCAGCACCTGCGCCGATTGCACCTCAGCACCGCCGACCATGAGACGCAGTGCCAGCTCGTGGATGACGAACGTGCTTTTCACGACGTTCTGAAGCAGCTCCTGCATCGCAAGCCGTGCCTGCACTCGCGCCTCCAGTTCGTCCCCCGAAGCGGTGGACGACGCATGCAAGACCGCTCGCATGTAGTCGCTCGTCTGCAGGAAGAGCGGCACCATGTGGGTGTGCCAGCAAGTCATCGTCGCTGCCGCATTCAAATGCTCGACGACCGTGCGAAGTCTGATCGGCTAGCACGCGCCGTGCTGCTGCCACCATCCCCGAACATCCTTCTCGGGGTAGAGCGAAAGCAGGTGCGTGACCTCGTCCGGCTTCGCCCGGCAAACGCCGAGCAGCAGAGCGACCTCGCGTTGATCGGCACCGCCTCTGCCGTTCATGAGGTTCGATATCTTGGCCTCGTCCCAGTCGAGGATTTCGGCGGCCTCGCGCGATGTCAGGCCGGCTGAAGCGAGCGCTTCTCTCAGTCCTGCACCGAACTCCCGACCACGCGCCGTCGAGACTCTCCTCGGCATGACCAGTTCCCCGATCTCATCGAGCCCTTGCAACCGCTTGGCGGAACACGAGCAGACCTTCCACCGCAGCGTTCGCCTCTTCGCAGTCCAGCGCCGACGTGACCACCACAACAGCTCTGGCCAGCACCACGACTTGCGAACGAGTCAGATGCACGACAACGGGAACCACATCGTCAACGCTCGCCATGATCGGCCCCCTTCCTCGGGCAACCTTACTGCGATATTCGAAAGGCAGCAACATACAGCCGCAGTGAACCTTGCCGCCTTACGACTAAAGTCAATGGTGGGACCACAGCCAGCTACCGGACTGAGGGAGTCGGACGATGACGAACACCGGCCCGTGGACCAGCGTGTCGATGCCTTACGTGAGCGGTCGGCCTGGCGATGTCTGGGTTGCGGAAGCCACAGCACAAGGCGGCATCGGGACCCAGAAGCTGATCAGCGTGGACCGCGTGCCCGCTTCGGCGGAAATCGCCAGCATGCTCGGCTTGACCTCGAACGATCCGGTGGTCGTGAGACGCCGTCTCATGCTCTTCGACGATCATCCCGTCGAAATCACCGACTCGTACTACCCCGCGACCATCGCCCAGGGCACCCGGCTGGCAGAGGCGCGCAAGATCCCCGGCGGCGCAGTCGCCCTCCTGACCGAACTCGGCCACCCGCCTCGTCATGTCCGCGAGGACGTCAGCGCACGTCTGGCCACCCTCGATGAACAAGCCGCGCTGCGACTCGACGCCCAGTCCTGCGTGTTGCTGCTCGCACGCACTTTGTTCACAGAGAATGATCTCCCCGTCGAAGCCAGCGTCATGACGATGACCGCAGACGGGCGACGGCTCCGCTACGAGCTGACACCGTGACCGCCATGACGATCGCACCAAAGAGGAGCCGGTTTGCCCCGCGCACGTGACCTCCGGCCCCGACACCAGCAGATCGCGGCAGATTTGCGCGATCTCATCATGCGTGGCGACCTGGGTCCGGGTACGCAGCTGCCGTCGACCTCCCAACTCGTCGCGCGGTACGGCGCGGCGAACGCGACCATCCAGCACGCACTGAAGTCCTTGAAGGACGAAGGCTTCCTCGACAGCCGTGTCGGCAAGGGTGTCTACGTGCGTGACCGGCAGCCTCTTGTGGTCGACGCCGCCGCATACATCGCGCCCGCCCCAGGCAGTTTCCGTTATCAGCTGCTCGCCGTCACAACCGCGGTCCCGCCCGCCGACGTCGTTGACGGACTGCGACTCGATCCGGGTACGGCGACCGTCGTCCGCAACAGGATCCTCTTCCACGACGACCAGCCAGTGGAGTTGTCCTCGTCGTACTACCCGGCCGAGATCGCGGCCGGCACCACTCTCGCCAGACCCGCGAAGATCCGCGGTGGTGCTCCTCAGGTGCTCGCCGAACTCGGCTTTCCACAGAGGTCCTTCGTGGACCGGATCTCGGCACGCCCGCCGACCGTGGAGGAGACCGAGGCTCTCGACCTTCCGGACGGAACTCCGGTGATCCGCCAGCTTCGGGTCATCCACAGCGACGGGGGACGCCCCGTCGAGGCGTCCGTTCTCATCAAGGGCGCGCATCGCTACGAGCTTCTCTATCGCCAGACCGTGGCGTCCGAGTGAATTTTTCCGCCAGATCACGCTGATCGCGCGATCATCGGCACATGGAGTACGACCGCTACTGCGACCTGACCATGCGGGGCGGCACGACCAGCGGAGTCGTGTACCCCCTCGCGGTCGCCTCGCTGGCCCGCCACTACGAGTTCAGGCAGATCGGTGGCGCGTCCGCCGGAGCGATCGCCGCGGGGTTCACGGCCGCCGCCGAACGCGGGCGCGCCTCGGGTGGCTTCGAGAAGCTGGCCGGGCTGATCGACTGGTTCACGTCCGGGTCGGGCGCTGAGCGGTGGCGGATGGCGCAGTTGTTCCAGCCCGGCGAGAAGACCCGTGCGCTGTACCGGATCGTCGTCGCGTCCATGCAGAAGCGGGAGACGACGGGGCGTAGCGCGATCTCGTGCCTGTTCTTCGCGTTGCTCGGTGCGGTGGGGCTGCGGGCGAAGTCCGTGCTGGCGCTGATGGCGTTGCTGTGGCTGGGCGGGCCCGTGCTGTTCTCGGCGTGGCTCGCGCCGTCGGTGTATCCGGGTTGGCTCGCAGCGGTGGTCGTCGTGGTGGCGTTGGCGTGCCTGGTGATCGTGCTGTGGCCGTTGCGGTCGAGTCTGCCCTGGCCTGCCTGGGTGTTCGTGGTGGTGCCACTCGTTCTGGGGCTGGCGTTCTCCCGCCACCACGCGACGGCGGCGATCGTGCTGCTGGTGTGGCTGGTGCTGTCGCTGGCGGCCGTCAGCGCGCTGATCGTCACGTACGGGTACGCGATGCAGCGGTTCCTGGCGAACAACGCGCGGTCCATCCACTTCGGACTCGTGCCCGGCACGGGTGACTTCAGGCCTTCGTGGCTCGACCGCCTGGCGGGCGTGCCGAAGTCGACGGGTGTGCCGCCGCTGGCCGACTGGATCGCCGACCAGCTCGACGACATCGCGGGCACGTCCGAAGCGTTGACGTTCGGCGACCTCGAGGACATCAACCTCGTCCTGATGACGACCGACCTGTCCGAGGGACGGCCGTACCGGTTGCCGTTCAAGGAAGAGTGGCAGTACTGCGAGGAGTGTCTCGGCTACGTGCTGCCGCGCCGGGTGGTCGAGCAGCTGAACGGGCGCGAGACGGCCACCAGGTGCCCGCTGCACGAGCACATGCCGTTGCGGGACCTGCCCTCCAGGGACCAGCTGCCGGTCGTGCTCGCCGTGCGGATGTCGCTGTCGTTCCCCGGCCTGATCGCCGCCGTGCCGCTGTGCCGGGACGGGCGCGTGCACTGGTTCTCCGACGGCGGCATCACCAGCAACTTCCCGATCCACTTCTTCGACGCGCTGCTGCCGCGCTGGCCCACGTTCGGCCTGAGCCTGCAGCCCTACCCGAACGGCGACACGACCGAGGTGTGGCTGCCGGAACAGGACGCGTCGGCCTCGGGCACGCCCTACTCGTCGATCGGTTCCGTGCCGCGGTTCCTCGTGTCCATCCTGAACACGTTCCTGGACTGGCGCGACACCATGCAGTCGGCGCTGCCCGGCTACCGGGGCCGCATCGCGCACGTGCGCCAGTCGGCCGACGAGGGCGGCTCGAACCTGTTCATGCCGCCGGCCACGATCCGGAAGCTCGCGCTGCGCGGCCGGCGGGCCGGCGACCTGTTGCGCGAACGCTTCCAGCAGCAGCAGAACACCGACCGCTACCGCTGGATCCGGCTGCGCATCGCGCTGCGCGAGTACCAGGACCTCGGTGCTCAGGCAGCCGACCGCGACGCGCAGTACGAGGAGCTGTTGCAGCGGTTCGAGATCCCCGAGGAACTGCACGACTGGTTCCGCACTCCCCCGGCCGACGGTGATCCGTTCCGGGCCGGGATCGAGGTCGCGCTGGACCACGTCGGGCGGCTCAAGGACGACGGGCCGTTCGACGGGGTGCCGCCGGTCGATCCGGATTTGCGGCTGACGCCTCCCGAGTAGGCGCGCTAGCCTGGTCCCGTGACGCGATTTAGCCACCCCCGACCCGCGTGGGTGGCGCGCGCCTGAAATTCCCGTCGGTCGGGGGACTCCGCACCCACTCGGCCAGAAGAAACGGGAAACCCATGTACCGCACCGAAGAACTCGTGCACGCCCTGAACGTCCGCGATCTCACCGATCCCGCGCAGGGCCCGCACGCCGTGCAGCTCCTGATCGCCGGCCTCGAAGCCGTGCTGGACCACCCGCGGGAGGTCCGCCACCACCCGCTCGTCCCGGTCGAGCACAACTACGAGCACCTCGGCTACCCGCGCGACGCGATCACCCGCGACGCCCGGTACACCAGGTACGTCAGCGAGACCTGCATGCTGCGCAGCCACACCACGGCGATGATCCCGCCCGCGCTCAGGACCGCGTCCCCGGACGTGACGTTGCTCTGCCCCGGCCTCGTCTACCGCCGCGACACAGTCGACCGCCTGCACACCGGCACACCGCACCAGCTCGACGTCTGGCGGATCAGCACCGCCCCGGAACCGCTCGACGACCTGATCCACACGGTCGTCACCACCCTGTTGCCCGGAAGGCGTTATCGCACGATCGACGCCGAACACCCGTACACCACGCACGGCAAGCAGATCGACGTCGAGCACGACGGCCAGTGGGTCGAAGTCGGTGAATGCGGACGAGCCGCGCGACATGTGCTGAAACACCACCCGCACGGCCTGGCGATGGGCCTCGGCCTGGACCGGATCCTGATGCTGCGCAAGGGAATCCCGGACATCCGCCTGCTGCGCAACCCCGACCCGCGCATCAGCGCGCAGATGCTGGACCTCACCGAGTACCGGCCGATCTCCCGGCACCCGGCCGCGATCAGGGACGTCTCGATCATGGCGGGCAACGAGGACGACGCCGAGACGCTGGGCGACCGGATCCGCGCGCTGGTGCCCGAGGACGTCGTCGAGGAGATCGAGATCCTCAGCGAGACGCCGTCGGAACAACTGCCGGAGCACGTTCAGCAGAGGCTGGACGCGAGGCCGGGCCAGAAGAACGTGCTCATCCGCGTGACGATGAGGGCGCCGGAACGCACCCTCACCGACCGCGAAACGAACGAGATCAGGGACAGGCTGCTTCAGGGCTTGCGGGCGACAGCTCCGTAGATGCCCACGTGGGCCTCGTCGAAGGAGTCCGGGCGCCAGTCGTTGACCGCGACCACGCCCGGCTCCAGCATCTCCATGCCCTCGAAGAACCGCATCACCTCGGCGTGCGTGCGCATCGTGAGCTTGTTGTCCGAGTTGCTGTAGATCTTGGCGACCTCACGGGCCTCGGCGAGCTCCTCGTCGCTGAGGGTGTCCCACGTGGCGTGGGTGATGGCGAGGTACGAGCCGGACGGCAGGTCGGCCATGTACTGGGCGATGGCCTCGTACGGGCTGTCGGTGTCCGGGACGAAGTGCAGCGCGGCGATGACCAGCACACCGACCGGGCGGGAGAAGTCGAGCGTCTCGCGGGCGGCGGCGAGGACCGTGGAGGTCGCGCGGAGGTCGGCGAGGATCGCGGTGGCGTTGTGGTTGTCGGCCAGCAGGGCGTTGCTGTGCGAGACGGCGACCGGCTCGAAGTCGACGTAGACGACGCGGGCGTCCGGGTTGTCGTGCTGGGCGATCTCGTGGACGTTGCCCACGGTCGGGATGCCGGAACCCAGGTCGAGGAACTGGTCGACGCCCTCCGTCATCAGGTGGCGGACGACCCGGCGCAGGAACGAGCGGTTCGCCTGCGCGCTCTGGGCGACGCCGGGGAAGATCTGCTCCACCTGCTTGGCGGCGGCGCGGTCGGCTTCGAAGTTGTGCGAGCCGCCCAGGTAGTAGTCGTACATCCGAGCCACGCTCGGACGCGTGACGTCGACCGTGGACGGGACCCACTTCAGCTCTTCCATCACGTGCGCATCCTCCGTTGTCTCCGCACGGGTGTCCACCGCCACACCTCCGAACCGAGATGGTTTCGGTCACGTGTGGAGAACCATGCACTCGAGCACTGCTGAACGCCACGCGAGGTTCCGCCTTCTCAGGGAACGCTCGCCGGTGCACTTCGACGCCGATATCGGTGGGTGGTGCATCACCCGTTACGACGACGTGCTCACAGTGCTCGGCATCGATTCCGGTGATCCGGAACCGCTACCCAAACGGGTGATCGCGCACGCGGTGAAGCTCGCCCGGCCGGTGATCACCCTGAGCGCCCTCGAAATGCTCGACGCCGACGACACCCAGTTCGCGCAATCGGTTGCGGCGACGGCGGCGGAGGCGTTCACGCTCGCGCACGGGGCGGAGGCGTTCGCGGCCGGCACCCTGGCCACCACCCAGACGTTTCTCGTCAACGCGTTGCGCGCACTGCGCGACCACCCTGATCAGGCCGAACTACTCAGGACCACCCCGGAACTCGCCAGGGACGCCGCCGAGGAGCTGCTGCGGTTCGACACCCCGATCCCCGTCGCTCCCGCCCGCCGGACGCCCGGCCCGGTCGTGCTGAGCGGGCGTACGGTCGAAGCAGGCGAGGTGCTCGTGCCGGTCGTCGCGGCGGCCAACCGGTGTTCGGTGAGATTTCCGGGTGGCGACCGCCTCGACCTGCGCCGCAGGCCCGTCGGCGTGCTGGCCGCGTGCCCCACGAGCACCGCGCTCGCCCGCGTGACCGGCGAGATCGCGCTGGTCAGACGCCTACGGGCAGGTGCTCGCTGACAGCGAACACGGCAGGGGAACACCGACCCACTCCATTTGGTTGAGCGGTACAGACTCAACTTTGGAGGGTGACGAGATGGGCGAGACTCTGGCCCTGCCGGTTCTGCCGCTGGACGACGTCGTGGTGCTGCCCGGCATGGTGGTGCCGATCCGCATCTCCGGTGCGGACGCGAGCGCCGAGGCCCGTGCGGCCGTGGACGCGGCTACGACCGCGGCAAATCATCAAGTGCTCCTCGTCCCCCGGCTGGACGGGAAGTACGCAGCCGTGGGCACGTTGGCCGAGATCGAACAGGTCGGCCGCCTGCCCGGTGGCGAACGCGCCGCCGTCGTGCGCGGCACCAAGCGCGTGCGCATCGGCACGGGCACCACGGGGCCGGGTGCGGCGCTGTGGGTCAACGCGACGATCGCGGACGACTCCCCGATCACCGACCGGACCAGGGAGCTCGCGAAGCAGTACCGCGCTCTCGTGACGAACATCCTGCAGACGCGTGGCGCGTGGCAGATGGTCGACTCGGTGCAGCAGATCAGCGACCCGTCCGCGCTGGCAGATCTCGCGGGCTACGCCTCCTACCTCGACGACCAGCAGAAGATCTGGCTGCTGGAGACGAGCGATGTCACCACCCGGCTGGAGAAGCTGGTGGAGTGGGGTCAGGCGCACCTGACCGAGCTCGACGTCAACGAGACGATCGCGAAGGACGTCAAGGAAGGCGTCGAGAAGCAGCAGCGGGAGTTCCTGCTGCGCCAGCAGATGGCCGCGATCCGCAAGGAACTGGCCGAGCTCGACGGCAAGCCGGCGACCGAGCAGGAGGACTACCGCGCCCGCGTCGAGGCGGCGGACCTGCCGGAGAAGGTCGCGAAGGCCGCGCTGGCCGAGGTCGACAAGCTGGAGCGGACCTCCGAGCAGTCGCCCGAGGTGGGCTGGATCCGGACGTGGCTCGACACCGTCCTCGAAATGCCGTGGAACTCCCGGACCGAGGACTCCTACGACATCAAGGCGGCGCGCGAGATCCTCGACGCCGATCACGCGGGCCTCGACGACGTGAAGCAGCGCATCACCGAGTACCTCGCCGTGCGCAAGCGCCGTGCCGACCGCGGCATGGGCGTCGTGGGCGGCCGTCGGTCGGGCGCCGTGCTCGCGCTGACGGGCCCTCCCGGCGTCGGCAAGACGTCGCTCGGTGAGTCCGTGGCACGGGCGATGGGCCGCAAGTTCGTGCGTGTCGCCCTGGGCGGCGTGCGCGACGAGGCCGAGATCCGCGGCCACCGCCGCACGTACGTCGGCGCGTTGCCGGGCCGGATCGTCCGCGCGATCAGCGAGGCCGGTTCGATGAACCCGGTCGTGCTGCTCGACGAGATCGACAAGGTGGGCTCCGACTACCGCGGCGACCCGACGGCGGCGTTGCTGGAGGTGCTGGACCCGGCGCAGAACCACACGTTCCGCGACCACTACCTGGAGGTCGAGCTCGACCTCTCGGACGTGGTGTTCCTCGCGACCGCGAACGTGCTGGAGTCGATCCCGGCGCCGTTGCTCGACCGCATGGAACTCGTGCAGCTCGACGGCTACACCGAGGACGAGAAGGTCACGATCGCCAGCGGTCACCTGCTGCCGCGCCAGATCGAACGCGCCGGCCTCACGCCTGAGGACGTCACGTTCGAAAAGCCCGCGCTGCACCAGCTCGCGAGCGAGTACACGCGGGAAGCCGGTGTGCGGCAACTGGAACGGGCCCTCTCGCGCATCCTGCGCAAGGTGACCGCGAAGGTCGCCCTGGGCGAGGAGGAACTGCCGATCACGGTCGACCAGCCGTCGCTGAAGTCGTACCTGGGCAGCCCGAAGAACACGCCCGAGTCGGCGGAACGCACGTCCGTCCCCGGCGTGGCAACGGGTCTGGCCGTGACGGGTGTCGGTGGCGACGTGCTGTTCATCGAGGCCTCGCTGGCCCCGAAGGACACCGGCGCGTCCGGCGTGACGCTGACCGGCCAGCTGGGCGACGTGATGAAGGAGTCCGCGCAGATCGCGTTGTCGTACCTGCGTTCGCACGACCAGAAGGCCGCGGCGCTGGCCGACCGGGGAGTGCACATCCACGTCCCGGCGGGTGCGGTGCCGAAGGACGGTCCGTCCGCGGGCGTCACGATGACGACGGCACTGGCATCGCTGCTCTCGGGCCGCCCGGTGCGCTCCGACGTGGCGATGACGGGCGAGATCTCGTTGACCGGCCGGGTGTTGCCGATCGGTGGCGTGAAGCAGAAGCTGCTGGCCGCTCACCGTGCGGGCATCACGACCGTGCTGCTGCCACAGCGCAACGAGCCGGACCTGGACGACGTGCCGGAGTCGGTGCGTGAGCAGCTGACGGTGCACTTCGTCTCGGACGTGACCCAGGTGCTGGAGCACGCACTCTCGAATGAGACCGTCGCAACCGCAGCGGCGTAACGGAACAGACCCCTCGTGGGGCAGCAGCGGCGACTGCTGCCCCACGAGGCTTTGCTCTGCCTTTCCTGCCTACAGGCCGACGTCGATGACGAGCCGGTTCGGGCTCGTCAGCGTGAAGACCCGGTGCCACGAGTAGGGATTGCTGTAGCCGACAGCGATCCCGAGCGTGGCCTCGAAGTCGCACGTGAGCGCGACTCCGCGGATGTGGCTCAGGCCAGGCGTCGCGAAGTTCTGCGACCCCGTGTACGTCAGGTTCCCGTTGTCGTCGTGCGCGGCCGCACCGATCAACGTGACCGACAGGATCTCGTTGATCCCAGGCCCCGCAACGGTGATCGGGTTTCCGGACGCGCAGTGCGACACGCTGGTGACCTCACTGACCCGGTGCTCCGTCGGCAGCCCGGACAGGTCCAGCACCACGCGACTGAACCCGGCGTGCTGCCCGGTCCGGATGTTCGACAGCGTGGGCGTGCTCTGCGCCGACGCCATCGGGACGAACGTGAAGACCGCCAGTACCGCCACCATCAGCGCGACAAGACGTCTGTTCATCTTCGGCCCCCTCTCAGGGCTCACTAGATGTCTATCAGGACGTGTGACTCAGACCACAGTTGCGTCAGAACGAATAGACGTCGACGACGAGCCGGTCCGGGTTGGCCAGCGTGAACACCTTGTGCCACGACTGCGGGTCGTCGTAGCTGACCGCGATGCCGAGCGTCCCCTCGAAGTCGCACGTGATGGCGACGCCCTTCACGTTGGTCAGCCCCTGCGGCACGAAGTTGCGCGGCCCGAAGTACGTCGGGTCGAAGTTCTCGTCGTACGTCGCGGCGCCGTGGATCGTCGAGTGGAGGACCTCCGCGCCCTGCAACGGCACCAGGTCACCCGTGTTGCAGTTGGAGATCTCGGCGGGCACGGTCTCCTTGGAGATGTAGTTGCCCGGCAGGCCGTTCATGTCCAGCACGACCCGCTCGAACCCGTCGTGCTTGCCGGTCCTGATGTTCGTCAGCTCGGCGTGGCTACTGGCCGACGCCATCGGGACGATCGTGAACACCGCGGCCACCGCGAGCAGCACCGCACCCAGTCGCTTCTTCATCCGTCTCCCCCTCCGGGCGTCAGTGGTCGATGTCGACGACGACACGGGTCGGGTTGTCCAGGAACGAGATCCGGTAGGCCCGTCCCGCACCCGCGTACCCGATGGAGAAGCCCAGGTGCGCCTCGAAGTCGCACGTGTTCGTGACGCTCCGGACGTTCAGGAGCCCAGGCGTGTCGAACGAGCGCGGCCCGGTGTAGCGGTGGGCGTTGGCGGGCTGCATGGTGACGTCCAGGAACTCGTCACCCTTGGCCGTGATCGGTTTGCCGGACCCGCAGTGGTACGGCTCGGCCGACCGCCCCGCCGTCACCTCGGGCCGTGGTCCGGTGAAGTCGAACACGACCCGGTCGAACCCGGCGTGCCGCCCGGTCCGGATGTTCGTGAGCTCGGTCCCCTCGGCCGCCGACGCGGCCGGCACCACGCTCATCGCCATCCCCAAGGCGACGAGCGCGACAACAATGCGCTTCATCTCTCCCCCTCCCGAAAGTCCTCTCGTTCACACGCCGAACGAACCCTCGGGGTTGCCCGCTACGCCAGGAAGTCCTCCAGCGGCACCGGCGTCAGCCCGTCCTGCTTCGCCCGGTTCAGGAAGGCCGTGAAGTCCTCGACGAACGTCGTGCGGAAGTGCATGAGCACGATGTCGCCACGGACGAGCTTGTCCCCCTGCTGGAACTGCACCCGTCCGTCGTTGACCGCAGCGGTCCAGTTCACCAACGCCTTGAACCCACAACTGGCCGCCGCCTGGCGAGTAGTCGCGTCGTAGTTCCCGAACGGCGGCCGGAACAACGTGGGCCGCTTCCCGTAGTCCCCGGCGAGGAAGTCCGCGTTGCCGCAGATCTCGTTCTTCTGGAACTCGAACCCCTTCCCCAGCAGGTTCGGATGGTTCGACGTGTGACTGTGCACCGTCACGGGCAACTGCTTGAAGTAGTCCTTGTGCCCCTCGGCGTACTTCGTGTTCAGAAACACCGACGGCCACACCCCGGCCTCGATCATCAGCTCACGAGCCTTCGGATGCTGCACAGCCCCGTCGTCGATCGTGATGAACACGTACGGCTTGTCCGTCTCAATCCGCGTCACGACAGGCACCATCCCGTCCGCAACAGCAGGCGCCTTCGCCTGCACCGTCCCGTACGGATAGGGCGGCTCGAACATCCGCTTGGGCCGCTCCGACGAACTGGTCGTCACAGGCGCCAAAGACGTCGTCAACACCGGACCACCAGACTGGGACCCAGGCGCGTCCCCACACGCCACAACCCCAACAACCAGCAAAAAGGCAGCGAAAAGCCGCAACACGGACATCAAAATCCCCCTCCACGCGAAAGACGTCGCGCAGGCCCTCATGGTTGCACGGGACTAGGGTCGAAGTGATCACAAAAGGAGGACCCTCATGAGCCTCGAGCGCCCAGTCGCTCCCGACCCCTACGAGCTGCTACCGCAGGTCGGCACCTTCACCGTCACCTCGACGGACGTGCGCGACGGCGAGCAACTCCCCGACGCCCAGGTCTTCGAGGGCGGCAACACCTCCCCTCACCTGGCCTGGTCGGGCTTCCCCGAGGAGACCCGCAGCTTCGTGGTCACCTGCTTCGACCCGGACGCCCCGACCCCGTCGGGCTTCTGGCACTGGGTGGCCGTGAACATCCCGGCAACGACAACCCACCTGGACACCGGCGCAGGCGCCGAAGACGCCACACTTCCGGGTGACGCCTTCCACGTCCGCTCCGACTACAGCACCCGAGCCTTCGGCGGCGCGGCCCCACCCAAGGGCGACCACCCGCACCGCTACTACTTCGTGGTGCACGCGGTAGACGTGGACAAGCTGGACGTGGACGAGAACGCCTCCCCAGCGGTGGTGAGCTTCAACCTGGCCTTCCACACCCTGGCAAGGGCCATCATCACCCCCACCTACCAGCACTAACACCACTCACCCACCCCACCCACCGCGAAGCCGAAGGCGAGCCGCCCTCCCACGCGATGCCGAAGGCGAGCCGTCTTTCCATAAGGGCCGGGCGGTGGGGTCCCGTCACGAGTCGCGCCATAGCACTTGCTGCATGAGAGAAGGGGTGTCCCGCTCTTGGTGCGGCTCGTGACGGGACCCCACCGCCAACGCAACCCAGCTACGCAACCGGCAGCCGCCCAACGCAACAGAGAGCCATCAACCCGCCCACGGCGCCACCCCCGATCAGATTGCCGGGGGTCTGGGGGCAGAGCCCCCAGGGGAAAGCACGCAACCGCAAGCTCGCCGCCCGCAAGGTGACCACCCGCCAGGCCGCGGCAAGCAAAGGTGACCACCCGCCAGCCCGCCGCCCGCCAGCCACCCATCAACCCTGCCCACCCCCGCGTAAGCCCCCCGTAACCCCCAACCAGGGAACACCCCAAACCCAAAAATGGTTGGATCCACACGTGAGGCACTTCGACCTGGTCATCATCGGCACCGGCTCCGGCAACAGCATCCCGACGGAAGCCATGGCAGGCTGGCAGATCGCCATCCTGGAAAAGGGCACCTTCGGCGGCACCTGCCTCAACGTGGGCTGCATCCCCACCAAAATGTTCGTCCACACCGCAGACCAGGCCGCAGCCCCGGCCAACGCCAAAAAACTGGGCGTGGACGCCACCCTGGACGCAGTCCACTGGCCAGAGATCCGGGACCGGATCTTCAACAGGATCGACCCGATCGCCGAGGGCGGCCGCAACTGGCGCGCCAACGAGAACGCGAACGTGACGGTCTACGAGGGCACCGCGCACTTCATCGACGCGCACACGATCGACACCGGCACCGGCGAGACCATCACCGCGGACCGGATCGTCGTGGCCGCGGGCAGCCGTCCGACCATCCCGGACATCGCGGACCTGGACACCACGGGCTTCCACACCAGCGACACCGTCATGCGCCTCGACGAACTCCCCGAGAGCATGATCATCGTCGGCAGCGGCTTCATCGCCTCGGAGTTCGCGCACGTCTTCAGCAGCTTCGGCGTCGAGGTCACGCTGATCGCCCGGTCGAACCTCCTGCTCCGGCACGAGGACCTGGAGATCGCCCAGCGCTTCACCGAGGTCGCCAAGGGCAAGTGGAACGTCCTGCTCAACCGCAAGACCACCCGCGCCGAGAAGACCGCGACCGGTGTGAAGCTCCACCTCGAAGGTCCCAACGGCGAGGAAACCGTTGAGGCGCAACAGCTCCTCGTCGCGGTCGGCAGGCAGCCCAACAGCGATCTGCTGCAGGTCCAGAACGCCGGCCTCGACCAGCACCGGGACGGTCGCGTCAAGGTCGACGAGCACCAGCGCACGAGCCAGCCGCACATCTACGCCCTGGGCGACATCAGCTCCGACTACCAGCTCAAGCACGTGGCCAACCACGAGGCCAAGGTCGTCCAGCACAACCTGGTGAACCCCGACGACCAGATCAAGAGCGACCACCGGTTCGTGCCGGCCGCGGTCTTCTCCAGCCCGCAGATCGCGAGCGTCGGCCTGACCGAGGAACAGGCCAAGGAGAAGGGCATCCGCTACGTCACCGCCAGCCAGGCCTACGCCTCCATCGCGTACGGCTGGGCCATGGAGGACACGACCGGCTTCGCGAAGCTGATCGCGGACCCGGCCACCGGCCAGCTCCTCGGCGCGCACATCATCGGCCCGCAGGCCTCGTCGGTGATCCAGCCGCTGATCCAGGCGATGAGCTTCGGTCTGGACGCGAAGTCCATGGCGCGTGGCCAGTACTGGATCCATCCGGCGATGCCGGAACTGGTCGAGAACGCGCTCCTCAACCTGCCTTTGGACTGAAAAGCCCTGAAAGACAGGGACTTCCGCCGCTGCCCAAAAGCAGCGGCGCCAACGACGATGCAGCGATGACAGACAAAGTCCTCGTCGCCCACACGTCGAAAATCGCCGCCACGGACGAAATAGCCGAGATCATCGGCACCGAACTCGCGGGCTGCGGGCTGAGAGTCACCGTGCTCCCGGTCGCCGCGGCCGAGTCGCTCTACGGGTTCGGTGCCGTGATCATGGGTGACGCGGCGACCCGTGACGCGCACCGGTTCGTGAAGCGGCACAGGGTTTCCCTCAAGCACACGCCGATCTGGTTGTTCCACCGCGGCACGGCTCCCGTGCCGAACGACGTCATGCGCATGGTCCGCAGGCTGGGTGCCGGCGGACCGATCAGCTTCGGCGGTGGGGCACCGGACTGGGAACGCGCCCAGGCCTGGGCCCGCTACCTCGCCGACCAGCTCGCGGTGCTGCACCGCGGTTTCGTCTCCAACTAGCTAGGCCTGCTGGATGCGGACGGTGTTGCCGGCGGGATCGCGGAACACGCAGTCCCGCACTCCCCACGGCTGATCGGCCGGCTCCTGCACGACGTCCGCGCCACCGGTCTGAAGCTTCTCGAACGCCCCTTCGAGATCCGTCGTGGCCAGGTTGATGAACGCGTACGACCCGTTCTCGATCATCTCGGCGATAGCAGTGCGCTGACCGTCCGTGAGCCCGTCGGCCATGGCAGGCGGTTCCAGGACCACGGCAGAGCCTCCACCGGCAGGCGCGACGGTGATCCAGCGCATCGCGCCCTGTCCGACGTCGGCCCGGACCTCCCAGCCGAGCAGGTCGCGGTAGAACGCGAGCGAGGCCTCTGGGTCGGTGTGCGGGAGGAACGTGGCGTGAATGGTGATGTCCATGCCGGCAACGCTAGGACCAGCGCGAACGCGAAGCTTCTTGATTCCTGACCGACTGGCTAGACGTAGCGGGGACGCCCGGCGATCATGCCGAGCACGGTCAGTGCGGCCAGCAGCACCAGCTGCAGCGTCAACGACGTGGTCCACGTCCCGGTGGCCTCGCGCAGCACGCCGAACGCGAACGGCCCGGAAGCCGCGATCAGGTAGCCGATGCTCTGCGCCATCGCCGACAGCCGAGCGGTGTCCGAAGTGGACTTGGTCCGCAGCGACATCATCAGCAGCGCCAGCGGGAACATGCCCATGCCGAACCCGATCAGCACCACCCAGAGACCGGGTGCGGCCGCGGGCGCCACCAGCACGCCCAGGATCCCGGCGAACGACAGCACGCCCAACGCCAGGACCATCGGCGCCTGACTGGAGAACCGGGCGGCGATCGGCGGCACGAACAGGCTCACCGGAACGCTCAGCAGCATCGAGACCGCGAGCAGCATGCCGGCGGTGTTCCGGTCGACGCCGGAGTCGACGAGCATCGCGGGCAGCCAGCCCATGACGGTGTAGGCGAACAACGACTGCAGCCCGAAGAACACGGTGATCACCCACGCCAGCGGGCTGCGCAACAACGACCGCTTCTCCACCGGCGCGACCGAGCGCACCAAGGTCGACGCGGCCCCGTGCCGCGCACCGGCGAACCACACGACCAGAGCACCGGCCGACAGCAGCGCCCACGCGCCGACGGCCAGGCGCCACGAGCCGAGCCAGTCCTCCAGCCGAGGCGTCAACGCGGCGGCCAGGGCCGCACCCGCGGCGAGCGTTCCCGTGTACACACCGGTGAGCAGGCCGACCTTGTCCGGGAAGGACGACTTCACCACCACCGGGATCAGCACGTTGGACACCGCGATGCCCCCGCACGCGATGAAGGTGCCGCCCAGCACGACCCACGGACCGTCGATCACGCGCAGCACCAGGCCGAGCGTGAGCACCCCCAGTGAAAGTCCGATCGCGCGAGCCATGCCGAGGCGGCGACCCAGCCAAGGGGCCGCGAAGGCCGCGAAGCCGAAACAAAGCGCCGGAACGGCCGTCAGCGCACTGGTCCATGCGGCCGAAACCCCAAGGGCGGCGCGGACATCACCGAGGACCGAGGCCAGACTGGTCACCGCAGGGCGGAGATTCGCGGCAGCGAGGGCGACCCCGATCGCGAGCAACGTGGACCCGACCAGCGGAACGTGACGATTCTTGACGACCGTCACCCTGCGACCTGGATCGGTGGCAGTCTGTGCGGCAAGAGTCGTCTGCTTCATCGTCACGCGAGCCACTATCGCAGACGTAGGATGTTCGGATGAAAGGATGACGCTGTGCCGTTGGCCACTACCCGACGGGCGGGCCTCGTCGACCAGGTGATCGAGCAGATGCGCGGCGCGATCACGACTGGTGAATGGCCCGTCGGGCAGCGCATCCCGCCCGAACCCGAGCTGGTCACCGCGCTCGGGGTGGGGCGGAACACGGTCAGAGAGGCCGTGCGCGCGCTCTCCCACGCCGGACTGCTGGAGGTGCGGCAGGGCGACGGCACGTTCGTCCGCGCGACCAGCGAGATCTCCGGCGCGGTCCGCCGCATGTGCGGGACCGAGCTGAAAGAAGTGCTCCAGGTCCGCCGCACCCTCGAGATGGAGGGCGCACGCCTGGCCGCGAAGCACCGCACGGACGCCGAACTGGCGCGCCTCACCGAGTTGCTGCACAAGCGCGACGCGGCGATGGAGAGCGAGCAGTGGGCCGAGGTGATCGAGCACGACACCGCGTTCCACGTGCTGCTCGTGCAGTGCTCGCACAACACGCTTCTAGCCGAGCTCTACCAGGGCTTGACCGAGGCGGTCAAAGCTTCGGTGGCGGCCTCTGTCGACACCAGCCAGCCCGGCCAGGACCAGGTGTCGCACACCGGGCTGCTGCACGCGGTCCGGGACGGCGACCAGGAGAAGGCGGCGATCGAGGCGGGCGGGTTCTTCGAGGAGCTGATCGAGAAGTTCTGCTGAAACGCGGACAAGGGCTGTCCGCATGAGCTCATAGCGTGGGGGCCATGGAGATCACGCCGTTCCGCATCGAGATCCCGCAGGCGGAGATCGACGACCTCCGCTCCCGCCTGGCCGGCACGCGCTGGCCGGAGGACGACCTGCCGGGCGTCGGCTGGTCCTACGGCATCCCGCTGAGCTACCTGCGCCCGCTGGCCGAGTACTGGCGCGACGGGTTCGACTGGCGCGCGCAGGAGGAGCGGCTCAACTCGTACCCCCAGTTCACGACCGAGATCAGCGGGCAGCGCATCCACTTCCTGCACGTCCGCTCGCAGAACCCGGACGCGACACCGCTGCTGCTCGTCCACGGCTGGCCCGGCTCGTTCGTCGAGTTCCTCAACGTGATCGAGCCGCTGTCGGAGGACTTCCACCTCGTCATCCCGTCGATCCCCGGCTTCGGCTTCTCCGGCCCGGTCCGCAAGCCCGGCTGGAACGTCCTGCGCGTCTCGTGGGCGTTCGCGAAGCTGATGGAGGGCCTGGGCTACGACCGCTACGGCACGCAGGGCGGCGACTGGGGTTCGGGCATCGCGCAGGAGATCGGCCGGGTGTTCCCCGAGCAGGTCATCGGCGTGCACGTGAACATGCTGCAGACCTTCCGGCCGCAGGGCGTCAACGACCTGTCGGACGAGGAGCTGCGCGCGCTGGAATCGCTCGACCACTACCAGAAGGAACTCTCCGGCTACATGCACCTGCAGCGCAGCCGGCCGCGCACGCTGTCGTACGCGCTGACGGACTCGGCCGTCGGACAGCTCGCGTGGATCGCGGAGAAGTTCCACGACTGGACGGACAACGAGGGCGTGCCCGAGGACGCGGTGGACCGCGACCAGATGCTGACCAACGTGTCCATCTACTGGTTCACCGCCACGGCGGGCTCCTCGGCGGCGCTGTACAAGGAGCAGTCGGCGTCCTGGGGTCAGCAACAGCCTTCGACGGTGCCGACGGGCGTCGCGATCTTCCCGCACGACCTGAGCCTGCCGGTGCGGTCGCTGGCGGAGAAGATGATCCCGTCGATCGTGCACTGGACCGAGTTCGACCGCGGCGGTCACTTCGCCGCGATGGAGGAGCCGGACCTGCTGGTCCAAGACATCAGGAAGTTCTTCGAATCGCTGTGAGCACAACACTCTCGAACCGCACCCTCAACCGGACCCTCCTGGCGCGGCAGCTGCTCCTGGAGCGGACGTCCATGCCGATCGTCGAGGCCGTCGAGCACCTCGGCGGCCTTCAGGCCCAGGCACCGATCCCGCCGTACCTCGCGCTGTGGACGCGGCTCAAGCCGTACAAGGTCGACGCGCTCAGCAAGCTCATCATCGACCGGTCGCTGGTGCGGATGACGTTGTGGCGCGGCACTTTGCACCTGATCTCGGCCGACGACGTGTACCTGATGCGCACCGCGTTGCAGCCGGAGCTCAACAAGTGGGCGAAGATCGTGATGCCGCCCGCCACCCGCGTCGAGATCGACCTGGAGAAGCTGGCGCGGATCACCCGCGAGTACATCGACGCCGAGCCGCGCACGGTCGCGGAGATCGGCGCGCACCTGGAGGAGCACTTCCCCGAGGCCAAGGCCCGCGAGATGTCCACGCAGGCGCAGATGCTGGTGCCGATGATCCAGGTGCCGCCGCGCGGGATCTGGGGCGTGGGCGGCGTTCCGCAGAACGTCGCGATGGCGACGTGGCTCGGGCGCGAGCTTCCCGAGCGGGCGGCGGTACCGGAGCTGATCAAGCGCTACCTGCGGGCGTTCGGGCCGGCCACGCTCGCGGACATGCAGGCCTGGTCGCGGTTGATCGGGCTCAAGGCGCACGCGGCGGACCTCGAACTGGTGGAGTACGAGAACGAGGAGGGCAAGGTGCTGCTGGACGTGCCGGACGGCGTGATCGTCTCCGAGGACGTGCCGGCACCCGCACGGCTGCTGCCCGCTTTCGACAACGTGTTGCTGGGGCACGCGGACCGCAAGCGGATCATGAGCGAGGACGCGCGGTCGCGCTGGGGCGCGGTGCGCAACGGCGTGTTCCCGCCGACGTTCCTGGTGGACGGTTTTCTGCGCGGCACCTGGAACGTGGTGGAGAACAAGGACGCGGCGACGCTGACGATCGAGCCGTACTTCAAGACCACCAAGAAGGACATGGCCGGCGTGATCCGCGAGGCCAAGGCGGTGCTGAAGGTGATGGCGCCCAAGAAGCCGCACGTGATCGTCGCCCCTTAGAGCGCCATCTGCTTGATCACGTCGAGAGTCGCGGTGATGGCGGGCCGGCGCGAGGCCTGCGTCCGCCACACCGCGTACAGCCGCCGGGTGGGCGTGGGCCGCAACGGCACGGCCCTGACGCCGTCCGGCACCTCCTCCCTGCCGAGCCGCGGGATCAGTGCGACGCCGATCCCCTTGGCCAGCAACGCCATCTGCGTCCGGTACTCGCTGATCCGGTACGCCACCACGGGTTCGATGCCCGCGCCGTGGAACGTCCGCTCCAGCCAGTCGAAGCAGATCGACCCCTCGGTCTGGCAGATCCACCGCTCGCCGGCGAGGTCGACGGGTTCGAGGAACTCCTTGCGCGACAACGGATTCGCGTCCGGGATCAGCACCTCGGCGACGTCGTCGCCGATGAAGACGCGGGACAGCGACTCCGGCACCGGGAGTGGCGTGTTCGCCCAGTCGTGCACGATCGCGAGGTCGAGCTCGCCGCGTGCGACGGCCTCGGTGGCGTAGGGCGGGTCGATCTCCGTGAGCCGCACGTCCAGGGCCGGGTGCTGCTCGGCCAGGCTCACCAGGACGTCGGGCAGCAGGCCGCGCGAGGCCGTGGCGAAGGCGCCGATGCACAGGCGGCCGATCGCGGCGCCGCGCTGTTCCTCCAGCGCCACCTCCGCCTCCTCGACCAGCTTGAGGACCTGGGCGGCGGTGTCGGCGAGCAGGCGGGCGGCGTCGGTGAGGCGGACGCCGCGGCCGCTGCGTTCCAGCAGCGTGGTGCGGGTTTCGCGTTCGAGTTTCGCGATCTGCTGCGAGACGGCGGACGGCGTGTAGCCGAGCACGTCCGCGGCGGCGCCGACCGTGCCGTGCACGGCGATGGCGTGCAGTGCCTTCAGCCTTCCCAAATCGAGCATGTAGCGATACTAAACTCAGCACCTTAGAAATCGGAACTAGTGCTAAATAGTTAGCGGGCGCAAGCTTGAGGGCATGAGTCCCCGCCACGTCCTGCTCGCTGTGCTGGTTGCCGCCATCTGGGGCTTCAACTTCGTCGTGCTCAAGGTCGGCCTGGACGAGTTCCCGCCGATCCTGTTCTCCGCGCTGCGGTTCCTCGCGGCGGCGGTGCCCGCGATCTTCTTCATCGGCCGGCCGTCGGTGGCGTGGCGCTGGGTCATCTCGGTCGGGCTGGTGCTGGGCGTCGCGAAGTTCAGCTTCCTGTTCATCGGCCTCAAGGCGGGCATGCCGGCGGGGCTGTCGAGCCTGGTGCTGCAGAGCCAGGTCATCTTCACTGCGGTGTTCGCGGCGGTCGTGCTGCGCGAACGGCCGAAGCCCGTGCAGATCACCGGCATCGCGCTGGCGCTCGCGGGGATCGGGGTGATCGCGTGGGACTACGGCCTCTCGTCACCGCTGCTCGGGTTCGTGCTGATCGTCGCGGCGGCGGTCTGCTGGGGGGTGTCGAACGTGCTGATGCGGTACGCACGGCCGGCGGACACGTTGCGGTTCATGGTGTGGGTGAGTGCCGTCGCGGTGCTTCCGCTGTTCGCCCTGTCGGCGCTGACGGAGGACATGAGCGCGCTCGGCCGCCTCGACTGGGCCGGCGTGGGCGCGGTCGGGTACGTCGCGTGGATCTCGACGTTGCTCGGGTTCGGCATCTGGGGATTCCTGCTGCGCCAGTACGAGTCGTCCGTCGTGGCGCCGTTCTCGTTGCTGGTGCCGGTGTTCGGGATGTTCTCGGCGTGGGCGTTCCTCGGCGAGAACCTGAGCGGGCTGCAGGCCGTCGCCGGTGGCCTGGTGCTGGTCGGGCTGGCTATTCCGCAGCTGATGGGGCGCCGGGCGGCACGAACGGCAGTCCTGCCGGAGCCCCTCGTTCCAGCAGGTCGATGACGGCCTTCGTGTCGAGGTGGTCGGCGACCAGGTCGCCCAGCAGGTCCAGCTGGGCCTCGCGGGCGGCCTGGAAGCTCACCTCGCCCGGTTCGAAGTCGCGGCCCGCGCGGTCGGCCGCCCAGCGCAGGAACCGGCGGCGGAACGCGTCGTTCTCCAGCAGGCCGTGCCAGTGGGTGCCGAGCACGCGGTCGGTCTGGGCACCTTCGTCACCGATGAGCGGGGTCTCACCGCTGCGGACGACCTGGCCGTGGTGGATCTCGTAGCCGGTGACGGGCTCGTCCCACGCGGTGCCCGACGGCGTGGCGAGCGTCTTGCGCGGCTGGAAGCGGATGTCGACGTCGAGCAGGCCGAGGCCGTCGACCGTGCCGCGTCCCGACTCGACGTCGTCCTCGATGCGCCTGGACAACATCTGGAACCCGCCGCAGATGCCGAGCACCGGGCCTTCGAAGCGCTGGATCGCCTGCGCCAGGCCGGTTTCCCGCAGCCAGGCGAGGTCGGAGACGGTCGCCTTCGAGCCGGGCAGCACGACCAGGTCCGCGTCGGCCAGCCGGGACGGCTCCGTCACGAACCGCACCGAGACGCCGGGCTCGCAGGCCAGCGCCTCGACGTCGGTGGCGTTCGACACGCGCGGCAACCGGATCACGGCGACCCGCAGCCAGTCGTGCTTCGGCGGCCGCGGCCTGCCGATCACGCCGTCCGCGTTGTAGGACAACGAGTCCTCGGCGTCGAGCCAGAGCTCCTCGCTCCACGGCAGCACACCGAGCACCGGCCGGCCGGTGAGCTGCTTCAGCTGCCTCAGGCCCGGTTCGAGCAGGCGCGGGTCGCCGCGGAACTTGTTGACGACGAAGCCGGAGACCAACGCCTGGTCCGCGGCGTCCAGCACCGCGACCGTGCCGAAGAGGTGCGCGAACACGCCACCGCGGTCGATGTCGCCGACGACGAGCACCGGCAGGTTCGCGTTGACGGCCAGGCCCATGTTCGCGATGTCGTTGGCACGCAGGTTGATCTCGGCCGGCGAGCCCGCGCCCTCGCAGATCACGACCTCGTGGTCCCGCCTCAGGTCGTCCAAAGTGGACAGCACGGTGCCGAGCAGCTGTTGCTTCCGGTCGCGGTAGCTCAGCGCGGAGACCTCGCCGACAGCCTGGCCGAGCACGACGACCTGGGACGTGCGGTCGCTGCCGGGCTTGAGCAGCACCGGGTTGAACCTGACGCTGGGCTCCTTGAACGCCGCCCGCGCCTGCACCGCCTGGGCGCGCCCGATCTCCCCGCCGTCGAGTGTGACGAACGAGTTGTTCGACATGTTCTGCGCCTTGAACGGCACGACGTCGACGCCCTGGCGTGCCAGAAAGCGGCACAGACCGGCCACCAGGACGCTCTTGCCCGCGTCGGAGGTCGTCCCACAGATCAACATCGCGCCCCGCATGGACGCCAATGCTGCCATCATCACCCCCATGCTCACCGTCGTGCTCATGCACAGCCCGTTCCTCGGCCCGTCGAGCATGCGCCCGCTCGCCGACGAACTGGCCTCCGACGGGGTGGCCGTCCTGCTGGTCGACCTGCAGATGAGGATCAACGAGGCGCCCGTGCACCAGCGGCTGATCGGCGCATTCGCCGACGCCCTGGAGGACGCCGGCGTCGGCGGCCCGCTGGTGCTGGTGGGCCACAGCGGCGCGGGCCCGTTGCTGCCGGCCTTCGCCGACGCCCTCGAACTGGACGTGGCCGGGCTGGTGTTCCTCGACTCCGACCTGCCGACGCCGGGCAGGGCGTGGCGCGAGACCGTCGATCCGGCCCTCGTGAGCCAGCTCAAGGCGTCCGTGCGGGACGGCAGGCTGCCGCGCTGGGACCGCTGGTTCGATTCGGACCCGCTGAAGCTCGTGCCCGCCGGCCTGAGCGAGGAGATGCGCGACGAGGCACCCGAGGTGCCGTGGGAGTTCCTGAAGGAGCAGCGCCCGACCGTCGAGTGGTCCGGCGCGTGCGGGTACGTGCTGCTGTCGTCGTTCTACGAGGACGCGGCAGCGCGCGCCGCCGAACTCGGCTGGCCCGTGGAACGCCTGGAGTCGCACCACCTGGCGGCCGCGACGTCGCCGTCGGCTGTCGCGGCCGCGCTGAAGGCCGTGATCAGCAAATTGTGAGGATCTCCGAGCCCGTCTCGGTCACGACGATCGTGTGCTCGAACTGAGCGGTCCAGCTCTTGTCCTTCGTGGTGACGGTCCAGCCGTCGTCCCACATCTCGCCCTCGTAGTTCCCGAGCGTGATCATCGGCTCGATCGTGAACGTCATGCCGGGCTCCAGCACCGTCTTCACCGACGGCTCGTCGTAGTGCAGGACCACGAGCCCGCTGTGGAACGTGCGGCCGATGCCGTGGCCGGTGAAGTCGCGCACGACGCCGTAGCCGAACCGGTTCGCGTACGCCTCGATGACGCGGCCGACGACGTTGAGCTCGCGGCCGGGCTTCACGGCCTTGATGGCGCGCATCGTCGCCTCGTGCGTGCGCTCGACGAGGAGCTTGGCCTCCTCGGACACGTTGCCCGCGAGGAAGGTGGCGTTCGTGTCGCCGTGCACGCCACCGATGAACGCGGTGACGTCGATGTTCACGATGTCGCCGTCCTCGACGACGGTGCTGTCCGGGATGCCGTGGCAGATGACCTCGTTGAGCGAGGTGCAGCACGACTTCGGGAAGCCGCGGTAGCCCAGCGTCGACGGGTACGCGCCGTTGTCGCACAGGAACTCGTGCGCCACGGCGTCGATCTCGTCCGTCGTCACGCCGGGCACGACGACCTTGCCGGCCTCCTGCAGCGCCTGGGCGGCGAGGCGCCCGGCGATCCGCATGGCTTCGATGATCTCCGGCGTCTGCACCCACGGGTCGGTGCCGCGCGTCGGCGCGGGCTTGCCCACGTACTCGGGACGCACGATGCGCGAGGGGACCTGACGCCGCGGAGATTGCACACCGGGTTGCAGCGGAGCACGAACAGACATGCTCTCCAGATTAGCCTTGTGCGCGTCGCACGCCCTGAACCTGGTCCTCCGCCCTCGGCTCGGGCAGCCCGGGCACCGGCAGCAGGATGCCAGCCCGGATCAGGCGTTCACGCGTGGTCAGGTCCTTGGTCTTGCTCATCACGGCACCGCCTTGAGGAAACTCGCCGCCACCTCCACGGCTGGTGTCGATGTTTCCCCGCTGAGCACCAGGGTCGCGAACGCGAGATCGCCCCGGTAGCCCATGAACCACCCGTGTGAGTGCACGCCGTCACCGAACTGCGCCGTGCCAGTCTTGCCCCGCACGTCTCCGTACGGCTTGAGTTGCGGTGCAGTGCCCGACTCGACGACCTCGCGCATCATGGCGCGCACCGGGTCCAGCGCGGCCACGGGCGGTGCGGCGGGTTGTTTGTCCGCTTTGGTCTCCTTGCCCCGCACCAGTTGCGGCACCGGCACCGAGCCCTTCACGATCGACGCCGAGACGAGCGCCATGCCGAACGGCGAGGCCAGCACCTTGCCCTGGCCGAACGCGTCCTCGGCCCGTTCCACGACGTCGGTCGCGGGCGGCACGGACCCGGTGATCGTGGTGAGGCCCGCGATGTCGAAGTCGACGCCGAGCCCCAGCGACAGCGCGGCACTCGGCAGCAGATCCGGCGGCATGTCGACGGCGAGCTGCGCGAACGACGTGTTGCAGGAGAACGCGAACGCCGAGTGCAGCGGGATCGTGCCCTTGTCGAACTCGTTGGAGTTCGGCACGATCCGCCGCCCGTCGATGGTGGTCTTGCCGGGGCACGGCACCGGGGTGTCGGCGGTGACCTTGCCGGACTGGATCGCGGCCAGCGCCGAGACCGCCTTCATCGTGGAGCCGGGCGGGAAGCGGCCGGTCAGCGCGAGCGCGCCCTGGGCATCGGCCGGGTCGTTCTGCGCGACGGCCAGGATGTCGCCGGTGGACGGCTGGATGGCCACCAGGATCGTGGGCTGCGTGAGCGGCTCGACGGCATCCTCCGCGGCGGCCTGGACGGCCCGCGACAACGCGATGTTCACGGCCTTGGCGGGCTCGGGGGCCTTCGAGTGCAGTTCCTCGACCTCGGTGCCCTGCGCGTCGACCGTGCTGACGCGGAACCCCGCGTTGCCGGCGATGTCGTTCTCGACGAGTTTGCGCACCGCCGGCAGCACCTGGGAGCCGAAGTTGCGGCTCGGCGCCAGCAACGACGTCTGCGAGCTGAACCGCACGCCGGGCAGTTCGTAGATCTTCGGCTTCACCGACTGGTAGTCCGCGTCCCGCAGCGCCGCGACCTGGTAGGCCTGGCCCTCCGGGGTCTTGCCCACGCCGTCGGTGATCGTCTGCTGGGTGATGGCCTTGTCGAGCGGGTTCAGCGCGTCGGCGAGGGACTTCGAGACGGCCGCGACGTCACCGGCCTCCTTGCCGACGAGCAGCACCGAGACGACGCGTTCGGGGGCGAGCAACGGCGTGCCGTCGCGGTCGAGCACCGGCGCCGGGTCCGGCGTGAGCTCGGTGAGCTTGATCGTCTGCTGCGGTGCGAGCTTCGGATGCGCCACCGACGACGCCCAGTGCACCTTCCAGGTGTCGCCGTCCTGGCGCACCTCGAACTTGGTCGGGTACGTCCAGTGGCGGTTCTTGCCGAGGTTCCAGTCGAGCGTGACGGACGCTTCGGACGCCAGCTCGCCGTTCTTGCGGATCTGGTCGACCTTGCTGCTCAGGCCCTCCGGCTTGAGCGCTCCCCGGAACTTCTCGAGGGTGTCCTTGGCGTCGTTCGGGTCGTCTGTCATCCCGGCGGCACCCTGCACGTCACCGGACGCGAGCTTCGCCAGGAAGTCGTTGGTGATCTCCGGGGCCCCTGGTTCGGATTCGAACAGCCCACAGCCGCTCACCGTCAGCAGGACCACCGTGATCGTCGCGAGAAGGCGCACTCGCGCGAGTATGCCCGTTCAGAAGAGGACAGTGGCGTACTGCCCGACTTGTTCGAATCCGATTCGCCGGTAGGCGGCCTGCGCCACGTGGTTGTAGCCGTTGACGTAGAGGCTCGCGGTCCTGTTGAGAACCCTGGTCAGCCGGTCGGCCACCGCCGCCGTGCCCGCGGTGCCGATGCCCTCGCCCCGGCGGTCCGGGCGGACCCAGACGCCCTGGATCTGGCCGACCTTGCTGGACATGGCGCCGATCTCGGCCTTGAAGACGACCTCGCCGTGTTCGAACCTCGCGAAGGCCCTGCCCGCGGCGATCAGCTCGGACACCCGTGCCCGGTAGCCGGCGCCACCGTCCTCGGCACACGGGTCGATGCCCACCTCTTCGATGAACATCGAGATGGCGGCGGGCAGGTAGCGGTTCAGCTCGCTCGGGCGGACCTGCCGGACCTGCGGGTCCGGGGTGATCTTCGGAGCCGTCGAGATGGCCATCAGCGGCTGGTCCCCGCGGACCTCCCTCGCCGGGCCCCAGTCGGGCTGGAGCTCGTCCCAGAGGGTCAGGACCTGCTCGGCGGGGCCGACGAGGCTGGAGCACATGCGGCCCCGGCGCCGGGCGCGGTCGGCGAACATGCGCATGGCCGTCGCGCCGCCCTTGAGCGGGATCAGGTTCGGGCCGGAGAAGCAGAGCCCCTCCACCTTGCCCCTGATCGGCTTGGAGTCGGAGCCCCACATCTCGCCGCCCAGGCGCCACGGGTCCAGGCCCGCGACTTCCACCCGTGCCGCGACCATGCACGCCGCCACGGGGTCGTTGTCGAAGACCCCGCGCACGTCGATGAGGTCGCGCTCGTCGAGAACGCGCGCTCCGGCAAGCCTCAGCACGTCACCTAGCGTGCCAGATGGACCGTGTGTGTGGCATCAGCCAACAGTGCGCTCCGACTGTGACGGTACGCATCTGCAAGTACCGCCAACTCGGAGTTGGCGGTACTTGCAGATGCCGAAGAACGTCAGCCGACCGTGACGGCCGGGGACTCGCCCTCGACCGGTTCCATCTCCTCGGCGAGGCGCATGGCCTCTTCGATGAGGGTCTCCACGATCGCGTGCTCGGGCACGGTCTTGATGACCTTGCCCTTGACGAAGATCTGGCCCTTGCCGTTGCCGGAGGCGACGCCCAGGTCGGCCTCGCGGGCCTCGCCGGGGCCGTTCACGACGCAGCCCATGACCGCGACGCGCAGCGGCACCTCCATGCCCTCCAGACCGGCCGTGACCTGCTCGGCGAGCGTGTACACGTCGACCTGGGCGCGACCGCACGACGGGCAGGAGACGATCTCCAGCTTGCGCGGGCGCAGGTTGAGCGACTGGAGGATCTGGTGGCCGACCTTGATCTCCTCGACCGGCGGGGCGGACAACGACACCCGGATGGTGTCGCCGATGCCCTGGCGCAGGAGCGCGCCGAACGCCACGGCCGACTTGATGGTGCCCTGGAAGGCGGGGCCGGCCTCCGTGACGCCCAGGTGCAGCGGGTAGTCGCACTGCTCGGCCAGCAGTTCGTACGCGCGCACCATGACGACGGGGTCGTTGTGCTTGACGGAGATCTTGATGTCGTGGAAGTCGTGCTCCGCGAAGAGGGACGCCTCCCACATCGCCGACTCGGCCAGCGCCTCGGGCGTGGCCTTGCCGTACTTCTTGAGCAGGCGGGGGTCGAGCGAACCGGCGTTGACGCCGATCCGGATCGGGGTGCCGTGGTCCTTGGCGGCGGCCGCGATCTCCTTGACCTGGTCGTCGAACTTGCGGATGTTGCCCGGGTTGACCCGGACCGCGGCACAACCAGCCTCGATGGCGGCGAAGACGTACTTCGGCTGGAAGTGGATGTCGGCGATCACCGGGATCTGGGACTTCTTGGCGATCGCGGGCAGAGCGTCGGCGTCGTCCTGCGACGGGCAGGCGACGCGCACGATGTCACAGCCGGACGCCGTCAGCTCCGCGATCTGCTGCAGAGTCGCGTTGACGTCGGACGTCAACGTGGTCGTCATCGACTGGACGGAGACGGGGAACTCGCTGCCGACACCGACGTTGCCGACCATCAGCTGCCGGGTCTTGCGGCGTTCCGACAGCACCGGCGGCGGCAGTGCCGGCATTCCGAGCATCACGCCGTCACTCATGGGTTGTGCACCTTTCCGTAATTCACTTATTGCAACCTGATCGGGTTGACGATGTCGGCGGTCACGGTCAGCAGCGTGATGGCGCCGCCGATGAAGATGACCACGTAGGTGAGGGGCAGCAGGCGCATGTAGTCGACCGGTGCGCCGGCGGGCTTCCCGCGCAGCTTCCTCACCCAGTCTCGCACCCGTTGGTAGAGGTTGACGGCGATGTGACCACCGTCAAGCGGGAGCAGGGGCAGGAGGTTGAACACACCGACGAAGAAGTTCAGGCCCGCCAGCATGAGGATGAAGAACGCCCACAGGCCCCGTTCCGCGGCGTCGCCACCGAGGCGGGACGCACCGACGACGGAGATCGGGGTGTCGAGGTCGCGCTCGCCGCCGCCGATGGCCTTCACGACCGCCGGGATGCGCTCCGGAAAGCGCATGAGGCCCTTCCAGGTGTTCACGAACATGTCGCCGGTGAACGCGATCGAGGCCGGGACCGCCGCGAGCGGGCTGTACTCGAAGTTCTGCTGCCAGGTGACGCCGATGGCGCCGACCTCCTTGACCTCGCGGTTGCCCTTGCCGTCGACCACCTCGCGGGTGACCTTCGGCACGTTCACCGTGAGAGCGAGTTCCTTGCCGTCGCGCAGCACCTTGAACTCGGTCGGCCCGCTGAGGTCGCGGGTGACCTTGAGCATGTCGGACCACGTCGAGATCGGCTTGCCGGCGATGGCGGTGACCTCGTCGCCGGGCTGCAGGCCCGCGTCCTTGGCCGGAGCCGGGGCACCGGGCTGGCACGGCGCGGTGAGGCCGACGGTGTGGTCCTGCACGCACGGCGTGATCTCGGCGAGAACCGGCAGGTCCTTGTTGTTCGGCAGGCCCAGCGACATCGCGAGGATCAGCAGGATGACGAAGCCGAGGATGAAGTGCGTGATCGAGCCGGCGGACAGCACCACGACGCGCTTCCACACCTTCTGGTTGTAGAAGGCGCGCTTGCGGTCGTCCGGGTGCACCTCCTCCAGCGCGGTCATGCCCGTGATCTCGCAGAAGCCGCCGGCCGGGATCGCCTTCAGGCCGTACTCGGTCTCGCCCTTGCGGAACGAGAAGAGCTTCGGGCCGAAGCCGATGAAGTAGCGGGTGACCTTCATGCCGTAGTACTTCGCGGTCAGCAGGTGCCCGAACTCGTGCAGCGCGATGGACACCGCGATGCCGAACGCGAACAGCAGCACCCCGAGGATGTTGATGAATGTGTTCACGGAAAGTTCAGTTCCTTCCAACCAGCTCGCGGGCACGTGCGCGTGCCCAGTCCTCGGCGGCCAGGACCTCCGCGACGTCTGCGGGGTCCTTCTGCCAGTCGTTCGCCTCGCCGAGAACCTGGCCGATGGTGTCCACGATCGACAGGAACGACGTGTGGCCGGCGACGAAGGAGGCGAGTGCCTCCTCGTTCGCGGCGTTGTAGATCGCAGGTAGGCAACCGCCGGCGGTGCCTGCCTGCCGCGCGAGCTCGACCGCCGGGAAGGTGACGCTGTCCAGGGGTTCGAACGTCCACGAGGTGGCGGTGTCAAAGGTACAGGCGGACGCCGCACCCGCGACGCGCTCGGGCCAGGACAGCCCCAACGAGATCGGCAGCCGCATGTCCGGAGGCGACGCCTGCGCGAGCGTCGAGCCGTCCGTGAAGGTGACCATGGAGTGGATGATGGACTGAGGGTGCACCACGACGTCGACGCGGTCGTAGGGGACCCCGAAGAGCAGGTGCGCCTCGATCAGCTCCAGGCCCTTGTTGACCAGGTTCGCCGAGTTGATCGTGACGACCTGGCCCATCGACCACGTCGGGTGCGCCATCGCCTGCGCCACGGTGACGGCCTCGAGCTCCTTCCGGGTCTTGCCCCGGAACGGCCCGCCGGACGCCGTGAGCACCAGCTTGTGCACCTCGTTCGCGGTGCCACCGCGGAGGCACTGCGCGAGTGCCGAGTGCTCGGAGTCGACCGGCACGATCTGGTCGGGCTTCGCCGCCTTCAGCACGAGCGGCCCGCCCGCGATGAGCGACTCCTTGTTCGCGAGGGCGAGCGTCGCCCCCGTCTCGAGCGCCTTGAGCGACGGCTCCAGCCCCCTGGACCCGTCCATGCCGTTGAGGACGACGTCCGCAGGAGCCGCCTCGATCAGGTCGACCATGCTGGTCAGCGTCCGGACGCCCGGCACCTCGGCGCCGTTGGCGACGGCGACCGTCTTCACGTCGAACTCCGCTGCCTGTGCTGCCAGCAGGTCGAGCTGACGTCCACCCGCGCCGAGACCGACGACCTGGAAGCGGTCGCGGTTGCGCCGGATGACGTCGAGCGCCTGGGTGCCGACGGAGCCGGTCGAGCCCAGGATCAGGACAGTGCGTGGAGTACTCATCGCCCCTCATTGTTCCGGAGAGTGCCTGAGAGCACGGCACAGCCCGTTACTTTGATAACGGAGTGGTCTTGAAGGTGTGAAGTCGCCAGATCGAGGGCATTCCTTCCGCGTCAAGTCGTTGGAAGGAGACTCTCCGTGGGCATCCTCGGATGGATCGTGCTCGGTCTGCTGGCTGGGGCCATCGCCAAGGCAATCATGCCTGGTAACGACCCCGGCGGTTTCATCATCACGATGCTGCTCGGCATCGTGGGTGCGATTCTCGGTGGATTCATCGGGTCCGCGCTGTTCGCGACCGACCTGGGCTCGTTCTTCGATCTTCGGACCTGGCTGCTGGCCATCGTCGGATCGCTGATCCTGCTGGGCATCTACCGCCTGGTAACGGGTAAGCGCAGTCACGCTTAGCCGCAACAGACGTTTGAGGCCGTTCGGGTGACGCCCATTGGGTTCGCCGCACGGCATGCAGGGGCCCCGCGCTTCCTCACAGGAGGCGCGGGGTTTGTGCTTTTTGGTCGCTGCTTCGCAGGCTCCGGGCGAGTTCGCCGGGAAGCTGGTCGTCCGGCCGCCGCTTCGCCCCGATTGGGCTTCGCCGAATCGCGACGAAGGGGCGACCGGACGACCAGCGCGAACTCGCAAAACCAGAGTGGACTCGCAGACTCCGGGCCGACTCGCAGACCCCGGGCCGACTCGCAGAACCCGGGCCGACTCGCGGACTCTGGGCGGACTCGCGGACTCCGGGCGGACTCGCGGACCAGGGCCGACTCGCAGACTCCGCGCGGGCTCGCAGACTCCGGGCGGACTCGCGGACGAGGGCCGACTCGCAGACTCCGGGCCGACTCGCGCACCAGGTCAGGTTGCGATGCCTGCGTCTCGGGCCAGCAGGGCTGCCTGCACTCGGTTCGTCAGGCCCAGCTTGGCCAGCAAGCGCGACACGTAGGTCTTCACCGTCGCCTCGGACATGTGCAGTTTGGCGCCTACGTCGGCGTTCGACATGCCCTGCCCCAGCAGCGCCAGGACCTCCACCTCGCGGTCGGTCAGGCCCTCGACGGCCTTCTGCGCCTCCTGGCGCTTCGGCTGGCCCGACGTCGCCACCATGCCGACCACGCGGGACGTGACCATCGGCGACAGGTACGCCTCGCCGTTGTTCACCGCCCGCACGGCCCTCAGCAGCTCCTCCGGCGCGGAGTCCTTCAGCAGGAAGCCGGCCGCGCCGTCGGACAGCGCGCGCACGATGTTGTCGTCCTCGCCGAACGTCGTCAGCATGACGACCCGGACCGACGGCGCCACCACCCGCAGTTCCTTCGCGCACGCCAGGCCGTCCATGCGCGGCATGCGGATGTCGAGCACGGCCACGTCCACCCGGCGCTCGCGCACGATCTGCAGGGCCTCGCGGCCGTCGCCTGCCTCCGCCACGAGCTCGATGTCGTCGGCGGTGCCGAGAATGGCCTTGATGCCGGCGCGCATCAGCGGCTCGTCGTCGGCGATGAGCACCCGGATCATTGACCTGTCCTCTGCACGTGGATCTTCTTCTCGACCAGCTTGCCGTCCCGGAAGCAGAAACGCACCACCCGGGTGCCTTTCGCGAGGTACGACTGCTCGTCGGTGATGTGGTAGACGCAGCGTGCGCCCGGCGGTTCGGGGTCGGCCTGGGACTTGCGTTCACCGTCGGCGACCAGGGGTTCGTCACCGGCCGGGAGCAACGCGAGCACGTCGGCCTCCGCCTGCCCCTCCTGGATCCTGTCGAGGCTCTCCTGCGACACGACGTCGGTCACGGGCTGCGCGCCGAGGTAGGTGAAGCCGCCGATGATGATCGTCAGCACGAGCGAGGCTCCCGCTATCGAGCCGACGCCCGCCCACTTGCGGATGCCGCGCGGGGATTCGGTCTCGTCCTGCTCGTCCTCCGGCTCGTCCGGGAGCGGCGTCTCCTCGTACGGCAGCACGGCGGCGATGCGGAAGCCTCCGGAGGGCAACGCGCCGACGTGCAGGATGCCGCCGGCCACGCGCACGCGTTCGGTGAGCCCGATCAGGCCCACGCCCGGCGCCTGGACCGGCGAACCGTTGCGCGACGGGTTGTTGCGCACCTCGACGACCAGCGCGTCCGGCTCGTACTTCACCGTCACCTGCACAGCGGCGCCCGGTGCGTGCTTAGCGGCGTTGGTCAGGCCTTCCTGAGCGACCCGATAGGCCGCGTGAGAGACACGCGACGGCAACGGGTGTGCTTGCCCGCCGCGCACCAGACTGACCAGAACACCGGCCTTGCGCGCGTCGCTCACCAACGAGTCGATGGACTCCGCGGTCCGTGTCGCGGGGTCGTCGTCGGGACCGTCCTCCGCGCGCAGCACGCCGATGATCGCCCGCAGCTCCCCCATGCCGGTCAACGCCGCCGAGCGCAGCACCCCGATGGCCTCGCGCTGCTTGTCCCCCAGCGACGGGTCCAGCGCCAGCGCGCCGGCGTGCACCGAGATCAGCGACAGGCGGTGGCCGAGGCTGTCGTGCATGTCCTGGGCGATGCGGCTGCGTTCGCGGAGGCGGACCTGCCGCGACAGCATCTTGTGCTCGCCGCGCATGCGCGCCTCGCGGTCCTGCATGGCCTGCACCAGCGCCTCGCGTTGCGCCAGGTAGCGGCCGACGAGGAACGGCAGCGCCACGCCCACGCCGAAGATCGTGACCAGGATCAGCATGCCGTAGACGGGTTCGATGTCGAGGGGCCGCTGGTCCCAGTCCCACAGCAGCACCACGACGACGAACGTCATCGCGGTCGACACGACGGCCTTGACCCACGACTCGATCCGGCGGCCCGCCGTGTAGCTCAGCACGACCATCATGGCGGGACCGAAGAACGGGATCGCCGCGCCCGCGATCATGACCGTCGCCGGCAGCAGGTGCCGCAGGGGCAGCATCACCACGTAGACGGCGAAGTAGGCGGCGAGCGTCCAGCCCGACGCCTTCGTCTCCGCCCACGGCCCCGGCCACAGGTCCAGCAGCAGCACGCCGACCATGACGAGCAGGTCGCCGACGAGCCGCACCGGGGTCAGCGCCCGAAGCCGGGCCAGGGTGTCGGCGCGGAACGCCTCGGCCCTGGTCCGCACAGCAGTAATCACGTTTTCAACCTACGAGACGTCCCATGTCCGCGCGGCACGCTGGAGTATCGAATCCCCGCGACGAAAGTTGACGCCGAGGCTGACCCAGGTCGCTTGGAACCCCTTCGACGAGGTTCGAAGGACCCGTTCCGCTCATGATCGTCTCGGCATACTCCGCCTCCTGCACATCAATCTCAGGGGGAAACATGAGAAAAGCGTTGTGTGTGCTGTTCGCCGCCGCTTTGGCGCTGATGTCGTTGCTGGGGACGGCGACAGCGGCGACGCCGGTCGAGATCAACCTGGGCGGTCCTGCCGAGGTGGGCGCGCCGGCGCAGCCGGACGTGTCGGCCCAGGCCCTGTCGTGCGGCAGCGGCAACATGTGCGCGTGGCCGGTCAGCGACGGCAGCAGCAGCCGTTGCAGCTGGGGCAGCGCCGACCCCGACTGGCAGGGCGGGGACGTCAGGTGCTCGTGGTCGGGCAGCCGTGCGGTGCGGGCGGTCGAGAACGCCGGTGCCAGCACGTCCTACACCAGGGTGTGCCTGTACCCCGGCGCGAACTACTCCGGGAGCATCGCCTACTACATCCCGCGAGGCGTGGAAGCACCGAACTTCCCGAACGTGCTGATCCGCTCCCACAAGTGGGTCACCGGAAACACCTGCTGGTGACCAGCTGACGACTGAGGGCCGCCCGGCAGTGTCCGCAGTGGACACCGTCGCGGTGGCCCTCAGCCGCGTTCACCGCCCCGCGGCGAGCACCCGCAGTCCGAGCGGGGTGATCAGGTGCCGGGCGAAGTTGTCCTCGCGCTCGGTGGCGATGAGGCCCGCCTCGCGCAGGACGCCGGTGTGGTGGCTCACGGTCGCGGGGGCGACGCCCACCAGTTTCGCCAGCCTGGTGGTGGTGTTCCCGCCGACCACCGACCGCAGGATCGACGCCCTCGTGGCACCCAGCAGTGCGGTCACCTGGTCACCGCCCGCGCGCCCGCCGGCCAGGAGGCGCGACTCGGTCCGGATCGGACACACCAGCACCGGGCCCGCCGGAGCGACCAGGTGGCGCGGGGCGAAGTAACAGGGGATCACCGTGAGACCCCGCCCGCCGAGGTGCAGGTCCCGGTCGTCCGGATGGTCGACGGACAGCACGGGCGGATGCCACCGGGTCGCGGCCCCGAGCGTGCTCAGCAGTCCTTCCGGGCCGCCGTGCAGGTACTGGTGGATCCTCGCTGCCGCATCGGTGCACAGGCCGTCCTCGATGACCGGCAGGTGGGGCTCGATCACGCACCGGTGGTAGACGCGCAAAGCCTGGCGCAGCGCGGCGGTGGCGAGGTCGTCCGGCCAGCGCGGCGCCGCAGTCATCACGATGTGCAGCGCCATCCGCAGATCCGGGTCGTGTGCGGCGAGCTGGCGCACGTGGCGGCGCCATGGACCGAAGGACAGGTCCCCCTCCCCCTGTCGCAGGACCTGGGCGCTGCTGACGGTCTCCCACATCAGATCGGTTTCGAGTTTCAACCCCGTGTTCGCGATGTCCCGATCAGTGAAGTGGATGCGCAGCTGCGGCACGTCTTCCTCCCCCAAGGAATGCGTTGGCCTTCACCGGAGAAGTCGACCGCACACGGGCGGAGATACAACCCCGGCTTGAAGTTAGGCCAGCCGCGTGACGGATCCCGCCCTGCGCGCCCGCCACGACGCGACCACCACGCCGATGATCAACAACAGCGCGGTCGCCGCCACCATCAGCGTCGACAACGCCACGATCTCCGGCGAGATACCGCGCTTCGACGCCTGCGCGTAGACGAACACCGGCAGCGTCGTCGACCCGACGCCGGTCAGGTACGACGAGATCACCACGTCGTCGAACGACAGCAGGAACGCGAACGCCGCGCCGGCCACCACAGCGGGCGCCACCAACGGCAGCGTCACGGTCCGGAACGCGACGAAGGGCGACGCCCCGAGATCGGCCGCGGCCTCCTCCATCCGTGCGTCCATTCCGGACACCCGCGACCGCACCACCACGACCACGAAGCTCAGCGAGAACGCCACGTGCGCGAACAGCAGGGCCCCGAACCCCAGGGGCACACCGGCGAGCTTTACGAAGAACCCCAGCATCGCGACACCCATGACGACCTCGGGCACCACGAGAGGCAGCGACAGCAACACGGTCCACAGCCCCCGACCGGGAAACGCGCGCCGCAGCCCGAACGCCGCCAACGTCCCGATCACCGTGGAGATCGCCGCCGATGCCAACGCCAGCTGCAACGTCAGCTGAAGCGAAGCGAACACGCGCGTGTCATCGGCCAGTTCCGCGTACCACTGCAGCGAGAACCCGCTGATCCGCGACAACGACCGAGACGAGTTGAACGACGCGATGGCGAGCCACGCGATCGGTGCGTACAAGAACAGGAAGACCAGCGCCACCACAGCGCCGAGCGCCCACGGACGACGGTTCACAGCACGTCCTCCCCACGCCGCCCGCGCACCACGAGCACGAACACCACCAGCACGAGCAGCAACACCGCCATCGCCGAACCCAGCGGCCAGTTGTTGCCGCCGCGGAACTGGTCGTCGATCACCGACCCGAACGTCGACTGCTCCACCCCGCCGAGCAGTTTCGGCGTCACGAAGTCACCGGCCGCGGGCACCAGCACCAGCAACGACCCGGCCAGCACACCGCTCATGACACCCGGCAGCACCACGCGGAAGAACGTCGACACCCGCCCGTGCCCGAGGTCGTACGACGCCTCCATCAACCGCACGTCGAACCGCTCGCACGCCACGTACAACGGCAACACCATGAACGGCAGAAAACCGTACGTCAGACCGAGCACGACCGCGCCGTGGGTCAGCAGGAACCCGCCGTCCCGGTCCAGCCCGACCCACCCGAGCACGGTGTTCACGAGCCCTTCGCCGTCCAGCAGCGCCTTCCACGCGTAGATCCGCGCGAGGTAGCTCGACCAGAACGGGATCAGCACCGCCGCGAGCAGCGCCGTCCGGTAGCGCCCGCCGTACCGCGCGATGAACCACGCCAGCGGGAACCCGAGCAGCAGGCACGCGGCGGTGGTCGCGCCGGCGTACAGCAGGGTCCGGCCGAAGATCGGCAGGAACGCCGGGTCCAGCGCCGTCCGGTAGGCCTGGACCGTCCACGGCAGCACCGCGCGGGCGACACCCGTGTGCCGCGTCGCGAAGCTGAACTCGACGACCACGACCAGGGGCGCGATCAGGAAGAACCCCAGCCAGAGGCCGGTCGGGGCGAGGAGGGCGTTGGCCTTCAGCCAGCGTCGGAGCACGGAAGCACATCTTGCCAGCTGAACATAGGTGTACCGTTGTGAACATGAGTGTTCACCTGCTGCAGACGGCGACGTCCGTGCTGCTCAAGGACCCGACCGCGTCCCTGGGCGACGTCGCGCGGGCGGCCGGTGTCGGCAGGACCACACTCCACAAGCGCTTTCCGACCCGTGCGGCGCTGGTCCGCGCGGTCGCGAACGACGCGCTGGACCTGATCGACTCGGTGTCCTGCCAGGTGGACTTCGGCAGCGACGACGCGATCGAGGACCTCATCACGCGCCTGGTCGCGCTCGGCCCGCGGGTGGAGTTCCTGCTCCGCTTCCCCGGCCTGGAGCGCGACGAGGAACTGCGGACGCGGATCGAGGCGATGGACCAGCCCGTGCTCGACCTGATCACCCGGCTGCAGGGCACCAAGCTGCGCCGTGACCTGCCCGCGTGGTGGATCCTGCACACCCTCTACGCCGGGCTCTTCAACGCCTGGGAAGCGATCAACTACGGCCGTCTCGCGCCGTTGGACGCTCCCCGGTTCGTGCTCACCACGGTGTTCGAGGGGGTAGCGAATGTTGGAACAGCTGACCGGACATGAAGACCCGCATCCGATCTACGAACGGCTACGCGCGCAAGGGCCGTTGACGCACGACGGCGGCATGTGGCTGACGACGAGCCACCCGCTGGCCGGCAAGATCCTGCGCGACCGGCGGTTCGGCGTCAGGTTCGCCGATGGCAGCTATCCGACCAACGCGAGCCTCCTGCCGGAGTCGTTCCTGGAGCTCGACCCGCCGGACCACACGCGGCTGCGCCGGATCGCCACGCCCGCGTTCAGCCCGAAGAAGATCGACGAGTACCGGGCGCGCGTGGAGAAGGTCGCCGACTCGCTGCTGGACCGCGACGAGTTCGACCTGATCGCGGACTTCGCGGCGCCGCTGCCGATCTCGGTGATCAGCGACCTGCTGGGCATCCCCGACTCCGACACCGCGGAGTTCGCCGACTACGGCGCGCTCGTCGCGGCGTCGTTCGACTCCGGGGTGACCCAGGAGATGGCCAACGCCAACGACAAGGTGCTCGCGCTGTTCGACCGGCTCATCGCACAACGCCGCCGGACGCCCGGCGACGACGTGATCAGCTCGCTGGTCGCCGCCGAGGCCGAGCAGAAGCTGACGGCACAGGAGATGCTCGGCACGCTGGTGTTGCTGCTGGTCGCGGGCTTCGAGACCACGGTGAACCTGATCGGCAACGGCACCCGCGCCCTGCTCGGCCACCCCTCGCAGTGGAAGCTCTTCAAGGCCAATCCGGACCTCGCGCCGTCCGTGGTCGAGGAGACGCTGCGGTGGGCGCCACCGGTGCAGCTGACCAGCCGGATCGCGCACGAGCAGGTCGACCGGATCGGCAAGGACGAGATGGTGACGCTGCTGATCGGCGCCGCGAACCGCGATCCGGAGGTCTACCCGGAGGCGCACAAGTTCGACGTGATGCGCGTGCACAGGCCGGAGCACCTGGCGTTCTCCAGCGGCATCCACTACTGCCTGGGCGCGACGCTCGCGCGCATGGAGGGCGACGTGGCGTTCCGCGCGCTGGCCCGCCGGATGCCCGAGCTGAAGCAGGCCGGCCCGGTGACGTTCCGCGACTCGGTGGTGATCCGCGGGATGAGGTCGTTCCCGGTCAGCCGGTCTTGACCTTCGTCCAGGCGTCCGCGTAGAGCGCTTCGGCGTCGCCGCCGAGGTCCTTGGTGAACGGGAGCTTCGCCAGCTGGTCGTCGGGCGGGTAGACCACCGGGTCGTTCAGCAGCTCCTCGTCGATCAACGGCTTCGCGGCGGCGTTGGGGCTGCCGTACCGGACGGCGTTGGACAGCGCCGCGCCCACCTCCGCGCCCAGGACGTGGTCGATGAACCGGTGCGCGTTGGCGGCGTGCGGCGCGTCCTTCGGGATGACGAGCAGGTCCACGTAGGACAGTCCGCCCTCCACGGGGATGGCGTACCCGATGTCGTCGTTGGTGGCGCGCGCCTGGAACGCGTCGCCGGAGTACGACTGCGCGAGCCGCACCTGGCCCGAGGTCAGCGGCTCGATCACGTCGGAGGTGATCTGGCCGAGCTTCTTCTTCAACGACAGCAGGAAGTTCGCCGCGTCGTCGATCTGCCCCGCGTCGGTGGTGTTCGGGTCGTGGCCGAGCTTCAGCAGCCCGATGGCCAGGCCGTCGCGGGCCTCGTCGAGGATCGAGCTGCGGCCCAGGGCGTCCGGCAGGTCGTAGGCGTCGAACCCGGTGACCTCGCCGCCGATCTGCGACTTCGAGTACGCCAGCCCCGTGGTGCCCCAGGCCCACGGCACGGAGTACCGGTTGCCGGGGTCGTACTCGGCCTCCACGAACCGCTGTTCCAGGTTGCGCAGGTTCGGGATGGCGTCGTGGTCCAGCGGCTGGAGCAGGCCGGACCGCAGGAACCGGCGCAGGAAGTTGTCCGACGGCACCACCAGGTCGTAGCCGGCCTGACCGGACGCGATCTTGGCTTCCATCTCGTCGTTGGTCGAGAAGTTGTCGTACGTGACCTCGATGCCGCTCACGGACGTGAAGCCCGGCAACGTCTCCGGAGCGATGTAGTCGGTCCAGTTGTAGAAGTTGAGCTTCGGCTCGTCGGCCAGGTTCGCGGCCTTGCCCGCGCTCGTGCCGCCGGAGTCAGTGGGCGCCGGGCCGACCGCGCAGGCGGCGAGAGCGAAGAAAGCCATCGAGCCCAGCATCGTGCGCCGGGTCACCCGCGGGCTGTCGACGTCCCACAGCCGGGCGATCCGGACCTGCTCAGCCATCGCCCGGCTCCAGCAGCACGGTGAGCTCGGGGTCCCAGGCCATCCGCACGGACTGGCCGGGCGCGCCGGCGTCGTCGATGCGCTGGGCGTTCTGCACGAACGCCGTGAGCACGCCCGCGGGCGTGCCGACCACGAACTGCGTGGACACGCCCGTGTAGACGACGTCCTGAACGACGCCCTGGAGCACGCACCAGCCGGCGGGCGGCTCGGCGGACTCGTTGAACAGGTGCACCTTCTCCGGGCGCACGGTCGCGGCGACCTCGCGGCCGTGGCTGACGCTGCCGGAGAACTTGGCGCGCAGGTTCGTGGCGCCGGGAGCCGTCAGCGACACCAGGCCACCGTCCACACCGGACACCTCGGCGTCGAGGATGTTGGACGTGCCGATGAACCCGGCGACGAACCGGGTCGCGGGCCGTTCGTAGACGTCCTCAGGGTAGCCGACCTGCTCGATCCTGCCCGCGTTCATCACGGCGATGCGGTGCGAGAGGACCAGCGCCTCTTCCTGGTCGTGCGTGACGTAGAGGAACGTCGTGCCGACCTCGCGCTGGATGCGCATCAGCTCGATCTGCAGTTCCTTGCGGAGCTTGGCGTCGAGCGCGCCGAGCGGTTCGTCGAGCAGCAGCAACTGCGGGCCGGCGGCGAGCGCACGGGCGATGGCGACGCGCTGCTGCTGGCCGCCGGAGAGTTGCGTGGGCCTGCGCTTGGCGAACTGCGACAGCCTCACCAGTTCGAGGTGCTCGCCGACGCGCTTCTTCAGCTCGTCGCCGCGGATCTTCTTGCGCTTGAGGCCGTACGCGACGTTGTCCCACACCGACATGTGCGGGAACAACGCGTACGACTGGAAGACGGTGTTGACGTCCCTCCGGTGGGGAGGGACGCCCACCATGTCGTTGCCGTCGAGCTCGATGCGGCCCTCGTCGGGGTCGACGAACCCGGCGATCATGCGCAGGACCGTGGTCTTGCCGCAGCCGGACGGGCCGAGCACCGAGAAGAACTCGCCCTCGTGGACGTCGAGCGAGATGCCGTCGACCGCCACCTGGTCGGAGAAGCGCTTGCGCACACCGTGGAGACCGATCTCGACGGGGGCGAACGTGTCCGGGGTGGAGCCCTCGGCGGGAGAGAAGCCGGTCAAGTCGCGGCGCCTTCGCAAGATCGAACGGGTAGGCCTCGAAGAGCCTAAACCCGTGCGACCTCGCTCGTCAGTCGTGCGCGCGCGACCTCACACCTCCGTGCTCACCGTCATGTGCGACGATGGCCTCGTAATCCGGATGAGCAGTGGAGGAAACCGTGGCTACGTCCTCGGAACTGGACAAGCGTCCTGCCGTCGACCCTCACGAGGAGCCGTCGCACGAGTGGGGCTGGCACGGCACGTTCCCCAAGGGCACCCGCATCGCGGGCTGGCTCTCGGCGATCTTCTGCTTCCTGATGCTGATCGGCAACCACCACGGCAAGACCGAGGACATCTTCCTCGTCGCCACCGGGGTCTCGATCATCGCCTTCCTGCTGTGGGACGCCGCGCGCAGCAAGAAGCCCTGGCGCCGCTAGAAGGTCTCCAGCACGATCTTGCCCTGGGTGCGGCCCGTCCCGCCCAGGGCATGTGCTTTTCCGGCCTCTTCCAGGGGGAACGTCGCGTCGACGTGCACCCTGAGTTCGCCCGACTCGACCAGCGCCGCGATCGCCTCCAGGCCCGCGCGGTCGGGTTCGACCAGGATCGGGCTGGTCCTGATGTCGTCGCGCAGCGGCCTGTCCACTCCGGACGGCACGCCGACGAACAACCCGCCGGGCCGCACCGCCGCCGGTGACGCGCCACCCACCAGGTCGACGAACAGGTCGACGTCGGTGCCTTCGTAGTCGCCCTTGGTGTAGTCGATCACCTCATCGGCGCCGAGGTCCTTCAGGAACGCGTGCTTGGGCTCGCGCGCGGTGCCGATGACGTACGCGCCGTGGGCCTTCGCGATCTGGACCGCGAGGTGGCCGACGCCGCCCGCCGCGGCCGTGATCAGCACCTTCTGGCCTTTCCGCAGGTCCGCGGTGTCGATCAGGATCTGGTGGGCGGTGAGCGCGGCGAGCGGCAGCGCGGCCGCCTCCACGTGGGTGAGGCTCTTCGGCTTCTTCGCGAAGTGACGGGACGGGGCCGTGACGTGCTCGGCGTACGCGCCCGCGGCGCGCGGGAACCACGGCATGCCGTAGACCTCGTCACCGGGCTTGAGGGTCGTGACGCCGAAGCCGACCTCCTCGACCACACCGGAGACGTCCCAGCCGTTGATGAACGGGAACGTCTGCATCCCCGCCATGCCGCTGCCCGCGCTGGTCTTCCAGTCGACCGGGTTGACGCCGGCCGCGTACACCCTGACCAGCACCTCCGTCGGAAGTGGTGCCGGCTTGGGGACATCGGTGAGGGTGAGGGGGCCGCCGAACTCGTTCTGGATGATCGCTCGCATGCCGTCAAGCATGGGAGAGCAGGTCTCCGCTGGCAACCAGGCACTATCTTGTGCACTAGGTACCTGGTAGAAACTAGCCGTGATCAGGGACGTTTACCTCAAGATGTGTCCGTGCCGCGACCTGCTGGACATGGTCGCGTCGAAGTGGACGGCGCTGGTGATCGGCGACCTGGAGGACGGGCCCAAGCGGTTCGGTGAGCTCAAACGCCGGCTGGAGGGCGTCAGCCAGAAGATGCTCACACAGACGTTGCGCACGTTGGAGCGCGACGGGCTCATCACGCGCACGGTCTACCCCTCGGTGCCGTTGCGCGTCGAGTACGAACTGACCGAACTCGGGCGCAGCGTCACCGAGCCGCTGGCCGCGCTGCGGTTGTGGGCGCAGAAGAACTACGAGACCGTGGCCGAGGCCCGTGAGACGTTCGACAGCGCCGCACCCGTCGGCCTGGAGCCCGCCGTCACCCGGTGACGACCCAGCCGTACGACCACTCCGGCTGGTAGCCCTCGCACTTGGGGTCGAGCGAGTCGAAGTGGGTGCCCTGGTAGATGCAGCGGTAGAGCTGCATGGCGGGGACGTCGGCCGGCCTGTCGTTGAAGACGTAGCCGAGGTTCCCGAGCTTGTCCTGCCCCTCGCAGTCCGGCCACGGCGACGTCATGTGGTCCCCCGAGTTCTTCACGCGGCAGGAGACCAGCAGTTTCGTGCCCGGTTCCTGGTTCACCAGGAGCTTTCCGAGCCCTCCGGTGTTCTCGGCGGTGAAGCCGGCGGGAGGCCCGAAGGCCGACGTGCCGGTGAAGTGGAAGGGCGTGCCCTGCTTGATGTGCCGGACGAGCGCGACCGTCTGCCGCGGCGGCTTCGGCTGCGTCGTCGGCTGCGGGGGCTGAGCCTGCGCCTGGCTCGACTTCGGCGTGCTCGACGGCGCCGAACTGGACGCCTGGCTGCTGCTCGGCGCGGCGGAACTGCTGCTCGGCTCCTCGCTGGACGGCGGGACCGTGGTCGTCACCGCGCCGATGTTCTGCTGCGCGACGGCAACCCCTTGGCGGGCCTGGGGTTTGAGGACGAACACCGCGGCGAGCGCGATCACCACGAGCACGGCCGCGGCCCCGGCGAACAGCCCGATCTTCTTGCGGGACCGGGGTTCGTCGTCCCAGTCCGCGTGCGTCGGGGTGTTCGGAGTGACGTAACCGGTGACGGGTTCGATCACGACGGTCTGCTCGGACGGCGACAGCGGCTTGACCACCGTGGTGGCGCCGCTGAGCCGCTCCCGCAGCTGCGCCGCCGTGAGCCGGCGCGCGTCGTCCTGGCTGAGCAGCGCCATGATCGTGTCGGTGAGCGGCCCCCTGGTGCGCTGGAGGACCGGCTCCTCGTACATGATCGCGTGCATCGTGGCCGCGGTCGTGTCGCGCTGGAACGGCGAACGGCCCTCGACGGCGTGGAACATGGTGGCGCCCAACGCCCACAGGTCGCTCGCCGGTGACGGCTGCTTACCCGCGAACAGCTCCGGCGCCATGTACCCAGGCGAGCCCATGATGCCGCCGGTCGCGGTCAGTCCCGGGTCGTCCATCGCGCGGGCGATGCCGAAGTCGGCGAGCTTCACGCGTCCGTCGGGCAACACCATGATGTTGCTGGGCTTGACGTCCCGATGCACGATGCCCGCCGTGTGCGCCGCCTCCAGCGCGTTGAGCGTCTGCAGGCCGATGTTCGCGACCTCGTCCTCGGTGAGGCTTCTGCGCGTCATGACCTCGGAGAGCGTGGGCGCCTCGACGAGTTCCATGACCAGGTACGTCACACCGTGCTCGACGATGACGTCGTAGATGCCGACGACGTTCGGACTGTTCAGGCGGCCTGCCGTGCGGGCTTCCCGCAGCACCCGCTCGGTCTCGGTGGTCCGCAGCTCCTTGAGCGCGACCTGCCGTCCGATGACCCTGTCCTCGGCGAGCCAGACGACCCCCATGCCGCCCCGGCCAAGCTCTTTGAGCATCGCGTATCTGCCCGCGACAAGCCTCGCGTTCTCCCCCACGAGGCCGCATGGTAGCCGCTCTGATCGCATCGGCCCTCGCTTATGTGTCTGAGCGGGGGCCATTCTCACCTTTCGGGCGCTGTTCGGCGTGGCGACCGGCGTGCTGACCGAGGTGAAGCCCTAGACGCACACCCAGCGGTCAGTGTTCGCGCTGACCCGGTGCTCGTCGCAGTAGACGACGTGCAGCCAGTCCCAGTCACGCTCGACCTTGATCTCCGCACAGCAGTGGTCACCGGGGTTCTCGTGCATGTGCCGGGGCCCGTCCTCGACCAGCCGGCGCCACTCGTCCCCGTTGAGCGCGAACGCTTTCCAGCTCCCGGTGAGGAACAACGTGTCCGCCGCGAAGTGATGGCGCACCACTTCGCGGTATGCGCGGCGCAGCGGCTGGTGGTCCGGCGTCAGCAGGTCGTCGAGCGGAGGGAACCCTCTGCTGTGGACGGTGTGCGGTCTGCCGGGCCCGAGCCGAGCCCGCACCTCTTTCCACCGTGACGGCGGAAAACCAAGGCTGTGGTGCATCAAGACGAGATCCAGCAACGGCTCCTCGCCGTCCCCGACCCCTCTGCAGTCCCACTCGGTCTCGCGCAACGGCAAGTACACCAACGTCCTGGGCGACCGCATGGCGAACTCCCAGGCCACCGCCAGTTCAAGAGCCGCCGCTTTGTCCACGATCACCTGCACACCGCGATAAGCGTCGTACGTGTCGTACATCGGCGCGTGTTTCAACGGTTTGGCCGGCCGCACCACCCGGTACTCGTCCCGCCCCAGCCGGACCGTGCTGATGAGCGTCCGCCACCGTGCCCCTCCGAGCTTCATCGGCGCGTGCTCACCTGGTGCTCGTCGCAGTACACGACGTGCAGCCAGTTCCAGTGCCGGTCCTTGGCGGTGACCTCAGCGCAGCAATGCGTACCGGGAGCCTCGTGCATGTGCCTGGGGCAGTCTTCGACGAGCTGCCGGAACGCCTGCCCGCCGGCCTGGAACGTCGACCTGCTGCCAACGACGAACACGGTGCTGCCCACGACCTCGCCGCGCAGCATCTCCCGGTCCCAGCGGGGCGCGGGCCGTTCCTCCGGCACCCCCCGGCAGACAACGGTGTGCGGCCGGCCACCCCGGAGCTTGGCGCGCACGTCCGTCCACTTCGACAGCCGGAACGCGAGACTGTGGTGCAGCAGCACCAGGTCCAGCGCAGGCCCGTCGGCGCTACGGCACTCGCAGTCGCTCTGCCGCAGCGGCAGGTACACCAACGTGCGCGGCGACCGCATCGCGAACGCCCAGGCCATGGTGATGTCTAGCGCCGACGACTTGGTCACGCACGCCTCAACGCCCATGTACCCCTCGTACAACGGCGCATGACGCAACGGCCGGGACGGCTGCACCACTCGGTACTCGTCCCGCCCCAGCCGCACCGTGCTGACGATCGTGCGCCAGCGTTCCCCCTCGAGTTTCATCGTGGGGGACGGTAAAGCCTGGTCAACGGTTCGAGCTACCGAATTCAGCCCTCGGCGGCGAGCTGACCGCAGGCGGCGGCGATCTCCTGGCCGCGCGTGTCGCGCACGGTGCACTCGACACCCTGCTCGCGAACCCGCCGCACGAACTCCCGCTCCACCGGCTTCGGCGAGGCGTCCCACTTGCTGCCCGGCGTCGGGTTCAGCGGGATCAGGTTCACGTGCACGAGCTGCCCGAGGTGCTTGCGCAGCTTCTTGCCGAGCAGGTCGGCGCGCCAGCCCTGGTCGTTGATGTCGCGGATCAGCGCGTACTCGATGCTGACGCGGCGGCCGGTCTTGTCCGCGTAACCGCGCGCCGCCTCCAGCACCTCGGCGACGTTCCACTTCGTGTTGACCGGCACCAGCGTGTCGCGCAGCTCGTCGTCCGGCGTGTGCAGCGACACCGCGAGGCGGACCTGGAGGTCCTCCTCGGTCAGCTTCTTGATCGCGGGCACGAGACCGACCGTCGACACCGTCACGTGGCGCTGCGAGATGCCCAGGCCGTCCGGCGCCGGGTCGCAGATGCGGTGGACGGCCTCGAGGATGCGCTTGTAGTTCGCGAGCGGCTCGCCCATGCCCATGAAGACGATGTTCGACAGCCGGCCGGGACCGCCGGGCAGGTCGCCGTCACGCATGGCGGCGGCACCGAGGCGCACCTGGTCCACGATCTCCGCGGTCGACAGGTTGCGCTGCAGGCCACCCTGGCCGGTCGCGCAGAACGGGCACGCCATGCCGCAGCCGGCCTGCGACGAGATGCACAGCGTCGCGCGGTCCGGGTAGCGCATGAGGACGGACTCGATGAGCGTGCCGTCGTGCGCGCGCAGCAGCGTCTTCGACGTGGTGCCTTCGTCGGCAGTGACCTTGCGCACGACCGTGAACAACGGCGGCATCAGGTCGGCCACCAGCTTGTCGCGCGTGGTCGCCGGGATGTCCGTCATCTCGGCCGGGTCGACGGTCAGGCGGCTGAAGTAGTGGTTCGACAGCTGCTTGGCCCGGAACGGCTTCTCACCAAGCGCCGCAACGGCTTCCGCACGTTGGGCGGGCGAGAGGTCGACCAGGTGGCGCGGCGGCAGGCCGCGCTTGGGCGCGTCGAAGACAAGGGGAAGCGAGGTCATAGCACATCTAGTGTCCCACGAACTTCACCAACACAAGACCGTTGCATCGCGATAGGTTCCGATATATCGTTAACGACATGATGATGAAACCACACCACAGAGATCACCACCACAGGCACCGCCACGGACCCTTCGGGGGCGGCGGCAGGGGCGGCCGCCAGAGGCGCGGCAACGTCCGGGCGGCGGTTCTGTCCTTGCTGGCAGAACGGCCGATGCACGGCTACGAGATCATCCAGGAGATCGCCAGGCGCACCGGCGGCGCGTGGAGCCCGAGCCCCGGCTCGGTCTACCCGACGCTGCAGATGCTCGCCGACGAAGGCCTCGTCTCCGCACTGGAAGAAGGAGGCAAGAAGCTGTTCACCCTCACCGAACACGGCAGGACGGAGCACACGGCCCCGCCCTGGCGCGACATCGAGATCCAGCTCGACCCGGTAGACGGCGAACTGCGCACGTCGGTCCGGCTGCTGGGCGCCGCGATGGAGCAGATCTCCCACGCGGGCACGCCCGAGCAGAAGACCCGCGCGGCCGAGCTCTACAACGAACTGCGGCGCAAGCTGTACGCCATCCTCGCCGAGGAGTGACCTACCACCGCTCGTGCACGTGCGGCCGGATCAGCTCGTCGTACACCGCGGCAACGGCCTTGCCGTCCACCGGTTCAAGCTGCGCCGCCTGCGCGTTGGCCCGTGCCTGCTCCACGTTGCGAGCACCGGGAATCACCACCGTGACGCCGGACTGGTCCACGATCCACCGGAGCGCGAACTGCGCCATCGTGGCACCCTCCGGCACCAACGGCCGGAGCCGCTCGACAGCCTCCAGGCCAACCTCGTAAGGCACCCCGGAGAAGGTCTCGCCAACGTCGAAGGCCTCACCGTTGCGGTTGTAGTTGCGGTGATCATCCGCACCGAAGGTCGTCGCCTTGTCGTACTTCCCGGTCAACAACCCGGAAGCGAGCGGCACCCGCGCGATGATCGCGACCCCGGCCTCGGCCGCCTTGGGCAGCACCTCTTCGAGAGGCTTGAGCCGGAACGCGTTCAGGATGATCTGCACGCTGGCCACGTGCGGACGCCGGATCGCCTCCAACGCCTCCTCGACCTTCTCCACGGACACGCCATAAGCGGCAATCCGTTGCTGCTCAACCATCTCATCCAAGGTGTCGTACACCTCGTCACGGCTGTAGACCGCGGTAGGCGGACAGTGCAGCTGCACGAGGTCCAACGTGTCGACACCCAGATTGCGGCGGCTCCGGTCGTTCCACGCGAGGAAGTTCTCCCGCGAGTACCCCTCAGCGACCTGCGCCGGCAGCCGCCGCCCCATCTTCGTGGCGACGAAGATCCCGTCGTCCTTGCGCTCCTTCAAAAACCGCCCGACGAGCGTCTCACTGCGACCGTCGCCGTACACGTCCGCGGTGTCGAAGAAGTCGACACCCGTGTCGGCCGCGGCGTGCAGCAACGCGAGAGCGTCGCTCTCGTCCACCTCGCCCCAGTCGGCGCCGAGCTGCCAGCAACCCAGCCCCACGACGCCGACCTGGCGGTTCAACCTGCCTGCGTTTCGCTTCTCCACGAACCCGAGCCTAATCCGCTGGGCGGACAGGGGCCTACGGCCTCGGGTTCTGCCAGCCGATCCCACGACGCACGTCAACCCGTCCACACACGACGAATCCTGTGCGATCGCCGTCCGAAACCACGAGGTTCATGAACCCGCGTTCATAGCGCCCAGGCGATCGCATGAACTCATCCATCTCCGACGCGTCGGCAGCGACCTCCACCGAAAGCCTGCGGTAAGCGGATGCAAGCTTCATTCCGAGCACATCGGCAAATACGACGTCCACATAGTGATCATAATTCTCACCTGGGCGGCCACGCAGGACGAGCGTACGGTGAGAGTGGCTGTACGACCACACCTGAAAAGGATGTTCTAGGTGCAGCGGTAGCGACTCATTGCCGTCCAGCATCTCCAGAGCACCTTCCATTCTGCCATCGTTACTTGAACGGGTTCGGCCCGTTCTTCCACCGGACGCGCGCCTGCACTTCTGGCGGAGCAGCCTTGATCATAGCCAACTCCCAAGCCGTGAGATCCCACCCGATCGGACTAGACAGATCCGTCACCTCAGCGGCCCACTCAGCGGGATCCCTGATCCCTTCGAGATTGAAATAGATAATTGTTTTACTTTCAGGCTTCAACGCAGCCCTGACAACAGTTTCGAAGTTTGGCCACTGCTTCCAAAACTGAGCGTTGTGCTTTTTGGCGAAGTCCTGCAGGAGAAACTCTTTATCCCATTCATCGAGCTTCGTCAATCCCAACGCGATGGCTTTGGGCTCCGTATCGTCGGAGCCAGAAGCGGTGCCAGGGTGTGCGCCGTTCCACGCCGTCTGGTGGTGCGACGTCGTGCCATCCTCGTTGCGAACGACGTGGAAGATCCCGTCCTCGGTGTAGTAGCGGGCGTCGTCCCAGTCGAAGTCGGACAGCTCGGACGGGTCGTCTTCGATGGCGTTCTGGATCACCGGGTTGTCGGTGCCCAGCACCGCCTCCCGCACCTGCCGCACAACCTCGTTCGCGTCCTGGACGTCGCCCATCTCCACGGCGACCCGCGACGCGGGCGTCAGCGGATTGCTGGAGACGACCCCGCCCTCGATGATCGGCTGCGTCGCTGCGGCCGGTGGCGCGAGCGCGACCTCCTTGGCGCTCTTCTCCGCCTCAGCCCTTGCCGCCACCGACGGGTCCCACACCGGCTGCGGGACGTTGACGCTCCCGTACCCACCGGGCCACCTGATTCCGGCGAGCAGATCCTTCAGGTATCGCCCGAGGTTCACGAGTTGGCCGTACAACCCGCGGAGCAGGTTCGTGAACCAGGACGATGAACCAGACATGGTGGTAGGCGTGTTGATGGTCTTCGACGTCGTCGTCGATGACTGGTTGGAATGCGCTGGGTTCGGCGGGGGGCCACCCAAGAAGCTCAGAACTGTGCCTAGGACGCCAATGATTGGAATGGCCCGGCCAGACGCCTGCATTCCGGTGGTGATGCCGCGTCTCGTCGCGTAAGCCTCGTGCTCTTTTTGCTTCCACTTGACGTAGTCGTCGTACCCCGGCGCGATGATCGTGTCCGTCTGGTGGCCGTCCGGGTCGACGAAGGTCGCGGGAGCGCCCCGGCCGTAGGCGTAGCGGTTGGCGAGGCCCGACGGGCTCGCCGGCAACGAGATGCTGTCCCGTGCAGTGAACCCACCGGTCGACGGCGAGTACCACCGCGCACCCATGTCGACTTCACCGGAGTCCGGATCCGTCCAGTCGCCCTGGTAACCGAGCCCGGTCCGCGCCCCCGACACCACCTTGCCGAACGGGTCGTAGGTCGTGGTGGCACCGGTGTTCTGGCCCGAAGTCGAGAACTCCGCGAGCACGTCGCCGCGCATGTCGGTCATGGCAAGACCGCGGTCGGTGGCGAGCAGCCCTCCGTCAGGACCCCGGCTGAACTTCGCGGTTCCGTCCGACGCCAGGCCAAGACTCGCGCCGACGTACGAGAACTTCTTCGCGCCACGGGTGACCATGCGGTCCAACGCGTCATAGCCGAACGTGGTCGCGCCACGCTTCACCGAGCGACCGAACGCGTCGAACTCGTAGGTGTCGGAACCGGAGCTCCGCAGAGTTCCCCGTGCGGACCAGGTGTACGACTTGTCGCCGTCCGACATCAGGCGGTTGCGGGCGTCGTAGGTGGACGTCTTTCCGTCGGCCTTCACGCGGTTGCCCGCGTCGTCCCACTCGTACGACGTCGTCTTGCCGCCGTACGACCAGGAGGTCATCCGGCCCGCGTAGTCGTAGCCGTAGGTGTGTTCACCTGAACCGGCGAGGCCCGAGGTCTTCTTGGACTTGACCAGGTCGTTGAGCTCGTAGCCGTACTCGATGGACGACAACGTGGTGGTGCCGTCGCGCAGAACGTCGGAGATCTGCCTGCCGTAGACGTCGTAGTCGTACGACCGCACCTTGCCGGCGAACGTGACCGACTTGACCTGACCGGCCTCGTTGTAGCCGAACGCCTGCGCGGCGCCCGTCAGTCCGTCCTGGACGGTGGAGAGCCTGCCCTGGTGGTACGTGTAACGAGCGGTGCCCGAAGCGTCGACCTGCTGCGTCAGGCGACCCGAGTCGTCATAGGTGAACTGCGAGTCGCCGGACGGGCCGGTGGCCGAGAGAAGCGCACCGCGGTCGTTGTACTCAAGGGTGTTGGTGCCTCCTGGAGCGTTGAAGCTCGTCAGGCGACCCGCGGCGTCGTAGCCGAGGGAGCGCGACGCCGTCGAGGCCTCCGCACCCTCACCCGTTTCCCCGGTGAGGCGGTTGAGGTAGTCGTACGTCATCGTGCGGGTGACCCCACCCGGCTCGACCACGCGCTCCAGGTTGCCGGCGAGGTCGTACGACCTCGTCCAGGTGCGGTCGGCCGCGTTCGGGTGCGCCTCGGTCGCGGGCTCGACCACCGACTCGGGCAAGCCGAGGCTGTTCGTCCGGTAGGTCGTCGCGTTGCCGCGGCCGTCGGTGAAACGGCTGCGGTTGCCCGCGGCGTCGTAGCCGAACGACGTGGTGATCGACTTGCCGTCCGCCACCGGCTCGACCTGGCTCACCATGCGCCCGAGCGCGTCGTAGGCGAAGGTGGTCGCCCGGTTCAGCGGGTCGGTCGTCTTCACGACGTTGCTCGCGCGGTCGTAGAAGTTGCGCGACATCCGCAACAGCGACTCGTTCGCGTCGAGGTCGTAGCGGGTCGACGGGCGACCGGCCGTGTCGTAGCTCTGGAACGACGTGCGGTTCAAGCCGTCGGACACGCGGGACTGGCGGCCCGCGCTGTCGTAGCCGTACTTCGTCACGACACCGGCGGGGTCCTTCGCAGAGATCCGCTGCCCCAGGGCGTCGTACGTGAACGTGGTGACCTCGTTGGACGGTGAGGTCACCGTCTTGAGGTTGCTCGCGTCGTCGTAGACCGACTTCGTGACCAGTGCGGCGACAGCGGGCCGCCGTTCCAGGCGCGTGGCGGTGACCTGACGGCCGAGGTCGTCGTAGGTCGCTTCCACCCGCGCACCGGTCGGGTCGGTGATCGACAGGCGTTCGCCGGCACGGGTGTAGCTGTAGAGCCAGGACCCGTTGGTGCGTCCCGGAACGGTGGCGTCCGCCTGGTACGCGGCGACCACTCGCCGCAGCTGGTCGTAGCTGTACTCGGTGACGGCCCCGCGCGGATCGGTCACCTTGCGCACGTCGCCCAGCGGCGTGTACTCGGTCAGCGTGACCGAGCGCGCGCTGGTGCTCGCCCCGGGCTTGGTGTACTCGGCGGACTCGGTGCGCACCACGCGGCCGAGCTTGTCGAACGCCTGCTTGCTGATGTTCCCGTTGGCGTCCTTGAACTCGACGGCGCCACCGAACGCATCGAGTCCGGTGTGGACGGACGGCCGCGAGGTGACGACCGTGCCATTGGCCTCCACCTGGACGGGCGGCGCCGTGACGGAGACGGGATTACCGCCCTCGTCGTAGCCGTAGTCGGTGGTGAACGCCGCCCTGTCGGCACCGTCGGCCGTGCCTCGCGGGTCGGTGACCGAGCGCAGCAGGCCCCGGTCGTCCACGACGCTCGACGTGGTCAAGCGCTCGGTGCCGTTGAACGCGGTCTCACTGGTGCGGCGGCCCGCGGCGTCGTAGCCGAACTCGGCGACCGTGGTGCGCTGGACGTCCTGGCGCACGCTGTTGGACGGCTTGCCCGTGACGGCGACCTTGGTGACGTTGCCGCCGGCGTCGTAGTCGTAGGTGGTGAGACGGCCGATGCCCGCCGGGTCCGCCTTGGAGCTCTTGACCCGGTTGAGGGCGTCGTAGGTGTTCTCCACGACCAGCCCGCCGGCACTCGCCTCACGGACGACGTTGCCTGCCCCGTCGTAGGTGTACTCCTTCAGCACCAGATCACGGGGCGCGACGACCGGGTCGAACGGGTCGCGGATCTTGGAAGCGACTACGCGGCGGACCGAGTCGTCCCGGTAGTACTCGTAACGCTTGGCGCGTCCCATCGCGTCGGTCTCACGCGTGAGCCTGCCTGCGAGGTCGTAGGCGAAGGACTGCACGACCAACGTCTCGCGCACGGTCGTGTCGCCTTGACCTTCACCGTCACCACCAGGGCCACCGGGCCCGACCGGGTCGCCGTGCCACGCCCGCAGGCGCACCTCGGCGATCTTCTGGCGAGCGGTGTAGGCGAACTCCTGCTTGGTGCCGACCGCGTCGACGGTCCACGCGAGGTTGCCGAAGGTGTCGTAACCGCTGGTGGTGACGTTCCCTTCGGGATCGGTGACCCTTGCCGCCCGGCCGTGGCCGTCGTACTCGGTCACCACGCGGCGGGTCTGGTCGCCTCCGGTGAGGTCGGCGGACTGGGTGGCGGTGGTGTTGCCGTCCGCGTCGTACTCGTACGTGGTCTGCAGCGTGTGCTTGACGCCGGTGGTCTTGTTCGTCGTCGCCGGCCGGGTGACCGTCTTCAGCCGCGAGAGCTCGTCGTAGGTGTACGTCGACGTAAGGCCCTGCGGATGCGCCTGCGAGATCTCCGTCTGGGTGATCTTGCGGCCGAGCGCGTCGTAGGTGAACTTCGTGACCAGGCCGGCCGCGTTCGTCACCTTCTCCAGGTCACCTGAGGCGTAGTACGAGTAGGACGTCTTGGCACCACGGCCGTCGATCGTCGTCTCCACCAGGCCGGCCGGGCCGGCCGGGCCGACCGAGGACGACGTCGTGTACGTATGCCGCACCGTCGAGCCGTCGGGTGCGACCTGTGACTCGATCAGGCCGCGCACGCCGACACCGGTGTAGGTGTTGGTCGTGCGGTATCTGGTGTCGTCCGGACCGGACGACCGGCCGTCCGACGCGGTCAGCAGCTTGCCGTTGCGGGGATCGGTGAGGTCGCTCGGGTTGTTGTAGTAGCTGGAGTACGAGGTCTGGCAGTCGGTGTCCGAGGTTCGGCACGTCTTGCGCGAGATCGGGTTACCGCGCGAGTCGTTGGTCAGCTCGACCTTGTTGCCGTTCTCGTCGACGATCTTGCTCAGGAAGCCGCGCGCGTCGTAGTCGAACGTGCGCACACCCTGGCCCTGGTTGGGACCGCCCTGGTCGCCACCGGGTGGCAACGACGCACCGGGAGTCAGGTCCTCCGGGCGCACCCCTTGGCCGAGCGGGGTGAGCGAGCGCAGGACGCGGCCGCGGGCGGGGTCGTAGTCGGCGTAGTGGAACCGATTGCCCGGATCGCGAACCATGGTGGTGCGCACCAGGTTCTGTTCGGTACCGGTCACCGCCGGCGCCGCCAGCTGCCACAGGCCGCCGTTGCGGTCGACGTACTCGCGCAGGCGGTCGTTCACGACGTCATAGCTCATCGTCGCGGCGACCCGGCCGCTGGGCAGCGTGATCTTGCTCAGCTGGTCGGACGGCGCGGCCGACTCGAAGTGCTGCTTGGCGGCGGTGGTGCCGATGGGGTGCTCGTAGAACGCGACCTCGTCGATGGCGCCGGAGAAGTACCGGACTCCGGCGGGCAGGCCGGGCCAGCCGTCGGAGCTCGCGGCGCCGATCTGGTTCTGGGTCATGGTGAGGTGGTCGATCTCACCGAGGGCCGACGCGACGAACTTGCCGTCCAGGAACAGCGACTGCGTGCCCAGCGAGCCGGACAGCACGACGTGGTGCCAGCTGTTGTCGTTGACCGCGCCGCTCGTGGTGATCGGCTCGGTCTTGCCGTTCCAGAAGTTGCCGCGCAGCTTGCCGTCCGTGCCGACCCACAGCACCGGCAGTTGCGGTGAGGACGGCGCCGTGGCCGAACCGAGCTCGAAGTGCTGCATGCCGAGCAGCGGGCCACCGGCGGTGGTCTTGAACCACATCTCGACGGCGAGGTCGCGGTTCTTCTTGATCAGGCCGGGTGGCAGCTTCACGAACGACGAGCTGCCGTTGAACGTCCGTGCGCCGTCCGGGGATCCCGCGATCGCGCCGGACGTCCAGGAGGTGTCCTTGGCGGTGCCGTCGTCCTTGCCCAGGTTCGTGCGGACCTGGCTCTCGATCCGGGTGCCCTCGGGGTCGCCGAGACGCCAGTAGGAACCGGGAATCGAGTCGATCACCGCACTGCGGTAGTGCGATCCCTGGGCGTAGTCGTACTTGGTGCACCCGTTCGCCGGGTCGCACACCTCGGTCAGCTTGTCGCCCGTGTACTTGTAGGTCCAGGCGAGCGCCTTGCCGTTGACGACGTCCGTCGTCACCGACTGCACGTGTGCACCAGACCACGCGAAGGTCAGCTTGCGGCCGCTGCGCGGGTTCACGACCTGTGACAGCTTGCCGGCCTCGTAACGGACGTCGAGCTGCTGACCGGTCTGATCGGTGATCTTGGTCAGCTTGCCGTCCGCGCCGAACCGGTACGACGTCGACGAGGTGTCGACCATGGTCCAGCCGCCGTTGAACTCGGCGGGTTCCGCGTGCAGGTCCGCCTGCCGGCCGGGTGCGGGCGCGAAGCCTCCACCGGGGTTGCGGCCGAACCGCACCTGCTGGCCGTCGGGCAGCGTGACGACGACGTTGCCGGAACCGTCGTCGTCCGGCACGACCTTCATGTCCCAGCGCGTCGACCACCCGGCGCCGAACAGGAGATCACGGCGCGGATCGAGGCTGTTGTACGTGCGGGCGACGGAGAGCTCCGGGCCGGACCCGGTGATCGACGCGTCGATCGCACTGGAGAAGTAGTTGCCGTTGTTCGGGTCGAACGCCTTGTTCGCGCCGTTGTACGGGGCGTTGGCCAGGTGCGTGGTGATGCTGGGCTGCGGCACCGAGGTCAGCAGTGTGCTCCACGGCAGCGCCTCGCTCTCCTGCCCCTTGTCGTCGATGGCGGTAGCGCGCCACATGTAGACCCTGCCCCAGTACATCTTGTCCCTGGGAACTGTCCACATGCGATCGCCGATGTCGCCGGAGTCGAAACAGCCGACAGGAGTTCCGCCGCCCGAGTCCTCGCAGACCTGGAAGCGGTACTTGAGCGCGCGGTTCGGCGGGGAGTCGATGTCGACGGCGTCGACCCACAGCTGGGGCGTCAGGGTCGCCGCGGAGTAGCCGTTCGGCGGGTACTGGGCCTTGACCAGCGGCGGGATGTTGGGCACGCGGAACGACAACCGCGCCGGCGGGACGTGCTCGTCGGTGAACCAGGGCCCGCCCTTGCGCAACATGGAGAAGTCGAGCAGATAGGTGCCGTGGTCGAGCGCGTCGATCTGGACCTCGATCGTCGCCGAGCCGCCGCGCGGGACGTCGTGCGGGAGGGCGGTCTCGACGGTCCTGACCGGGCTGCCCGCGTCGGTGAACGCGCGGTAGCCGAAGGCGAAGGTCGACGGTGTCCAGGTCTGCGCGCCGCGGTTGGTCGCCGTGAGTTTGACCTTGCCGCCCCGGTTGGCGAGCACAGCGGGCTCGGGAACGCCGCGGTCGATGCGGTACTCGGCGTCGTACGGGGAGTGCGTGATGTAGAGCCGCGGAGGGTTCGCGGTCCCCTTGCTGGTGAACTTCTTCCAGCCGTAGACATCGGACTCGGACGCGCGCACGGTCAGGCCGTGGTTCGCCTGTGCGCCGGTGACCCATCGCTGGATCAGGTCGCGGCCCTTGACGCCGAGGTTGATCTGCTCGACCGCGGTGGGGCAGTTGGACCGCGTCTGCATGGGCGCGATGTAGCCGTGCGCGAAGTTTGCCGAGCTGAGCTCTTCACCGTAGGCGGGGCCGGGAAACCCTCCTGCTCCCCACGGCGCGGTGACGGCGTGCACGGTGACGGGCCGCGGGCTGCAGGACCACGCCCAGTAGTTGGTGAGGGCGAGCGCCGCACCGTGGATCTTGTGGTTGGCGAGGGTGTTCTCGACGCCGCCGAACTCCAGGTAGGCGGCGGAGTTCAGACCACCGCTGTTGCCGACCTTCAGCTCGGTGCTCTCGGTGTTCCAGGTGCCCTGGTAGAAGCGAGCGCGCGTGGGCTCGCGGGTCTCGATGGTCGGGTCGACCAGGACCGGGAACTTGCGCGCCGGGTCGCGCAGCCAGGCGGAGTCGACCTCGACCTTCAGCGCGCCATCGGCGATCTGGTACTTCACGCCGTAGGACAGCGCGGGGTCACCGGTGTTCGGGTCGAAGCTCGAGTCGGTCATGAAGCCGCGGGGGAAGCGGCCGCGCTCGTTGCCGTCGCGGTCGTGCAGCACGACCTGGTCGTCCACGACCTTCGCGGTCAAGCCCTTGAGCCGCAACGGGAACGTCCATGAGTGCGGCGCGTCGGCCGACGCGAGCACCATGACTTCCTTGACGCCGCCGGACTGCGCCTCGAACTTCAGGTCGACGCCGGGCATGACCTGCGGGTAGGTGACCGTGCTGCCGTCGGCGACACCAGCCGATGCCTCCGTGCCGCGCAGACCGAACTCGACCTCGTGCTGGTCGTCGAAGCGCATGCGCACCAACGAGTCCGCTGACGCACGGCTCGCAAGCCGCAGATCGACGCGGTCGGCGGCGTTGCGCCAGCCGTCACCGGTGCTCACGAACGTGGTGTCGATCGGCGCCCAGGTGCCGTCGGGCTTGCGGTAGTTGACGGCGCTCTGGCTGAACTCGGTGGTCAGCGTGCCGTCGGCGTTGCGGTACGTGCGCTCCCGCTCGCCGCGCTGGTCCGGCAACTCCTTGCTGGTCGTGCTGTCGAAGCCGCGCGCGTCGGAGGAGGAAGTGGGTTTGACCTCGACGTCGTTGCGCACGGCGTCGGCGCTCTGGCCCTTGATGGGCGGGTACTTGCTCTGCAGGGAGACAGGCTGGTCCTGGTTCGGGGGACCGTCGCTGACCTCGTGCGGCTGGCCCTCCGCCGAGCCCCACTGCTGCTTCGGGGCCAGCGCCCTGGCCTCGGCGAGCTCGCGCAGGCCGGCCATCTGCGGCATCAATTGAGATGCGTGCGGCCCGAAGAAGCCGATCGCCACCAGAATTGCGGCCAACAGGACTGATGCGCGCCTGCCCGCTCTTGTGCGCGACAGACCAATCCTCTTGCTTTTAGGCACAGCTTCCCCCCAAGAAAGACCTACCGATCCGCACACCAGCCTCCCGTCCGGCGCACGGCGACCAAAGAATGCTTCATCAGCGACCTCTCCGCAAGTACCTGGGAACGAGGTAACGTTCGCCGCACCTCGCGCGATCGAAGCCGAGGCACAACCATCACTTGGGGGGAACACCGTGTACCAGAGGCCGAAGAGATCCGGTAGACCCGGCCTGCGCAACAGCGTCGTCTTGACCGTTGCCGCGACTGTGACTTCGCTCATCATGCCTGTTCAGCAGGCTGCAGCGGCTGAACAGATCAGCTGCCGGGAGTCCGTATCGATTTACGCGGCAACCAGCGACGGAACATTGGTGGAATACTTCCACAACACGCCAGAATCCGGCAGCTACGATTGGAAGCCACAGCGCTCAATCGGTCAAGAATGGTCACAGATGACCGTCGTGACCGGCGCTGATGGTCGCGTCTACCAGATTCCGAACAATGGCGAGCTGCGTCGCTTCCGGCACACCGGAACCGAATGGGAACGCCCAGGCGGTGGTTGGTACACGACCATCGACACGGGTTGGGGTCAGTACCGGGACACGGCTCAGCAGAACCGCATCGCCGTCGACTCGAACGGCGACTTCTACACCATCGACAGCACCGGCACGCTGACCTGGTCGCGGTACGACGAGCAGGCGCGCACCTGGACCAAGAGGCCGCTGACGAGCCAGTGGGGCAGGTTCGACCACATCGTCGCCGCCGGTAATGGCGTGTTCTACGTCCGGGACAAATCGCGCAACAACGGCTCGCTCTACCGATTCCAGTACCACGCGGACTCCCAGTCTTGGCTGCAGGCGCTGAAACTCGTGGGCGACGCCGGCTGGAACATGCACCGCAGGATCTTCTCTCCCGGCGGCGACGTGCTGTACGCGATCGAGCCGAATGGCACGTTGTGGTGGTACCGCTGGTCGTATTCCGCCAACACGTTCGCCACACCGACCAGCATCGGCATTGGCTGGTCTTCGGACTGGCAGGTCGGCGCGATGACGGACGCATGCTCGTTGAGTGGTCTTCCGACCCGACAGCGGCCGGAACCGCGCCCGGTTCAGGACCTCGCGCGCAGCGAGTTGATCGAGACCCAGAACGGCTTGATCCAGGGCTACTACGTGGACTCGTACGGCACGCTCAAAGTCGCCACCCAGGCAGCGGGTTCGGCCGTCGACTTCCTCGCTGTCGAGCCGATCGAGACACCCGGCGCGGTCAGCACGACGCCAAGCGCGGTGATGTACAAAGACCGGCCGAACGTGTTCGCGCTCGGCACCAGCACAGACACCTACGAGGGCTCGCGGGGCGAGAACGGCGTCAGCTGGCCTGCGCTGAACCAGTTCGGCGGTTGGACGGTCGGCCCCGCCAAGGCCATCACGTACTCCGACAGCCGCAAGCGCCTCTTCGCCGCCGACGGCCTCGGCCGTCTGCTCACCCGTGGCCAGACGTTCGTCGACGGCCCGATGACGCCCTGGACGCCGATCGGCTTCAACACGCTGACCGGTGAGGTCGTCGCGATGCCTGCGGGCAACGACGTCGAACTGCTGGTGACCGATGCTCAAGGCAACTTGACCAGTCTCCTGTTCCGCAACGGCACCTACGACCGCGTCCGCTCGGTGAGCAACACCGCCGGCCGCATCACCGGTCGCCCCGCTGCCGTCATCAAGGCCGACGGCAAGGTCCAGATCTTCGCCCGACGCGCGGACGGCAAGATCCACACGATCAGCGACACCGGTACCGGCTTCGGCAGCTCGTGGACCGCGGTGGACGGCGTGAACGCCAATGGCGCCCCGGCCGCGGTCATTAGCGGAGGCAAGATCAAGCTTGCAGTCCGCGGTGTGGACGGCTTCATCTACGTCAACGGCCAATCCGTCGTGGATGGTCCGTTCACCGGCTGGACGAAGCTCACCGACTCCCGCACCGGAAACGCGTGGATGTCGGACACCGAGCCGTCGATGGTGGCACTGAGCACCGGCAAGATTGTGGTGATGTACCGCACGGCCGACGAAGTCACCTTCTCGTTCGAGACGGCTTCTGCCGCCGCGGGTACGGCCGCCAGGTCGGCCTCGCCGGACAGCGGGACCGGATTCGTCGGCGGCCCCTCACCAAAGCCAAAGCGCTGAACCAGTAGTAGGGGAGTCTCCAGCGAGACTCCCCTGCTCTCTCAGAGGATCAGGCCTTTCGGCTTGTGCCGGACGTGCAGCCGGTAGCCGACCGGGAAACTCAGTCCGTTCACGGACGCGATCGCCCGTTCGGCCACTTTCGCGGAAAACTCGATGCGCAGCACGGCTTCCAGGTCCTCGCGCTTCTCGAAACGCCACTCCGCGGTGACCCGCCGAAGTGAGAACCCGTTGTCCGCGAAGAACTTCTCGACCAGGGCCGGGTCGTAGCGCGGTTCGTCGGCGCGCAGCCATGGTCCGTACGGATCAGCCGAGCCGTCCAGGTCGACGATCGCGATCGCGCCGCCCGGCCGGAGCACGCGGTCCGCCTCGCGCAGTCCCGGTTCGCAGCCCGGTCCGAAGAAGTACGCCGTTCGGGCGTGCACCAGGTCCGCGGAGGCGTCGTCGAGCGGGAGCCGTTGTGCGGGACCGGAAACCACGCGGGCATTCGGCAGTGAGGCCACGCGGTGCTTGGCGCGCACGACCAAGGGCGGGTGGGGTTCGACGCCCGTGACGGACTTCGCCGCCTGCGCGAACAGCGGCAGGTGGAATCCGTCGCCGCAGCCGATGTCCACGACGTCCCGATCGGCAAACGGACATTCCTCGCTCAACGCCGTCCAAATCGCACCGTGGACGTCCTGCGCGCGGTTCTCGACCTCGTACACGTCGGGCCAGTGCCAGATGTTCGGACTGGGCACGACGTCTGCTGGACGCACCGCGTTCAACGCCGCCCGCACGAATCCCCTCACGCAGACACTGTAGGACCTCCATTTGCCTGTGACCGTACGAATTCGTCCAATCACGGCGTAGCGTGTTGGCATCTCTTTCCCTGCAGGAGGCGGCAGTGTCGATCGCGCCCAACACGCCCCAGCTCGCGCCGTTGCTGTCCGGAAGTCCGTGCTGGGTCGAGAGAACCGTCGACGACCTCAAGGGCGCGATCGAGTTCTACACCGGCCTGTTCGGCTGGCACTACGCCGACGACGCCGGCTACACGGTGGCGATGGTGGACGGCGTCCCCGTCGCCGGGCTGCCGCAGGGTGATCCGGACGAGTGGCGGTTATACCTGGTCACACCCCATGCGCGGGCTACCGCGGAGAAGGCTTTCCACCTCGGCGGATCGGTGCTGCGCAACCCCGAGGACGCCGCCGACCACACGCAGAGCACGGTGATCGCCGACCCGACCGGCGCCGTCGTCGGGTTCCGGCACGTGCCGCCGGACTGGCGGTTCGGCACGGGCGGGCACGGCGCCTACGCGTGGGCCGAGCTGAACACCCGTGACGGTGCGGCGGCCGACGAGTTCTTCGGCGAGCTGTGCCACTACGACATCACGCAGATCGGCGACGGGCACCGGCTGGACTACGCGTCCTGGTCCGTCGAGGGCACCGAGGTGATCGGCCGCCAGAAGATGGGGCGCGAGTTCCCGTACGGGGAGCGCTCGCACTGGATGGTGTACTTCAACGCCGCGCCCGAGATCGGCACCGACTCGGTGGCGTACCGGGTGCTGGAGCTCGGCGGCCGGGTGACCGTCGAGCCCTACGACACCCCGTTCGGACGCATCACCGTGGTCGAGGACCACGCGGGAATGGCCTTCTCCGTGATCGACCAGTCCCGCGTGATCGAGGCCGAGCCGCGCACCGAGGTGGACGACCCGTTCGACGACTAGCTCGGGAACGTGGGGGGCACCAGTCCCGGTGGCGGCGGGGTGTACTGCAGACACGTCGGCACCTGGCCGACGGGATACTGGCCCATGGCGAGGCCGCCCATCAGGCCGTCGCCTCCGCCGATCATGCCGATCGCCAGCACGGCGTTCGGCATGATGGCGTCGGGAACGATCGCGATCGCGCGTTCGCCGTTCCCCGTCTTCACGTCCCTGAACGGGATCTTCGACACCGAACCCTGTTCGACCTGGACCCGAATGTCCGTGCAGCCCTCCGTCACGGGCACGACCACGGCCGGGATGCCGTGCGCGCGCAGCTTCTCGGTGGCCTCCTCGAACCGGCCGAGATCCCGGGCGGTGAGCGGCACCGCGTCGTCGTCCGGGTTGTCGAGCACGGCGGACGTGGATGGGGTGCCGCTGAAGTAGGCGGGCGCCATCAGCGCGCCAGTGCCCAGAACCGCCACTGCGGCTGCCGCTGCCGCGACCAGCCACCAGCCCGACCTGAAGCGTGGCGACTTGGCGTTCTTCACCAGTTCGGCGCCGTGGTCGCGTTCCAACTCGGCCCAGAGGTTGTCCTCGAACTTGCTCATCGTGCCTCCACTTCGTCCTCGACGACCCTGCGGAGGCGTGCCATGGCGCGATACAACCTGGTGCGCATCGCTCCCCTGGGCACGCCGAGCGCATCGGCCGCCTCCTTGGGTGCGAGGCCACAGAGGTGCACGAGTTCGACGGCTTCCCGCTCCAGCGCGGGGAGTTCCGCGAGCCGTTCCAGCAGCGCGCGGCCCGGCCGTTCGGCGTCGATGCGGGCTTCGAGCTCGGCCAGTTCATCGGTGTCGAGCTCACGTCGGCCGCCCGCTTTGCGCACCAGGTCGCGGGTGCGCGCGGAGCGTTCGAGGTGAGCCGCGAACGTGCGGCGGGCGATGCCGTAGAGCCAGCTGGTCGCCGTGCCCTTGCTGGCGTCGAAGGTGGCGAACGACGTCATCGCGCGGACGAACGTGTCCGCGGTCAGGTCCGCGACCAACTGCGGTTCGGTGCATCTGCGCGCGAAGAACCGGGTGATCGCGCCGACGTCGGCGCGGTAGATCCGCTCGAACGCCGCCAGTACCTCGTGGTCTCTCACAACCACTACTTGCGGCGTTGCGCGGAAAACGTCACAGGGGCGGTGGCACGAAGAGGTGCAGCAGCAGCCAGGAGGCGACGGCGGACGGGAGGAGCGAGTCCATCCGGTCCATCAGGCCGCCGTGGCCGGGCAGCAGCGTGCCCATGTCCTTGATGCCGAGGTCGCGCTTGATCAGCGACTCGACCAGGTCGCCCGCCGTGGCCGTGACGACGAGCGCGATGCCGAACAGCGCGCCCTGCCACCACTGGCCGTCGAGCAGCGTCGTCACCGTGATCGCGCCACCGACCGCCCCCGCGGTCAGCGAACCGGCGAAGCCCTCCCAGGACTTCTTCGGGCTGATCGTCGGCGCCATCGGGTGCTTGCCGAGGAAGACACCGGCCGCGTAGCCGCCGACGTCCGACAGCACGACACCGATGATGAACGCGAATGCACGACCCGCGCCGTCCTCGGGAACGACGAGCATGGCCGCGAACGCCGCGAACAACGGGATGTACGCGATGGTGAACACCGAGGCGCTCAGATCGCGCAGGTAGCCGTCGGAACCGCCGCGGAACCGCCAGATCATGCACACCAGCGCGGTGACCACGAACGCGGTCATCATGCCGGAGCGTTCCAGCGGCCACGACAGCCAGATGATCGCCTGGCCGCCGATCAACGCCGGCCACAGGGCGACGTTGATGCCGGCCTTCTTGAACGCGTTCGCGATCTCCCACGTCGACACCGCCGCGGCGGCCGCGACGATGCCGATGAAGGTCTCCTTGACGGTCAGCAGCGACACGATGATCATGGCGCCGAGCCCCGCGCCGACCAGGATCGCCGCCCGCAGGTCACGTCCCGCGCGCGACGGCTTCGACGCGGGCACGTCCGCGGGACCGCCTGCCACCTGTGCTCCCATCACAACCTCCGCCCGGCCAGGGCCATCACGCCTGCCGCGACTCGGCCGGGCGAACCATCAGGGAAATCAGACTTCGAGAAGCTCGGCTTCCTTGTGCTTCACGAGCTCTTCGACCTGCGTCACGTAGCGGTGGGTCAGAGCTTCGAGCTCCTTCTCACCACGGGCGCCGTCGTCCTCGCCGATCTCGCCGTCCTTGACGAGCCGGTCGATCTCTTCCTTCGCCTTGCGACGGACACCGCGGAGGGAGACCTTGGCGTCCTCGCCCTTCTGCTTGGCGACCTTCACCATGTCCCGGCGGCGCTCCTCGGAGAGCTGCGGGATGACGATGCGGATGATCGCACCGTCGTTGCTCGGGTTGACGCCCAGATCGGAGTCCCGGATCGCCTTCTCGATGGCGTTCAGCTGGCCCGCGTCGTACGGCTTCACGACAGCCATCCGCGCCTCGGGGACCGTGATGCTGGCCATCTGGTTCAGCGGCGTCATGGAGCCGTAGTAGTCGATGTGGATGCGGTTGAACATCGAGGGAGTCGCACGACCGGTTCGGACGGAGGAGAGGTTCTCCTTCGCGACCGAAACCGCCTTTTCCATCTTCTCCTCGGCGTCGAGGAGGGTCTCGTCGATCACGACTGCTCCTTGCTCTGCGTGTTCGTGCCCAATTCCCGGTCCTGGAGAGATCCCACCAGGTCTAGAAGGCCGGGCGGCCACCGGGGGTGCTGACCAGAGTTCCGATCTTCTCACCACGCACCGCTCGCGCGATGTTCCCCTCGGTGAGGAGGTTGAAGACGAGGATCGGCATGTTGTTGTCCATGCAGAGGCTGAACGCCGTGGCGTCGGCGACGTTGAGGCCGCGCTCCAGCACCTCGCGATGGGTGATGTTGTCGAACATCAGCGCGTCCGGGTCGATCTTGGGGTCGGCCGTGTAGACGCCGTCGACGGCCTTGGCCATCAGGACGATCTCGCAGCCGATCTCCAGCGCGCGCTGGGCGGCCGTGGTGTCCGTGGAGAAGTACGGCAGGCCGGCGCCACCGCCGAAGATCACGACGCGCTTCTTCTCGAGGTGGCGCATCGCGCGGCGCGGGATGTAGGACTCGGCGACCTGCGTCATCTGGATGGAGGTCTGCACGCGCGTGTCGATGCCGTGCTCGCGCTCGAGGAAGTCCTGCAGCGCCAGGCAGTTCATGACCGTGCCGAGCATGCCCATGTAGTCGGCGCGCGACCGGTCCATGCCGCGCTGCTGGAGCTCGGACCCCCGGAAGAAGTTGCCGCCACCGATCACGACGGCCACCTGCACGCCGGACTTGTGGATGGCCGCGATCTGCCGGGCGACTGTCTGGACCACGTCGGGATCAACACCGACGCCACCACCGCCGAACATCTCGCCACCGAGCTTGAGCATCACCCGGCTGTAGCCGTGGCTACCTTCTTCGCTCACAGGTCCTCTCCTTTGGCCCCGGGAAACTTCTGTAGACACGCCAAGGGCGGGGTCGCTGGTACCCGCAACCCCGCCCTCGTGCGAATCAGCTCTGGCCGACCTCGAACCGAGCGAAACGGGTAACCGTCACGCCGGCCTCGTCCAGAAGAGCCTTGACCGTCTTCTTGCTGTCCGTCACGGAAGCCTGCTCGGTGAGCACGACGTCCTTGAAGAAGCCGTTGACGCGACCCTCGACGATCTTGGGGAGCGCGCCCTCGGGCTTGCCCTCCTCGCGAGCGGTCTCCTCGGCGATGCGACGCTCGTTGGCGACGAGCTCCTCGGGGACCTCGTCACGGGTGACGAACTTCGGGCGCATCGCGGCGATCTGCATCGCCGCACCCTTCGCGACCTCGGCGTTGTCACCGGTGTACTCGACCAGGACGCCCACGGCGGGCGGCAGGTCGGCAGCGCGCTTGTGCAGGTAGACCGAGACGGTGCCGTCGAAGTCGACGGCCTTGGCCAGCTCGAGCTTCTCGCCGATCTTGGCGGAGAACTCCTGGACCAGCGCGTCCACGGTCTTGCCGTCGACCTCGACGGCCTTGAGGGCCTCGACGTCGGCGACCTTGTTCGCCTTGGCGAGCGCGACGATGTCGTCGGCCAGGGCGATGAAGTCGGCGTTCTTGGCCACGAAGTCGGTCTCGCAGCGCAGCTCGACCATCGCGCCGTCCTTGACGGCGACGAGGCCGTTGGACGTGGTGCGCTCGGCGCGCTTGCCGACGTCCTTGGCGCCCTTGATGCGCAGGATCTCGACGGCCTTGTCGAAGTCGCCGTCAGCCTCGTCCAGCGCCTTCTTGCAGTCCATCATGCCGGCGGCGGTCAGCTCGCGGAGCTTCTTGACGTCCGCGGTGGTGTAGTTCGCCATCGTTTTCCTTCTGCGATGTACGCGCTTAGGTCACGAGGTGCCCGCTTGTCGCGGGCACCTCGTGGGGGAAATCAGGACTGGACGGGCTGCTCGGCCGGAGCCTCGGCCGGGGCCTCAGTCGCGACGGCGGCGTTGGTGGTGAGGAGCTCCTGCTCCCACTCCGCCAGCGGCTCGTCGCCTGCGACCTCGGGCTTGTCCTGGCCGTCGGCGGCGTCGCGACGGGCGCCGGAACGCTGCATGAGACCGGCGGCGGCGGCCTCGGCCACGACCTTGGTCAGCAGTGCGGCGGAACGGATCGCGTCGTCGTTACCCGGAATCGGGTAGTCGACCTCGTCCGGGTCGCAGTTGGTGTCGAGGATCGCGACGATCGGGATGTTCAGCTTGCGAGCCTCACCGACCGCGATGTGCTCCTTCTTGGTGTCCACGATCCACACGGCGCTGGGCACCTTGGACATGTCGCGGATACCGCCGAGCGTGCGCTCCAGCTTGTCCTTCTCGCGGTTCATCATCAGGATTTCCTTCTTGGTGAAACCCTGGAAACCGCCGGTCTGCTCCATCGACTCGAGCTCCTTGAGGCGCTGAAGCCTCTTGTGGACCGTCGAGAAGTTGGTGAGCATGCCGCCCAGCCAGCGCTGGTTCACGTAGGGCATGCCGACGCGGAGCGCCTCGTTGGCGATGGCCTCCTGCGCCTGCTTCTTCGTGCCGATGAACAGGATCGACCCGCCGTGCGCGACCGTCTCCTTGACGAACTCGAAAGCCCGGTCGATGTAGGTCAGCGTCTGCTGCAGGTCGATGATGTAGATGCCGTTGCGCTCGGTGAAGATGTAACGCTTCATCTTCGGGTTCCAGCGCCGGGTCTGATGCCCGAAGTGCACGCCGCTGTCAAGCAGCTGCCTCATGGTTACGACGGCCATGGCCGGTTCGCACCTCATCTGTCGGACGCGCGAGGTCTCGCCTTTGCGCGTCGGTTCGGTTGACGCTTCCGGCCGGTAGGCCTTCAGCCCTGGTGCCATTGCCGCCGTTCGCACCCGCGGAGCATCTCTGCACCGTCAGGACCGTCGAACGTCGTGACTCGACCCTGCTGGGATCAGCCGGTCGGATCTGCGTTGGCACGCGAAGTCGTCCCGCGCACAGACGGGACGCGCCCAAAAGTCTACTCCCCATCCCCGACAAACTTCGAATCGCCCCCACCTCGCTCGGCGTAGTTGTCCACAACCGGCGAGTTGTCCACAGTTTCCGCATACCCGCTGGTCCCCGAGGGTCTCTCTGGCCGACCGTTGACCCATGCCCCTCCTCCCCACCGCCCTGCTGCTCACCACCCTCCTGAGCCCGCCGGCCGACCGCTTCTCCTGGCCCCTGCCCCCACCGCACCCGGTGGTGCGCGCCTTCGAGGCCCCCGTCTCACCGTTCGGCCCAGGTCACCGGGGTGCCGACCTCTCCGCGCCGGCCGGCACGCCGGTCCTCGCCGCAGGCGACGCCACCGTCGTCTTCGCAGGCGCGGTGGCCGCCAGGACCCTGGTGTCGCTCCAGCACCGCAACGGCCTGCGCACCACCTACGAACCGGTCGCCCCCGTCGTCACCGCAGGTCGCCTCATCCGCCGAGGAGAGGTCATCGGCCACCTGCAAGCAGGCCACTGCCCGTCCCCGTGCCTGCACTGGGGCGCTCGCCGGGGTGACGCCTACTTGGACCCGCTCCGCCTGGTCAGCTCAGGTCGCGTACGCCTGCTACCGCTGGCGGCTCCCCCCTAGCCGGCTGTTCAGCCCGCGCCGCGCGTCACGCAGCGCGGCGCCTCCAACGGGCGCTCCCCGCCACTTCCCAGGCGGCAGGACAGCGGCGCACCCCGACACCCGCCGCAGCGCCCGTCAGGCGCCGGGAGGCGGCCACCCGCTGACCCAGGCCGCCTCCCGGCCCGCCTGCCTCACGTCAACCCGCTCACGTCAACCCGCTCGCAGCGGCCGCCGCGAGCAGCTACAAAGGTCACTGCACCCTGCGCAGCCAGGCTCTCCGGATCGGTCCCACCACAGCCCGCGCCCCGACCACAACCGCAGCTGGCAACGCCTCGCCAAGCCCGCCTACAGCAGTCCGGGACGACGTCGCGCAAGCCCAGACCGCAGCGCGGCTCATCGTCCCGGCACTGCTCAGGGCACATTCGCCACCGACCGCACCGCCGCACCGAACCGTCAGCGTTGGCGGCCAGGCCATCCGCAAGCACGACTCCACGTGATCGCCACGGCAACCATCCGCCTGACACTGCACACCGACGCGGTCCGCCACCCCGGTCGCCAACACCTCGCCATGCCGTCCGCAGCGGTCACCACGGCACCAACCAGGCATGCCCGAAGTTCGTGGCTACGGAGCGCTCACCGGTCCATGTGGCTACCTGCCGCCCGACTCCCTGCGCTCGTGTCCGCCGACTGCCCGGTTGCCGGTGTGGCCGTTGGCCTACTCGGCGCCTGCGGACCGGCCGCTCGCGAACTGCCGCACCTTGCGATGCAGGCCGTCGCCGACCGCGCGACGGCGACCCCACCGGGTTCGGTGTCGGCGCGGCGCTCGGTGGGCTGGTGCGGCGCTCGCCCGATTCGCGGCTCGGGCGTTCGGCGATGCCCGAGTGGGCACGGGGCGTGCTTGGAGCAGGTCCAAGGCCACCCGTTCGAGTGAATTAGGCCTGGCGGCGGGCAAAAAGGAGGTTTGAAGCGGCTTTTTGAGGCTTGTGAAGCTTCCCGGTACGGGCGTTCGGCAGCCCGGCGCTCGCCAGGCTGCTGGGTGATCGAGGTGCAGTCAGGCCTCGGACTGCTCGTTGAGCTTCGTGCGCAGGCGCAGGACTGCGCGGGTGTGCAGCTGGCAGACCCTGGACTCGGTCACGCCGAGCACCTTGCCGATCTCGGCGAGGGTCAGGTTCTCGAAGTAGTAGAGGGTCACGACCACGCGGTCGCGTTCTGCCAGCTGGGCGATCGCGTCGGCCAGCTGACGACGGCCGTCCTGGTCGACGAGGCTCGCCACCGGGTCTTCCGCGGCGTCGTCGGGCAGCGACTCCGCCAGGGAGGAGCCGCCCTTGTTCGGGGCGATCAGCTCGTCGAGGGCGACGACGCTGGTGAGTTGCAGCTGGCCGTAGAGCTCGCGGAGTTCGGCCAGGCCGATCTTGAGCTCTGCGGCGAGCTCGCGGTCGGTGGGCGTGCGCTGCAGCTTGGCGCCGAGGCGTTCGAGGGCTCGTTCGACGTCGCGGGCCCGGCTGCGGACCGAGCGCGGCACCCAGTCCTGCGAGCGCAGGTCGTCGAGGATCGCACCGCGGATGCGCTGCATGGCGTAGGTCTCGAACTTGAGGCCGCGTTCCGGCTCGAACTTCTCGATCGCGTCGACCAGGCCGAAGATGCCGGACTGGATCAGGTCGGCCACGTCCACGTGGGCGGGCAGGCCTGTGCCGACGCGGCCGGCGACGTACTTGACCAGCGGCGCGTAGTGCAGCACCAGGCGGTCGCGCTGGCTCTGCTCGCGGGACTCGCCGTAGCTGCGCCACAGGGCGACGATGCCGGCTTCGACGTCGTCACCGGAACGCACGTCCGTGCGCGTCACCGCAGTCGGAACGGCCGCAGGCGTGCCGTTGACATGCGTGTCGGCACCGGGCTCAGGGGTCGCCTCGGTGCGTGGCGCGCCGTTCTGACGGTGCCCGTTGCTCGCCTGCTTCGACGCTGGTGCGGGCAGGACGGGTTCAGGGGGCACGGTCGCCGTACGCGATCCTCCCCCTGCGGCGTCAGGAACGGGGGTGGGTTCGGTCATGGATCGCCTTCAGCCGTTCGACAGTGACGTGTGTGTAAAGCTGAGTCGTTGCGAGCGTAGCGTGACCAAGCAGTTCTTGGACGGTGCGCAGGTCCGCTCCTCCTTCCAGCAAATGGGTCGCAGCGGAGTGGCGCAACCCGTGCGGCCCGATGTCCGGTGCATCCGGTACCACGGCGACGACCTCGTGCACCAGGGTTCTGACGGCCCGCTGGTTCAGCCGGCCCCCGCGGGCGCCGAGGAACAACGCCGGCGGCGAATCCGGTGCTACCAGGGCGTTTCGCCCCTCGTCCACCCATCGCCGCACCGCACGCTCGGCAGGCACGCCGAACGGAACGCTGCGCTCGCGACCACCTTTGCCCAGAACTCGAATCACCCTTAGGGAGTAGTCCACGTCGTCGAGATCAAGACCACAGAGTTCGGCCACGCGGATACCTGTGGCGTACAGCAACTCCACCACGGCCTGATCACGCAGCGCAACCGGATCACCTTGGGACGCGCCAGAGGATACGGCCCTCATCGCGTCCTTGGCCTGGTCTTCGCGCAGCACCGACGGCAGCGTCCGGTGCGGCCGCGGAGCAGCGAGCCGAGGCCCCGGATCCGAGGCCATATGCCCTGCTCGATGCGCCCACGCGGTGAACGCGCGCGAAGCAGCGGCGCGCCTAGCAAGCGTCGTGCGACTCGCACCTGCGGCGTGTTGCGCGGCAAGCCACGACCGCAGATTCGTCAGGTCAATGCGCCCGAGATCAGCGTTTTCCGGGATATTCCCCGCGACGTGACCAAGCAGTGCCACCGCATCACCGACGTAAGCGCGCACCGTGTGCGGCGACAGGTCACGCTCCAACATCAGGTGCCGTTCGTACTGCCGCAACACGCCTTCCACGTTCGCCGGCAGTTTTTCGCGCAGGCGAACGAGGTCGACACGACGTGTCCGACCATGCGGCGGCGGGAACATAGGCCAAGACGCTGCGCCAGTCGGGGCGTTTGGTCAAGTATCGCCACACCCCCGCGCCATTTGGGAGCGCTCTCATGATCAGCGTGACGATAACGTTCCAACTCCCTGTAACGAGCAGGCGTGCGGCGGCACTTGCAGATCACCTTTCGGAGTAGCGACAACGGCCCACACCACCCGAGCAGCCGACGAATTCGCTCGCCGCGCAGCACGCAAGATCGCGCCCGAGCGGTCGCCACCGCCCGACACCGCCGCCGCCCTGAACCCGGAGAGGCCCCGAACAGGCCAAACACCGCCTGCGCCAGCCTGGCGACGAGTCACCAAGCCGTCGGCAACTCCCTCCAGCGGAGACAAAGCCGCAGGTCAGCCGCCGCTGACTATCCACAGTGGACGAACGTCACCCCACCTCCAGCTTCTGCCAGCCCTGATCCACGTGCAATGCGAGCCCGGCGAGTTCCAGTTCGGGCAGCAACGCCCGCACCCGGTCCAACGGCACTCCGGACTCGACGGACACGGCCTCGTCGCTGACGCCGCTGCGCTTCCCCAGGGCCTCGTACACCCTCATCGCCTCCCCCTGAGGTGCACCGAGGTCGCTCTCCTTCTCGGCGGGCCGAGTGGCGAGGTCGTCGCCGAACCGCCCCACCGATTCCACGATCTCCGCCACCGAACTCACTGACTCCGCGTGCCCGTCCCGCAACAACTCGTGACAACCGACCGAACTCACCGACGTCACGGGCCCCGGCACCACCATCAACGGCCGCCCCAACGCAAGCGTGATCGCCGCCGTGTTCTTGGCCCCGCTGCGCCGCCCGGCCTCCACGACCACGGTGCCACCACCCAACGCGGCGATGAGCCGGTTGCGCGTGAGGAACCGATGCCGCGCAGGCGTCACACCAGGCGGGTACTCGCTGACGATCAGTCCTTCGCGCGCAACCCTGCCGAGCAATCCCTGATGGCCGCCGGGATAGGCGATGTCCGCACCGCACGCCAGCACCGCGATCGTCACCCCACCGGCCCCGAGCGAACCGCGATGAGCAGCACCGTCGATCCCGTACGCAGCCCCGGAGACAACGGTCATCCCCGCCAACGCCAGCCCGTAGGCGAACTCACCGGCAACGTGCTCGCCGTACCCGCTGGCGGCCCGGGACCCGACCACGGCAACGGCCCTGTCCACCACGTCAGCCAGGAAGTGCGGCCCCCGCACCCACAACGCGAGCGGCTCACCGCCGCACCGCCGGGCAGCCACGTTGGCGAGCGCGAGCAACGGCCACCGAGGCCACTCCTCGTCCTCGGGAATGACCAGCCGCCCACCACGCCGGGCGATGAGATCGAGGTCGGCACGGGCGTGTTCCTCAGCCCGCCGCGCCGACGTCTGGCTGGCCACCGACGGCGACACTTCGCCGGCCCTCACCCGCTCCGCGGCCTCGACGGGCCCGACCTCGGCGACCAGCGTGGCGAGCGCCGCCGGATAGGGCTCCGCAACGCGAGACAGGTAGGCCCTGGCCAGGCGAACGGCATCGGTGGCCGGTGCGGTCTGCGGTGTGGTCACCGGAACCACCACCAGGGCAGCCAGCGCTGCCAGGGCTCAGGGCGCCACGGATTCGGCGGGCTGGCACCTGATGCGCGTCTCCGGACTGTGCATTGCAGCTGCAGCAGCAGGGCCGGCACCACGGCGGCCGCAGTGGTGATGGAGGTCGCGGCGGGAACGAGGCGTGGGGTCATGGTCGGGCTCCTTGTTCGGCGGAGTTCATGAGGTTCGGGAGGGATGAGAAGGGGATCGAGGGTGAGCGGGTCGCCCGCTGGGGAAGGGCGGGCGACCCGCCCGAACCGGACACGAGGCGAGGCTCGGGGCTCGTGTCCGGTGGGTTCGGGCGCCTGGGTTGGGACAGGCGCCCGAACGTTTCGGTGAGGTGGGTGCCGGGCGTGGAGCGGGAGTGGGGCTCCGCGCCCGGCGGCATTGAGGGCAGACCGAGCTCGGGTGGCTCACGCCGGCGGGGCGGCCTGGGATGGAGAGAGCGGAAGCGCGGCAGGTCTGAGATGACGGGAATGGAGACGCTGGGTGGAGACGGCGGCGGGGTGGAGACGGCGCCGCTGGGGTGGGAGACCGCGGGGTCGAAGCGGAGCGGGGGTCGAAGCGGCAGAGAGGTGAGAGAGGCGGGGGTGAAGACGGCGACGAGAACGGAGACGCAGGTAGTGGGGACGGCTGGGGCGCGGCAGGTCAGGTGAGCGGGCAGGTCAGGTGAGCGGGCGCCCGCAGGGGGCGAGCGCCCGCTCGGCTGGGGCCGGTCGCGGAGTCGGGGCGTTGAAGCTCCGCGACCGGCGTATTGGGGTGGGGAGCTGAGCTCCGCGTCTTGTGCTGGTGTGCGGCTGCAAGGACCTCTGGGGTCCGGAGCTGTGGGGTGAGACTTGGGTTTGGGGCCGGGTTTTGGGCCTGGCGTTTGGGCTTCGGAGGCCAAGCGCTCCAGGCAGCAGAGCCGGGGAGCGAGGGCTGCCGGGCGCTGGAGGGCAGAGCTTTCGAGGAAGGCTTGCAGGACGCGGGCTGAGGGGTTCTGGAAGTCAAGGAGCTGTTCGGGAAGGGCCTCGGCCTTGGCTGGCCGGAGACCGGGGCCAGACCGCGCTGGGCCCAGGGCTGGGACCGGGGCCGGGGCTGGGGCCGGGGCTGGGGCGGGGGCCGGGGCGGGGGCCGGGGCGGGGGTTGGGCCTGGGACCGGGGCTGCGGCCGGGACTGGGGCCGGGACAAGGGCTGGGGCCGGGACTGGGGCTGGGGCCGGGGCTGGATCGGGGTTGGGGCTGCGGCCGGGACCGGCACCGGGGTTGGGGCTGGGCCGGGTTAGGGGGCTCGGCGTTCTCGGAAGTGGAGGGCTGCGGCTACGTGGTCCTGGGTTGGGCGGTCGGCCTCTGCCAGGTCGGCGAGGGTCCAGGCGACGCGTAGGCAGCGGTCGGCTCCTCGGCCCGTCAGAGCCCCTAGGGCCAGGGCTCGGTCCAGGAGGGCCGTTGTTGGCCTCGGGAGTGCGAACTCTTTTCGCAGGGCTGGGCCTGGTACCAGGGCGTTTGCCGACCAGGTGTGGCCGTGGGCCGACCAGCGGGTGGCGGCCCTTGTTCTGGCTTTCAGGACTCTGGCTCTTACCACCGCTGTTGGTTCTGGTGGGGTGGCGTCTGCGTTCGCCATGGCCGTTGTCGCCCTCATCCGGACCCTCAGGTCCACGCGGTCGAGCAGTGGGCCGGAGAGGCGGGACTGGTAGCGGCGGCGGACTGTCGAGGTGCAGATGCAGTCCGTTTCCTTCGGTGGGGCGCAGGGGCACGGGTTGGTGGCGAGGATCAGCTGGAAGCGGGCCGGGTAGCGGGCTATGCCGTCTCGGCGGGGGATGCGGACCTCGCCCTCTTCCAGTGCGGTGCGGAGGGCGTCGATGGTCTTCTGGCCGAACTCGCAGGCCTCGTCCAGGAACAGGACGCCCTTGTGGGCGCGGGAGGCGGCGCCTGGCTTCGCCATGCCGCTGCCGCCGCCCATCAGGGCCGCTATCGACGTCGTGTGGTGGACGTTGACGAACGGCGGGCTGGCTACGAGGGGGTAGTCGGAGGACAGGACGCCCGCTACCGAGTGGACGGCTGTCACCGCCAGCGACTCCTCGCGCGTCAGCGGTGGGAGGAGGCCTGGGAGGCGTTCGGCCAGCATCGTCTTGCCGGTGCCCGGCGGGCCCGTCAGGAGGAGGTGGTGGGCGCCTGCCGCGGCCACCTCCAGGGCCCAGCGGGCCTCTGGCTGGCCCACGACGTCGGCCAGGTCCGGGACGGCCAGGAGCGGTGGGTCGGCCGGCTGTGGTGGCGGGTGCAGTGGTGCGGGCTCGCTGCGGAGCCACGCCAGGACCTCGGCGAGGGTCTGGGCGCCGTGGAGGTCGATGCCGTCGACCAGGGCCGCCTCCTGCAGGACGTCCACCGGGACGATCGCTGTCGTGAGGCCTGCGCGGCGGGCTGCGAGCAGGGCGGGCAACGCGCCGCGGACCGCGCGGACCCGGCCGTCCAGTGCCAGTTCGCCCAGCAGGACGGTGGTGGCCAGGCGCTCGCACGGGATCGAGCCGGCGGCGGCGAGGGTGGCGCAGGCGATGGCGAGGTCGTAGCTGCTGCCGCCCTTGGGCAGGTTCGCCGGGGACAGGCCCAGGACGATGCGCTGCTTCGGCCACTCCTCCTCGCTGTTGCGGACGGCGGCCTTCACCCGCTCCTTCGACTCGTGCAAGGACGCGTCGGGCAGCCCGAGGAGGTGCGTGCGGGGCTGGCCCACGCCCACGTCGGCCTCGATCTCGACCGCGATGCCGTCGACGCCGTGGAGGGCGACGGACCAGGCCTGCGCCAAGCCCATCTCAGGCTCCCCGCAGGTGCTGCAGGCGCGGCTCGCCGGAGGAAGGCCAGGTGACCGAGATCAGGTCGACGCGGACGTTGCACCAGCCGACGCCGTGCGACGCGAGCCAGCGCAACGCTGTGCGGCGCAGGCGGGAGAGCTTGCGTTGGTCGACGGCCTCGTCCGGGCGGCCCCAGGCCGGACCGGACCTCGTCTTGACCTCGCAGACGACCAGGCGGTCGCCCTCCACGGCCACGACGTCGAGCTCACCGTCGCGGCACGTCCAGTTCCGCGACAGGACGACCAGGCCCTGCCCCTCCAGGTACCTGCACGCCAGATCCTCGCCCTGGCGCCCCATCTCCTGCTGCCTGGTCTCGACCAGTGCCTGTGCCACCACTGCCCTCGCCTCCCTGCGGGTCGTTGGACACGACCTTGCAGGGCGGGACGGGGTGGGCGACCGGGCCGCGGGGAATCTGTGGACAACTCGGTGGCTGTGGACAAGTCAGCCGTTGTGGATCTTGAACCGACGGAATCGTCGGTGGGGTGTGCTAGGAGCGTGGCCCGAAACGCCGCCGTGAGAAATCGCGGCCGCACGGGCCCATCGCGGCACCGCGGACGGCACCGCCAACGTTTCGGGTCACTCCTCGTTCAGCTGGGGAAAGGGCCGCTTTCCGGCAGCCGGAGATCCGGCTTGTCCAGCTCCTCCACGTTCACGTCCTTGAACGTGATGACACGAACGTTCTTGACGAACCTTGCAGGGCGGTACATGTCCCACACCCATGCATCCGACATGCGCACCTCGAAGTACACCTCGCCGTCGGCGTTGCGCACCTGCACGTCCACCGAGTTGGCCAGGTAGAAACGCCGTTCGGTCTCCACGACGAACGAGAACTGGCTGACTATGTCGCGGTACTCCTTGTACAGCGACAGCTCCATCTCGGTCTCGTACTTCTCGAGATCCTCTGCACTCATTACGCCTCCGCGCGGGTCATCTGCTCCGCGCCCTCACTCGTCGCGAGCTCCCCGGCGTCAGCCGGGGTTGCATCATTCTGGACCACGGCCTGCGCGGTTGTGCCGCGCGCCACCCTGTGCGGCGCGGCGAGACCGTGCTTGGCAGCTGCCGCTGCCACATTTACATACGACCAGCGATGCTCCGCACACGGCCCGTGTTCCATCAACGCCGCCGTGTGGTCGGGTGTGCAGTAGCCCTTGTGCACGTTGAAACCGTACTCGGGATGACGATCATGCAGATCCGCCATGATCCGGTCCCGCGTGACCTTGGCCAGCACCGATGCCGCGGCTACGCACGCCGCGGCCTGGTCCCCCTTGAGCACCGCGACGCTCGGCGCGGGCATCCCCGGCACCTTGAAGCCGTCCGTCAGCACGTACCCGGGATGCGTCTCCATCTGCGCCACAGCACGCCGCATGCCCTCGATGTTCATGACGTGGATGCCGAGCCAGTCGATGTCGGCGGGCGGAACCACCACCACCGAGTGATCGAGCGCACGCTTGAGCACCAGGTCGTACATCCGATCGCGAGCCGCCGCCGTCATCAGCTTCGAGTCGGTCAGCCCTTCGAACCGCGAAGCATCACCCGGTCGAAGGACACACGCGGCGATCACCAACGGTCCTGCGCACGGCCCACGGCCCGCCTCGTCCACGCCGGCGACAGGGCCGAGGCCCCGGCGCTCCAGCGTGCTCTGCAGCGCCCAGTTCCCCGCGGAGCCCCGCACCACCGCGCGGGGCGGCATCAGCATGGTCATCGGCGGAATCGGTCTCGCACTCGACGCCCGAGCAGCAGAAGCGGCCACGCGCCGACGATACCGAGCCCCAGCGGCACGTTCTCCTGCCAGCCCGGCGCGCCCATCGAGACGACCTGCGGGTTGTGGTCGGACACCCCGCCCCACCTCGACGGAGGCAGCACGATCACGCGCGCCTTGCCGATCACGTCGTCCACCGGCACGAGCCCGTTGACACCGCCCTGGCCCTGGCAGCGCGAGTCGCACGAGTGGTTGCGGTTGTCGCCGAGCACGAACAGCATCCCGTCCGGGATCTTGAGCTCCTCGAACGACTCCTGCTCGGCCGGCGTGCCCTCGTCGAAGTGCTTGTACGGCTCGTCGAGCGGCTTGCCGTCCACCGTCACGCGGTTCTGCTCGTCGCAGCACTTCACGGTCTGGCCGCCGACGGCGATCACGCGCTTGACGAAGTCCTCCTCGTTCGCCGAGGGCAGTCCGACCAGCGAGCCGAGCCACGACAAGCCCTCCGAGACCGGGTTGCCCGGCTCGGCGGAGACGAAGTCGTTCTGCCACGACGGCGGCCCGCGGAACACGATCACGTCGCCCGGCGCCGGATCGGTGAAGCGGTAGGTGACCTTGTCGACGAGCACCCGGTCGCCGTAGCAGTCGGTGCACCCGTGCAACGTCGTCTCCATCGACTCGGACGGGATCATGTAGACGCGGCCGAGGAAGATCTGGATGCCGATCGCGAGGCCGAACGCGACCAGGATGAGGACAGGCAGTTCCTTCCAGAAGTTGCCCTTTTTCTTCTGCTTCGCGGGCTTGTCCGAAGCGTCCGAACCGGGCTCGTCGGCGGGAGGGTTCTGCTCTGGAGCGTCGTCGACCACGAGATCAGCCTAGGGGCTGGGGGTTGTGATCCGACACAACACTCCACCGATCTTTCGGGAAAACGACGTACCGGGCCTTCCCGATGACGTTCTCGACCGGCACGGTGCCCGCTACGCCCCCGCCGCCCTGTTTGCGCGAGTCGGTGGAGTTCATCCGGTTGTCCCCCATCACGAACAACCGTCCATCCGGTACGCGGATCGGCGCGAACGGCTCGTGGTCGGCGGGCGAAGTGCCGGCCTGCCAGTGCACGTACGGCTCATCGAGCGGTTTGCCGTCCACAACGACACGGTGCTGCTCGTCGCAGCACATCACCGTCTGGCCGGGCAACGCGATCACGCGCTTCACGAAGTCGCGCTCGTTCGCCGGGGCGATGCCCAGCAGCGAACCGATGTTCTGCACGAAACCCGCGACGGGGTTGGTGGACCGGGTGTTGCGGAAGTCCGTCGACGTCCACGCCTCGGGGCCGCGGAACACGACCACCTCGCCGGGCTCGATGTCGCTGAAGCCGTAGGTGAGCTTGTCGACCAGGACGCGGTCGTTCTCGCAGCCGGTGCAGCCGTGCAGCGTGTTCTCCATCGACGCCGAGGGGATCACGTAGACCCGCGCCACGAACGCCTGGATCAGCACCGTCAGCACGACGGCGGTCACGACGACGTAGAGGACTTCTCTCCAGACAGGAGTACGCCCCCGCTCCGGTTCATCCGGTGCGGAGGCGTCCTCGAAGTCTTCTGGGCTCGAAGCCACCGATCAGGAGACCGGACGGGCCTCGCGCTTCTCCTTGATCTTGGCAGCCTTGCCGCGCAGGTCGCGCAGGTAGTACAGCTTGGCGCGACGCACGTCACCGCGGGTGACGACCTCGATCTCGGCGATGTTCGGGGAGTGCAGCGGGAAGGTGCGCTCGACACCGACACCGAACGAGACCTTGCGGACGGTGAAGGTCTCGCGGATGCCGCCGTTCTGACGACGGATCACGACGCCCTGGAACACCTGGACGCGCTCGCGCGAGCCCTCGATGACGCGGACGTGAACCTTCAGCGTGTCACCGGCGCGGAAGGCCGGGATGTCAGTGCGCAGCGACTGGGCGTCAAGCGCGTCCAGGATGTTCATCGGTGGTTCCTCACGTGTTTTGAACTCCCCAGAGCATGCTCCATGGCTGTGCACGACATGATGGGGGTCGGCTTGTGTGCGCACGCCGGTATCACACCGGCTTCGGCAACTGTTCCAGTGTGCCAGACCAGGCACTCCGGAATGAAATCGGGCTAGTCCCCACACTCGCGCAGGCGCGCGAGCAGGGCTCGGTCGTGCTTGTCGAACGCGTCCGCCGGCAGCGATTCCAGCAGGTCAGGGCGCCTTTCGAAGGTTCTGACGAGTGACTGGTCACGACGCCAGCGGTTGATCAGCCTGTGGTTGCCGGAACGCAGCACGTCCGGCACCGCCAGGTCGCGCCACACCTCGGGCCGCGTGTAGCTCGGCCCTTCGAGCAGCCCGTCCTGGAACGAGTCCTCGGCGTGCGACTTCGGGTTGCCGAGCACCCCGGGCAGCAACCGCGCGACCGCTTCCACGATCGCGAGCACCGCCACCTCACCGCCGACCAGCACGTAGTCGCCGATGGACACCTCATCGACGCGGACGCGCCGTGCGGCGTCATCGACCACACGCTGGTCAATGCCCTCGTAGCGACCGCACGCGAACACGAGGTGCGACTCGTTCGCGTACTCGTGTGCGACCGCCTGCGTGAACGGACGTCCGGCCGGCGTCGGCACGATGAGACGCGTCTCGTCCGTGCACACGTCGTCCAGGGCGGGACCCCAGATGTCGGCCTTCATGACCATGCCGGGCCCACCGCCGTACGGACTGTCGTCGACAGCCTTGTGCACGTCCTGGGTCCAGTCGCGGAGGTCGTGCACGCCGACGCTGATCAGGCCCTTGTCGATCGCCTTCCCGAGCAGCGCCGCGCGCAGCGGCGCGAGGTACTCGGGAAAGATCGTGACGACGTCAATCTGCATCGAGCAGGCCCTCTGGCGGGTCGATCACGACACGGCCGCCGCGCACGTCCACGGTGGGCACGATCTCGCGCACGAACGGGATGAGCGCCTCGCCCTGGTCACGGATGACCACGAGCAGCTCGCCACCGGGACCGTGCAGGATCTCCTTGACCGTGCCGATCTTCGTGCCGTCGACGAGTTCGGCCGCGAGCCCTTCGAGCTCGTGGTCGTAGAACTCGTCCGGGTCGTCGATCGCCGGCAGGTCGTCGGTGCTGCCCAGCAGCAACGTGCCGCGCAACGACTCCGCGACGTCCCGTGTCACGACTTCCTCGAAACGCACGAGCAGCCGCCCGGCATGAGGCCGGGCGGCTGACACGGTGAGGCTTCGGGACGTGCCGTCACGCAGCTTCGCCTGGAGCGTGGCTCCTAGCGCGAACCGCATTTCGGGTGAATCAGTGCGCACGTCAACGGAAAGTTCACCGGTGATCCCGTGCGCCTTGGCCACGCGGCCGACGACGACGTCCATTTGCCCTTTGCAGCTTCGTTCAGCGGTCGGTGTCGACGACGTCGACCCGCACACCACGACCGCCGATACCGGCCATCACGGTACGCAGAGCCGTCGCGGTGCGACCGCCACGACCGATCACCTTGCCGAGGTCGTCCGGGTGGACGTGGACCTCGAGGGTGCGGCCGCGGCGGGTCGTGACGAGGTTCACCCGGACTTCGTCCGGGTGGTCGACGATGCCGCGAACGAGGTGTTCGAGGGCGTCAGCCAACAAACTCACGCCTCGTCCTTGGGCGCCTCGGCCTCAGCCTTGGGGGCGTCGTCGGCCTTCTTGGCCTTCTTCGCCTTCGGCGTGGTGGCGTCGGTCATCGGCTCCGAGTTCGCGGCGGCCAGAGCGGCGGCGAACAGGTCGGCCTTCGACGTCTTCGGCTCCTTGACCTTCAGGGTGCCCTCGGCGCCCGGCAGGCCCTTGAACTTCTGCCAGTCACCGGTGATCTCGAGGATCCGCTGGACCGACTCGGTCGGCTGCGCGCCGACACCCAGCCAGTACTGCGCACGCTCGGAGTCGACCGCGATGAACGACGGCTCGTCCTTCGGGTGGTACTTGCCGATCGTCTCGATGGCCTTGCCGTCGCGACGGGTGCGCGCGTCGGCGACCACGATGCGGTAGTACGGCTGGCGGATCTTGCCGAGACGCTGAAGCTTGATCTTGACGGCCATTGGCCTTGTACTCCTCGAACTCTGTGTTGGTGGTTCGCACAGCCGTGGCCCGGGCAGAGGGGCCGACCACGACGGACAGCGGGCAATTGTGCCAGATGGGGACCGGCGGATCCGAATCGGGTCCTACGCGAACGGTGTCACGGTGCCGAGCGCTTCCCGAACCGCACGCGCGTGCGCGACCGCTCCTGGCGTGTCGCCGTGCACGCACAACGACTCCGCCTGCGTCTTGATGACGGTGCCGTCGACCGCGACGAGTTCGCCCTCGAGCAGCCGGGTGGCCCGTTCGACGATCTGCGCGGTGCCGGTGAGCAGTGCGTCCGGCCGGCTGCGCGGGACCAGCGTGCCCTCCGGCGTGTAGCCGCGGTCGGCGAACGCCTCCTGGACGGGCCTCAAGCCCGCTCGCGAGGCCTTCTCCAGCAACTGGGAGCCGGGCAGGCCGAGGATCGGCAGGTCCTTGAACGCCTTGGTGCCGTTCACGACCGCCTCGGCCTGCTTCTCGTGCTGCACCGTGGCGTTGTAGAGCGCGCCGTGCGGCTTCACGTACACGACCTCGGTGCCTGCTGCTCGTGCGCACGCATCGAGCGCACCGATCTGGTAGAGCACCTCGTCCGCGAGCTCGATCGGGTCGGCGTCGATGAACCGCCGGCCGAACCCGGCCAGGTCGCGGTAGCTCACCTGGGCGCCGATCTTCACGCCGTTCTTCGCGGCTTCCTCGCAGACCTTGCGCATCGTGGACGGATCACCGGCGTGGAAGCCGCACGCGACGTTCGCGCTGGTGATGACGCCCAGCAGCGCGGTGTCGTCGCCGAGCTTCCAGATGCCGAAGCCCTCGCCGAGGTCGCTGTTCAGGTCCATCAGATGACACCGACCGACAGGAGCAGGAGGGACAGTCCGGGCAGGAAGTTGTTCAGCACGTGCGCCACCATGCTCGCCCCGAGGCTGCGGGTGATCAGGCGGGCGACGCCGATGGGGATGGCGATCACGAGGAGCAGCCAGGTGCGCTGCGGTTCGAGGTGGCTGAGCGCGAAGATCACCGTGGTCAGCACGAACGCGGCCCACCTGCTCCAGCCCTGCCGCTCGACCGCGCCCCAGAGCAGCCCGCGGAAGATGATCTCCTCGCAGATCGGGCCGATGAAGCTCATGTAGAGGAACATCGTGATGGCGGCGGCGAGCGGCAGGTTCGCGTTGCTGAAGAGCTCGCCGATGGCGCTCGTGGCGTTGTCCTTGCCGACGATCTTCGCCCACACGGTCGCGGCGACGTAGGTGAACACCAGGCCGATGACGCCGATCTTGAGACCGAAGACGACGTCCGCCTTGGTCAGGCTCAGCCGCAGGTCGATGACGGGACCGTTGCCGCGCACGTACGTGATCAGGATGGCCACCGCGGCCGCGAGCATGATCGGCACCAGCGAGCCGACCAGCACGAGCGAGGTCGAGGTCTCCAGCGTCGCGCCGAAGCTCGCGCCCACGGCCGTGATGAACACGGCGCTCAGGATGAAAACCGCTTCCACCAGCAGGAACGCGCCGAATCCCCAACGCTGGCCGACCCGCTCGGGCTCCGGGTTGCGGCTGATGTCCCGCACGCTCTCGATGAAGCCGCGCTTCGGCTTCAGGGATTCCGGCTCACTCACGCTCTGCAATTTAGTCACACCGCGGCTACCAGCGGTGGAACAGCAGGCAATGCCACCCTCATGATCAGCCCACCTCGCGATCGACGCCGGCCCAGAAGCCGAGGCTACTGTGCGGCACCGACGGAAACCCGGTCGAGCGCGTGGTCAAAAAATGGTCAGATCGGGTCCCCGCCGGGTGTCCTACTCCTGGTGGTTGGATCGGCGCACGAACGCTGCGACTAAACCCCGCGCGGCTGACCTGACCCGCCGATCACCGGCGCAGGGTCGTCTCCTCGGTCATGTGCGAGAGCTTGGCCGGGTTGCGCACCGCGTACAGGCCGCTGATCAGCCCGTCCTCCACCCGCACCGCGAGCACCGTGTCGAGTTCGCCGCCGAACCGCACGATCAACGCCGGGTAGCCGTTGACCTGGGCCGGCTCCATCGTCCAGCCGGTCACCTTCAGCATGCCGCCGAGCAGCATGCGCGCGACCTTCGAGGAGCCCACGACGGGACGCGGGACGGCCTGCTTCACGCCGCCGCCGTCGCCGAGGAACACGACGTCCGGCGCGAGGAGGTCGAGCAGGGCCTGGAGGTCTCCCGTCTCGGTGGCGCGCCGGAACGCGGCCAGGGCCTCGCGGGACGCCGCCTGCGTCACGACCTCGCGCGGGCGGCGGGCGGCGACGTGGGAACGGGCGCGGTGGGCGATCTGGCGGACCGCGGCCGGGTTCTTGTCGAGCGCCGTCGCGATCTCGTCGTAGTCCACGTCGAAGACCTCGCGCAGGACGAAGACCGCCCGTTCGGTCGGGGTGAGGGTTTCGAGGACCAGCATCATCGCCATCGAGACGCTGTCGGCGAGTTCGACGTCCTCGGCGACGTCCGGGGTGGTGAGCAACGGCTCCGGGAGCCAGGAACCCACGTAGGACTCCTTGCGGCGGCCCAGGGTGCGCAGGCGGCCGAGGGCCTGGCGGGTGACGATCCGGACCAGGTACGCGCGGTGGTTCTCGACGGTGCCGTGGTCGACGCCCGCCCACCGCAGCCACGTCTCCTGCAGCACGTCCTCCGCGTCGGCGGCGGACCCGAGCATCTCGTAGGCGATCGTGAAGAGCAGGTTGCGGTGGCTGACGAACGCGTCGGTGGCGGCATCCATGGTCACAAGACACCAGCCCGCCGGACTTTGTGACAGTGGGCTGGATCACAGTCACACGGAGCGAGTGGTCGGCATCTCGTGGTCGTCAAGCAAGTCCACGAGGGAGGAAAGATCATGGAACCGCGCTTCAACCTCTTCGGCACCGAGACCGGCAGCAAGATCGCGAAGCGGTTCGCGGGCCTCGGGCAGGCCGTGCACCAGACGTCGCTGCCCGCCACCACCGCGGAACTGGTCAGCCTGCGGGCGAGCCAGCTGAACGGCTGCGGCTTCTGCCTCGACATGCACGTCAAGGAGGCCATCGCGGCCGGCGAGGACCCGCTGCGGCTGCACCTGGTGGCCGGCTGGCGCGAGACCACGGTGTTCACCGAGGCCGAGCAGGCCGCGCTGGCGTTCACCGAGGAGGGCACCGTGCTCACCCGGGAGGGCGTGAGCGACGAGACCTGGGACAACGTGCGCAAGCACTTCGACGACGAGCAGGTCGCGGCGCTGGTCTGCCTGCTCGGGCTGATCAACGCCGCCAACCGGATGGCCGTCATCACGCGCCAGAAGGGCGGCTCGTACCAGGTGGGCGCGCTGGCCCAGCACGCCTAGTGGATGCGGCCCCGGAGCATGACCATGCGCGGCGACCGGAGGGTCTCCAGGTTCTCCCGCGGGTCCTCGTCGTAGACGACGATGTCCGCGGCCGCGCCCTCGGTCAGCGACGGGAAGCCGAGCCACTCGCGGGCACCCCACGACGCGGCGCCGATGGCGTCCACAGCGCTCATCCCCACGCCGTGCAGCGCGACGATCTCGTCGACGATGCGGCCGTGCCGGATGCCACCGCCCGCGTCGGTGCCCGCGTAGACCGGGACGCCCGCCTCGATCGCGGACGCCACCGTGGTGGAGACGCGGGCGTGCAGGTCACGCATGTGGTTCGCGTACTTCGGGTACTTGCCGGCCTTCTCCGCGATGCCGGGGAACGTCTCGATGTTGATCAGCGTGGGCACCAGCGCGGTGCCGCGCGCGGCCATCAGCGAGATCGTGTCGTCGGTCAGGCCGGTGCCGTGCTCGATGCAGTCGATGCCCGCGTTGATCAGGCCCGGCAGCGCGTCCTCGCCGAAGACGTGGGCCGTGACCTTCGCACCGGCGTCGTGGGCGACCTTGATGGCCTGGGCCAGCTCGTCGTCCGTCCACAGTGGAGCGAGGTCGCCCTCGCCGCGGTCGATCCAGTCGCCGACGAGCTTGACCCAGCCGTCGCCGTACGCGGCCTGCTCGGCGACCGCCGTCGCCAGGTCGGACTCGACCTCCACGCTGATGTGCGGGATGTAGCGCTTCGGCCGGGAGATGTGCTTGCCCGCGCGGATGATCCGCGGCAGGTCCAGGCGCTCCTGCAACGGCGTCGTGTCGATCGGTGAGCCGCAGTCGCGGATCAGCAACGTGCCCGCGTCGCGGTCGGTGATCGCCTGCTCGACGGCCTCGGGCAGCTCGACACCGCCCTGCGGGCCCAGGCCGACGTGGCAGTGCGCGTCGACCAGGCCCGGCACGAGGAACCCGCCGTCGACGACGGTCTGCGCGCCCGGCACCGGCCGGGTGCGGACCCGGCCGTTGACGACCCACAGGTCTCGCGGCTCTCCGTCCGGCAGGACGACACCGCGCAGGTGCATGGTCACTTCTTCTTGTCGTCCCCGTCGAACTTGAACTTCGACGGGTCGAAGCCGGGAGGAAGCTCGTTCAGGCCGCCCAGGTTCGGCAGGCCGCCGGGCGGCATGCCGGGGATCCCGCCGGGAGGCATGCCGGGCATGCCACCGGGGAACATCCCGGGCGGGAAGCCGCCCTTGACCTTGGGAGGCGTCGGGCCGCGTCCGCCCTTGCCCTTCTTCCCCTTCTTGCCCTTGCGGGTCTTGCTGCCGCCACCGCCGCCGAAGCCCATCCGGCCGGCCATCGACGCCATCATCTTGCGGGCCTCGAAGAAGCGGTTGACCAGGTCGTTGACGTCGCTGACCTTGACGCCGGAGCCGTTCGCGATGCGCAGCCGGCGGGACCCGTTGATGATCTTGGGGTCGTCGCGCTCGGCCGGGGTCATGCCGCGGATGATCGCCTGGATGCGGTCGAGGTGCTTCTCGTCCAGCATGCCGAGCTGGTCCTTCATCTGCCCGGCGCCGGGCAGCATGCCGAGCAGGTTCGCGATCGGGCCCATCTTGCGGATCGCGAGCATCTGCTCGAGGAAGTCCTCCAGCGTCAACTGGCCGGAGTGCAGCTTCGCCGCGGCCTTCTCGGCCTGGTCCTGGTCGAAGTGCTGCTCGGCCTGCTCGATCAGGGTGAGGACGTCACCCATGCCGAGGATGCGCGACGCCATCCGGTCCGGGTGGAAGACGTCGAAGTCCTCGAGCTTCTCACCGTTGGACGCGAAGAGGATCGGCTGGCCGGTGACCTCGCGGACCGACAGCGCGGCACCACCGCGGGCGTCGCCGTCGAGCTTGGTGAGCACGACACCGGTGAAACCGACGCCGTCGCGGAACGCCGTGGCGGTGTTGATCGCGTCCTGACCGACCATCGCGTCGACCACGAACAGGATCTCGTCCGGGTTCACCGCGGCCCGGATGTCGATGGCCTGCTGCATCATCTCTTCGTCGACACCGAGCCGGCCGGCCGTGTCGACGAGGACGATGTCGTGCTGCTTGGCCTTGGCCTCCTCGATGCCGCGGCGCGAGACCTCGACGGGGTTGCCCACGCCGTTGCCGGGCTCGGGAGCGAAGACGGGCACGCCCGCGCGCTCACCGACGACCTGGAGCTGCGTCACCGCGTTCGGGCGCTGCAGGTCGGCGGCGACGAGCAGCGGCGTGTGGCCCTGGCCCTTGAGCCACTTGGCCAGCTTGCCCGCGAGCGTCGTCTTACCGGCACCCTGCAGACCCGCCAGCATGATCACCGAGGGCGGGTTCTTGGCGAGGTTCAGCCTGCGGGTCTCGCCACCGAGGACGTTGACGAGCTCCTCGTTGACGATCTTCACGACCTGCTGCGCCGGGTTCAGCGCCTGGTGGACCTCGGCGCCCTTGGCGCGCTCCTTCACCTTCGCGATGAAGTTGCGCACAACGGGCAGCGCGACGTCGGCCTCGAGCAGGGCGACCCTGATCTCGCGGGCGGTCGCGTCGATGTCGGCGTCGCTGAGCCGGCCCTTGCCGCGAAGGCCCTGGAGAACCGTGGTCAGCCGGTCGGAAAGCGTGGAGAACACGTCGTCCAGACTAGCTAACCGAACGTTCACCCGATCCCGTGGCTCGCCAGGGCCCGCAGGAGCACCGGCTCGCGGCGGCCGACCGGAGCAGTGGAGATCTGCGCGAACCGCAGGCCCGCCGCCACCGCTGCTCCATCCGCGACCGGGTCGTCACCGACGTACAGGCACTCGGACGGCTCCACGTCCAGGCGGACGCAGGCGGCGTCGAACGCTCGGGCGGACGGCTTCGAGACGCCGAGCTCGTAGGACAACGCGAAGGCGTCCACGGACAGCGACTCGCGCGCGAACACCCGCCGGATGTCCCACGAGATGTTGCTCAGCACCCCGACCTTCAGCGGCCGCGCGGCCTCCAGTGCGGCGGCCGTGTCGGCGTAGGGCAGCCAGAACGCCGGGTTGTGCAGGCGCTGGAACAGCTGGTCGTCGAAACTCAGCCCGGCCAGCCGGAACAGGATCCAGTGGGCCGACCGGTTCGCCAGCGCGGTCAGGTCGCGTGCGTCCCACACCGCGCGCTCGGCGGCGTTCATCCGCGCCACGTACGGCGCCGGTGCGCGCAGCACCGAGAGGTGCGGCGGCGAGAGCCATCGGTAGGCAGGACGCCCGAAGAGGGTGCCCGCGAAGTCGAAGAGGACAGCCTTGATCACGACACCATGATGCGCAGACCACCTGAGGTCCCCGCACGGGTGAGGAGCGTCACGCTGCTGAATCCGAACGGCACCCAGCCCGCCTCGAACTGCGCGCGCATCGACGAGCCGCGGCGGACGTGGCGTTCGAACGCGTGGGTGCGCACGACGCGCTTGCGGGCGATCTGGCCGTCGAGGGCCTGGGCCGCCGAGGCGTCCAGCCACAGGAAGTGACGGGAACGCCCCGACAGCACGCCGGCGAGCACGAGCATGAACCGCGTGCCGGGCCGGGTGGACGGCTCGTGCACCACCAGCAGGCCCGTGCAGAACAGTGCCGCCCAGAAGACGCGCATCCGGTGTGTGAGGTGCACGAACACGCGCCAGTACTTGTACGGCAGCGGTACGCGCGGCTCCAGCCACGAGCGCACTTGGTCGGAGTCGAGCACGGTGACCGGCTCGTCCGCGTCGAGACGGGTGAGCAGGGTCGTCTTGCCCGCGCCGGGGATTCCGGCGAGGACTACGAGCGAGCGCGGCTGCACTCGGACGACTGCGGTCTGCGTGTTCAACACGGCGGTCATGTCCTAGAAGACGTTCCGACCATCCCTCTCGTTCAGTTTGGTCCCGTTTCCGCCGAAATGCACGGGGTTCTACCGCCAGACCACGGCGCGGTAGGTGCCGTCGGCGAACGTCGCGACGCCGATGACCTGCCCGACCTCGCTCAACCCTGTCACGGAGTGACGTGCGGCACCGGACAGCGACGGCAGCACCGTTCGCGTGCCGCCCATGTCCCAGGTGGCGGCCGAAGGGCCGACCGTGCCCGCGACGACGCCGGAGTTGTTCACCTCGGCAGCGCTCGACGGTGCGGGCGCCAGCGTCTCGGCTCCGCCGGTGAAGTAGTCCCACCGGGTCGCCTGCGACGAGAGGTCCCCGACGGCGAAGCCGTTGTCGTTGATGTCGGACGGCCGTGCGCTCGCACCCAGCTGGGTCTTGCCGCCGCGCAGCCACAGCACGCCGCCGGTGCTCGCGGTGCCGACCGCGTCGCCGAGCTGGTTGCCGCCGGCGAACGTGCCCGCGTCCAGCACGGTCCGCACGCCCGAAGCATTCCACCGGACCACGTCGCCGCCGGTCTTCCCGACCACCCAGTTGCCGTTGGTGACGTGGAGTCCGCTGCCCGCGCCGAGGACCGTCACCTCGCCGAACGAGGTCCACAGCACCGCCTGGCTCACGCCGTTGATCGTCGCGGCACCCGTGACGGTGCCCGAGTCGTTGACGTCGTACGCGACGGAACTCGTCGCCCCCGCCACCGCGAGCTGCACGAGCGAACCGGAGGGCAGCCACTTCACGGCCTGCGCCTGACCGGCGGCGTTCACCGCGTAGCCGACGACGACGTTGTCCCGGTTGACGGCCGCCGCCCACGAGTCGGACCCGAGGTCGGCGAGCTCCTTGATGCCGTCCCACCGGTCCCACCGCACGGCGTGCTGCGCGGTGCCGGCGCCGTAGGAGACACCGGCGATCGTGCCGGAGTCGTTGATGTCGGCCGCGGCGCTGCGCAGATCACCCGGCAACGTGCCGAGGTCCTCCACGGCAAGTGGAGCAGCGTGTGCGGTGGCGGGAACGGTCAGGGCCGCGACGACGGCGGCCACCATGGCGATTCTCAAGTTCTTCCTCCCCAGTCAGAACAACGAGAACTCGACCATGCCCAGGCCGGACGGAGGTTGTCCAGGAACCTGTCTCGTTGTCAGACAAGGGAATCGGCGGTGGTGCGGGTGCCCGGTACCTCCCCCGGCGCCGTCACCGCGCACCACCGCCTCTACCTGTCCGGGAAGCGATCCACCCCTCGAGGACGCTTTCCGGACACCACGAACACTGCCCGGTTTCGGCTGCCCGCAGGAGCGTGAGCACCCGGAGAGGTTGTGCGTAGAGCTACTCAACCTCTACCTGGCGGCGTCGAGCACCGCCCGTTCGATCCGGCGCCGGTCGAGGTCCGCACCCGCGATGCTGAACGAGTCGACGACCGTCGCTCCCAGCGTGGACACACGCGCCCACTGCACGTCGGCGCCGCACTGCTCCAGCGCCCCGGCCACGTGGTGCAGCAGCCCGATCCGGTCGGCGGCGCGCAGTTCCAGCACCACCGCGCCGGTCGCCTCGTCGTCGAACCACAGCACCTTCGCGGGCGGCGGGTCGAGCGGCGGGCCACCGTAGTCGCGTTCCTTCGCGGTGAGCTTGTCGGCCAGCGACAACGAACCCTCGATCGCCCTGGAGAGCTGTTCGCGCAACAGGGTGGCGTCGGGCAGCGAGCCGAACCGCGGCGACACCGTGAACGCGTCCACCGTCGCACCGCCGTGCGCGCGCAACGTCGCCGCGTGAACCTCCAGCGAGTTCAACGCGAGCACACCGGCGGCTTTGGACAGCAGACCCGGCCGGTCCGGCGCGATCACCGTCACGACCGCCACGTGGTCCTGCTTCTCCAGCAGCACGTCCGGTTTTCCCGACGCCGCAACGCGTTCCGCCATCGCCACGTGCACGGGGTCGAGCGGTTCCGGCTTGGGCAGCGCCTCCCCCGCCATCGCCTTGCGGCAGCGGGAGACCAGGTCGGCCATCAGCGCGGCCTTCCAGTCCGTCCAGACGCCCGGACCGGTCGCGATGGAGTCCGACTCCGCCAGCGCGTGCAGCAGTTCCAGCAGGATCGCGTCGCCGCCGAGGGTTTCCACCACCCGGTGCACGGTCGCCTCGTCCTCGACGTCACGGCGGGTCGCGGTGTGCGGCAGCAACAGGTGGTGCCGGACCATCGCGGACAACGTCTCGACGTCCTGCGGCCACAGCCCGATGCGCTCCCCGATCTGGGTCGCCAGCGCGGCCCCGACCTCGGAGTGGTCCTGCTGCCGGCCCTTCCCGATGTCGTGGATCAACGCACCCAGCAACAACAGGTCGGGCCTCGCCACCGTCGTCGCCAGCCGGGCCGCGTGGGCGACCGTCTGCACGAGATGCCGGTCGACCGTCCACATGTGCGCTGCGTCGCGCGGTGGCAGGTCCCGCACCGCACCCCACTCGGGGAACAGCCGCCCCCACAACCCCGTGCGGTCCAACGCCTCCACGACGTCGACGAGCCCGCTTCCGCTGCCCAGCAACGCCAGCAGTTCCTCGCGGGCCTCGCGCGGCCACGGCTGGCGCAACTCCGGCGCCGTGTCCGCGAGCCGCGTCAGCGTTCCAGCCGCGATCGGGTGCTTGCTGCGAGCCGCCGCCGTCGCGACTCGCAACAACAACGCCGGATCACGGCTGGGAATCGCGTCACGAGCGAGCGAGACCTCAGAACCGTGCAGCACAACGCCTTCGTCCAGCGGCCTGCGCGGCGGTTGCCCGCGGAGGAACGCTCCGAGCCCGCGTTTCGGCGCGGCGGCACGAGCGGCCCGCATGGCCACGTCGAACGCGTAGACGACCGTGCGTGCGGCAGAAGAAAGGGAACGGGCCAAAGCGAACCGGTCCGCCAGCCCCAGGGCCGAGGCCACCTCGTCACCGTCCTGCGCCCGCAGCACGTCACGAGGTTTCCGCGCCACCCGGCGAAGTTCGGTGCGCACGTCCAGCAGCAACCGGCGTGCCTCGTCGACGTCGGCGGACGGCCGGTCGACCAGCTGCGCGAGCGACAGCGCGTCCAGGAGCGTGAGGTCCCGCAGTCCCCCGCGGCCGTGCTTCAGGTTGGGTTCGACGCGGTGCGCGATCTCGCCGCCGCGCGCCCAGCGCTTCTGCGACGACTCGGCCATCTCGTCCAGCCGGTTGCGGACGTTGCCGCGCCACGCCTGCTTCGCGCCTTCGGCGAGCTTCTGGGTGATCTCGGGATCACCCGCGATGTGCCGGATGTCCAGCAGTCCCAACGCGGTTCTCAGGTCACCGGCGGCGACCCTCAGAGCTTCCCCCACGGTGCGCACCGAGTGGTCGAGCCCGATGCCGGAGTTCCACAGTGGATACCAGAGCTTCTCGGCGATCTCGTCGACGTTCTTGACGCCGTTGTGCACCAGGACCAGATCCAGGTCGGAATAGGGCACGAGCTCACGCCGCCCCAGCCCGCCGACCGCCACGAGCGCGATACCCGGTCCGGATACCCCCGCTCCCCCCGCATGTTTGGTCAGCCAGAACTCGTGCAGGTCCACGAGTGCCTCGCGCAGCGGTTCTGCGGCCAAGCGACGACGACCTGGTGCGAGCAGCCTTTCGCGGGCTCGCACCAGGTCGTCAGCCGTGACGACGGCCGTTTCGTTGTTCTCCACGGGCCGTCTCCTATGTTGTTAGAGCGCGTCCGATCCACGTTCGCCCGTGCGCACACGGACGACGGTTTCGACCGGAGTCACCCACACCTTGCCGTCACCGATCTTGCCGGTGCGGGCGGCCTCGACCACCGCTTCCAGCACCTTCTCGACGGCCGTGTCGTCGATGACGACCTCAATCTTGATCTTGGGCACGAAGTCCACCGAGTACTCCGCACCGCGGTAGACCTCGGTGTGGCCCTTCTGGCGCCCGTAGCCCTGCACTTCACTGACCGTCATGCCCAGCACCCCGAGCTGTTCGAGGGCGCCCTTCACGTCGTCCAGGGTGAACGGCTTGATGATCGCGGTGACCAGCTTCATTTCTTGTTGCTCCCCTCGAGAACCGCGGTCGCGCCCGCGGCCACGCTCGGCTTGCCGGTACCACGCGCACTGGTGAGGCTGCCGTACTCGTAGGCGCGCTCAGCGTGCTCAGCCTCGTCGATGCTGGCGACCTCGGCCTCCTCCGACGCGCGGAACCCGACGGTGAACTTCACCAGGTAACCGAGCGCGAGGCTCAGCACGAACGAGTACCCGAGCACCGCGAACGCACCGACTGCCTGACGCCAGAGCTGGTCGACGCCACCGCCGTAGAACAGACCGTTGATCTTGGCCGGGGCCGCCTCGCTGGCGAACAGACCGATCAGGATCGTGCCGGACAGACCACCGACGAGGTGCACGCCGACGACGTCGAGCGAGTCGTCGAAGCCGAAGCGGTACTTGAGCGACACCGCCAGGGCGCAGAGGACACCGGTGATCGCGCCGATCGCGATGGCGCCGACCGGGGTGACCGCGGAACAGGCGGGGGTGATGGCGACCAGACCGGCGATGACACCCGACGCGGCACCGAGCGTGGTGGCCTTGCCGTCGCGGATGCGCTCGGTCAGCATCCAGCCGAGCATCGCGGCGCAGGTGGCGACGAGGGTGTTGATGAAGGTGACACCGGCGGTGCCGTTCGCGCCCAGGGCCGAACCGGCGTTGAACCCGAACCAGCCGAACCACAGCAGACCGGCGCCGAGCACGACCAGCGGCAGGCTGTGCGGCTTCATCGGCTCCTTGGGCCAGCCGACGCGCTTGCCGAGCACGATCGCGAGAGCCAGACCCGCGGCACCGGCGTTGATGTGCACCGCCGTACCACCGGCGAAGTCGATCGCGAGGAGCTTGTTGGCGATCCAGCCGCCGGGGTCGACGACGTTGCCGGCCTCGTCCTTGCCGTCGAAGTCGAACACCCAGTGCGCGACCGGGAAGTAGACGATCGTGGCCCACAGGCCCGCGAACAGCAGCCACGGGCCGAAGCGGGCGCGGTCGGCGATCGCACCGGAGATCAGCGCGACCGTGATGATCGCGAACATCGCCTGGAACGCGACGAACACGGTGCTCGGGAGCTTGCCGACCAGCGAGTCGGCGGCGAGCAGCCCGTCGAGGCCGAAGAACTCGAACGGCTTGCCCAGCAGGCCTCCGCCGACGTCCGCTCCGAATGCCGCCGAGTAGCCGAACAGCACCCAGAGGACACCGACCACGGCCATGGCGCCCAGGCTCATCATCATCATGTTGAGCACGCTCTTCGAACGGACCATGCCTCCGTAGAAGAAGGCAAGGCCCGGCGTCATCAGCAGCACCAATGCGGCGCTGGTGAGCACCCAGGCGGTGTCCCCTGTATCCACTTCGACCTCCACTGCACGTCGGTTGCAGGGAGCATCGAGATGTCCTGTTTCACGCACTTACGCGCAACGTTTCGCGGAGGTGAACTGTGGGGCCGACGTTGTTACGTCCGCGTTTCGCGCCGTTCACGGACTCGATTCGGCCACCTCACGGCGGCGATGTGGTCACGAGAAGTAGCGCTCGGCTCCTTCTTTCCGGGGATGCGGGCCACGTCGATGGAGGTCGCTCGTGACACCACGATGCCCCCGGCACGAACACCGGGGGCATCGCGACCGACAAGTGCTAGCGGACCGAGAACGGGCCCGCCGGGATCCGCGGCTTCGCGGACATGATCGACGCCTCGGCCGGCGGCTCGACAGCGGCACACGAGGTGCCGTTGCGCGGCAGCTTCAGCGAGACCAGGTACTCGTTGTTGATCTTCAGCGTGCACTCGCTGCGGTCGTAGACACCGTGGCCCCAGCCTTCGTAGGTCAGGAAGACGGTGGTGTCACGGGACTGACGGTGCGCGTTGACCGCCCACTCGTACGCCGTCGCCGGGTCGTGCTTGGCGTTGGTGAGCAGGATCTTCGGCGCGTTCTTGATCTTCAGCGTGCGCTGCGGGTTCGTGGCCTTCGGGAACCCGACGCAGCCCATCATGGCGCCGTGGCCGAGCGAGGAACCACGCGTGTTCGGCGCGATCCTGTTCTCCGACTTCACCAGCGACTGGTACTCGCCCCACGAGCTGACGCGGAGGTTGTAGTCGTTGCAGAAGATGCCCGGGAACGGGTTCGGGAACGTCTCCTCGGCCGCGAAGGCCGAGAAGGCCGACTTCGGAGCCTGCGTGCCGTCGATGATCTGCTTGATCTGGTCGGCGAAGCCCTTCCAGGCCGGCCCGTAGGCCATGCTGACCACTCCGCCGCCGAGGTCCTCCGGCGTCAGCTTGGCGTTCGGGTCCCACGGTGCGGGCACCTCACCGCGCTCCGCCTTCGCCAGCAGGTCCTTCCAGATCTTGCGGAGGTCCTGGCCGTAGAACGGCGAGGTCGGCGTGCGGTCGTTCCACTTGACCCACTCGTTGAACGAGTCCTCGGCGGTGCGCGCCTCGGAGTCGAGGAACTGCTTCGTGCCGAGGCTGTGGTCCATGTTGGAGTCGATGATCATGGCGCGGATGTTGCGGCCGAACTTCTCCGCGTAGTGCTGGCCCATGATCGTGCCGTACGAGATGCCGTAGTAGTTGATCTTCTTCTCACCCAGCGCGCGCCGGATGGAGTCGATGTCCTGCGCCACCTCCGCGGTGGAGGCGTTGTCGAAGATCGCGCCGGACTGCGTGCGGCAGTCCTCGCGCAGCGCCTTGTTGTACGTGACCAGCGCGTCGAACTCGGCCCTCGTCTTCGGGTAGACCGACGGCTGCTTCTGCAGCATCTCCGCCGAGCACTTGATCGGCGCGCTGCGCGCGACACCACGCGGGTCGAACCCGATGACGTCGAACTTGTCGATGATCTCCTTGCTGAAGTACCCGTCGGCGCCGAACGAGAAGTTCACGCCCGACCCGCCCGGTCCGCCCGGGTTGATCACCATCGCGCCGATGCGCTGGGACGGGTCGGCCGCCTTGAGGCGCGACACGGCCAGCTTGAACTTCTCACCGTTCGGCTTGGAGTAGTCGATCGGCAACTCGAGGAAGCCGCAGTCGACCGTCGGCTTCTCCTCGCACGGCTTCCAGTCGATCGCGCCGACCTGGTACTCCGGCTGCCCTTCCGGAGCCGCGACCGCGACCTGACTCGCACCTAGAACCAATGCAGAACTGGCGATCGCGGCGCCAAAGGCGCGCACCATCGGTTGCATGGATGTCCTCCCTAGATCCCCGATCTTGCGAGAGGAACGCTTCCACCGATCGTGTGACGCAGACAACCATCCTAGGTAGGGACACGAATCAGACCGTGGTCGTACAACCACAGTCAGTTAGTCGTTTTGGCCCACATCGTCTGAAGGTGTGATACGCCATCGCTCGTAAGGGTGCCGAGGATTCGGAGGCGTGCCATGCCGCCGTCCGGATAGATGTCCAGACGGACGGCCGTCGCCTCGGTCGCGTCCACGACGAACCGGTGCCGCGTGTCGGGCTGAAGCCGGGTGCGCGGGAGCAGGTCGAACCACGCGTCGGGGTCCTTGCGCTCGTCGCAGCCGCGGACGGACGCCCAGCCCGGCGCGTTGCCCTTGAAGTGGCTGGTGTCGAGCTCGACGAGCTGCACGACGCCGGGAGCGGCGAGCCGGAGCGACACCCAGTCGTTGCCGTCGTCACGGCGGCGCGCGGTCTCCCAGCCCTCACCCATGACCGTGGCCTGACCAGGGGCGATGAGGTTGTTGGGCGAGCTGTAGAACATGTTGCTGCAGCCGGTGACGACAGCGCCGTTCTCCAGCGCGGCGAGGTCGATGCCGCCCACGAGCAGACGTGGGTCGGCGAGCGGTTCGCCGTGCACGCGCAACCGGGCCACACCGCCGTCCGGGTCGATGGTCAGCCGTACGTGCGTGACGCGGTGTCCTTCGGTGACGTCGAAGAAGTGCTTCTCGTCGCCCTTCAGCGCGGTGCGCTCGACGAGCGGGAACCACTCGGTGATCTCGTCGGCCGACGGGTAGCCGTCGACCTGCGCACCCTCGACCCAGCAGAACGGCGGGTAGTTGCCCTTGAAGAACGCCGTGTCCACGACGATCCCGCGCACGACGCCGGGCATGCCCAGCCGGACCACCGCCTGGTCCACGCCGGCCTCACGACGGCGGCGGGTCTCCCAGCCGTCGTACACCTGGCCTTTGTGACCGAAGGTGTAGGTCTGGTAGACCGGCTCGGCGGGCTTGATCAGGTTCTCCCGCTCGGCGAACAGCTCGTCGTTCGCCCACACCACACCACCACCGACCGCGCGCGAGGCGAGATCGGGCAGCCGGGTCCACTCGGTCATGCTTCTCCTCTGCGTAGCAACTTGCCCTGTGCCTGGCTGATCTCCTTGCCGCGCAACCAGGTCTGACGCACGACCCCGTGCAGCTCACGGCCGTGGTACGGCGTGACGGGGTTGCGGTGGTGGAGCTTGTTCCTGTCCACCACGAAGGTCTCGTCCGGCGCGAACACCACGAGGTCCGCGTCCTTGCCTGCTTCGATGGCGCCCTTGGTCTCCAGCCCGACCTGGCGTGCCGGGTGCGTCGCCATCCAGCGGACGACGTCGGTGAGGTGGAAACCGCGCTCCCGTGCGCCCGTCCACACCGCGGGCAGACCGAGTTGCAGCGACGCGATGCCGCCCCACGCCGTCGCGAAGTCGCCTTCCTTCAGCTCCACCGTGCTCGGCGAGTGGTCGCTGACGACCAGGTCGATCACGCCGTCGCGCAGGCCCTGCCACAACGCCTCGCGGTTCTCCGCCTCACGGATCGGCGGGCAGCACTTGAACTCCGTCTGCCCGTCGTGGATCTCCTCGGCGGTGAAGGTCAGGTAGTGCGGGCACGTTTCGGCGGTGATCCGCAGACTCTCGCGCTTGGCGGCCTCCAGGATCGAGAGCGCGTCCGACGACGAGAGGTGCAGGATGTGCGTCCGCGCGCCGGTCCTGCGGGTCAGCGCCACGACGTCCCTGATCGCCTTGTTCTCGGCCTCGCGGGGCCGAGACGCCAGGAAGCCCGCGTAGTCCGGCTCGGAGTCACGAACCGTGTGCGCGTCTTCGGCGTGCACGATCGTCAACGCGTCGAGCGTGGCCAACTGCCTGAGTGCCACTTCGAGTTCGTCGGTCGTGACGGCCGGGAACTCGTCCACGCCCGAGTGCAGCAGGAAGCACTTGAAACCGAAGACACCGGCCTCGTGCAACGGCTTCAGGTCCGCGAGGTTGCCGGGGACGATGCCGCCCCAGAACCCGACGTCCACCGAGACGTTCGCCGCGGCCTTGCGCTTGATCTCCAGCGCCGCCACCTCGACCGTGGGCGGGATGCTGTTGAGCGGCATGTCGATGATCGTCGTGACACCGCCTGCGGCGGCGGCCCGCGTGGCGGTCTCGAAGCCCTCCCACTCGCTGCGGCCGGGATCGTTGACGTGCACGTGGGTGTCTACCAGCCCCGGCAGCAGCACCTCGTCGTCCGCGAGGTGCACCACGTTGGGCGAGTCGATCCGGGGCTCGACCGCGACGATCCGGCCGTCGACGACACCGACGTCGCACGCGATCTCGCCCTGCGGGGTCACGACCCTGCGGGCGCGGAAGACCAGGTCCATGGCACTCACTCTGACACCCACTCGCGGGCGATGCGACCGCCGAGAACGCCCAGCAGTGAATCGGCCTGGGCCATGCACCGCGTGACGTCCGGTTCGACGTCCAGCAGCGCGTAGGCGGCCTTCAGCCCCAGGTCGCCTGGCTCGACCGAGCACTGGCCCGCCACCGCGACCACCGGCACGGCACCCGAGGCCCTGACCACCCCGTACGGCGCCTTGCCGTGCCGGGTCTGCTCGTCGAGCGACCCCTCGCCCGTGATCACCAGCGACGCGCCGGCGACGGCCTCGGCGAACCCGGCCAGTTCCAGCACGACCTCGATGCCCGGCCGGAACCGCGCACCCAGCACCGCGAGAGCGGCGAACCCGATCCCGCCCGCCGCACCCGCGCCGGGCAGTGAGGCGTGCTCCGGTCCGATGCGCCGGGCGAACTCGGCGAGCCGCGCTTCGAGGATCTCCACCTGCTCGGGTGAAGCTCCCTTCTGCGGCCCGTAGACCGCCGCCGCGCCGGAAGGACCGAGGAGCGGGTTGTCCACGTCCGAGGCCAGCACCAGGTCGACGCCTTCGAACGACGTCTTGCCCAACGCCTCCAGCATCCCCGCGCCGCCGTCCGTGCACGCGCTGCCGCCCAGCCCGAGCACGATCGTGGTGCAGCCGACGTCCAGCGCGGCTTTCAGCAGCTCACCGACGCCGTAGCTGGTGGCGTCGAGCGGCGCGGGCCGCTCCAGCAACGTCAGTCCGGCCGCCGAAGCCACCTCGACCACGGCGGTCGTGCCCCTGACCGCGAACGACGCGGGCACCGGCTTGCCCACCGGCCCGGTGACCCAGCGCCCGACCTTCACGAACCCGGCGGCGACAGCGGCGTCGACGGTGCCGTCGCCGCCGTCGGCCACCGGGAGGAGGCGCACGTCCACGTCCGGGACCGCCTCCCGCAGGCCGCGCGCGACGGCGGCAGCGACCTGCGGGGCGGTGAGCGATCCCTTGAACTTGTCCGGCGCGACGATCACTCGTGTCACGGCAGCGGCTCGAATTCCTTCATCGCGGCGATCGACGTGCCGTTCGCGGTGTTGCCCTCGCGCTCGATCATGATCTCCACGAGCACCGGCCGCGACGTCCTGTCGGCCTCCTTGCGCGCCCACTCCAGCGAGGCGCGGATCTCGCTCGGATCGGCGACCCGGACGCCGGAGCAGCCGTAGGCCTCCATGATCTTCACGTTGTCCGAGCCGCTCGTGTCGTAGTGGATGTCGACCTCGTACTTCATGTCGTAGCCACCGTGGTCCTCGGCCATCCGGATCAGGCCGAGGTACTCGTTGTTCAGCATGATCAGCACGAACGGCACGTCGTACTGGGCGCCGACCGCGAGTTCCTCCACCAGGAACTGGAACGAGTAGTCGCCGACGATGCCGACGACCTCGGCGTCACGCCCAAGGGAATTTTTCAGCGCCTTCTTCACACCGATCGCCGCCGGGATCTCCCAGCCGAGCGGGCCTGCCTGGCCGCAGACCTGGTAGTGCCGCGGCTTGTGCGCCTTCTGGTGCTGGCCGGACCAGATCTGGTAGAGCCCGATGGCCGTGACGAAGTACGTGTCGGGGCCGTAGAACTCGTTGATCTCCTTGAAGACCCGCGGTGCCTTGACCGGCACGGTGTCGAAGTCCTCGCGCCGCAGCAACGTCCGCTTGAGCTCCTGGCAGCGGTCGACCCACTCGCCGGCCGCACGTGGACCACGCGCTTTCGCCTTCTCCAGCAACGCCTGCAGGAACAGCTTGGTGTCGGCCACGATCCCGAGGTCGGGCCCGAAGACCTTGCCGATCTGCGTCGGCTCGACGTCGACGTGGATGAACTTCCGGTCGCCGCGGTAGGTCGCGAGGTCGCCGGTGTGCCGGTCGCCGAACCGCGCGCCCAGCGCCAGCACCAGGTCCGACTCCAGGAACGACGCGTTGCCGTAGCGCTGCGAGGTCTGGATGCCGGTCATGCCCGCGTAGAGCGGGTGGTCCTCGTCGATCGCGCCCTTGCCCATCAGCGTGGCCTGGATCGGGATCTGCAGGAACTCAGCCAGGTCCAGCAGCTCGGCGGACGCCTCGCCGAGGATGACACCGCCACCGGCGAGCAGCAGTGGGCGTTCGGCGGCCAGCAGCATCTCCAGCGCGCGCTCGACCCGTGCGTCGGACGGCACGCTTTTCGGCACCGGCAACGGTTCGTCGATCGTGGAGTCCCACTCGATCTCCTGCTTCTGCACGTCGATCGGCAGGTCGATCAGGACCGGGCCGGGACGGCCGGAGCGGGCGATCCGGAACGCCTCGCGGAAGATCCACGGCATCTGCGCGGCTTCCTTGACCTGCACCGCCCACTTCGTGACGGGAGCGGCGATCGAGACGATGTCGACGGCCTGGAACGCCTCCTGGTGCAGCTTCGACACCGCGGCCTGGCCGGTGATGCACAGGATCGGCACGGAATCGGCCTGCGCGGTGTAGAGACCGGTGATCATGTTCGTGCCGGCCGGTCCCGAGGTGCCGATCGCGACGCCGACGTTGCCGGTCGTGCGCGACCAGCCGTCGGCCATGTGCGTGGCGCCCTCCTCGTGCCGGACGATGAGGTGCTCGATCGAGCCGTCCTGCTCCATCGCCTTGTACAGCGGGAGGATCGCGGCGCCGGGGCAGCCGAACACGGTGTCGATGCCCTCGGACTTCAGGACCTCGACGACCGCCTGCATGACTGGGATCTTCGGCATGTTCTACGACCTTCCCGCGAAGTTCTCGATGACCTTGAGCAGCGCGGAGTGGTCGAGCGACCCGTAACCCTGCGCGCGTGCCGCCGCGACGAGAGCGGCGATCTGGTTGGTGACCGGCAGCGCGACGTCGGCGGCGCGTGCCGCGTCCAGTGCGATGCCCATGTCCTTGTGGTGCAGGTCGATCCGGAAGCCCGGCTGGAACTCGCGCGCGATCATGGACTCGCGCTTGAGGTCGAGGATCCGGTTCGCGGCGAGACCACCCGCGAGCACGTCCAGGCCCGCCTTCGGGTCGACGCCGGACGCCTCCAGCAGCACGATCGACTCCGCAACGAGGGCGTAGATGCCGCCCACCATCAGCTGGTTCGCGGCCTTCACGACCTGACCCGCGCCGTGCGGTCCGACGTGGACGATCGTCTTGCCGACGACCTCCAGGAACGGCCTGGCGGCGGCGAAGTCGGCCTCGTCGCCACCGACCATGATGCTCAGCGACGCCTGGACCGCACCGGTCTGGCCGCCGCTCACCGGCGCGTCGAGCACGCGGACGTTCGCCAGCTTCTTCGCGATCTCGATCGACGTGGACGGCCGGATCGTGCTCATGTCGATCAGCAACGTGCCGTCGTCGAACGCGACCTCGTCGATCACGGCCTCGACCTGCGGGTGGTTCGGCAGCATCGTGATGACGACCTCGGCGCCGCTCACGGCGTCCTGCGCGCTCGAAGCGGCCTTGCCACCGTCGGCGACGAGCTTGTCGAGCGAGGCCGGGCTGAGGTCGAAGCCCGTCACGTCGTGCCCGGCGGCTACGAGGTGGGCCGCCATCGGGCTGCCCATGATGCCGAGGCCGATGAAACCGATGCGGGTCATGCTTGATCCCTCCAAGCGAAGGAGTGGGTGACGGGCTTGTACTCGGCGCCGACGAAGCCCGTGTAGCCGTTGGCGCGGAGCTTCGCGAGATGCCCGAAGAGGTCGAGCTCGCCGGTGCCGGGCTCACCACGTCCGGGAGCGTCGGCGATCTGCACGTGACCGATGCGGTCGACGTGGTCGGCGAGGAGGTCGAGGTCGTCGCCGTTCGTGGCGAGGTGGTAGAGGTCCGCGAGCAGCTTCACGTTGCCGCGGTCGATCTCGTCCATGAGCTCGAACGCCTGGTGGGCGGTCTTGATCGGGTACTTCGGCGCGCCGCTCAGCGGTTCGATCACGAGCTGGGCGCCTGCCTGCGCCGCGACGTCGGCGGCGAAGCGGTAGTTGGAGACGGTCTGCGCGGTGGTCTCGAAGTTGCCGTGCAGCGCGTTGAGCGTGCGGCAGCCGAGGCGGGCCGCGATGGCCGCGGTGATCTCGACGTTCGCGCGGAACTCCGTCTCGCGGCCGGGCCAGCTCGCGAGGCCGCGGTCTCCCGCCGGCATGTCGCCCGCGTAGAGGTTGAGGCCCACGAGACGCACCTGCGCGTCGACGATGGCGCCTTCGAACGCCTCGATCTCCCGCGTCTCGGGTACGGCGTCCGCGAACGGCCACCAGATCTCGACCGCGTCGAACCCGGCGGCCCGCGCCGCCTGGGGGCGTTCCAGCAGCGACAGCTCGGTGAAGAGCATGGACAGGTTTGCGTCGAACATCTTGGGTCGTTCCTTCCCACCCAGAGAAGATTCCACTCTGCGGAAGTTGGATTTCGCTCTATGGAGACACTAGACATCTCGCTCGACCCAGGTCAAGAATGTGGAAGTTAGATTCCGCGATACAGAAACTTGGAGAGCCGTGGACAGCTTCAACAGCGCCCCGGAGGCCGAACTGCGCCCCCTGCTCACCGAGTGCCTCGCGGTACCCCGCTGGATCGACGCGATGGTGGCGGGCAGGCCCTACGCGTCGGTGGATGCACTCCTCGCGGCTTCTTCGGTTGCAGCACTTGGACTTTCCGACGAGGAGGTGCTCGGCGCCATCGCCGGGCACCCGCGCATCGGCGAACGGCAGAAGACAGGTGGGGTGTCGGCGAGGTGGTCGCGGTCCGAACAGTCCGGTGTGGACGCCTCACAGGCTGATCGCCTGGCGGCCGCCAACGCCGCGTACGAGGATCGGTTCGGGCACATCTACCTGGTGTGCGCGACCGGCCTGAGCGGTGCGGAGATGCTCGACAACCTGTCCTCGCGGATGGACAACCCGCCGGATGTCGAGCTCCGCGTCGTCAACGACGAACTCGCGAAGATCGCCGCGTTGCGGCTGCAGAAGCTGATCGGGAGCTGAACATGGCCATCGTCCTGGGCCCCAACCAGTACGGGAAGGCGGAGAACCGCCTCGTCACGGTGTCGCGCAACGGTTCCGTGCACACCGTCAAAGACCTGACCGTCAGCACCTCGCTGCGCGGAGACCTCGCGGACACGCACCTGACCGGCGACAACGCCAAGGTGCTCGCGACCGACACGCAGAAGAACACCGTCTACGCCTTCGCCAAGCAGGCCCCGGTAGGTGAGATCGAGGACTTCGCGCTGCGGCTGGGCCGGCACTTCGTCGGCTCGCAGGAGCCGATCACGGGCGCCCGCATCCTGATCGACGAGCACTCGTGGGACCGCATCGACGGTCACGACCACTCGTTCGTCCAGGGCTCGAACGAGAAGCGCACCACCGCCGTGACGGTCGACGGCTCCCAGGCATGGGTCGTGTCGGGCGTGCGCGACATGGTGGTGCTGAAGTCGACGGGGTCGGAGTTCCACGGCTACCCGAAGGACCCGTACACGACGCTGAAGGAGACCGACGACCGCATCCTGGCGACGTCGGTGACGGCCCGGTGGCGCTACATCGGCACCGACGCCGACTGGGCGAAGTCGTTCGCGGAGATCCGGTCGATCATGCTGAAGACGTTCGCGGACAAGCATTCCCTGTCGTTGCAGCAGACGCTGTACGCGATGGGCGAGGCCGTGCTGAACGCCCGCTCCGAGGTCGCCGAGGTACGGCTCTCCATGCCGAACAAGCACCACTTCCTGGTGGACCTGAGCGCGTTCGGCCTGGAGAACGACAACGAGGTCTTCTACGCCGCGGACCGCCCGTACGGGCTCATCGAGGGCTCGATCCTGCGGGACGACGCCCCCGAGGCTGGTCTTGCCTGGAGTACTTTGCCAGCCTTCTGAACACGACCGGGTTGAGCAGGCTCGCCGGCGAGGCGACCATGTGCACGACCCGGACGAAGCGGCTGAACAGGTCGGGGTCGTGCACGATCCCGGCCTGCCACTTCTTGAGGTACCAGCCGAGCAGGCCACCGCGCCTGGGCCCCACCCAGCTGCGGTCGGCGTTGCTGGACATCGCCCACGACCCCTTCGAGGTCTTCGCGATCTTCCGCTGGAACGCCCGGCACCCCTTGGCGCTGAAGTCCCCGTGCTGCCGGAACAACAGCGCCTCCATCGCCGCCACGGTGATCCCCTGCCCGTACACGGGGTTGAACGCGCACACCGCGTCTCCCACTGCCACCAGCCCGCCCGGCCAGTTCGCCACGTCCTCGAAAGCGTTGCGGCGACTGGCCGTGCGGGCGAACAGGTAGACCGGCGTGAGCGGTTCGGCGTCGGCGAGCATCTTCGAGATCGGCACTCGCAACGAGTCCAGGAACTCCTGGTAGCCGTCGAGGTCACGCGGCGGGTGGTCACCGATGGCACCCTGCGCGGTGACCATGAGCCGGTCGCCCTCGACGCGCATCGCCGCGACGCCCCGCGGGAGGTCCGGCGCGGACAGGCTTTCCGCGTACACCACCGGAAAGTCCTCCGGCGCGGTGTAGATCCGGGTCGCGTACCCCGTGCCGGAGTCGACCACCTCGGGTTCCGGCGTGGTGATCCCCGCGGCCGCGAGCCAGACCGGCAGCTTCGACGACCTGCCCGTCGCGTCCACGACGAGATCGGCATCGACCCTGCCGTCGCGGGTGAGCACGCCGTCGACGACGCCGTCGCGGAACGACAGGCCGGTGACGTGCACGCCCTCCACGATCTCGGCGGTGACCCGCCGCCTGATGCAGGTCTCCAGCAACGGGCGGCTCAACGACAGCAGCGGCAGGCCGAGGGGCGTCTTGGCGAGCCAGCCGAGCGGGTTGAGGATCCGCATGTCCCCCGCGTCGGCGAGCACCGCCCCCTCCGCCACGAGTTCGTCGCGCAGTCCGGGGAACAGCTCCTCCAGGAGTTCGCCGCCCCGCACCAGCAGTCCGTGCGTGTGTCTGCCCTGCGGCACTCCGGCCCGGTACTCGGGCTCCTCCGACAGCTCGTCCCGCTCCAGGACCACCACCTCGTCGCACGTCTCGGTCAGCACCCGAGCAGCGAGCAAGCCGGCGATTCCCCCACCCGTCACCACGGCCCTCATGCGGCCATTCAACCAGCGATCAGCTGGGAGTCAGCGGTTCTCGCTCGTGCGCAACGACATCTGCTGATCACGCCACGAGTGGAACAGGTCGGCCTCGCAGTACCAGTCGACGCCGGTCGGCCGTTCGCCGGAGACCATGAACTCGATCAGCAACTGCCGGAACTGGTCGAGCGGTACACCGACGCCGGGTGGGAAGTCCGTGTACTTCTCGTTGACGTACGGCGCTTCCGGTGACCCTTTCGGCCAGCCCATGAAGGCGTTGTCGACGTAGTACATGTAGCCCCACTCGCCGCGCACGGCGAGCACCACGTTGTGGTCCGGTTCGCCGTCGGCGGTGAGGTCGCGGCCGAAGTGGTCGAGCGATCCGTCGTTGCACTCGGGCCTGTCGAGCAGCCGGATCAGCGTGTCCACATCCGCCTCACACGCGACGACCTGGTACTTGTGTTCGGCCGTCTCGAGGTCGGGTAGGCCGGTCCAGAGGCCCGCACGCATGCTCATGCGAGCCACCCTGCACCCATTACCCGCACTATTCGACACCCATTGACAGAACCACACGAACGGGTGATGGCCCGATCAGCTCGAACGGGTGGCGAGCCCCCGCAGTGCTGACTCGTCCAGGCCTGTCGCGACCTGCACCTCCACCGGATCGAGCGCACCGCAGTCCACCGCTCGGAGGAAGAACGACGACAACGCCTGAGCGGTCGCCGGCTCGTCCAGAACGCCTCCGGAGACGTTCTGCACGTACGCCTTCAGCCGTGCCGCGTCCGCCTCCAGACCTTCGCGGTAGAAACCGTAAACAGCCGCATATCGTGTCACCAGTTGTGCCGGGTGCAGGTCCCAGCCCTGGTAGAAACCGTGCTCCAGCGACCGTCGCGTCAGCCGGTAGTGGGTGTCCCAGCCGTGCTTCTTCTGATCACCGACGGGAAGCACGTTGGTCGAGCCGTCCGACAGCCGGACACCGGTGCCAGCGGCGGAAACCTGCATCACATGGCGGGCGAAGTCGCACGCGCCGTGGGCCAGGTGCTGCTGCGCGGCGGACAGCCCGCAGCCCGCCGTGTAGTCGTAGGTGCCGAAGTGCAGACCGGTCACCCGGCCACGACCGGCCGCGATGAACCGGGGTATCGCGAGACGGCCCTCACCGTCCACGACGGACTGCGTGGTCTCGACCTGGATCTCGAACTTCAGGTCCTTGCCGAAGAGGTCGAGCACCTCGCCGAAGACCTCGACCTGGTCGGCCGAGGTCACCTTCGGGAAGGTGATGACGAAGCCCGGCGGGACCTCTCCCAGCGCTGTCAGGAAGATGTCCAGCGTGCGCAGGCCGCGTTCGCGCAGTTCGGCCGTGTCGAACGACTTGATGCGCAGCCCGAACGAGGGCGGCGCGGTGCCGTCGGCGACCCAGCGCGACAACAGGATCGCCGTGCTCTCGGCGTCCATGTCCTCGACATCGTCTTCGGGCGCGCCGTAGCCGTCCTCGAAGTCGATCCGCAGGTCCTCGATCGGCTCGCGGCGGAGCTTGGCCTCGACGCGTTCCAGCACGCCCTCGGGCAGTTCCGGGAGCAGTTCCGGTTCGATCGACTCCAGCGCCTCGCGGCCCCAGTCGGCGACCGTGGTCCCGATGATGCGACCGGCGGGCACGTAGCACGTGTGCACGGGCTGACGCCCCACCGGCCAGCTGCGTTCCACAGTGGACAGCCGCGCGGTCACCCGCGCGACGTCCTCGGGAGACAGCGATGTCTCGTACATCAGATGCGCTCGTACGCCGGCAGCGTCAGGAAGTCCACGAAGTCCTCGGACAACGCGACCTGCTCGAACAGCTCGACGGCCGCCGCGACGTGCGGCCCTTCCAACTCGTCGCCCACGCGCGCCAGCACTTCGCGCACGGCGTCGGCCGTGACCTCCGTGCCGTCGTCGAGCACGACCTTGTTGTTGATCCACTGCCAGATCTGCGACCTGCTGATCTCCGCGGTGGCCGCGTCCTCCATCAGGTTGTGGATCGCCGCGGCGCCGTTGCCGCCCAGCCAGGACGCGATGTACCGCACGCCGACGTCGACGGCGGCCTCAAGTCCCGCACGCGTCGCCGAACCACCGGCCGACTTGAAGTCGAGCAACTGCTCCGCCGTGACGCTGACCTCCGGACGCTGCTTGTCGATCTGGTTCGGCCGGTCGCCCAGCACCCCGTCGAAGATCTCGCGGCAAATCGGCACGAGGTCAGGATGCGCCACCCAAGACCCGTCGAAACCATCGTTCGCCTCGCGCGTCTTGTCCTCGCGAACCTTGCGCAGCGCGTTCTCGGTGACCTCGGGATCACGCCGGTTCGGGATGAACGCGGCCATGCCACCCATGGCGAACGCCCCGCGCTTGTGGCACGTCTTCACCAGAAGCTCGGTGTACGCGCGCATGAACGGCGCCGTCATCGTGACGCTGTTGCGGTCCGGCAGCACGTAGTCCGCACCCGCGTCACGGAAGTACTTGATGACGCTGAAGAGGTAGTCCCACCGACCGGCGTTGAGGCCCGACGCGTGGTCCCGCAGTTCGTAGAGGATCTCCTCCATCTGGAACGCGGCGGGAATCGTCTCGATGAGCACCGTCGCCCTGATGGTGCCGTGCGGAACGCCCTTGAGCTTCTGCGCCGTCGTGAAGACGTCGTTCCACAGCCGCGCCTCGAGGTGCGACTCCATCTTCGGCAGGTAGTAGTACGGCTTGCCGAGTTCGGCGTTGTGGAAGAAGTGCAGCCCGAAGTCCACGAGCGCGCCGACAGCGTTCTTCCCGCCGAACTGCAGGTTCCGCTCGTCGAGGTGCCACCCGCGCGGCCGCACGACGATCGTCGGGTACGGCCCGCCCTTGAGCTTGTACTCCTTGCCCTCCGGCGAGGTGAACTCGATCGTCTCCCGCGCCGCCTCGTACAGGTTCACCTGTCCCTGCACGACGTTGTCCCAATGCGGCGTGTTCGCGTCCTCCAGGTCCGCGAGCCACACCTTGGCACCGGAGTTGAGCGCGTTGATCGTCATCTTGCGCTCGGTGGGCCCGGTGATCTCGACGCGCCGATCGCGCAGCGCCTCAGGCGCTTCGGCGACCTGCCACTCCCCGTCACGCACGTGCTGCGTCTCGGGGAGGAACCCGAGGGGCCGGCGCTCCTTGCGAAGGGCGAGCAACTCGTCCCTGCGGGCGGCGTGCGCCTCATGCAGCTTCGCGACGAACTCAAGAGCCTCTTCGGTCAGGACCTGCACCTGGATCCACCTCTCTCGGTTTTGCTGTGTGGACTATAGTTTTTGCATTGCGGAACTGCAACGAGAGGAGCCGCACCGTGTCCACAGGTGGCGTGCAGTCCCTGCAAAGAGCCTTCGACCTGCTAGAACGCCTAGCGGACGCAGGCGGCGAAGCCTCGCTCTCCGAGCTTGCGGCAACGTCGGGCCTACCCCTGCCCACGATCCACCGCCTGATCCGCACCCTTGTCACGCTGGGCTATGTGCGCCAGAACAGCAACCGGCGCTACACCCTCGGCTCCCGCCTGATCCGCCTGGGCGAGACCGCCTCCCGCCAGTACGGCACGTGGGCAAGGCCGCTGCTCTCCCAGCTGGTCGACTCGGTGGAGGAGACGGCGAACCTCGCCGTCCTGGACGGCGACGAGGTCGTCTACGTGGCGCAGGTGCCGTCGAAGCACTCGATGCGCATGTTCACGGAGGTGGGCCGACGGCTGCTGCCGCACGGCACCGGCGTGGGCAAGGCGATGCTCTCGCAGCTCCCCCGCGCGGACGTGAAGGCACTGCTGGAACGCACGGGCCTGCCCGCGTACACGTCGAACACGATCACCGACGCGTCCGAGCTCCTCGACTCGCTGGACGAGATCTCAGAGCGCGGGTTCGCGTTGGACGAGTCCGAGCAGGAACTCGGTGTGCGGTGCATCGCGGTGCCGGTTGTGGGCGGACCAACACTGGCCGCCGTGTCGGTGTCGGGACCGGAAGGCAGGCTGACGAAGGACGCGGTGAACCGCATCCTTCCGGAGGTGCTGGCAGTGGCGAAGAGGCTGGCGGACCAGGCCGCGACAGCCTGAACGTCAGCCGAGCAGGGCGTCCACGAAGGCGCCCGGCTCGAACGGCGCCAGGTGATCGGCACCCTCGCCGAGGCCGACGAGCTTGACCGGCACGCCGAGCTCACGCTGCACCTGGAACACGATGCCGCCCTTGGCCGTGCCGTCCAGCTTGGTCAGCACGATGCCGGTGATGTCCACCTGCTCCGCGAACACCCGAGCCTGCGTCAGCCCGTTCTGCCCAGTGGTCGCATCCAGGACCAGCAGAACCTCATCCACCACGGCCTGCTTCTCGACCACGCGCTTGACCTTGCCAAGCTCGTCCATCAGGCCCTTCTTGGTGTGCAGCCGCCCAGCGGTGTCGATCAGCACCGTGTCGACCCCGGTGTCCATACCGCGCTTCACGGACTCGAACGCCACGGAGGCGGGGTCCCCACCCTCAGGCCCGCGCACGGTCTCGGCCCCGACCCGCTTGCCCCAGGTCTCCAGCTGGTCGGCAGCGGCAGCGCGGAACGTGTCAGCGGCACCCAGCAGCACAGTGCGACCGTCAGCCACAAGAACGCGCGCCAGCTTGCCGGTGGTGGTGGTCTTGCCAACGCCGTTGACCCCGACGACGAGCAGCACAGCGGGCTTGCCGGCGTGCGGCAGCGCCTTCAGCGAACGGTCCATCTTCGGCCCGAGGGCGTCGATCAGGACCCCGCGCAGCAGTGCCTGCGCTTCGGCCTCGGTCCGCACAGCGGATCCGGCGATCTTCGAACGCAGGGTCCCCACGATCTCGTTGGTCGTGGCCGCGCCCAGGTCGGCGATCAGCAGCGTGTCCTCGACGTCCTGCCACGAGTCCTCGTCGAGGTCTCCAGCACCCAGAAGCCCCAGCAGCGAGGTGCCGAACGCGTTGCGCGACTTGGAGAGCTTGCCGCGCAGACGTTCCAGGCGACCGGCCGTGGGCTCGATCTCCTCGACCTCGGACGCCTCTTCCGGCAGGTCGACCTCGACGAAGCCGCGCTTCGCGGAGTCGCGCGGCACGGAGGCGTCGTCGCCGACGCCCGGCTGGCCGTCGACCTCGGTCCGGTCGGCCACCGGGTGCTCGACGGGCACCGGGACCTGAGGCACGGCCACCGCCTCGGCGGTGGTGGCTTCGGGGGCCGCCGGGGTCAGCGAGATCCCGGACGACGCCTGGTATCCGCCAGGCCTCGGCGTCTCCTCCTTCTGCGTCAGGCTGATGCGACGGCGACGCGTCAGCACCACACCGGTCACCAGCGCGGCGATCAGCACGACCGCAACGACGACGAGGATCAGGACAAGGGAGGACGTCGACACGAGCTCATGGTTTCACAGACCCTCATGTGACCTGTCAACCATGTGTTGCTCAATTAGGCGAAGATTTCACCAAAGCTCTTGCGTCCCGCCACACTGTGGAATAGACCACACGTCGTGAGGGTGATCGGACTGATTTCCGGCACGTCGATGGACGGCATCGACGTCGCCGTCGCCGACCTGTCGATCAACGGTGACGCCGTCGAGCTCGTGCCGGTGCAGTGCGCCGAGCACCCGTTCCCGAAGGACCTGCTGGAGAAACCACGGGACCTCGCTGAAGTGTGCGCCTTCGACACGTCGCTCGGGCAGGCTTTCGGCGAAGTCGCCGCCGGATATCTGCCGGCGGACCTGATCTCCTCGCTCGGGCAGACCGTGCACCACGAGGTGCAGGACGGCGACTGCCTCGGCACCCTGCAGCTCGGCCAGCCCGCCTGGATCGCCGAACGGACCGGTGTCCCCGTCGTGGCCGACCTCAGGGTCCGCGACGTGGCCGCGGGAGGCCAGGGCGCACCTCTGGCGTCGACGCTCGACGCGCTGTGGCTCGCCGGCATGGTCGAGAACGCGCCCGCGATCGCGCTGAACATCGGCGGCATCGCGAACATCACCGTCGTGCGACCCGGAAGCCAGCCCATCGCCTACGACACCGGGCCCGGCAACGCGCTGATGGACGCCGTCATGGAGGTGCTCTCCAACGGCGAACGGCGCCAGGACACCAACGGCGAGTTCGCCAGGCGGGGCACCGTCCGCGAGGACGTGCTCAAGAAGCTCCTCACCGACCCGTACTACGCCAAGCCGTGGCCGAAGTCGACCGGCAAGGAGCACTTCAACGCCGAGTACCTCCAGGGCTTCCCGACGGTCCAGGCCGAGGACATGCTCCGCACGCTCGCCGAACTCACCGCCCGCACCATCGCGGACGCCTGCCGCGCGCACGACGCGAGCACCGTCGTCGCGTCCGGCGGCGGGATGCGCAACCCGGTGCTGGTCGAAGCCCTGACCAAGGCGCTCGACCCCATCCCGTTGAAGATCAGCGACTCGCTGGGCCTGCCGCGCGACGGCAAGGAGGCCTACCTCGCCGCGCTGCTCGGATTCCTGACGTGGCACGGGGTCGCGGGCAACACGCCGTCCGCGACCGGCGCGTCCGGGCCGCGGCTGCTCGGCAGCATCACGCCCGGAGACGGGCCGCTGCGACTGCCAGAACCCGTCACCGGTCCAGTGACCAAGCTGAATGTGGGGGACCCGAAGTGCGTGGACTAGATCTCGCGATCATCGTCCTGTTCCTCGTCGGAATGCCGTTGCTCGGCATGTGGATCGGCGGCAGGCAGAAGTCGTCCACCGACTACTTCGTCAGCGAGAAACGCATCTCGTGGTGGGTCGTCTGCCTCTCGGTCGTGTCCGCGGAGACGTCGACGCTCACGGTGCTGAGCGTGCCGGTGATCGCGTACATGGCGACGCCCGCACAGGGCGGCATGACGTACCTGACGCTCGCGCTCGGCTACATCGTCGGCCGCATCATCGTCAGCTTCGTGCTGCTGCCGCGCTACATCGCCGGTGACCTCGTGACGGCGTACGCGTTCCTGGGCAAGCGCTACGGCAACGGCATGCGCGCCACGGCGTCCGTGACGTTCCTGTTCACCCGCCTGCTCGCGGACGGCATCCGGCTCTTCGCGACGGCCATCCCGATCAAGCTGGTGCTCAGCCAGTACGGCATCAACGCGAACTACTGGGCGATCATCCTGGCGCTCGGCATCGCGATGGTGTTCTACAGCTTCTTCGGCGGCGTGCGGGCGGTCGTCTGGGTCGACGCCATCCAGATGCTCTGGTACGTCCTCGGCGGCCTCGTGGTGATCTGGTGGCTGTCCGGTCAGCTGCCCGACGGCTGGTTCTCCAAGGCCGTCGACGTCAACAAGTTCCAGATCTTCGACTTCACGTCGTCCCCGCTGACGGGCGCGTACCCGTTCATCGCCGCGTTCTTCGGCGGTGCGCTGCTGTCGATGGCCTCGCACGGCGCGGACCAGCTGATCGTGCAGCGGCTCATGTCCACCAAGGACGTGAAGTCCGCGCAGAAGGCGTTGATCGCCTCCGGTTTCGTGGTGTTCCTGCAGTTCGCGTTCTTCTTGTTCATCGGCGTGATGCTGTGGGCGTTCTACAACGGCGTGGACCCGGTGAAGGACCTGAAGCTCGGCAACAAGGACGAGCTCTTCGGGTACTTCATCGTCAACTCGCTGCCGTCGGGCCTGTCCGGCTTCGTGATCGCCGGCATCCTCGCCGCCGCGCTGTCCTCGTCGCTGGGCGCCCTGGCCTCCAGCACGGTCACCGACGTCTACGAACGCATCCGCAAGACCCCGATGACCGACGAGGAACGCCTGCGCCACGGCCGGATCTGGACCCTCGCGTGGGCGGGTCTGCTGATCGTCTGCGCGGGCATGTTCGCCTCCTCGAACAAGACCACGGCGGATCCGATCGTGGTGCAGGCGCTCGGCATCGCCGGCTACACCTACGGCGCGCTGCTCGGGGCCTTCCTCCTCGGCCTGATCTTCAAGCGCGTCACGCAGGCGGACGCGATCATCGCGTTCGTGTCGACGGTGCTGGTCGTCGGTTTCGTGATTCTCGGGGTCAAGTTCGCCGGCAGCACGCCGACGATCAACTTCGGGAAGGCGACGGCCGACCTGAAGTCCCTGACCGGCTGGTGGAACACGCCCCTGGGGGTGGCGGTCACCTTGCTCGTGGGTGGGTTGCTGTCACTCCGTCATTCTTCTTGGGGCAAATCACGCCGGGTGGCGGTACGAGACGAGCTCGATGTGAAGGCGGAATCCTAGGCGGGCGAACATGTTCTGCGACGACTCGTTGCCCGCGTAGATGGACGCGGCGGCCTGCGGCCTGGCGCCGTGTTCCGCCGCGAGCTTCCACAGCAGTTCGGTGACGAGGGCGGCGCCCACGCCCTGACCGCGGACGTCGGGCTCGACGGCCACGAAGTCGACGTAGTACTCCTCGGGCTGGGCTTTGCCCGCGGCGTAGCCGAGCACGCGTTGACCGTCCATGGCGACGACGACCGTGCGTTTGGCCGGATCGGACTCGACGAGTTGTTTGCCGGACAGGTACGTGTGCGGAAAACATCGTTCGTGCAGGACCGCGACGGCCTCGTGCACGAACCGGTCTGTCGGGAGGACGCGCATCTCACGTTCGCTGGGACACTTGGCGTCCCTGAGCAGCAACGTGCGCAGATCCCCGTTGTCGAGGACGTGGATGGCACTCGCCTTGCCGGCGCTGAAGGCGTGCCGTTCGGCGAACGCCGCCAATCGCCGGTGGGCGGTGTGCCCGTAGAGCTCGAGGTCGGTGATGCCGGTGAGGAGCTCGGTGGCGCGCCGGAACATCGCGTCGGCGGTCTGGTCCCAGATGCGGCTGCCCGCGGGGTGGTTGACCGGTACGTCGACGAACGGGCCGTGCAGCCACGCGCGGCCGAGCTCGGCATCGATCTCCACGCTGAGCATGCCGGTGATGTTGTCGTCGGCGTCGACGGCCACCACCGTGCAGTCCGCCCAGCTGGGCTCGAACTCGCCGAGCTCCGCGCGGAGCTCTTCGACTGTCTCACCGAGGTACCCGATGTGGTGCGCCTTGTCGGCCTGGAGCCGGACCAGCAGCGCCATCGTGGCGCCGAGGTCGCCAGGTTCGGCGAAACGGATGTCGTACATAGGAGGAATGGTCACTCGCACGGCCGTTCGAAGCGAGGGAGTTTTCACCGGTGCCAGGTCACGAACGCGTTGCTCTGTAAAATCGCGCGGATGTCGTCCGTCGGAGAACTCGGAGAGCTGACCGCCAGGGACGCTCAGGCGCAGGCCAGGGCCCACGCGGGCGACTTCAGGGGAGCGGCCGCCGAGTTCAGGGCGCTCGCGCGGGACTACACCCGGACGGCGGGTGCGGACGACCCCCGGACCCTCACCGTCCGGCTGAACCTGGCGCGGGTGCTGGGCACGGCGAAGCAGTTCGGCAAGGCCGTCGAGGTCTGCGAGCCCCTGCTGCGCGACCAGGTCCGGGTGCTGGGTCCCGAGCACGACGACGTCCTGGAGACCCGGCAGCTGCTGGCCGGCCTGCGCTATTCGGCCGGTGACGCCGCGGGAGCGGCCGAGGACCTGGAGCAGCTGCTGACGGCGCTGTCGCGGGTGCTCATGCCCACGCACGACCGGATCACCAAGGTCAAGCGCGACATCGCGTTCTTGAAGCGCGGTACATGAAGCACGAGACATCACTCACACCGGTGGGCTCCGCGGCGCTGGTATGCCGTGTCACGAACACCCACGTCGTAGGCGCGACACGCAGATTCGGGCTTGCAGGGCAGGTGAGGGTGGGGGACTCTTCTACAGTGAGTGAGGAAACGATCCAACTCGATCTCAACGAATCCGGGGTGGCCGTCGACCTGCCCTTGCCGCCGAACAACCGGGACGGTGTCCAGGGTGTTCCGTATCGGCCGGTCGAATTCCGAGACGATGATCTTCCGTCAGCTCTGGAACGCGCTGCCGCCTGGTTGCGGCAGACCCAGGACTGGCTGGGCGAACCCGTGGACGTGATCGCAGTGCATCTCGACTACGACGACACCCACGGCAACCCGTACTACGACCTCAAGCTGCTGTGCAACGACGAGGATCTGGCGGGCGTGCCAAAGATCATGCGAGAACACGAAGGGGCCGCTACCGGTCAGTAGCTCTTAACGGCTACCGTTCGGAAGTATGTCGGATCGCGTATATCCCCCGGTGATCGCCGCAGCGAAGCTCATGTTCAAGGTGCTCGATCTGCGGCTCACCGTCGAGGGGGCGCACCACGTTCCCCGCACGGGTGGGGCGGTGCTGGCGTCGAACCACGTCAGCTACCTCGACTTCATCTTCGCGGGCTATGGCGCGCATCCCTCGGGGCGCCTCACGCGATTCATGGCGAAGCACGAGATCTTCGCCAACAAGATCGCAGGCCCGCTCATGCGCGGCATGCACCACATCCCCGTCGACCGGAGCGCGGGCCAGGCCTCCTACCAGCAGGCCCTGTCCGCGCTCCGCACCGGCGAGGTCGTCGGGATCTTCCCCGAGGCCACGATCAGCCGTTCGTTCACGGTCAAGGACATCAAGTCCGGCGCGAACCGCCTGGCGCACGAGGCCGGCGTTCCGATCATCCCCGTCGCGCTGTGGGGCACCCAGCGCCTGTGGACCAAGGGCCGTCCCAAGGACCTGACCCAGCGGCACATCCCCGTCACCATCCTCATCGGCGAGCCGTTCGAGCCCTCCCCCGGCGACTCGGGCGACGACGTGCTGCGCAAGCGGATGCAGGACCTGCTGGACACCGCGCAGGCCTCCTACCCGAACGAGCCCGGTACCTGGTGGACGCCGGCGCACCTCGGCGGCACCGCGCCCACTCCGGAACAGGCCGCCAGGCTGGACTCCCGCGGCGCCTGAGCGACTACCGCCCGGACCCAGGCGAACGCTGCCGAAACGAGTGCCTGACCTGGCGATACAAGGTTTCCACAAGGTTCGTCGGGCAGAGTTGCGCTGCGCACCTGGAGTGGTGAGGTGGGAACCGGGGGATCTCACCCCTTCAGGCGCCGGGCTGCGTCCGCACGGCGCTAGGGGGACCTCTCCTCGTCCAGAGGAAGGTCGCCGCGCTGGCGCAGCTCGCGCAGAGGCCGCGGCCGGGGCTGGTTCAAGCCCCCCAGGCACCGCTCCGGCCGCCCTCTCAGGCCTCTGCCTCCGCAGGTTCGGGCGACGGTTCCACGGCCTCAGCGGGCTCCACGGGCTGCGCGGCGGGCGCCGCCGCACGCGCGGGCTCGTCGCCGGTCGTGCGCAGCCGCTGCGAGATCACCTGCGAGATGCCGTCACCGCGCATCGAGACGCCGTACAGCGCGTCCGCGATCTCCATGGTCGGCTTCTGGTGCGTGATGATCAGCAGCTGCGACCGTTCCCGCAGCTGCTCGAACAGGCCGATCAGCCGGTGCAGGTTCGTGTCGTCCAGCGCGGCCTCGACCTCGTCCATCACGTAGAACGGTGAGGGGCGGGCGCGGAAGATCGCGACCAGCATCGCGACCGCGGCCAGCGACTTCTCGCCACCGGAGAGCAGCGACAGGCGCTTGACCTTCTTGCCGGGCGGGCGGGCCTCCAGCTCGATGCCGGTCGTCAGCATGTCGCCGGGCTCGGTCAGCACCAGGCGGCCCTCGCCGCCGGGGAACAGGACCTTGAAGACGATCTCGAACTCGCGCGCCACGTCCTCGTAGGCCAGCGAGAAGACCTCGAGGATCTTGTCGTCGACCTCCTTCACGACCGTGAGCAGGTCGCGGCGGGTGTCCTTGATGTCCTCGAGCTGCGTGGAGAGGAACTTGTAGCGCTCCTCCAGCGCGGCGAACTCCTCCAGCGCGAGCGGGTTCACCTTGCCCAGCAACGACATGTCGCGCTCGGCGCGCTTGGCGCGGCGGACCTGGGTGTCGCGGTCGTACGGCATCGGCTGCGGCTCGGAGACCTGCTCGCCGCGTTCCTTGGCTGCCTGGTACTCGGCCATCTCGGCGGCCGACGCGGGCACCATGACGTCGGGGCCGTACTCGTTGGTCAGGTCTTCGAGACCGATGCCGAAGTCCTCGGCGATCTTGGTCTCCAGCTGCTCGATGCGCATGCGCTGCTCGGCGCGCAGCACCTCGTCGCGGTGCACGGCGTCGACGAGCTTCTCCAGCTCACCGGACATCTCGCGCACCAGGTTGCGCACCTGGGTCAGCAGGAGCTCGTGCTGCGAACGGCGCTCCTGGGCCTGGTCGCGCTCACGGGCGGCACGGGCCAGCGAGATCTCGATGCGTTCCAGCGCCTGCTCGCCGGCGCGGACGACGGCCTTCGCGACCACGGCGCCACGGGCGCGGTGCTGGGTGGCGCGGGCGTGGCGTTCGCGGGCCTCGCGCTCGGCGCGGGCGGCACGGCGCAGGCCCTCTGCTTTGCCCTGCAACGCCCGTGCGCGCTCTTCCGCGGTGCGCTGCACCAGGCGGGCGTCCATCTCGGCCTGGCGGGCCTGAGCGAGCTCCGCGGCCAGCGCGTCGCGCTGGTCGGTGTCCGGCTCGTCGTCGAGGGTCTGCTCCTCCTCGGCCATCAGCAGCCGCTCTTCGAGCTCGGCGAGCTTCATCAGGGCTTCCTCGCGCGACCGCTCGACCTTGGCGCGCTGCTCGGAGATGCGGCTGACCTCGGCCTCCGCGGACCGCACGGCCGTGGCCATCCGGTTCAGCCGCTCGCCGGAGCGGGCCTGCCGGACCTTGGCCTCCTGCACGGCCTCCTTCACCGCGTCGAGCACCTTGCGGCGGGCCTGCTGCTCGGCACGAGCGCCTTCGAGTGCAGCCGTTGCGTGCTCCAGCGCCCGTTCCGCGGTCGCGAGCTGCTCCTGCGCCTCGTCGACGGCGGCCTGCACCTCGATGACGCTCTGGCCCTGGGCGCCCGAGCCACCGACGGCCCAGTCCGTGCCGAAGAGGTCGCCCTCGCGGGTCACCGCACGGCCGTGGAACCCGGCCGCGGTGTCCAGGTCTTCCACCACGGCAAGACGATCCAGCGCGCGAGCCAGCGCCGGGCGCAACGCCTCGGGCGCGTGCACGACGTCGATCGCCCACCGCGCGCCGTGCGGCAGGTGGCCCCACTGACTGGTGTCCACAGCGGACCCGTGGGAGCCGATCAGGACGCCGGCGCGGCCGCCGTCCTTCTCCTTCAACAGCTTCAGGGCCGCGAGCGCGCCGGCACCGGACGACACCGCGACGGCGTCGGCGATCGGGCCGAGCGCGGCGGCCAGCGCGACCTCGTAGCCGGGTTCGACGGTCAGCAACGCGGCGACGGAACCCAGCAGGCCCGGCACGTCCGACGCGAGCAGCGCGCCCGCACCGTCCTTGCGCGTGAGGCCCAGCGAGAGAGCGTCGACGCGGGCGCGCCACGACGCGATGTCGCGTTCCGCGGTGCGTTCGGCCTTGACCAGCTCCTCGACGCGCTGCCTGGCCGCGTCGTTGGCCTGCGCGGCCTGGCGGTGGCGTTCGTCGAGGCCGTGGTCGTCCTCGTCCTCGGTGCCGGTGATCTCGCGTGCCTCGGCCAGTTCCATCGACGCGTACTCGACGCGTTCGGACGCCTCGGACAGCGTGATGGACAGACGTTCGATCTCTTCGGCGGTCGCGCTCGTCTTGCTGCGCAACGCTTCCACCTGACCGGACAGGCGGGCGAGGCCTTCGCGGCGGTCGGCGATCGCGCGGACGGCGGCGATGTGCGCCTTCTCCGCCTGCGAGACCATGCGCTCCAACTCGGCGCGCGTCTCGACGGCCTCGGCCAGCGCGATGCGGGCCTCGGTCACGCCTTCCTGGAGCTCCAGCTCCATCTCGGCGGTCTCCTCGGCCTCGCGGTCGAGGTCGTCCGGGTCACGTCCGCGCGACGGCGCGTCCACGTCGGCGGACAGGTGGCGGGCGCGTTCGGCGGCGAGCCTGACCGTGCCGCGGAGGCGTTCCTCCAAAGCGGACAGCCGGTACCAGGTGTCCTGCGCGGCCTGCAGCTTCGGCGAGTCGGCGGCGACCCGCTCCTCCAGCTCGTTCTGCTGGTACTGCGCCGCCTGCAACGACTTCTCGACCTCGGCGCGGCGCGCGCGGGCCTTCGCCTCGTCGTGCTCCTCCTGCGCGATGGCCTCGCGCTGCGTCACCAGGTCGTCGGCGAGCAGGCGGAGCTTGCTGTCCCGCAGCTCGGACTGGACGACCTGCGCGCGGCGGGCGATCTCGGCCTGCTTGCCGAGCGGCTTGAGCTGGCGGCGCAGTTCCGCTGTGAGGTCGGTGAGGCGCGTCAGGTTCGCCTGCATCGCCTCCAGCTTGCGCAGCGCCTTTTCCTTGCGCTTGCGGTGCTTCAGAACGCCGGCGGCCTCTTCGATGAACGCGCGCCGTTCCTCCGGTTTGGACTCGAGGATCGCGGCGAGCTGACCCTGACCGACGATCACGTGCATCTCGCGGCCGATGCCGGAGTCCGAAAGCAACTCCTGGATGTCCATCAGGCGGCACGAGTTGCCGTTGATCTCGTACTCGGTGGCGCCCTCGCGGAACATGCGGCGGGTGATCGACACCTCGGTGTACTCGATCGGCAGCATGCCGTCGGCGTTGTCGATCGTCAGCGTCACCTCGGCGCGGCCGAGCGGCGCGCGGCCGGACGTGCCGGCGAAGATGACGTCCTCCATCTTGCCGCCGCGCAGGTCCTTGGCGCCCTGCGTGCCCATCACCCAGCGCAGCGCGTCGAGCACGTTGGACTTGCCGGACCCGTTGGGGCCGACCACGCAGGTGATGCCGGGCTCGAAGCGCAGCGTGGTAGCCGAGGCGAAGGACTTGAAGCCCTTCAGCGTCAGGCTCTTGAGATGCACGCGGGGCAGAGTACCCAAGCGCTTGCGGGTGGTGCGGGAGGCGTGGGTTGACCTGCGCGTCCACGCGCTGTGATCGTCGGCCTTCGCCCCGCATTCCGCTGTTCGGACGGGCGCCTCGCGGTGCCGGGCTGAGCAGTGGAAGGTGCGGCGGAGGTCGGCGATCACAGCGCTAGGGACGCAGAGTGACCAGCAGCCCTTTCTCGTCCGAGACCTCCATGCGTTCGATCTGGTCGACCCGGAACGACGTGGAACCGGGAATCCGCTCGTCAGGCGCATGATCGGAACCCCACCAGCCGCCGACCTCGCGCTGGCCCTGCCGGTCGAACACGATGACCTTGCAGCGCGCACCCGGCCTGACCTCGCCGAGCTTGAACCACATCTCGGTGCCCCAGGTCTTCGACACCATCGAGACCTCGCCGTTCACGCCGGTGGCAGCGTCCTTGGCCGCCCAGACCGGCGTCGGCGGTTGACTGCTCGACGAGGTCGGCGCCGCGGAGGGCCGCGCCGGTGTCTGCCGCAGGAGGAAACTGCCCCCGGCCAGCGCGAGCAGAACCAGCACGGCCGCGCACGCGATCAGCACGCGGCGCTGGTCGTGCTTCGGCTCGGGCGGGCAGACGGGGATCTCGTCGAGATTCTCGACGTCCTCCAGGGTCAGGCGGCCGAGCAGCCCCGGCAACGGGGCCAGCCGCAGCATCTCGGCCTGACAGCAGTCGCAGTCGCCGAGATGACGTTCGAACGCGGCTCGTTCCTTGAGGTCGAGCGAGCCGAAGAGGTAGGCGCCGACGTCGACGGTGTGCTGGCAGCTCACGCCTCGGTCACCCCTCTCTCCTCCAGTGCGTCGCGCAGCGCCCGCAGTGCGTAGAAACAGCGCGACTTGACGGTGCCCGGCGGGATGCCGAGCGTCTTGGCTGCCTCCGCGACGGTGCGGCGGCGGTAGTACAGCTCTATGACGACCGTCCGGTGCTCGGGCGTGAGCGCCCGCAGCGCCGACGCGATCTGCCACGTCTGCAGCACGTGTTCGACCTGGTCGCTGACCGGCGGGAGGTCCACCGGTTCGAGCGGCACCTCGGTCGCGCGTGCGTTGCGGCGGCGGTAACCGGAGATCACCAGGTTCTTGGCGACCGTGTAGAGCCACGGTGCCGCGTCGTCCGGTTTCAGGTCCTCGTGGTTGCGCCACGCGCGGAGCAGGGTCTCCTGCACGACGTCCTCTGCCTGCTGGTAGTCGCCGTCGACCAGCCGCAGCACGTAGTGCAGCAGCGGGCCTCTCCAGCGGTCGTACAGCTGGATGAGGACGTCTTCTGAGGAGTCCACGATCTCCTACTACGCCGGCTCTCGGGGAACGGTTCAGCGCTCGACGAACCCGGTCAGGTCGCCCCTGGCATCAGACCACTGCTCACCCACAGATTCGACGTGTCCGGGGGTTTCACCCGAACGGAGAGCTTTCAGCAGTTGTTCACACTTCTCGCGCGAACCCTCGGCAACGACCTCGACCCGGCCGTCCGGCCTGTTCGAAGCACTTCCGACCAGGCCCAGTTCTAGCGCCCTGGCTCGCGTCCACCAGCGGAAACCAACGCCCTGAACCCGTCCACGCACCCACGCGTTTAGTCGCACGTCCACCGCCGAATGGTTGCGTAGTCACGCCAGGTGACTGAAGACGCACCCTGAGGTTGTCACCCATTAGTGGTACGGTCCCGACCCGTGAGTGCCCGCAGCCTCTTACTCGGCCTGCTGATCGGTGCAACCGGTATCGGCGGCCTCGCCGTCACCGGCACTTCTCCTCTCGGCATCAGCTTCACCAACGCCGCACAGCAGGAGACCACCGACGCAGCGAACCAGTTCGGAACGGGCAACGCCGCCGCACCCAACGGCAACAGACAGCCGTCCGACGGCGGTAACGCCGACACCGGCGCCCCGGCACCCCAGACGTCCTCCTCGGTGCCCGCCACCTCGGCGACGACCGAGACGCCTTCTTCCACACCTTCGACGCCGGCGGCCCCGTCCACCACGACGCCACCCCCCGAGGCGCCGAAGCCGCCCGCCCAGACGCAGCAGCCCACCGGCCAGACGCCGGAGCAGGCCGTGCTCGCGCTCGTGAACGACGCCCGTGCCGCAGCAGGTTGCAAGGCCCTCGTGATCGACGACCGCATCACGACCGCCGCGCAGGCCCACAGCACGGACATGGCGACCAAGAAGTACTTCTCGCACACCTCGCAGGACGGCAGGACGTTCGACGTCCGCATGCGCGAGGCCGGCTACCCGAAGCCGGGCGGCGAGAACATCGCGATGGGCTATCCCAACGCCGCCGCCGTCGTCGACGGCTGGATGAAGTCCACCGGCCACCGCGAGAACATCGAGAACTGCAGCTTCACCACGATGGGCGTGGGCCTGGACACCCGCGGCAACTACTGGACCCAGAACTTCGGCCGCTGACCGTTTCGAGCAGGGGAAACTTCGTGTACGAGAGCCCGGAACCGGACTCGCGCTCGCGCTTCTTCCGAGGTGCACCGCAGATCGTCCTAGCCGCCTCAGGCGTCGTGCTGGCGACCGTCTTCGCCGCCGTCGCCTCCCTCGCCGCGGGCTCCGACACCGCGAACGAGTCCCCGGCGACCCAGCCGCCGCGCAAGGAGGCCGTGCGCGACGCCCTGAGCATCGTGCCGACCTCCGCACCGACCTCGACCGTCGAGCAGACGTCGTCGGCAGCCGTGACCACCACCTCGGCGACCACCACGACGACGAAGAAGCAGACGCGGGTCACGACCATCACGCGCGCCGACGGCACCACGACGACGGTCACGACGGACGACCCGCCACCGGTGGTCACGTCGAACCCCACGACGACCACGCCCCCCGAGGTCACGACGACGACGCCGCCGGACAAGACGACCACCACCACAACGGGTGCGACGACAACGACGACGGCCCCTTAGGGTTACGCCAGTCACCGCTCCGTAACGCAGAGCTACACGAAGGTGTGGCTCTGCTGAGGCTTTGGTGTGTTTCCGCCGATAACTCGAACACAAGTCCATCCGACCGGGTTTCCCCCGAGGAGCGAGTGGTGTTCGAGGAAGATCATCCGCAGTCACCGACCGAGCAGGCCCAGCCCAAGAAGCGCATGGGAACGGCAGTGATGCTGGCTGCGGGCGGCGTGGTCGTGGCGACGCTGTTCGCCACCGTGGCGTCCATGCTGGCCGCCTCCGGCCGCGAGGCGGCTCCGGAACGCACGTCGGCAGACGTCGTGCAGACCATCACGAGCGTCGCGCCGGACGGCAGCACCAGCACCGTCGTGGTCACCGTGTCCTCCGGCGCGCCGAAGCCGGCGTCCGCACCGGACCGCAAGCAGGCCGCGCGCCCGCAGGACCAGCCGAAGCCGGGCACGCCGGACCAGCCGCAGCTGACGACCGACCCGGCCCAGCCGACGCAGACCGAGACGCAGAGCACGCCGCCGTCCGAGACGGAGCCGCCGTCGTCGACTCCTCCTTCTTCGGAGTCGCCCACCGCACCGCCGTCGTCCTCGTCGTCGAGCACCGGCACGCCGGACCCGAAGCCCTGACTCCCCCGAGCGGGCTCAGGTAGCCGACGTTCGAAATCGCGCTGTGGCAAGGCCCCGCCCTCCCAAGGGGCAGACCGGCCAACTAGAGCCACCCTATCTGCGAAAACCGCCTGTCAACCCACCGCTGGGCGATCTGTGGACAACTCACGATCCTGACCAGCAGACCCACCGCGACGCTCGCGGCATCGGCAGACAGCACGTGCGTTAGGGCCTCGTCCGTTCGCACAGACACGGCCAGAAGTCAGCAGCACCGCCCTGGGCAACGCCGCGGCCGGTTCGTGTGCCAACGCCGCGCGCACAGGAGTCCGACGCGTCCGAACGCGGCCCATACGGCAGCCGCGTTCGGACGCGAGAGCAGCGGCGCACCCGGTCATGCGAAACCAGCCGCGAGAGCTTGTTCGTCGGTCACAGCTCGAACCGGTACCCCATGCCCGGCTCGGTCAGCAGGTGCCGCGGCCGAGCGGGCTCCGGCTCCAGCTTCCGCCGCAACTGGGCCAGGTACACCCGCAGGTAATGCGTCTCCTTCTCGTACGCGGGCCCCCACACGTCCCGCAGCAGCTGCTTCTGCGCGACGAGCTTGCCCGCGTTGCGCGCCAGCACCTCCAGCAGGCCCCACTCGGTCGGCGTGAGGTGCACCTCGGCGCCGTCCTTGAGCACGCGCTTCGCCGCCAGGTCGACGGTGAACGACGCGGTCTGCACGATCGGCTCGTCCTCGGGGCCTGCTGCGGCCGAGCGGCGGACGGCGGCCCTGAGCCGGGCCAGCAGCTCGTCCATGCCGAACGGCTTCGTCACGTAGTCGTCGGCGCCGGCGTCCAGGGCGTCCACCTTGTCGGACGAGTCGGTGCGGGCGGACAGGACGATGATCGGCAGGGTGGTCCAGCCGCGCAGGCCCGCGATGACGTCGGTGCCGTCCATGTCGGGCAGGCCGAGGTCGAGGACCACGACGTCCGGCTTGCCGTCCGCCGCCAGGCGGAGGGCCGTGGCGCCGTCGGGGGCCGTGAGGACCTCGTAGCCCCTGGCCGAGAGGTTGATCCGCAGGGCGCGCACGATCTGCGGCTCGTCGTCGACCACCAGTACTTTTGTCACGCGACCCTCTCCTCGGTGGGGAGTGAGATCACCACGGTGAGGCCGCCACCGGGTGTGTCCTCCATGGTGATCGTGCCTCCCATGGCCTCGGTGAAGCCCTTCGCCACGCTCAGACCGAGACCAACGCCACCCGGCGTCCGGTCGCCGAGGCGCTGGAACGGCGCGAAGACCTGGTCCGCGGTGCCGCTGGGCAGGCCGCGGCCGTGGTCGACGACGCGCAGCTCCACCTCGGAGCCGTGAGCGGAGGCGCGCAACGCCACGGCACCGGCGTAGCGCAGGGCGTTGCCGACGACGTTCGCGATCACGCGTTCGAGCAGGCCCACGTCGGCGCGCACGGGTGGCAGCGACTCCGGGACGTCGACCTCGATGTCGCCGGTCTGGCCGACGAGTGCTCGTGCGACGGCCTCGTAGTAGTCGACGGCGCGGAACTGCGGCTCCACGGCGCCGGTGGCGAGGCGGGAGGAGTCGAGCAGGTTGTCGACGAGGCCGGTCAGGCGGTCCGCCGACTCCTCGACCGCCTCCAGCAGCTCGGCGGTGTCGGTGTCCGACAGCGTCAGTTCCGGGTCGCGCAACGAGCCGACGGACGCCTTGATCGAGGTCAGCGGCGTGCGGAGGTCGTGGCCGACGGCCGAGAGCAGCGCGGTCCGCAGTTCGGTGCGGGAGGCCTGGCGCTGGGCTTCGAGGGTCTGCTCGGCCATGCGCTGCTGCCTGAGCGCGAGCAACGCCTGGCCCGCGGCCGCTTCCAGGACTCGACGGTCGGACGCGGGCAGCGAACGGCCGCGCAGTGCGAGGTGCACGTCCGGGGTCACGGCAATGTCGACATCCGCGTCGTCGGGCTCATCGCACGGGCCGATGCCGACGCACGCGACGCGTTCCCAGGAACCGTCGACGCGTTCCAGCAGCGCGACGGACGTGAGGCCGAAGTTCTCCTTCACCTTCTCCAACAGCCGTGCGAGTGGTTGCGGGTTCGTCAGCACGGTGCGCGCGTACGAGGCGAGGAGCGTGGCCTCGGTGCGAGCGCGTGCTGCCTGGGTCGCACGGCGCGCGGCGTGGTCCACCACCAACGCCGTGGAGACGCCCACGATGATCATCGCGAAGAAGGTGAGCACGTTCTGCTGCGCGTCGATGGTGAACGTGTAGAAGGGCTCGGTGAAGAAGAAGTTCAGCAGTAACGCGCTGATCAGCGCGGCGGTGATCGCGGGACCGAGCCCGCCGACGATCGCCACGACGAGCGTGACCAGCAGGTAGCCGATGACGTTCGTGGAGAAGTTCAGGCCGCCGCGCAATGACGCCCCGGCCGCGGTGACCAGCGCGGGACCGGCCGCTGCGAGGACCCATCCCCACGCGAGCCGGCTCGGCTTCAGCGGACTACCGGTGAGCCGGGCCCGCCAGCCGCTGGTCGTCGCCGGATGCGTGACCATGTGGACGTCGATCGGGCCGGACTCCTGCACCACCGTGGAGCCGATACCCGCCGAGAACACGCGCGCGAACCGCGAACGGCGCGAGGTGCCGACCACGAGCTGTGTGGCGTTGACGCCACGTGAGAACTCCAGCAACGCCGTTGGCACGTCATCACCGACAACGGTGTGGAACGTGGCACCGACGTCTTCGGCGAGCTTGCGGTACTTCTGCAGTGAGTGCGGATCAGCGCCCGCGAGGCCATCGCCGCGAAGCACGTGCACGACGAGGAAGTCGCCACCCGCGCGCGTGGCGATGCGACGCGCGCGACGGATGAGCGTCTCGCTCTCCGTGCCACCAGTGATGGCGACGACGACCCGTTCGCGTGTCTCCCACGTGTCGGTGATCTGTTGTTCGGTCCGGTAGCGCAGCAACGCGACGTCGACCTGATCGGCCACCCAGAGCAACGCGAGCTCGCGCAACGCCGTGAGGTTTCCGACGCGGAAGTAGTTGCCGAGCGCGGCGTCGATCTTGTTCGCCGCGTAGACGTCACCGTGGGCGAGCCTGCGGCGCAGAGCCTCCGGAGTGAGGTCGACGAGCTGAATCTGGTTCGCTTTGCGCACGACCTCGTCCGGCACCGTTTCCTTCTGCGGTACGCCCGTTATGCGGTGGACGACGTCGTTCAGCGATTCCAGGTGCTGGATGTTGACCGTGGACAGCACATCAATCCCGGCTTCGAGGAGTTCCTCGACGTCCTGCCACCGTTTTGCGTTACGAGATCCAGGTGCGTTCGTGTGCGCCAACTCGTCGACGACGGCGACCTGCGGCGCACGGGCCAGCACGGCGTCGACGTCCATCTCGGTGAGTTCGGCGCCCCGGTGCGCGGAGTGCCTGCGCGCGACGATTTCCAGGCCTTCGGCCAGCTCAGCGGTCTTCGCACGACCATGGGTCTCGACGAATCCGATGACCACGTCCGTGCCGCGTTCCCGCCGGCGGTGCGCCTCACCGAGCATGGCGAACGTCTTGCCGACACCGGGAGCGGCGCCGAGGTGGATGCGGAGCTCGCCACGTCTGGATTTCGGACTCACCGGACCAGTCTGCCCTGGCCGGAGGTGGACCGTTCGGGGGTACGCACTGCGCCACACGGTCACACGAGTGCGCCTTCCCACAGTTCTGACAGCAGATCTGTCTCGTTGAATCATGCTTCAGCCCGGCGCCCGTTCGAGTGAGCTTCGCTGCGCTTTTTACGCCGTTTACCAGCACATTTAAGTGTGTCGGACGCGTGCCGTGACACCCCGCGTCACCACAACGGCCGAATGGGTTATCGGCAGTTGGCGGATAGCGCGCGGAGCGTGAATGAGGGAAAGTGCCAGGGTTCGTGTCCGAATTCGGACAATCACATGCGCGCGGAGAAACGATGCCCACCACCGTCACCAACCACGAGGCACTTCAACTCGTGGTGGCCGTGCACCGGCTGGTGCGAAGTCTTCGGCAGGCCGCTCCGGCCCGTCGTTTGCAACCCACCCAGTTATTGGTGCTGTCAGAACTGAGCGCCCACGGCCCGATGCGGATCGGCGAGATCGCCGTGCGCGCGCTGTGTTCTCAGCCGACCGCTACAACCGTCGTGACCAGCTTGGAGTCCACCGGCCTCGTCCGAAGAGAGCCTGACGCGGCCGACGGCAGAGCGACGATAGTCGTGCTCACCGAAGTCGGCCGCGAGACGATCCTGTCGCTCGCTCACGGCGAAGCCGAACTATTGAGTGAAAGAATGTCCGAACTTTCGCCAGAAGACAGAGAACACCTGCGCTCGGCCATGCCGGTTTTGCGCCACCTGGCTGAGCCACAGCAGAACAAGTAGGAGCGGGACCCCCCGACGGGTCCCGCTCCTTCGATTACTTGCTGGGTGACACGGAAGTAGGTGACACCGAGCTCGGAGTCGCGCTTCCAGAACTCGGCGGTGCCGTGCTCGACGTTGATGACGGAGCGGTCACGCTCGGTTCCACTGTGTAACAGCGACCGTTTTCGTAGCCGACCTTCGGCCGCGGATAACGGTTAGCGGGAATGACCGGCTCAGGACCGTTGTCGGGCGCATAGCAGCCGGTGTAGCCCTCTCGCGCGTTGATCGGCCTGCCGTCCTGGTCGTACAGCAGCACGTTCGTGAGCAGCTTGCCGTTCTCGTCGTACGCGTAGATGTTCTCGTACGTCTCGAGGACAGGCCCCGAGTACGAAGACCGCGACGCGTTGTACCCGAGCTGCCCCGCCGTCACGTCGATCACCTGGAACAGCAGCCCCACCGCCAGCGCCGAGGCCGGCAGGCTGAACCACAGCCAGCGCCGGTCGACCTTGGCGCGCGGTCCGGCGAACACCGACACCACCGCGACGGCGGCGATCGCGAGGAACCCGAGGATGTCGCGACCGGCGAGCAGCACGGCACCAAGACCGAGCAACCCGGCCCGCACCAGCCACCAGGCGGGCTGCAACGACTTGAGATAGGTGATCGCCCGCTCGGCCGGCGTGCCCGCCTCAGGCGTCAGCCACTTCTTGAGCCGGACCGTCTCCGGCAGGTTCATGATCTGCTGCTGCACGGGCCCGCGGTCGTTCACGAGAGCCAGGCTCAACACGAGGATCACCGCGGGCAGGAGCAGAACCGCGGGTTCCCGCAACGCAGCCGCCCCCGCGAGCAACGTGATGCCGGTGGCCGCCACCAATCCCCACGCCGCGACCCGAGGCCGGGTCAGCAGCTGGTTCTTGGTCGTGACCGGCAACCGCTCGGTCCGCGCCGGGTACCCGGCGGCCTGCCGGAGCTCCTGCGCGTACTGCTCGGGCGGCCCGAGGCGCTGCTCCAAGGTCTCGTTCTCACCGATCTCGGACGACAGCTCGGCGATGTGCGCCTCGACGTCCTCCATGATCTCGGCGACCTCGTTGGGCGGCAGGTCGTCGAGGGCGGCGCGCATCCCGGTCAGGTAGTACTCGACACCAAGCGCTTGCGTGTTCATGCTGCGACCTCCTCGAGCAGGCCGTCCAGCGTGCTGGCGAACGACCTCCACGTCTCCCTCGACTCAGCCAGGCGCGCCCGCCCGGTCTCGTTGATGCTGTAGTACTTGCGGTGCGGCCCCTCTTCACTGGGCACCACGTACGAGGTCAGCATCCCCGCGTTGTAGAGCCGCCGAAGCGTGCCGTACACCGACGCGTCGCCCACTTCGTCCAATCCCCCGGCGCGCAGTCTGCGCACCACGTCGTACCCGTACCCGTCGTCCTTGCGCAGAACCGCAAGCACGGCCAGGTCCAGCACCCCTTTGAGCAGTTGACTGGTGTCCATGGCCCCTCCCACCTCGGCTTGGTGGTCGAAATCGGCGAAGCCCATTTTGATCACCAAACGAACTCCGCCTTTAAGGAGTGTCACTGTTGCGCCGTGGACAGTACTACGCAGTGCGCAGTACTGTCTATTCCGCTAATGAGACGGCCTCCCAGGCCAGAACCTGGGAGGCCGCTGTCAGGCAGAAATCAGCTCTTGCAGCCGGACCCACCGGTCGGCTCGCCGAACTTCACCGCGCCCAGCGTGATCTTGACCTTGACGTCGGGCCTGCTGCCCGCCGGCGCCGACTGGCTCACCACGACCCAGTTCCGGTCGGCCAACTGCTGCCTGCCCTGCCCGGTCGCGTCCTCGGAGCCGAGCAGGGGGAAACCCGCCGCCTGCAAGGTGTCCTGCGCCTTCTGCAGGTCGAGGCACACCACGTTCGGCACGACCCCCTTGGCCGGAGGGTCCTGCCCGGCGGAGGAGTCGGTCGGCTTGCGCACCTTCAGCAACACCTGCGTCCCGCTCGGCGCGTCCGCCTCCGCCTCGGGCGACTGGGAGACGACCACCCAGTTCATCGGCTCCAGGATCTCCCGGCGCCGGCCCGTCTCATCCTCCTCCGCCACTCGGTATCCCTGCTGCTCCAGCAACTCCCGCGCCTCGGCGAGCCGCATCTCCACGACCTTCGGCATCTTCTGCCCGTTCTGTGCAGAGGACGCGGAGGTGGCGGTGGTCGTTGCTCGCGCACCGGTGGGACCGCCCGGTTCACCACCGGTGCAACCGGCGAGGACGACGGTGAGAAGGGCGATGGCGATCTTCATGCGGTGGCCTCCGCTCATCGGTTCTCCACCGTGGCCTGAAATCCCTGCGCGCGCAGCAAAATGCAGCGCATCGTGCACAGGACGGCCTAACGCTCGCGCGGTGCGGTCAGAACCTGGGGCGCGGCTGGCAACGCGGGCAGGAGTACGAGGACCTGTTCATGAACGGCTCACGCACGATCGCGGCACCGCACCGCTTGCACGGCCTGTTCTCCTGGCCGTACGCGCTCAGCGATCTGTCGAAGTACCCGGACTGCCCGTTGACGTTGACGTAGAGAGCGTCGAACGACGTCCCGCCCTGCCCGAGCGCTTCACGCATCACGTCGGTGGCGTGGTCCAGCAGCTCGGCGGCCTTGGGTTTCGTGAGCTTGTCCGTCATGCGGGTGCCGTGCAGCTTCGCGCGCCACAGGGCCTCGTCGGCGTAGATGTTGCCGATGCCGGACACGAGGGTCTGGTCCAGCAGGGCACGCTTGATCTCCGTGTGACGCAGGCGCAACGCGCGCACGGCAGCATCACGGGAGAACAAAGGGTCCATGGGGTCGCGAGCGATGTGCGCGACCGAGTCGGGAACCAGGGTGCCGTCGACCTCGACCAGCTCGGCCAGCGCGAGGCCGCCGAAGGTGCGTTGGTCGACGAAACGAAGCTCTGGTCCGCCGTCGTCGAACTGAAAACGGACGCGCAGATGCTTCTCGTCGGGGGCCGACGAGGGCTGGACGAGCATTTGGCCGCTCATGCCCAGGTGAGCGAGCATGGCGGCCTTGTCAGCCAGTTCCACCCAGAGGTACTTGCCGCGGCGCCTGGCAGCGGCCATTGGCTGGCCTGCCAGGCGCGCGCAGAAGTCCGCGGAGCCCATGTCGTGCCGGCGGATGGCGCGTGGGTGCAACACCTCTACCGAGGAGATGACCCGGCCGGCGACGTGGGCTTCAAGGCCGAGGCGTACTACCTCGACCTCTGGGAGCTCGGGCACGTCAGGCTTCGGACTTGCCCTCGTCGACGGGCTGTGCGTCGATCACGGCGGCCTGCGGCTTGGTGGGCTTGAGCACCCATACCCCCGCGCGGCTCGTGTCCCTGACCAGCACAAGTCCCTGGATTCCTCCGCTGCGGGAGGTGTTCACCGGGCCGCGAGCGGTGCGCGTGCGGCGGTTCGTGCGGTTCCTGGTCGCATACATTGCGGTCTCAGTCTTCCTCGGTTGGGGAGATCCCTGGCGTCACCGAGGCGCCATTCTGTCCGTTCTTGGCCTTGGCCGACTCCTGCTCGGCCTTGGCCCGTTCCGACAGAACATGATAAGCCGCTTCGGCGGCTTTCTGCTCGGCTTCCTTCTTGGTGCGCCCATCACCCTTGCCGTAAGGCTGGCCACCGACGAGCACCGTTGCGGTGAACTCCTTGCGGTGGTCCGGCCCCTGGTCGTCCACGCGGTACTCCGGGACGCCGAGGCTGGCTTGAGCGGTGAGCTCCTGCAGGCTTGTCTTCCAGTCCAGTCCAGCACCCAAAAGCGGAGCTTTGGCCAAGAGCGGATCGAACAGCCGGTGAACGAACGTTCGTGCGGTATCGATACCGAACTGCAGGTACACCGCACCGATGACGGCTTCGAGGCCGTCAGCGAGAATGCTTGCCTTGTCCCTGCCGCCGGTCAGCTCCTCGCCACGACCGAGCAACAGGTGTGCACCGAGCCCACCGTCACCGAGATCACGCGCCACGCCGGCCAGTGCGTGCATGTTGACCACGCTGGCACGGAGCTTCGCGAGCTGACCTTCGGGAAGGTCGGGATGGGTGCGGTAGAGGTGGTCGGTGACGACCAGCCCCAACACCGCGTCTCCCAAGAACTCGAGACGCTCGTTCGGCGGCAAGCCGCCGTTCTCGTACGCGTAAGACCGGTGGGTGAGCGACAGCACGAGCAGCTCGGCGTCCAGGTGGACGCCGAGCGCTTCGAGCAGGTCCGCGCGGTCCGCTTGCGGTGCGCGCGGCGGCTTTCCCCCCACTACGTCGCCGAGGAGATCAGGCCGGCTGAGCGACCTGGCGGCCAGCGTACTGACCACAGGCCGGGCAGGCGACGTGCTGCGGCTTCGGCTGGCGGCAAGCCTTGTTGGAGCACGCCACCAGGTGCACGGCAGACGTCTTCCACTGGGAACGGCGCGCACGGGTGTTCGAACGCGACATCTTCCGCTTCGGGACGGCCACGACTACTTCTCCTCCGAGTTGTCATCGCTGAACCGCTCTTGCAACGCGGCCCAACGAGGGTCAATCGTCTCATGCCCGTGGTCGGGCCCGAGCTCCGCCCACCTGCCACCACACTCGGAGCAAAGCCCCTTGCAGTCCGGCTCGCAGAGCGGTGCCTGCGGCAGCGCGAGAACGATGGCGTCCCGCACCACAGGCTCGAGGTCGATCAGATCGTTGACGATCCGGCTGACCTCGTCTTCATCAGTGGTCTCGTCCGTGGTGCTGTCCGGCCACGCGTAGAGCTCCGTGATCCGGACTTCAACCTCATCGGTGAGCGGCTCGAGGCACCTCGAGCACTCACCCTCGACCTTGGCGAACGCTGTCCCCGACACGAGCAGGCCCTCCACGACCGATTCGATCAGGAGGTCCAGCTCAACTTCCCCGCCCTCGGGCACCGCGATCACCCCGAGCAGCCCCACACCTTCGCCGGGAACCGACCTCACGAGGGGTCGGCTCAGTCCGGCGCGACGGCCGATGTCCCTGGTGTCGATGACCCAGGGACCGGATGCTGTGGGACGCGTGGACGCGTGACGATGCTCAGTCATGATTTCGGGTTTTGCCGGCGGGGACCTACCACGTCCAGCCGGTCCAGGGTACGGGACGACGCCCCCGCGCGTGAAATCCGCAGGTGGTCGCACCTGTCCGACGTAGTGTGAATCACACGTTCAGTCGACCCCGGACCGGGCTGGTTCGTCAGGAACCGTAGTCGAACGGCGCCGCGGCACCCGCGACGGCCGGCCCGCGCAGGTGCGAACGGCCCTTGCCGACCGACCTGAGCGTGTGCGCGAGGAGGTCCTCGAAGTCCGCGAGCTTGCCGTCCACGTACGCGTCGCACTCCGACCGCAGCCGGATGGACTCGTTCTGGGCGGCGTCGAGCAGGCGCGCCGCCTCGGCGTGCGCAGCCCGGACGACCTCCTGCTCGTTGATGAGCCTGGCCTGCTCGGCGCGGCCGTCCTCGGTGGCGCGCTCGTAGTTGGCGCGGCCCGCCTGGATCATGCGCTCGGCCTCGGCGTGCGAGCGACCCACCAGGTCGTCGTACTCCTGGCGGCCGGCGGCCACGGTCCGTTCGGCCTGGTCTTCCGCCTCGGCGATCATCCGCTCGGCACGGGCGCGCGCGTCGGACAGCATCGCCTCGGCCTCGGCCTGCGCCTCGGCGAGCATGCGGTCCGCGTCGGCGCGTGCCTTGGACACGCCGGCCTCGGCCTCGTGCTTGGCCTTGCCGACGACCTCGTCACGGTGGTCCAGCACGTCCTGCGCGTCGTCGAGCTCCGCGGGGATCGCGTCGCGCACGTCGTCGAGCAGTTCGAGCACATCGCCGCGCGGCACGACGCAACCCGAGGTCATCGGAACTCCGCGCGCTTCCTCGACGATCGTGACGAGCTCGTCGAGTGCCTCGAACACCCGGTACACGTCTCACTCCCTAACCCCTGTGACTCCCACCCACAAGTGTGCCCTGCCGATCTCTTCGGGAGAGGGAGATCGGCAGGGCGTGTCAGGATTTGCCCACATCCAGCCGGGGAGAAACGTGAAGATCACAATCAGGCGGGCGGTGGCCGCCGATGTCCACCCGATCGTGGCAATGCTGGCCGACGACCCCCTCGGCGCGCAGCGGGAGAAGCCGGGCGATCCGGCCTACCTGAAGGCGTTCGAGGTGATCGACGCCGACCCGCACCAGCACCTGGCCGTGGCCGACGCCGGCGGCGAGGTCGTGGGCACGCTGCAGCTGACGTTCACGGCGGGCCTGTCGCGCCTGGGCACGACCCGCGCGACCGTGGAGGCCGTGCGGGTGCGTTCCGACCAGCGCGGCAACGGCCTGGGCGAGCGCCTGGTCAGGTGGGCGATCGACGAGGCGCGCGCACGTGGTTGCGGCATGGTGCAGCTGACGACGGACGCGTCACGCGCGGACGCGCACCGGTTCTACGAGCGGCTCGGATTCACCGCATCGCACGTGGGGATGAAGCTCGTCCTGGACTAGCGGGTCTCGGCGAGGCGCTGCTGCAGGCGCTGCTCGATGGACGCGGGCAGCAGCGTCGAGACGTCGCCACCGTACGTCGCAACCTCCTTGACCAGCGAGGACGCCAGGTAGGAGTACTGCGGGCTGGCCTGCATGAACAGCGTGTCGACGCCGGTGAGCTGGTGGTTCATCTGCGCCATCTGCAGCTCGTAGTCGTAGTCGCTGACCGCGCGCAGGCCCTTCACGATGGCCTTGATGTTGTTCTCGCGGCAGTAGTCGACCAACAGGCCGTGCCAGGAGTCCACGCGCACGTTGTCCCACTGCGATGTGACCTCGCGCAGCATCTCCTGCCGCTCCTCGACGTCGAACAAGGTGCGCTTGTTCTTGTTGATGAGCACAGCGACGACGACCTCTTCGAAGAGGTGCGCGGCTCTCCCGATGATGTCCAGGTGACCGTTGGTTACCGGGTCGTAGGAGCCGGGGTACACGGCACGCGTCATGAGCCGGACGTTAGCACCCGATCGGACGCCTCCAGGCGTGTCCGTGGTTCTCGTCACCCACCAGCACGCACCTGGGCCCAATAGACGGCAGTGTCCCCATAACGCTTGGCACGCAAGGATTCCACCTCTTCAGGCCACGCTGGTTCGCCACTTCGCGAAGCACGTTCCACGATCAAGACGGCGTCCGCAGTGAGCCTCGGCACGATCCCCCGAAGCACCTTGGCGAGCTCGTCGTCCCCCACCGCGTACGGCGGATCGGCGAACACGACGTCGAACTTCTCCCCTTCGCCCAGCACGAACGCCTCGGCCGCGCGGTTGACGATCGTCGTGTGAGCGAACCCGAGCTCCTTGGCGTTGCCTTTGAGCACGTCAGCGGCCCTTTTGTCCGACTCGACGAACGTGGCGTGCGCCGCTCCCCGACTCAACGCCTCAAAACCAAGCGCCCCAGACCCGGCATACAGGTCGAGCACCTGCGCCCCGTCGAGGTCGACCAACGACTCCAGGGAGCTGAACAGCGCCTCCCGGACCCGCTCGGACGTGGGCCGCGTGCCCTTGGGCGGAACCTTGAGCCTGCGACCTCCCGCGGTCCCGGCAACAATTCGTGTCACGACCCCATCGTCCCAGGTGCATCCTGTCCGCATGACCCGCCACCGCGACTCGGGCGCCTGCCTCTGCGACCTGGCCACCACCCCGGTCATGGTGACGTGCCCGTCGTGCGGGTCCAGGGCCGTGGTGACCTCTGACCGCCTCGTGTGCACCACGTGCGCGCACGCCCGCCCTTATAAGCGTGTGTGGTGTTGGGAGACCTCACGCTTCGTCGCGGACCTCTGGCTGACGACGCCATGCGCCGGACACACGCTGTGGGCGCTGAACGCGCAGCATCTCGACCTGCTGGAGTCGTACGTCGGCGCGACACTGCGCGAGGACCCCCACCCGTCGTCGGTGCGGCGGATGACGATCCTCGCGAAGCTTCCGGCATGGCTGAAGTCGGCGAAGCACCGCGACGAGGTCCTGCGGGCAATCCGCCGCCTACGCACCAAGGCCGAGGCAAGCGCGGCCTGATCACACGCGAAGCCGAAGGCGAGCCGTCCTTGCCAAACGGCAAGGACGGTGGGGGCCCCTGATCAGATTGCCGGGGTCTGGGGCAGAGCCCCAAGGGAAGCACGCAACACAAGGTCGCCGCCCGCAAGGCGACCACCCACAACAACCGCGTCAGGCGAGCGCCTGCCACCACCCATCAACCTCACCCGGCGAATCAACATCAACCCGCTCCCCGGGCCTGGGCACGGCGAGCTTCGCCCCACTCGCCTTGGCCTCCTGCCAAATCCGGTCAATGGGCTCCCCCCAAGGGTGAAACCCGAGGTTGAACGTCGCCCAATGCACCGGGATCAGCAGCCCGCCACCGAGATCGTCGAACGCCCGAACGCCTTCCTCCGGCGTCATGTGGATGTCAGGCCAGGCGTTGTCGTACGCACCGACCTGCATCAGCACCGCGTCGAACGGCCCGTGCGTGGCGCCGATGGCCTTGTACCCCTCGAAATACCCGGTGTCCCCGCTGTAGAACACCGACCGCTCACCGCGCTTGATCACCCAAGACGCCCACAAAGTCACGTTGCGCTGCACAGACCGCCCGGAGAAGTGCTGCGCAGCAGTACAGGTGAGGGTGAACCCGTCCACGGAGTGCGACTCGTCCCAGTCCAGCTCAACGATCCGTGAAGCGGGCACGTCCCACCGAGCCAAGTGAGCACCAAGCCCCAACGGCACCACGAACACAGCGGAAGTGCTGGACGTCAACGCCTGCACGGTCTGCATGTCGAGGTGGTCGTAGTGGTCGTGCGAGATCACCACAGCACTGACAGAGGGCAAATCAGACAACTGGTGAGGAACCGGGTGCAACCGCTTGGGGCCGACACGCACGGAGGGTGAGACCCGATCGCTCCACACAGGATCGATGAGCACCGCGGCGCCGTCGATCTCGATCAGCGCGGAAGCATGGCCATACCAGGTGATGTGCAGGCCGTCGGACACCGGCGTGGAGGGTCCCACGAGAGGGACCGCGACGGACGGCTTGCGGTCCTCGCTGCCGAAGATGAGGTCGCGGATGGAGAAGGAGTCGCGGTCCGGGACCGTGCGCACTTCCTTGTCGTTGTGGAACTTGCCGTCGCGGTAACGCGGTGAACGCGACATGTGGACCGGATCCGGCTTGCCGCCCAACTGCTTCGGCACGTCCTTCAGCGCCCACGCCACCCCTGCCAGGCCGAGCAGGCCGGCCAACGCCTTCTTCATGATGCGCTTCCCTCTTCCCTGTCCCCGTGACCGGTGCAACGCAGGGAATCGTCGTGGAGTTCCACGCGGAGCGCACAGCGAAAGGGCCCGGCCTCGACGAGACCGGGCCCTCCGCTGCGGGACTGACTACTCCAGGACGATCAGGAGGTCGCCGCCTTCGACCTGCTGGGCGCCGCGCAACGCCAGGCGTCCGACGACACCGGCCTTCGGGGCGGTGATCGCGGCCTCCATCTTCATGGCCTCGATCGTCGCGACGGTCTGGCCGGCGTCGACCTGGTCGCCCTCGGCCACCGTGGCCGTCACCACGCCGGCGAACGGTGCCGCCACGTGGTTCGGGTTCGTGCGGTCGGCCTTCTCGGCGGCCGGGATGTCGGCGGCCACCGAACGGTCGCGGACCTGGATCGGGCGCAGCTGGCCGTTCAGGGTCGCCATGACCGTGCGGATGCCTCGCGCGTCGGCCTCGGAGATCGCCTCCAGGCCGATCAGCAGCCGGACACCCGGCTCCAGGTCGACGGAGTACTCCTCGCCCGGACGCAGGCCGTAGAAGAAGTCCTTGGAGCGCAACACCGACGTGTCACCGTAGGCGTCGCGGTGCGTGCGGAACTCCTTGGTGGGCCCGGGGAACAGCAGCCTGTTCAAGGTCGCCCGCCGGTCGTCGACGAGGCCCGCCTCGTCCTCGGCGGAGAGCTCCTCGACCGGCTTCGGCGCGGGACGGCCGGCCAGCGCCTTGCTGCGGAACGGCTCCGGCCAGCCACCGGGCGGGTCGCCCAGTTCGCCGTGCAAGAAGCCGATCACCGACGCCGGGATGTCGAACTTGCCGGGGTCCGCCTCGAAGTCCTTCGGCGAGACGCCCGCGCCCACGAGGTGCAGCGCGAGGTCGCCGACGACCTTGGACGACGGCGTCACCTTCACGAGGTGGCCGAGCATCCGGTCGGCGGCCGCGTACATCGACTCGATCTCCTCGAACTTCTCACCGAGGCCGAGGGCGACGGCCTGCGTGCGCAGATTCGAGAGCTGACCACCGGGGATCTCGTGGTGGTAGACGCGGCCGGTCGGGCCGGGGATGCCGGACTCGAACGGCGCGTAGATCTTGCGCACCGACTCCCAGTACGGCTCCAGGTCGCAGACGTTCTGCAGGTCGAGGCCGGTGGAGTGCTCGGTGTGGTCGGTCAGCGCGACGATCGACGACAGCGGCGGCTGCGACGTCGTGCCCGCCATCGACGCGGTCGCGCCGTCGATCGCGTCCACGCCCGCCTGGATCGCCGCGAGGTACGTCGCCAGCTGGCCACCCGCGGTGTCGTGCGTGTGGAGGTGGACCGGGAGGTCGAACTCCTTGCGCAGCGCGGTGATCAGGCGCGACGCGGCCGGAGCCCGCAGGAGGCCGGCCATGTCCTTGACGCACAGCACGTGCGCGCCGGCGCCGACGATCTGCTCCGCCAGCTTGAGGTAGTAGTCCAGTGTGTACAGACGCTCGTCCGGGTCGGACAGGTCGCTCGTGTAGCACAGGGCGACCTCGGCGACCGCCGTTCCGGTCTCGCGCACGGCCTCGATCGCCGGGCGCATCTGCTCGACGTCGTTCAGCGCGTCGAAGATCCGGAAGATGTCGATGCCGGTGTTCGTCGCCTCCTGCACGAACGCCTTGGTGACCGCCTCGGGGTACGGCGTGTAGCCGACCGTGTTGCGGCCGCGCAGCAGCATCTGCAGGTTGATGTTCGGCACGGCCTCGCGCAGCGCGGCGAGCCGCTCCCACGGGTCCTCCGCGAGGAACCGCAGCGCCACGTCGTAGGTCGCGCCGCCCCAGCACTCCAGGGACAGCAGCTGCGGCGTCATGCGCGCGACGTGCGGCGCGACGGCGAGCAGGTCCTTGGTGCGCACTCGGGTCGCGAGCAGCGACTGGTGGGCGTCGCGGAACGTCGTGTCCGTGACGCCGACGGCCTTGCTCTCCCGCATCCAGCGCGCGAAGCCCTCGGGGCCGAGCTCGACCAGCTTCTGCTTGGACCCGGCGAGCGGTTCCGCGTTGAGGTCGATGACCGGCAGCTTCTCGCGCGGGTCGACCGCGGTCGGGCGGGTGCCGTTCGGGTGGTTGACCGTGACGTCGGCGAGGTAGGTCAGCAGGCGCGTGCCGCGGTCGGCCGAGTGGCGCGCCGTCAGCAGGTGCGGGCGCTTCTCGATGAACGACGTGGTGACGCGGCCCTCGTAGAAGTCCGGGTCGTCCAGCACGGCCTGGATGAACGGGATGTTCGTGGACACACCGCGGATGCGGAACTCCGCGATCGCACGGCGCGCACGGGCGACGGCGAGTTCGAAGGTGCGGCCGCGGCAGGTGAGCTTCACGAGCATCGAGTCGAAGTGCGGGCTGATGGCCATGCCGGCGCCCGCCGTGCCGCCGTCGAGGCGGATGCCGGAACCACCGGGCGAGCGGTAGGCGCTGATCGTGCCGGTGTCCGGGCGGAACCCGTTGGCGGGGTCCTCCGTGGTGATGCGGCACTGCAGTGCCGCGCCGCGCAGCTGGACGGTCTCCTGGGACAGGCCCAGGTCCTCCAGCGTCTCGCCGGACGCGATGCGCATCTGCGACTGCACCAGGTCGACGTCGGTCACCTCTTCCGTGACCGTGTGCTCGACCTGGATGCGCGGGTTCATCTCGATGAAGACGTAGTGGCCCTGCGGGTCGAGCAGGAACTCCACGGTGCCGGCGTTGCGGTAGCCGATGTGCCGCGCGAACTTCACCGCGTCGGCGCAGATGCGGTCGCGCAGCTCGGGCGCGAGGTTCGGCGCGGGCGCGATCTCGATGACCTTCTGGTGGCGCCGCTGCACGGAGCAGTCGCGCTCGAAGAGGTGGATCACGTTGCCCTGGCCGTCGGCGAGGATCTGCACCTCGATGTGACGCGGTTCGACCACGGCCTGTTCGAGGAACACGGTCGGGTCGCCGAACGCCGACTCCGCCTCTCGTGAGGCCGCTTCCAGCGCCTCGCGCAGCGCGGCAGGGTCGTCGACCTTGCGCATACCGCGGCCACCACCACCGGCGACGGCCTTCACGAAGACGGGGAAGCGCATGGTCTTCGACGCTTCGAGCAGCTCGTCGATGTCGGACGACGGCTCGCTCGACTCCAGCACCGGCAGCCCGGCCTCGCGGGCGGCGGCGATGGCGCGCGCCTTGTTGCCCGTCAGCTCCAGCACCTCGGCGACAGGGCCGATGAAGGTGAGACCTGCCTCACGGCACGCCATGGCGAGTTCCGGGTTCTCGGACAGGAAGCCGTACCCGGGGTAGATCGCATCGGCACCGGCCTTGCGGGCGGCCTTGATGATCTCCTCGACGGAGAGGTAGGCGCGGACGGGATGTCCGGGATCGCCGATCTCGTAGGACTCGTCCGCCTTCAACCGGTGCAGCGAGTTTCGGTCCTCGTGAGGGAAGACGGCGACCGTTCCCGCGCCTAGTTCGTAGGCGGCGCGGAACGCGCGAATCGCGATCTCGCCGCGGTTGGCGACAAGAACCTTGCGGAACATCCGTGCCCTCCCGGTGTTACTCGGCAGTCATCAGTCGTGGCACGTTACCGTGCGACTCTTGCCTGTTGGGAGCACCGTCCCACGTGATGGGTGTCATCCTGATCGGTCTTGTTCACACGGATTCTCGCGTGGTGAGAGCAAAGTGGATACCCACCACCCGGTCAGACTGCGGCCGGTAGTGGGTTTAACCAGATCGAGTGACGATCTTCGCGACTATCTCGGTAGGGTGAGCCATATGGCCGGGGCTGATGGAGCCGGGCAGCCTACTGCCCGCACACCGCATTTCGACGTTGTCCTTCGTGGTTACAACCAGCGACAGGTGAACGAACGAGTCACCCGCTTGGAGTTCGACCTCAAGAACTCGAACCGCTCCCGTGACGCGGCCGCCGCGCAGGTGGGCGAGCTCACCAAACTCCTCAACTCGATGCGCGCCGACCTCGACAAGACCAAGATCCAGCTCCAGAACCTCGCCAACGCTCCCGTCAGCGCGTCGAACGTCACCGAGCGTGTGCGCGTGATGATGAGCCTGGCCGAGGAAGAGATCGCGGACATCCGCAAGGACGCCCTCGACAAGGCCGCCGCGACGCGGGGTGAGGCCGAGAAGTGGGCGGCCGGCCAGCGCGAGGCCCACCAGCGCCTGCTCGCCGAGACCGAGGCGCGCCGCAAGCAGCTCGAGATGAACTACCAGCAGCGCCACGCCGAGCTCGACCAGCAGACCGCCGGCCGCAGGTCGGAGCTGGAGTCGGAGCACGCGGCGTTGCAGGCGCAGCTCGCCGCCGAGTTCGAGAAGAAGTCGGCCGACCTGGACGCCCACCGCGTCGAACTGGACGCGAAGTACAAGGCGTACCACGACGAGCTGGACAAGGAGTACGACGGCCTCAAGGCGAAGCTGACCGCGGAGCACCAGAAGCTGATGGCGGACGCGCGGGCCGAGGCCGAGCGGATCACCGCCGACGCGGAGGCCAAGCGGACCGCGGCGCTGCAGAAGCTCGAAGCCGAACTCCAGGCCAAGCAGGAGGAGGCCGCGAAGGTCCTCTCCGAGCTCGAGGCCGAGACGATCGCTCGCGCCGAGAAGACGACCGCCGACGCGTCCGCGAAGGCCGTCGCCCTGGTCAGTGCCGCGGAGGAGAAGGCGGCGACGACCCTGCGCGAGTCCGAGGACAAGGCTGAGACCACCGTGCGCGAGGCCAACGAGAAGGCCGTCACGCTCGTCCGCGACGCAGAGACCCGCACGTCGGCGCTGGTGCGCGAAGCCGAGGAGAAGACGGCAGCGGCCGTCGCCGAGGCGGACCAGCGCGCGGCCGCCGCGGCCGAGAAGGAGTCGTCGCTGCGGTCGGCGCACGACAACCTCGCGACGCAGTTCCACGCCGCGCAGGCAGCGGTGGAGGCGGCGATGTCGGTGCTCAAGCCGCTGGAGGAGGGCAACGGCGACGAGGAACCCGCGGCGCCTGCTGGTGAGCAGAAGACCGAGCAGCTGCCGAAACCGAGGCAGAAGGACTGAGTTCTATCCGGGGAACGGCGGCAGGCTGCTCGTGGCCCAGCTCGTGTGGCAGCCGCCGTTCGCCGCGAAGTCGCTCGCGAACCCGATGAGCTCGCCGCCGTCGAGCGACGCGACCCCGCTGGGGTGGTAGTTCGGGCAGTTGTCGTCCCGCGCACCCGGCACCGCGACCGGCGCGGGAACCGCGTACCAGCCGTCCCTGCCGCCGTTCTCGGAGACGAAGACCGTCCTGCCGTTGCCGGGGTCGACCTTGCCGTCGGCGGACATCAACATCTGTCCCATGAGGATCACACGGCCCCGTGATGTGCCATTGGGCGCGAGAGTGATCGACGGCGTGTGTGCGAAGTACCTGCCGTCCTTCGTCGTCGGCCTGGTGCCGTGCCACGTCGGGTCACCCCAGTTGACGCCATCGGGCGAACTTCGGTGGTACGCCTCGCAGAAGTACTGGTCCGGCTGCGAGCAGATCTCGTACATCATGTAGAAATCGCCGGTCGGCAGCCTCTTGACCTGCGGCATCCCCGGCCGCAGCCAGCCCGCCGACAGGGCGACGACCTTCTCCTTGCCCGACCAGAGCACGCCGTCGGCCGACACCGACCGCCCGATGTACTGGCTGTGCTGCTCGTGCGTCTCGTCGGCGAAGTAGCAGTTCAGCCGCCCCCGAGCATCAACGGACAGGTCCGGCTCCCAGAGCCCGCCACCAGGCATCGCCCGCGCGCACTCGGACAGGTGCTGCCACGTCTCGCCGGCGTTGTCGCTGCGCCAGATCCGCGCCTTCAGCCCCTCGTGCCGCAGCCCCACCGACCCCGCCCACAGCACCGTCCCGGCAGGCATCTCGCCGACCTGGCGCGGCAGCTCGTAGAGGTGACCGCAGCACGTCGCGTGGGCGCTCACCTCGTCGGTGAAGGTGCCGATCTGCCGGAACTTCTTGCCGGCCCTGGTGGCGCGCAGGACGTTGACGACGTGAAACCCGTGCAGCGCGACGAGGATCGAGCCGCGGTGCGTCCCGTGCTCCAGCCGGATGGCGTGCGGGTGGCGGGACTCCACGCCGGTGAGCAGGACCTGGGCGGCCAGGGCTGGGCTCGGAGTGGTGAGAACGGTGAGGGTGGCTACCAGCGCGGTGATGATCAGGCGACGCACGCGTGGGAACGTACCTAGACGTTTGGGCAGATACGGTGCTGGCACGCGCACACGTTCAGGTGACGCCGGTGGCGAAATGGGCGTGGAAGTGCTCAGGCCGCTGCGGCGCCGGTGGACGGGGGCGGCGAGCGGGCCGGCGGGGTGGCGGGCTGGGGGCATGGGGTCGGGGACCAGCAGACCGGTGGTTGGCGGGCCGTGGACCAGCAGACCGGCGGCTCGGCAGACCGGCGGCTTGGCAAACCGGTGGGGTGGCGGCCCAGTGGGGCCGCAGGCCTGCAGACCTGCGGGTTGGCAGACCAGTGGAGTGGTGGGCCAGTGGGGCCGCAGGCCTGCAGACCTGCGGGTTGGCAGACCAGTGGAGTGGCGGGCCAGTGGGGCGCGGGCCGGCAGACCTGCGGGCTGGCGGGCCGCGTCGCTGGCGCTGCTCGCGTGGCCTGGCGCCTTGGCCAGCCACTCCCCGCTCAGCTATCGCAGTCGGCCCCCTCGTCTGTCGACCAACCAACCGATCGGCCCGCCACGGCGCGCGAACAGCGGCGTCACCCGGCAAGAACCGTGAGCCGGCAACGCAGCAGCTGAGCAGGCAACCACCGGGCGCCGTCGGCCACTCAGCCTCGCCTCCGAGGTCACCTCACCCCGCGCGCCCTCGGGCCCGCCCTGCCCACTCAAGTCGCGAAGCCCACCGCACCCACTCACGCCACCAACCCCAGGCGCCAACCCGAAGCGCGCAGGCCCGGCTAGGTCTTCTCCAGGAACTCGGCGCGCTCCTCCGTCAGCAACGTCGCCACCATCGCCGCGAGGCCGGGGTGCTCCTCCAGGTCCGGGTCCGCGTCCACGACCTGCTGCGCGGCCGTGCGGGCGTCCGCGATGATGTCCTCGTCGCGCAGCAGGGACAGCATCTTCAGGCCCGAGCGGCGGCCTGACTGGGCGGCGCCGAGGATGTCGCCCTCGCGGCGCAGTTCGAGGTCGAGCTGGGCCAGTTCGAAGCCGTCCAGAGTGGACTCGACGGCGCGGAGGCGCTCCATCGTCGCGGTCATCTCCGGCATCTCGGTGACGAGCAGGCAGAGGCCCGGCGCGCTGCCTCGGCCCACTCGGCCGCGGAGCTGGTGGAGCTGGGAGACGCCGAAGCGGTCCGCGTCCATGATGGCCATGACGGTGGCGTTCGGGACGTTGACGCCCACCTCGATGACGGTGGTGGCCACCAGGACGTGGACCTCGTTGGCCGAGAAGGCCCGCATCACCGCGTCCTTCTCGTCCGGGGGCATGCGGCCGTGCAGGATCTCGATTCGCAGGCCGCGCAACGGGCCTGCCGCGAGCATGGTCGCCACGTCGATCACGGACAGGGCCGGGCGCTTGTCCTCGTCCTCGGACTTCGCCGGCTCCTCGTCGCCGATGCGCGGGCAGACGAAGTACGCCTGGTGGCCCTTCGCCACCTCCTCGCGCACGCGGGCGAACGCCCGGTCGAGCCAGGCGGGCTTCTCGCGGACGGGCACGACCGAGGTCTTGATCGGCGAGCGGCCTCCTGGCAGCTCGCGCAGGGCCGAGACCTCCAGGTCGCCGTAGACCGTCATGGCCACCGTGCGCGGGATCGGGGTCGCGGTCATGACCAGCACGTGCGGGTTCTCGCGTTCGCCGCGCGCCGAGAGGGCGGCTCGTTGCTCGACGCCGAAGCGGTGCTGTTCGTCGACCACGACGAGGCCCAGGGAGTGGAACTCCACCTTCTCCTGGATGATCGCGTGCGTGCCGACGACGATGCCCGCCTCGCCGGTCACGATGTCGAGCAACGCCTGACGCCGCTGGGCCGTGTTCATCGAACCCGTCAGCAGCGTCACGCGGGTCGCGTCCTCCGCACCGCCCAGCTGGCCCGCCTGGGCGAGGTCGCCGAGCATCTCGGTCAGCGAGCGAGCGTGTTGTGCCGCAAGGACTTCCGTGGGCGCGAGCATCGCCGCCTGACGGCCCGCGTCGACGGTCTGGAGCATCGCTCGCAACGCGACCATCGTGTTGTGAGTGACGACGAAGTGGTCGGTGACGTAGAGCTGATCAGGGTGTGCAACAGAAATGCACTGCACGGGCTTACGGCCGACGAACTCGACCGCACGAATCGCCCGCACCGGCTTCTCGTACTTGATGCGCTCCTTGACGAGTTCCGCTTTTCGAGTGAGCCGGAACGGCGGGAACTCGTTGGGAAGACGAAGGCTGACCAGGTGATAGGTGTTTCCCATCTTCTCGACAGGGCGGACTCTGCCTGTGCCACCCAGTGACTCCGCCAGCCAGGACACCTGATCAGCGAGCCGTGGCGACGCCGACAGGAAGGTCACGTTGGAACCATTGGCGTGATCGAGCGTGCCATCGGTGTCCAGCAGCCCCTGCAACAGCGCATGCCGGACCTTCACCGGTGCGACCAGATAGTTCTCCGGCAGGAACTTGTCCCTGGCGCGGTGGCCGTAGACCCCGAGAGTCCGCAGCGCGTTGAGAACCGGGTTCGTACCCTTGCGACATCCGTTCACGAACCAGTCGTACTTGTTCGCCCAATCAGGCTTGACGAGGTGTGCGCCCTTCGGAAGTGCCGCCATCAGCTCCACGAGCAGTTCTGGATCAGCGCTGGTGAACATGACCCTGCCGTTGAGCAGAGAACCGTCTCCGATCAGGAGTCCCAGCGCGTACGGGTCCAGCGGCCGTTCAGTCAGACAGTCCAGCTCAGGTGCTTCCACCACGGGCAGGTGCCACTTCGACGCCCCGTTGGCCGTTGTCAGGTCGTCGCGGATCTCACGCAACGTCAACACCTTGAGCGGGTTTCCCCGGTGCCGGCGCACAGTCGTGTTCACTGCCCACAAGTGCTCGAGATCAGACTCCACGCTGCGCCCATCAGAAAGCGTTACGCGGTAGACATCTCGCTCGCCTTGGGGAAAGACCCCGGTCACAACGGTGATCTCGCCGCTGGGCGCGATCACCTCGTCATCGACCCGAACGTCGCCCATCTTGATGAAGCCGGTCGGCGTGAGGACGAGCGAGTCGAGCGGTTGTGCCTTACCGCTACCGACCTCTCCCTGCAGGAGCCGGTTCATCGGCACGGTGGACTCCAGGTCGGACGCGACCTGCTCGCCGACCTCCACCTGGCCCGCCGTCAGCGTGAACGGCAGCCGGGCGTCGAACGCGTCGAGAATGCCGCCGGACCGGCGCGCGCAGGCAGGCGCCGGGCGGGCGGTGGAAGCCTTGCGGCGCTGGGCGAGGGCGAGCTGCACCGCCAGCGCCTCGTCCCACTTCAGGCGTTGCTGCGCCACCGCGATCTGCGCCCAGCTGTCCGGCCGGTGGATCGCCCGCAGCGCGTCCTCCAGGCCGATCAGGCCCTGCTCGGAGCGGAAGTCGGCGGGCAGCGGGTCCTCCGGCACGCCGTCCCAGATCTCCAGGAGCTGTTTCACGCAGTTCGCGATGTTCCACGTGTTGATGTGCTGCGACGCCGGGTAGACGGGCAGGAACGCCTGCAGGAACGACGACCCGTCCTGCTCCGCGGTGAGGACCTCGAACGCCGGGTGCACCAGCTGCAGGTTCTGCCGGTAGCGGCCCACCTTGCCGGCGAACAGCGCGCGCGTGCCCGGCAGCAGTTCCTGCTCGGCGACGAACGCCGGCTTGCCGAAGAACACCAGGTGCAGTTCGGAGGTGCCGTCGGTGATCACGGCCTCCGTCATCTGGCCGCGACGCGCCTTCATCTGGCGCTTCTGGCACTTGCGGACCTCGGCCTGCACCGTGACGTGCTCGTCGATTTCGAGCGACCTGATGTCGGTCAGCTTCCCGCGCTCGTCGTACCGGCGCGGGTAGTGGCGCAGCAGGTCGCCGACCGTCGTGAGGCCGAGGCCGGTCTCCAGTGCGTCGGCGGACTTCTTGCCGAGCAACGGCTGCAGCTTGTCGTCGAAGGAGATCATCGCGCCCTATTGAACTACTCGACACCGACAAAAATGACCGCGTCCGGCTGTCCGCCCGGATACGCCATCACCTCGACCTCCGGATGGGTGACCCGCACGTGGTCCTCCAGCACTTCGGCCAGGCCTTCGGGTGCGTCCGCGCCCAGGATCACCGTCACGAGCTCGCCGCCGCCCGCCAGCATGCGGTCGACCAGCCGGCAGGACAGGTCCATCAACGACTCCGGGGCCGCGGGGCCCGGTTCGATCAGCACGACCTCGCCGTCCAGCATGCCCAGCAGATCGCCCGGCTGGCAGCGGCCCACCCACGTGAGGGCCTCGTCGGCGGCGATCGAGAGTTCGCCTCGACGCGTGGCGGCGGCGGCCTCGGCCATGGCGACAACGTCGTCACCCGCGCGCCTAGAAGAGTCGTGCACTGCCAGCGCCGCGAGTGCCTGCACGGGCGAGAACGTCGGCACCACCACTACGTCCTGCCCTGCGGCTTGTGCGTACGCCACGGCCTCGTCCAAGGCCTCGCGGAGGTCCGGATCACCCGGCAGCACCGCGACGTGACGCGCGCGCGTCGACACGATGGCCGACAACAGGTCCGTGGGCGTCGCCGAGGAAGAAGCGAGGTCGAACACCGTGGCACCCTCCGCGCGGAACAGGTCCACGGCACCGCTCACCACCACCACGATGGCCCGGTCACGCACGAACCGTGAAGCCTGCGCGGCGATCTGATCGGCGAACCGCGCCACGGTGATGCGGTGCGGACGCCCCGCGCGCACACCTGCCTCGACCGCAGCACCGATGTCGTTGCAGTGCACGTGCACGGTCCACAGCGAGACGCCGTCGCCCACCACCGACACGCAGTCGCCCAGCCCGTTCAACGTGGCGCGCAGCTCGGCGACCGACTCCTCCGAGGTGCCGTCGAGCAGGTACATGACCTCGTACTCGAACTCCGACGACCCGCTCTCGCGTTCGGTCGTCAGCGACTCCGGCGTGCGCGGCAGCAAGGGCGCGTCCACCGGTGTTTCCACGGTCTGGCCGGTGATCACCGCAGCCAGTGTGTCCAACAACACAACGAGCCCTCGCCCGCCCGCGTCGACCACCCCGGCCTTGGCCAGCACGGCGAGCTGACGGGGCGTGTCGGCCAGTGCGACGGCACCCGCGCGCGACGCCGCCATCACCACGTCGTCCAGTTCGTCCGACTCGCAGTCACGGGCGGCCTCGGACGCCGCGTGCAGCACCGTCAGAACGGTGCCGGCGACTGGCTTGGACACAGCGGCGGTGGCCAGCTCATCGGCCCGATGCAGCCCCTTGCGCAGGGCGGTGCCGGTGACCAGCGACACCTCCTGCACGGTCTCCGCCAGTCCCCTGAGCACCTGGGACAGGATCACGCCGGAGTTCCCGCGCGCCCCGGCCAGCGCGCCGCGGGCGAGCGCCGACAGCGCGTCCCCCACCGTCGACATGGGCGAGCGCAGCAGCGCGTCGAGCGCCGACTGCATCGTGTGCAGCAGGTTCGTGCCTGTGTCACCATCCGGGACGGGGAAGACGTTGATCTGGTCGATCGACTCCCGATTGGCGTCCAACGACCGCACGCAGGCGTCTGCCCATCTGCGCACCGCGACCGCATCCATGACCTGCATGGCGGCGAGAGTATCCACCCGGTTTGGTCGCGGGTGAGGCCACCGGCTACCCTCATTGAGTTGCCGTGCCCGGTTGAGGCTTGTGCACGCTTGCGCGCCCACCGGGACGCGAGACTTACCGCTTGAGGAACCTGAAGGAGTGGCTGACGTGGCTGCCGTGTGCGACGTCTGTGGCAAGGGGCCGGGCTTCGGCCATTCGGTTTCGCACTCCCAGCGGAAGACGAACCGCCGCTGGAACCCGAACATCCAGTCTGTGCGCGCGAAGGTCTCGGCCTCGCAGCGCCAGCGGATCAACGTGTGCACGTCTTGCCTGAAGGCCGGCAAGGTCGTGCGCGGCTGATCACCGCCACAGATCGTTTTCAGTTCGAAGAGAGCTCGGCCACGGCCGGGCTCTCTTCGCGTTTCAGGGCACGGCGCACGAACACCAGGCAGGCGACGCCACTGAGCAACGCCCCGATGCCGCCTAGCGCGAACACCGCCCGAGGCCCGATGAACAGCAACAACCCGCCTGCGGCGGCCGTCCCGAGCAGGTTCGCCCCGATCACCATCGACAAGACCGCGGCGAACGCACGCCCACGGATCTCCTCAGGAGTGCGCAACCGCACGATGGCGTTCATCGTCACGTTGCCGACGCCGTTCATGACACCGCCGATGAGCCAGCCGACGCCGGCGGCCGCGACGACCGGGAACGTCGCCGGGATCAGCACCGCGACGCCGGTGACGATCCCGGAGGCCGCGAGCGCGTAGGCGACCTCGGACACGGTCCGAAGCCGCGCCGTCAGCCGGTTTCCGAGCAGGATCCCGGCCATCCAGCACGCGTGCATCGCGCCCAGCACGAACTCGTCGCCGTGCAGCACGTAACGCACGAACGCGGGATCGGCCACGTTGATCACCACGACCGTGCCGGCGACGAACGCCAGCCCGATGATCGCCGCGAACAGGACGGGATCACGCCGGACGTGCCGGATGCCGGCGGACGCGCTGGGACGCGTGCTGCGCTCACCGGAGGGCCTGCGTTCCGACCGCACGAACACCAGCAGTGCCGCGTAGAGCAGGAAGGTCATGCCGTCGATCAGCATCGCGGCGGGATGACCGAAGAAGCCGGCCAGCAGCGCGCCACCGGTGAGCCCGGCGATGTTGCCGACACTGCGGGCGGTGCCGAGCAGCGCGTAGCCACGGGTGGCCTGCTCCTCGCCCGCGATGTGAGGCACGAGAGCGGAGATCGCGGGCTGGGCGATCCCCCGGCCGCAGCCGGACGCGAACACCAGCGCAACCACGAGCACCGGGTCGCTCATCAACGGTGCGATGGCGGCGATCGCGGCACCCTGGACGAGCAGTGCTGCGATCAGCAGACGGCGGTTGGGCAGCCGGTCGACGAGCGCGCCGGCCAGCGGCGCACCCAGGACGAGCGGAAGCAGTTCGGCGACCAGGACGGCGGCGACCAGCAACGGGCTGATCGGTGTCGCCCAGAACAGCAACACGAGCAACGACAACGAGTTGCCGAATTCGGAGACGGCCGCTCCCGCGGCCGTCAACCTCAGATCACGTCTTGCCTGCGGAACTACGGGAGCTTCCAGTCGATCGGGTCGGCGCCCTGCTTCTCGAGCAGTTCGTTGGCGCGGCTGAACGGCTTCGACCCGAAGAACCCGGAGTGCGCCGACAACGGCGACGGGTGCGCGGACTCGATGGCGGGCAACGGTTCGAGCAACGGGCGCAGGTTGCGCGCGTTGCGGCCCCACAGGATCGAGACAAGAGGTGCGTCACGGGCGGCGAGCGCCTTGATCGCCTGCTCCGTCACCTTCTCCCAGCCCTTGCCCTGGTGGGAGTTCGCCTTGCCGGGCTGCACGGTCAGCGCCCTGTTGAGCAGCAGGACACCGCGCTCGGACCACGGCGTCAGGTCGCCGTTGGACGGCAGCGGGTACCCGAGGTCCTCGGCGTACTCCTTGTAGATGTTGATGAGCGACTTGGGGATGGGCCGCACGTCGGGGGCCACCGAGAACGACAGGCCGACCGCGTGGCCGGGCGTCGGGTACGGGTCCTGGCCGACGATCAGCACCTTCACCTGGTGGAACGGCTGCTGGAAAGCACGCAGCACGTTCTCGCCCGCGGGCAGGTAGGTGCGACCGGCGGCGACCTCCTCGCGCAGGAACTCACCCATGGCGGCGATCTGGTCAGCAACGGGGGCGAGAGCTTCAGCCCAACCGGCTTCGACAACTTCGTTGAGGGGACGAGCCACGGCTGTGAACCCTATCTCACTCAATCGAGCCGACGGAGCTTCTCCCGGTACAAAGCGATGTTCTGCACGTACTTCTCGACGATGAACGCCCAGGCCTGTTCCGGCACAACGTGTCCGGCACGTTCGCGAGCAGGAACTCCCAGCACCATCGTGCGTTCGCGGACGTGGCCGTCGAACGAGACCACCGCGCCGGCGCCGACGATCGCGCCCTTCTCCACGATGGAGCCGTTGAGCACCACCGAACCCGAGGCGATCAGGCAGTCGTCCGCGACCGTCGCGCCCTCGATGTGCACGTTGTGGCCGATGACGCACGATGATCCGATGTGCACCGGGTGGACCTCGGTGCAGTGGATGACCGTGCCGTCCTGGATCGAGGTGCGCTCGTCCACGACGATGCGCCCGTAGTCGCCGCGCAGCACGGCTTGTGGCCACACCGAGGAGAACGCGCCGATGCGCACGTCGCCGATCACCGTCGCGTCCGGGTGCACGTACGCCTCCGGGTGGATCTGCGGCGTGTAGTCCCCCAGTGCATAGATGGCCATGCGCCCGAACCTACAACGACTTCCCGAAGCAGCGGCTCTCCGGGTGGTCGCGGTACACGCCGAAGTTGTCGATCCGCTCGTATCCGCTGGACGTGTACAGGGCGATCGCCTCGGGCTGGCGCAACCCGGTCTCCAGCACCATGCGGCGCAGGCCCGCCTCGCGCGCGGTGACTTCCAGATTGGCGAGCACGAGCCGTGAGAAGCCCTGGCCACGTGCGGAGTCGACGACGTACATCCGCTTGATCTCGGCGGCGCCCTCCAGCTCGTCGTTCACGCGCCAGCCGCCGCAGGCGACGGGCACGTCGTCCAGGTAGCCGATGACGAAGTAGCCGAGCGGCGCGGCGAACTGCGCCGGATCGACGGGCGTGACGTCGACGTCGCCGTAGCGCTCGACGTAGACCTGCTGGAGGTCGGCGATCATCTTGACCGAGTCCGGATGGTCATACGGCCGCGTGCATAGTTCCACGGATTGAATTCTACGCACGCCAATGCTCCCAGCCAGGAGGTTTTTCGTAGTTCCTGCCGTCGACCGTCACACCTTCGCCGGCGCGGACCGTGCCGATGGTCGTCCAGCCGGGCGGCACCGCCTTGGGGCCGGGGAACGTCGCCGCGAGGGCGTGGTCCTCGCCTCCGGTCAGCGCCCAGTGCCGCGCGTCCCCGCCGAGCGCCGACGCGACGTCGAGCAGGCGCGGGTGCAACGGCAGCAGTTCGGTGCGGATGTCGATCGCCACGCCCGAGGAGTCCGCGATGTGCCCCAGGTCCTGCAGCAGTCCGTCCGAGACGTCGATCATCGACGTGGCGCCGGCCTCGGCGGCCCTGGGTCCCTCCTCGTACGGCGGCTCCGGGGTGCGCTGGGCGTTCACGATGCCGACCGGGGAACGGAATCCGCGGCCGAGCACGGCGAGTCCCGCGGCGGCCCAGCCGAGCCTTCCGGTGACCGCCACCACGTCCCCCACGAGTGCTCCAGACCTCGTGATCGGCTCGAGTCCGTTCATGTCGCCCATGGCGGTGATCGAGATCACGAGCGTGGCGGAGCTGACCATGTCGCCTCCGACGATGCCCGCCCCGGCCTTCGCCGCCTCGTCCCACAGCCCCGCCATGATCCCCTCGACGACCGACGCGGGCGTGTCCGCGGGACAGGCGAAACCGACGAGCAGAGCGGACGGCAGTGCTCCCATCGCGACGACGTCGGCGAGGTTCACGGCGGCCGCTTTTCGGCCCACCTGCTCGGGACTGGACCAGTCCAGTCTGAAGTGGACACCCTCGACGAGGACGTCCATCGAGGCCACGACCCGTCCGTCCGGGACGGCGACGACGGCCGCGTCGTCACCCGGACCGAGGATGGTCGTCTCCGGCTGCGCCCGACCGGTCGTCACCCGGTGGATGAGGTTGAACTCACCCACATCGGCGACCGTCTCCGCGTCGCGCGGCGGCTCCGGACGCAAAGTTGCCTCCCAATCTGAGCATTCGGAACCCCAACTGGGGTACGTTGCGTGACACGTTCCTACCTCGACCCAACCTGTCGCGACGAAGGGGCACGCCGTGGTGCATGCATACATCCTCATCCAGACCGAGGTCGGCAAGGCCGCCGCAGTCGCCTCCGAGATCTCCGGGATCGCCGGGGTAGCCACCGCAGAAGACGTCACCGGTCCTTACGACGTCATCGTGCGCGCCGAAGCGGAGACCGTCGACCAGCTCGGCCAGCTCGTGGTCGCGCGCATCCAGAACGTCGAAGGCATCACCCGGACGTTGACCTGCCCGGTGGTGCATCTCTAGCCCGTGTTGTCATAACCGGGTGACTCAGCAGGAATCCACGTCGGCGCTGTCCCGGCCGCTGCTCGCGGCGGTCGGGCTCGCTGTGCTGCTCGCCATCGGTGTCGCCGGGCTCGGTCTAGTGCTGGGCACGGGAAACCAGACGGAGGACGTGCCCGGTCGCACGGGCCCCCTCGCGCTGGTCTCGATCGACGCTCCGTCCGCCGGCAGTCCGGAATGCGCTTCCCTGGTCGAGAAGCTGCCGGTGGGGCTGCCGTCCGGGAAGGACATGCTGTCGCGCCGGGAGATCGCCGCGCCCGCTCCCCCCGCCACGGTCGCGTGGGGTGACGCCAAACACGATCCGGTGGTGCTGCGGTGCGGCCTGCCGCGGCCGACCGAGCTGTCGGCGACCTCGCAGCTGCGGGTGATCTCCGACGTGCAGTGGCTGGAGCTGCCCGGCTCGGACAGCTCCACCTGGGTGATCGTGGACCGCGGCGTGTACGTGGCGCTGACGGTGCCCGCCGACGCGGGCACCGGACCGTTGCAGGACATCTCCACCACCGTGCGCGACCTCCTGCCGAAGCAGCCGGTCAAGACCTCGCCCTAACTAGCGCAGGCCGCTTCCGCGGGCGATCGCCGTCTCGATCAGCGTGGTCAGCAGCGTCGTGAAGTCGATGCCCGTCGCGTCCCACGCCTTGGGGTACATGGAGATCGGCGTGAAGCCGGGCATGGTGTTGAGCTCGTTGACGATCAGCTCGTTCTGCTCGGTGAGGAAGAAGTCCACCCTGGACAGACCCTGGCAGTCGAGCGCCTTGAACGCGGTGACGGCCAGCTCGCGCAGCTGCGCGGTGATGTCGTCGTCGAGCTTCGCCGGGATGTCGGCCTCGTAGGAGTCGTTGACGTACTTGGCCTCGAAGTCGTACCAGTCGGCGCCGTCACCGACCGGGCGCAGCTCGGCGGGCAGCGAGGCCTCGATCCGGCCGTCCGGGAACTCCAGCACCGCGAGCTCGATCTCGCGGGGGTTCACCACGGCGGCCTCGATGATGACCTTGGGGTCGTGCTGGCGCGCCTCGAAGATGGCGGCGTCGAGGTCGTCCCAGTCGCTCACCTTGGAGATGCCGACGGACGACCCCGCGCGTGACGGCTTCACGAACACCGGCAGACCGAGGTGCTCGCGCTCGTCGAGCGTCAGCGTCGTGGCGGCGCGGTCGAGGGCGACGAACTTGCCGACGTTGATGCCCTCGGCCTGGAGGATCTTCTTGGCGAAGACCTTGTCCATGATGGCGGCGCTCGCGAACACACCGGGCCCGACGTAAGGAAGGCCGCCGAGTTCGAGCAGGCCCTGGATCGTGCCGTCCTCACCCCACGCACCGTGCAGCAGCGGGAAGACGACGTCGACGTCCTTCAGGGCGTGGCCGGGCTCGATCGCGACCACGGTCTGGTTGCGCAGCGTCGGGAGGTTGCCTGCGCCCGGCTCCAGCGCGCTCGGGTCCGTGCCGAGTGCCCACTGTCCCTGCGGCGTGATGCCGATCGGCACCACCTCGAACCGGTCCGCGTCCAGGTGGGGCAGGACGCTCTTGGCGGACTGGCAGGAGACCTCGTGCTCGGAGCTGCGGCCACCGAAGACCACGGCCACCCTTGTCTTGCGCTGCGTCATGCGGGCGACCCTACCCGTTTGGGCGATTGTGCCTACCCGCCAGTTAGCCTCGGCCGCGTGCTGGAGATCAAACCGCTCGACCTGGAGGACGCCGCCGAACTCCGCGCCTACGCCGACGTGCGGATCGCGGCTCATCCCGGGTCGAGCAGGGAGCGGATCATCGCGTCACTGCGGGAGGCGAACCCGGACTTCGGTGAGGTGATCCGCCTGATCGCCCGCCGCGACGGCGAGGGCGTCGGCATCACCTCCGTGGGTCTGCTCGGTGGCGTGAACGCACGGCTGGCGATCGGCCCGATCACGGTGCGCCCGGATCACCGCAGGCAGGGCATCGGCACCGCGCTGCTGGAGCGGTTGCTGCCGGAGTTGCGCGATCGTGGCCGGGACACGTTCGAGAGCTGGGGTGTGGTCAAGGGCAGCGCGGGCGAGCACTGGGCGGTGGCACGCGGGTTCCACGTGGCCGCGTCCAGGGTGATCCAGCTGCTGACGGTCGCCGTCGCCGATCCGGCTTCCTGGGAGCTGGACGCACCACGCGGATACCGGCTGGAGCAGTGGATCGGTGCAACGCCGGAGCACCTGCTGGCGTCGGTGGCCGCGACCCGGCAGTCGATCCACGACGCGCCGGCCACGGAATCCGCGGTGCGGGCACCGGAGTGGACGCCGGAGGTGGTGCGGGCCGAGGAGGCCGAGGCACGCGCCGACGGTGTCGAGCAACGCGTCGTCGTCGCGGTCGAGGAAGCCACCGGTCTCGTGATCGCGCTGACCGACGTGCCGCTGCACCCCGGCGACTCGGCCCACACGCGCTGGGGAAGCACGATGGTCACGCCCGCGCACCGGGGCCACGGGCCCATCGCCGCGCGACCGGATGTTGAGCCGCGTGGTCAAGGCGCACATGCTGCGGTGGCTGGTCGCGGACCGGCCCGCGCTCGAACGCGTCGACACCGGCACGGACGCGTCGAACTCCCACATGATCAGGGTGAACGAGCAGCTCGGCTTCGTCACCGACCGCGAGGTGGTCGTGGTCAGCCGGTCCTTCTGAGCAGCTCCGTCAGCACCGGCAGAGCGCTCACCAGCTGCTCCCGTGAGCACGCGCTGTACCCGATGACGAGCCCGTGCAGCTTGGGCCGGTTCACGTAGTGCCTGGCCAGGCCGTCGACCCGCAGGCCGCGTTCGAGTGCCTGCCGCATCAGCTCGCGCTCCTGCTCGGCGCTGGACAGCAGTACCACGACGTGCGCGCCCGCGTCGTCGCCGAGCACGTCGATGCCGGCGTCGGCGAACGTGTCGGTGATGAGCGCACGTCGTTCGGACAGCTCTCGGCGGAGCTTGCGCAGGTGCCGGCCGAGGTCGCCCATGCGCGCCAGTTCGACGACGACCCGCTGTCCCGCGGCCGCCGGGCTGGTGCCGGTCAGGTCGCGGTGTTCGAGGACGGTCGTGGCGATGTGCTCGGGGGCGACCATCCAGCCCGCGCCCAAGGTCGGCGTGAGGATCTTGCTCGTGGTGCCGAGGTGGACCACGACGTCGGGGGCCAGCGCGGCCAGCGACGGCAGCGGCGCCACGTCGTACCTGAGTTCGCCGTCGTAGTCGTCCTCGATGACGAGCCAGCCGTCGCGCCGGGCCCTTTCGACCAGCGCGACCCTCCGTGCCGCCGACATGCGGCCGCCCAGCGGGTACTGGTGGGCGGGCGAGCAGTAGACGGCCTTCACGCCCGCCGGTACTGCCTCCGGGAGCAGGCCCTCGGCGTCGACGGCGGCCTGGACGACCTTCAGACCGTTGGCGCGGAAGACGCCCACCGCCCGTTGGTAGCCGGGTTCCTCGACGGCCACCGCGTCGCCGCGCTTCAGCACCGCGACGGCGATCTCGGTCAGCACGGCGGTGGTGCCGCCGGTCGCGAGCACGGGGTCGGCGTTGACGGCCAGGCCTCGGTGGCGCAGCAGGTGTTCGGCGATGGCCTCGCGGTACTCGGGCAGGCCCGCGCGTTCGGGGCGGGACAGCGGCGGCGCGTCCGCACCCGCACGCCAGGCCCGGCGCCAGGCCGCGCGGTCGAGGCCACCGGCCCAGGGCGCGCCGGTGCCGAGGTCCACGAAGTCGGTGATGACGGGCGCGACGGGCTTGCGCGAACGTTTGCGCAACGGGCCGGGCGGCGTCGTGGTGACGTAGGTGCCGGAGCCGTGCCGACCGGCGATCCAGCCCTCCGCGTGCAGCTGTTCGTAGGCGGCGGCGGTGACCGTGCGGGACACTCCGAGCGAGTCGGCCAACGCGCGTGTGGACGGCAACCGGTCACCCGCACGCAGACGGCCCTCCGACGCGGCGGAACGCAGTGCGTCGGCCAGCTGGACGGCGAGCGGTTCGGCGGACTCGCGGTCCAGCGCCACGGGAAGCGCGGTCTCTGCCAAAGTGGCCTTCTCAAATCGACGGAAAATGGCGCTTCAATGATGCCACTTCCCGGCGCACAGTGGAAACCATGACCACTGACGTGCAGCTCTCCCCCACCCCGCGCAGCACCGTAGTCCGCGGCAAGAAGCGAGCCGTCGAGGACCGTCAGGTGCTCTACGACATCCTCGACGCGGGCCTCGTGTGCCACCTCGCGGTGGAGGTCGACGGGGCGCCGTTCCTCATCCCCACCGCGTACGGACGGGACGGCAACCGCATCTTCCTGCACGGCTCGACGGGCTCACGGTCCATCAGGAGCATGCTGGAGGGCAAGCAGGTTTGCGTCGCGGTCACGCTCGTGGACGGCGTCGTCTACTCGCGGTCGGTGTTCCACCACTCGATGAACTACCGGTCCGCGATCGTCCACGGCACCGCGAAGATCGCCGAGGACCCCGCGCACGCCCTGCGCACGATCGTCGAGCACGTCACGCCGGGCAGCTGGGACTACGCGCGCCAGCCGTCCAAGAAGGAGCTCGCGCAGACGGCCGCGCTGGAGATCGACCTGACCGAGGCGAGTGTGAAGGTGCGCGAGGGCGGGCCGGGCGAGGAGCCGTCGGACCTCGAAGCGAACCTCGTGTGGGCCGGGCACATGCCGCTCGTCACGACGTGGGGTGCGCCTGTGCCGCACGAGACGGACAAGGCCATCCCGCCGCACGTCACCGAACGGGGCCGTTGACCGGGTCGTAGCGGTACGAGGTCATCGCGCGGGTGCCGTGGCGGTAGACGTGGATCGACACGGCCGGATCCACACCGTCGTTGCGCACCTGGTGCACGTAACCGGGCCCCCACACGCGCGACTGACCGGCGTGCAGTGAGTGCACGACCTGGATCTTGGTGGTGACGACCTCGGTCAGCAGGCCGCTGACCACGGTGAACGCACCCGAGGTGTGGTCGTGGTCGTGCAGCGACGCGGTCTGACCGGGGAGCCAGCTCATCAGCCAGATCTCCTGGTCGGCGGTCTTGTCGACCAACGCCGAGAAGCGCTCCTCCGGGTCGTACCGGAGCAGATGCTTCCAGCGGTCGCGGTCGGCAGCCCACGACAGAGCCACTCGAACGGGGTGCAGCAACGCGGAGTTCTCAGACAGCACGACGCTGTTCTCAGGAACGGCGAACATCGGAGAAAAGGTCCTAACCAGGCGAATGCGCGAAAAGAGGACGCGGGACTATCGCCAGGTACAACAGCAACATGCGTTGAAGGACATGGAGCAGAGGGTCCCGGAACCGGGACCCTCCGTCAATCCAGTCCCAAAGCGTGGGACACGTCCGCGACCAGGTCGCGAGTGTCCTCACAGCCGGCCGAGAAGCGCACCAGGCCTTCCGGCACCGGGTCGCCGAACTGCGCGCGCCGGTCGGCGGTCGAGTGCAGGCCGCCGAACGACGTCGCCGCCGACACCAGCTTCGAGCGCGCCAGGAACTCGTTCACCGCTTCGACCGACTCGAGCTCGAACGTCAGCACACCGTTGAAGCGCCGCATCTGCTGTGCCGCCACGAGGAACGAGGGGTCGTCCGACGCTCCCGGCCACCGCAGGTTCGCCACGCGGCCCTTCAGCAACGCGTGGATCGCCGCCGCGTTCTCCGCCTGCCGCGCGAGCCGCAGGTCCAGGGTCCCGAGGCCGCGCAACGCGAGCCACGTCTCGAACGGCCCGGGGATCGCGCCGTTCAACGTCCGCGCGTCGCGGATCCGAACCGCCAGCTCGGCGCTCGCCACCGTGACGTGTCCGAAGAGGACATCGCTGTGCCCGGCGACCGCCTTGGTGTCCGAGGCGACCACGATGTCCGCGCCCAGCTCCAGCGGCCGCTGCCCGAGCGGCGTCGCGGTCGTGTTGTCCACGGCCAGCAACGCGCCCGCGGCGTGCGCCTGGTCCGCCAGCGCGGCGATGTCGCAGACGTCCAGACCGGGGTTCGACGGCGTCTCCAGCAACACCAGCCGCACGCCCTCGAACGACGGGTACGGCCCGGCAGTGGGCACCTCGACCACGTTCACGTCCATTTCGGACACGAACTTCCTGGTCAGGAAGTAGCCGTCCGACGGGACGACGAGGGTGTCCCCAGTGGACAGAACCGTCCGCAGCAACGTCGAGATCGCCGCCATCCCGGACGGGAAGACGACGCACTCCCCGCCTTCGAGCGAGCCCAGCGCCGTTTCGAGAACACGCCAGGTCGGGTTGCTCGCGCGGCCGTAGTAGTCCTGGCCGCCCAGGTGGTACGCCGACGCGAACACCGGCTGCGCGCCGAACGGCTCGCCCGGCTCACCTGAAACCACGTGCACGACCCGCGTGCCGTCTCCGAGTTCGGGGTTCACTGGCGCTCGTGCTTCCGGTCGCGGCCCAGCAGCGCGGCACCGAGCTCACGCACGCTCAGCCCGTCGTGGCAGACCTGGTGGACGCCTTCGGTGATCGGCATGTCGACCCCGTGCGCGTGGGCGAGCTCGCGGATCGACGAGCAGGACTTCACGCCTTCGGCGACCTGCCCGTGCGCGGCCTCCTGCGCCTGCGCGAGGGTGTCGCCACGCCCGAGCCGTTCGCCGAAGGACCGGTTGCGCGACAACGGCGACGCGCAGGTCGCCACCAGGTCGCCCAGCCCGGCGAGGCCCGCGAACGTCAGCGGGTCGGCGCCCAGCGCCGCACCCAGCCGCGCCGTCTCGGCCAGGCCGCGGGTGATGATCGACGCCATCGTGTTGTCGCCGTAGCCCATGCCCGCCGCCATGCCGCACGCCAGCGCGATGACGTTCTTGCACGCCCCGCCCAGCTCGCAGCCGACCACGTCGGTGTTGGTGTACGGGCGGAAGTACGAGTTCGAGCACGCGTGCTGCAGGTCGACCGCCCGGTCGTGGTCCGTGCACGCGATGACGGTGGCGGTCGGCTGCTCTACCGCGATCTCCTTGGCCAGGTTGGGCCCGGACACCACGGCCACCTGCGACTCGTCGACTCCGGCGACCTCGCGGATCACCTCGCTCATCCGCTTCAGCGTGCCGAGCTCGACGCCCTTGGACAGCGACACCAGCGTCGCGTCCGGCGGCAGCAGTTCCCTCCACGCCGACAGGTTCACCCGCAACGTCTGCGACGGCACGGCCAGCACCACCGCGTCCGCCCCGTCCAGCGCCTTCGCCGGGTCGGAGGTGGCCGTGAGGTTGGCGGGCAGCGAGATGCCGGGCAGGTAGCCGGAGTTCACGCGGGTCTCGGTGATCTCGGAGGCGACCCCCTGACGCCGCGCCCACAGCACGACCTCGGGACCGGAGTCCGCGATGACCTTCGCGAAGGCCGTGCCCCACGAACCGGAGCCGAGCACCGCAACACGTTCGATCGCCATGTGTTCAGGCCTTCCTCGGTCCGTAGAAACCTTCGGGCGCCTGCTCCTGGCGCACCTCGGCCAGGTGCTCCTTGACCGCGCCCATCAGCAGGTCCGTGACCTCGCGCAGCAACGGGAGCGTCTCCTCCTTGCCGCGGTACGCGGAGAGGTCGACCGGTTCACCGACGAAGTGCGTGATCGTCTTGCGCGGGAACGGCCGGAACTTCTTCTGGTAGTGGTTGTAGAGGTCGAGCGTGCCCCAGCGGGCGACGGGGATGACCGGACCGTCGTGCTGCAGCGCCAGCCGGGCCACGCCGGTGCGCGAGTTCGCGGGCCAGCCGTCGGGGTCCCTGGTGATAGTGCCCTCCGGGTAGATCACCACGACCTGACCGGTCTCCAGCGCGTTGTGCGCCTCGCGCAGGCTCTGCTGGGCGTCCGTGGTGCCCCGGTAGACGGGGATCTGCTTCGCGCCCTTCAGGATGCTGCCCATGATCGGCACGTTCCACAGGCTGTGCTTCGCGAGGAAGTGCGGCACGCGGTAGCTGCGGTGCACGAACACGGCGTCGTAGCACGGGTCGAGGTGCGAGATGTGGTTCATGACGAGCAGTGCCGCCCCCTGGCGCGGGATGCGCTCCTTGTGCAGGATCCGGTGCCTGCCCAGCACGAACGACATGGGGTACACGATCGCCGCGGCGACCCCGACCCAGAAGCCGCCCTTCTCCCTTTTGGCCACGAGGCCTCTCCTAACCTGCGTAGATCTGCGCCCGAGAGCACACTAGCCCGTCGACCACAATCCTCATCGCTCGCTTCCGGCGCCCAGCAGGGCGCCTCGCGGCACCGACCCCCGCCCCCCATATGTCCAATATGAGGGGCGGGGGTCGGCACCACGATGCACCCGTCTGGACGGCGAAATCGAACGACGAGGGTTGGTGGTCGACGGGCAGGCCCGCGAATCGTGGACTATGGCGAGGTGCGGGATGAAGTTGACCTCGTGGTTCCGGTGAAGACGCTGGACCGGGCCAAGACCAGGCTGACCAGCGCGACCGGCGGAGATCCGGTGTCACACGCGGCGCTGGCGCTCGCGCTCGCCCTGGACACGGTGAGTGCGGCCGTGGCCACTCCGGGCGTCCGGCGCGTGGTCACCATCACATCGGACCCGGCGGTCGCGGCCGAAATGGCCGCGCTGGGTGTCGAGTCGCTACCGGAGCCGGCGCAGCCCGGACTCAACGCGGCGTTGGAACACGGGGCCCGCACGCTGCGCTCGTCCCGCATCGGCGCGCTCCAAGCAGACCTGCCGGCACTCAAGCCCGACGAGCTGCAGGCCGCGCTCGAAGCGGCTCGCGGCCGCCGCGCGTTCGTACCCGACCGCCAGGGCACCGGCACGACGTTGCTCCTCGCCGCGCCCGGCGGAGAGCTCGACCCCCGGTTCGGCATCGGATCGGCCGGGCTCCACCGGCTTTCCGGCGCGGTCGCGCTGATCGGGGCGTGGCCGTCGCTGCGCTGTGACGTGGACACCGAAGAAGATCTGCGGCTCGCGCTCGCACTCGGCCTCGGGACGCGCACCGCGAACGCCTTGCCCGCCTGGACAACCTGAACACCCGCCACACGTCTTCCGGGTCACTGGGGTGATCACGATTTGGGAGACTGATGCGAGCGCTCATCGCGCTGGCGGGTGTCACGGCCATCGCGGGCTGTGTCGCCGCCTATCCGATCGACCGGCCGTCCGACTACACGGCGGAGAGCAAGCTCAGCACCTGCCGGGTGGACCTGCCCCAGAGCTGGAAGGACCTGCTGTCCCTCGACAGGACGGAAGCGGGCCCGCACGAGAAGGTCATCGTCGTCGCGGCGAACGAGGACGCCGGCACGACACTGGTGAAGACCACGCGCAACAGGACGACCGAGCTCGTGCTGCACGACCACGGCAAGCGCCAGCAGGTGATGGCGGTGCAGGACGACGGGCAGCTCTTCGGCGTCGAGTTCGACGGCCGCTGGGTGACGTTCTCCACGACACCGAACCCGGAGAACCACGCGACCACGACCTACGCGTGGGACTCGCGCAACGACGGCGCGCCCGTGCGCATAGGCAGCAACGGCGCTGTGGTGCACAACGGCAAAGCCGCCTGGTCCGACAGTTCAGGCGTGCACCTCTACGACCTGGCCAAGAAGAAGGACAGGGTCGTCGGCCCCGGTAAGCTGCCCGCTTTCCTCGGTGACGCGGTCATCTGGCTGCAGGACGGGAAGTTCCGCGCCGAGGGTGCGTTGCCCGAACAGCTGAAGAACGCCGAACCCGGTGGCAGCGTGGTATCCGACGGCCGCACGGTGGTGTGGACGCGGGACGAGAAGCTGATCGGCTGGCGCGAGGGCTGGGCCGAGCCGCGGGAGCTGGCCGGGATCAGGTCGGCGCCGAAGACCGAGGGCATCGTGTTCCCGCGGGTCAGCGGCGACTTCGTGTCGTGGCAGTCGGAGTCGTCGTACGTCACGGACATCCGCAGCGGGGCGACCGTGCACACGACCGAGGGCGGGTACTGGCTCGAAGTCCACGGCGGAGCGCTGACACAGCAGGGGTGGCGTGTCGCGGCCGCCGCCCCGTTGGAGAAGCTTTCACCGCTCTCCCGCTGCTGATACGAGCGGGCGTTCCCCCTGCCTGCCCGCCGACTCCGTGACGAACAACACGAAAATGTTGGTTTGGGCAACGCAACAGGGAACCCCGGCACCTTTACATCCGTATCCCCCTGTGCCGGCGACGTTCCCCCCGTCGTCTCCCCGACGCATTGCCCTGAGGTGTTTCCTGCATGAGTTCACTGACGCACGCCGACTACCTGGCGTTGCGCCGCTTTCCCGCTCTGGACGGCCTGCGTGCGATTGCCGCGGTGCTGGTCGTCTTCTTCCACTACGGCGGACCGGATCGGCTCCAGGGCTGGGCCGGTGTCCAGATGTTCTTCGTACTCAGCGGATTCCTGATCACCACGCTGATGCTGCGCGAAGAGCGGCGGACCGGCCGGATCTCGCTCAGTGAGTTCTACCTGCGGCGAGGGTTCCGGATCCTCCCCGTCTACTTCGTGATCCTGCTCGTGACAGTCGTGGCGTCCGCGCTGGCCGGCACGTTCCTGAGCAACGGCATCGGCCCCGCGCTGCCGTACTTCCTCTCGTTCACCAACGAGTTCGCCGCCGCCAGCCCGTACGGGCAGTCCTGGTCGCTGGGCATCGAGCAGAAGTTCTACCTGGTCTGGCCGCTGGTGGCGATCGCACTGGGCACCGTCGTGCTGCGCCGCCGCGCCGGTGCCGCCGCCCTCGGCATGCTGCTCGCGCTCGTGGTCGTGAACTTCACCGCGTCGCACAGCAACCCCGGCTGGCCGTTGCACTACTTCTCGATCCTGACGGGCGTGCTGCTCGCGGTCGCCCTGCACAGCCCGCGCGGATTCGCCCTGCTGCGCCCCCTCACGAACCGCGTCGCACAGGTCATCGTCTCGATCGGATTCGTCGCGGTGCACCTGAGCGTGAAACCGATCGCCGGATTCCTCGACGGGATCAACGGAATCCCTGGTCACGTGCTGGTCATTCCGGTGTACGCGCTCGCGACGGCGGTGCTGCTGACCGCGATGATCGCGCCCGGACCGGCCACGACGTTCCTGTCCGTGAAACCGATGCAGTTCGTCGGCGAGCGCTCGTACTCCCTTTATCTGGTGCAGACGATCGCCGCGACCGTCATCGCGTTCTTCTGGCCCGCTCTGTCCGGTCTCGGGCAGGCCGTCGTGGTCACGGCGCTGGGGTTGGCGCTGGCGAGTGTCCTCTACGCGACCGTGGAGATCCCGATGATCAACCTCGGCCGGCGTGTGATCACCCGCCAGCGCGCGAAGGCCGCTGTCAGGTCCGGGGTGGCTCAGCAGGGCGCGCCGCAGGCTCCCGCGCCGCAGTCCGCCGAGTCGTCGCGGCTGGCGACCATCGGGCAGGCCCAGCCGTAGAACGGGTTCGGGGCGAGCGGCACGGGTTTCCTGTCGCTCTCCCTGGCCAGTTCCCTGGCGTGGTGCGCGGTCAGCGTCACGGGAGTGCCGCTCGCCTGCGCCTCGTAGGCGCCCTTCTCCAGCTGCAGGATCTCGACGCCGCGCGAGATGTCCGCCACGAACACGGTGCCGCGGTGCCAGTACGGCGCCCAGGACGTCGCGGTGTCCGGCCGCCAGTACCCGATCTGGATCGGCCTGGCCGGGTTGGAGATGTCCAGGAACCGGGTGCCCTGGTTGTACCAGGAGTAGGCCACGATCCTCTTCTGCACGTCGAAGTAGTGCGCGGAGCACGTGACGTTGCCGGGGATCGTGCCCTCCTGGTCGTCCGGGCTCCAGATGCCGACGGTCTTCATCTCCTTCGGCGCCTCGCCCCAGCCCTCCCCGTTGTGCGTGCCTTGCAGGGAGGAGATGACGAACCGGCCCTCGGTCTTGCAGGTGGGCGAACCGAACGCCTCCTCGGTGTGCAGCAGCAGCGAGCCCGGCGGGTTCTCCCGCGTGGGCAGCGGACCGTCGAGGAGCGTCCGGCCGGCCGGGCGGAACGAGTTGTGCGTGAACGAGGTCGGCATGTCCGCCTTCGGCACGGCGCCACCCGCGTACGGAACGGGATCCCACGCCTTCGCCTCGCGGTACCTGCCGGTCAGCGGGTCGCGGTGCCAGCCCTGCGTGTAGTAGCCGCGGGTGCCGTCGTCGCCCGCCACCCACGCGATGCCCTGGGCGTCGACCTGCACGTCGTGCGTGATCTTCCCTTCGCCCGCCTTGCCGCGGACGTCGACGGAGACCGGAAGTTCCTTCGGCGTCTTCGGATCGCGGATGTCCGTGACGAAGATCCGCCCGGTCTTGGCGTCCGACCTGTCCAGCCCGGCCGTCCAGAGGAAGGAGCAGTCGTTGATGCAGGTGCTCGTGTGACCGGTGTTCTGCCGGTGAAAGCTGAGGATCTTGAGGTCGGCCGGGTCCACTGCGGACACGATGTAGTTGCCGGTCGGGCGGTCGCCGGGCAGCGCGCGCCCGAACGAGTTGACCTCACGCGCCAGGAACGCGAGCTTGCGCTTGGGATCGACGTTGATGTCCTCGTTCTCCCAGAAGCGCTTCGCCGGGTCGTCGCCCGGCAGCGCCATCTCCTCCTTCGTGAGGTGGTCGAGGAGCTTGGGCTTGCCGAGGTCGGTGACGTCGAACGTCTTGAGCCCGGTCTCCATGCTCACGAACGCCACGTCGCGCTTGCCGTACTGGGCGAACGCGATCGAGATGGCTCGTTCGGTGCCGGGAAGTGAGGCTTTCAGGCGGACGTTCTTGGCCGCCGCCTGCAGTCGTGGTTTGTCCACCTCGGGGGTCTTCGGTTCGGCGGAAGCCGCCGAAGCCAGGCCTGCCGTGGTGAAGGCCAACAGGGTCGCCGCGGTGATCGTGGCAATAACCTTCATGCATCGACCCTGGCAGCGGCGCGAATGAGCCGTGTACCGACGAACGTCTGGTGCTGTGCCCGCTAACCCTTGCCGTCCGCATTCGACGTCCAGACGGGTGCATCCCGTGCCCTGCTGGGCGCCGGATGCGGCCGGTGAGGATTGCGGGCACAGCACTAGGGTTCTGGTCCGTGCAGGCGACCGTGTCTACTTTTAACAGTGACGGCTCTGCCGTCGTTCTGCGAGATGACGGCGTTCTCGTCGACGTGAGCGCCGAAGCCGTCACGGCGGGTGGCTGGCGAATGCTGCGTCCGGGGCAGCGGGTGACCCTCGAACGTAGCCCCGACGGGGCCGTCACCGCTCTTCGCATGCCTGTTCTGTGACGAGGAGTTCACCGAACGGACGTTCTGGTTAGGGGCGCTCACGGCGATAGTGCGCCACAATGCGTGACGTGAGCAAGGACGACAACGACGGTAAGGCGACACCCTCCCGACGCCGCACCCCGCGTGCGAAAGCGGAAGCGGCGACCCCGCGCAAACAGCCGCGCGCGGCGACCCGGCGAGTTTCGACGACCCGGGCGAAGGTCGAACGCGGTCCCACGGCCGCCGCTCCGTTGCGCGGCGTGCCTTCCGCACCGCCCGCGGTGACGTCCAGCGCCATACCGACCGACCTCCCGGACGACCGGTACTTCAACCGTGAACTGTCCTGGTTGGACTTCAACGCCCGCGTGCTCGCACTGGCCGAGGACTCCTCGCAGCCGTTGCTGGAGCGCGCGAAGTTCCTCGCGATCTTCGCCTCGAACCTGGACGAGTTCTACATGGTCCGGGTCGCGGGCCTGAAGCGGCGCGCGGAGACCGGTCTGTCGGTGCGCAGCGCGGACGGGCTCACGCCGCAAGAGCAGCTCGTGTCGATCTCCAAGCGCACCCAGGAACTCGTGGAGCAGCACGCCCGCACGTTCCTCGACCACATCCGGCCAGGCCTGGAAGAGCACCGGATCAGCATCGTGACGTGGGGCGACCTCACGGACTACGACCGGTTGAGGCTCTCCAACTACTTCAGCGAGCAGGTGTTCCCGGTCCTGACTCCGCTCGCGGTCGACCCGGCGCACCCGTTCCCCTACATCTCGGGGCTGTCGCTGAACCTCGCCGTGACCGTCCGCGATCCCGAGGGCGGCGGTGAGCGGTTCGCCCGCGTGAAGGTGCCGGACAACGTGCCGCGCCTGGTTCGGGTGGAAGGGGACCGGTCGTCGTCTTCCGCGACCTTCCTGCCGCTGGAGGAACTCATCGCCGCGCATCTGGGCGAGCTGTTCACCGGCATGGAGGTCATCGAGTGCCACGCTTTCCGCGTGACGCGCAACGCGGACCTCGAGGTCGAGGAAGACCGCGACGAGGACCTGTTGCAGGCGCTGGAACGCGAGCTCGCGCGGCGCCGGTTCGGTCCGCCGGTGCGCCTGGAGGTCGCCGACGACATGACCGAGCACATGCTCGAGCTGTTGTTGCGCGAGATGGAGGTCGACCCGCACGACGTCGTGACCGTGCCCGGCCTGCTCGACCTGTCGTGCCTGTGGCAGCTCTACGGCATCGACCGCAAGACCTTGAAGGACCCGGCGTTCGTGCCGGCGACGCACCCGGCGTTCGGTGAGCGCGAGACGCCCAAGAGCGTTTTCGCGACCCTGCGCGAGGGCGACGTCCTCGTGCACCACCCGTACGACTCGTTCTCCACGTCGGTGCAACGCTTCATCGAGCAGGCCGCGGCCGACCCGCACGTGCTCGCCATCAAGCAGACGCTGTACCGCACCTCCGGCGACTCGCCCATCGTGGACGCGCTGATCGACGCGGCCGAGGCGGGCAAGCAGGTCGTGGCGCTGGTGGAGCTGAAGGCGCGCTTCGACGAGCAGGCGAACATCAAGTGGGCGCGGGCGCTGGAGAAGGCGGGCGTGCACGTCGTCTACGGCCTGGTGGGCCTGAAGACGCACTGCAAGACGTCGCTCGTGGTGCGCCAGGAGGGCTCGACGATCCGCCGCTACTGCCACATCGGCACCGGCAACTACAACCCGAAGACCGCGCGGTTGTACGAGGACGTCGGCATCCTGACCGCCGAACCGACGATCGGCGCCGACCTCACCGACCTCTTCAACGTGCTGACCGGCTACGCCCGCCAGGACGAGTACCGCTCGCTCCTCGTCGCGCCCTACGGCGTCCGCAAGGGCATCGTCGACCGGATCAACCTGGAGATCGAGCGCGCGCAGGCCGGTGAGCCTTCCGGTGTGCGCATCAAGGTGAACTCGCTCGTGGACGAGCAGGTCATCGACGCGCTGTACCGGGCGTCGCAGGCCGGCGTGCCCGTCGACGTGGTGGTGCGCGGCATCTGCGGCCTGAAGCCGGGCATCAAGGGACTGTCGGAGAACATCCAGGTGCGGTCGATCCTGGGCCGGTTCCTGGAGCACTCGCGCGTCTTCCACTTCGTCGCCTGCGACGAGTACTGGATCGGCAGCGCGGACATGATGCACCGCAACCTGGACCGCCGCGTCGAGGTGGCCCTGCGCGTGGCCGACCCGCGCCTGACCAAGCAGCTGGCCGACATGTTCGAGTCCGCGCTCGACCCCCACACGCGCTGCTGGGTGCTGCGCCCTGACGGAGAATGGGACGCCTCGCCTTCGGACGGCTCGTCCGTGCGGGACCACCAGATGGAACTGCTGCACAGGCACGGAGCTCTTGGGTGATCAAAGCTGCTGGGGCGGTGCTCTGGCGCGATGCCGACGGTGACGTCGAAGTCGCGGTGGTGCACCGCCAGCGTTATGACGACTGGTCGCTGCCGAAAGGCAAACTCGACCACGGAGAGACGATTCCGGCCTGCGCGGTGCGGGAGATAGAGGAGGAGACGGGTTTCTCCTGTGTCCTCGGCCGCCATCTCCGGCAGGTGTCGTATTCGGTGAAGGGCGTGCCGAAGACGGTCGACTACTACGCCGCTCAGACCGTTTCCGGTTCGTTCGTCTCCAATGAAGAGGTCGATCTGCTGCGGTGGCTGCCGATCGCCGAGGCGTCGGAACTGCTGACCTACGAACCGGACCGGGACGTGCTGGCCGAGTTCGCCCGCCTGCCCGCGGACCTGCTGGTCGTTCTGCTGGTGCGGCACGCGAAGGCCGGGAAGCGGTCGGAGTGGAACGGCGACGACGACCTCCGCCCGCTCTCAGACGCGGGCTGGCGCCAGGCGGCGGCACTGCGCACCTTGTTGCCCCTGTGGGCACCGGTGCGCGTCCACACGGCGCCCAGGGTGCGTTGCGTGGACACCGTGCGAGGCGTGGCCGAGGACCTGGACGTGGAGATGGTCGAGGAGGCGCGCCTGTCCGAGGAGGGCTACTGGCCCGATCCGGACGCCGGCCTCGTGCGACTGCTGGAGGTCGCCGCTGACGAGGGCCGCGCCGTCCTCTCCTCGCAGGGCGGTGTGATCCCGTCCGTCGTGCAGTCGCTGGCCGAACTGGGCGGGCTGCGGCTCGAGGAGATCCCCTGCAAGAAGGGCAGCACGTGGGTGCTGGCCTTCACCAGGCCGTTCGGCACCTGGTCCACTTCGGACTCGCCTTCGCGCTGGCCAACCCTGGTGTCGGCGCACTACCTGGCCTCCGCGCTGGCCCGACCCTAATTTTGGCCGCTGTGTTTATCGGCCGCTGCTCCGCAGACGGCGGCGAGTTCGCCGGGAAGTCGGCCGTCCAGCCGCCGCTTCGGCCCGAATCGCCTTCGGCGGTTGACCCGAAGAGGCGACTGGACGACCGACGCGAACTCGCAGGCGTGAAGCGTTATTTCTATTGGAGCGTCAGGCGTTCTCAGCCCGCGTCGGATCCGCGAGTTCGCGCTGGTCGTCCGTTCGCCTCTTCGTCGTGATTCGGCGAAGCCCAATCACGGCGAAGCGGCGGGCGGATGGCCAGCTTCCCGGCGAACTCGCCGCCGTCTGCGGAGCAGCGGCCAAAAAACACGAAGGGCCCGGTGTGCGCACACCGGGCCCTTCCGCGTGTATCACCGAAGTGACGCAGCCTCCCGGAGGAGGCCCGTCTCACTTCTTCTTGGCAGCCGTCTTGCGAGCAGCCGGCTTCGCAGCCGCGGTCTTCGCGGCGGGCTTGGCAGCGGCGGTCGTCTTGGCAGCAGCCGGCTTGGCAGCGGCCGTGGCGCGCTTGGCCGGAGCCTTGGCAGCGGCCGTCTTGGTGGCGGCGGCCTTCGTGGCGGTCGCCTTCGCGGGCGCCTTGGCGGCAGCAGCGGGCTTCGCCGCAGCCGTGGTGGTGCGACGGGTCGCGGGCGCCTTGGTGGCGGCCGCGGCCGTGCGGGTACGCGTCGTGGTCGTCGCGCGGGTCGTCGCGGCCTTGGTCGCCGGAGCCTTGGCAGCCGCGGGCTTCGCGGCAGCAGCGGCGGCGGGCTTCGCGGCGGCCTTGGCAGCAACGGCCTTCGGCAGCTTCTTCGCACCGCTGATGACGTCCTTGAACGTCGAACCGGGGCGGAACGCGGGCACGTTGGTCTTCTTGACCTTCACGGTCTCGCCCGTGCGCGGGTTGCGCGCGGTGCGAGCCGCACGGGCGCGCTTCTCGAAGACGCCGAAGCCCGTGATGTTGACCTTCTCGCCCTTGTTGACGCTGCGGACGATCACGTCCACGAGGCCGTCAACAGCAGCACCGGCGGTCTTCTTGTCTCCAAGGCGCTCGGCGAGCGCCTCGATGAGCTGGGCCTTATTCACCGTCAGTCCCTCCCAGGACGCTCACGGCCCTAAGAGACGGGCCGACTAGAACGCAACGGTAGGCCCAAAACGCGAGAAATACCAATCGCCACGCCAGATTTTTCGTTGTGGCGTGGCTAATTGCGCCCCTTCGAGGGACAGGAGGTGCCGGATTCACCCCTGGAGAAGGGGGAATCCGGCCCCCTCTCAGACCGCCGGAAGCGGATCCGTTGTGGGCAGCCAAGTCTGGCGATTGCCCTCGAATGCGCTGATCTCGGGCTCGTGGCGCAGCGTCAAAGCGATGTCGTCGAGGCCTTCGAGAAGGCGCCAGCGGGTGTAGTCGTCGATCTCGAAGGGGGCTACCAAGTCCTTGGCGCGAACGGTCTTGTCGGTGAGGTCCACCGTGACCGGCGTGCCGGGTTCGGACTCCAGCAACTTCCACAGCAGCTCGACATCGGACTGGCTGCACTGCGCCGCCACGAGACCCTGCTTGCCGGAGTTGCCCCGGAAGATGTCCGCGAACCGGGAGGAGACGACGACGCGGAAGCCGTAGTCCATCAACGCCCAGACGGCGTGTTCCCGAGAGGACCCGGTGCCGAAGTCGGGGCCCGCGACGAGGACGCTGCCCGCCTTGAAGGGCTCCTGGTTGAGGATGAAGTTCTCGTCACCGCGCCAGGCGGCGAAGAGCCCGTCCTCGAACCCGGTGCGGGTCACGCGCTTGAGGTAGACGGCCGGGATGATCTGGTCGGTGTCCACGTTGGACCTGCGCAGCGGCACACCGACGCCCGTGTGGGTGGTGAAGGCATCCATGGTCAGTTCTCCAGGTCTGCGGGGGCCGACAGGGTGCCGCGCACGGCCGTGGCGGCGGCGACGAGCGGTGAGACGAGGTGCGTCCGGCCGCCCTTGCCCTGCCTGCCCTCGAAGTTGCGGTTGGAGGTCGAGGCGCTGCGCTCGCCGGGCGCGAGCTGATCCGGGTTCATGCCAAGGCACATCGAGCAGCCGGCCTGCCGCCACTCGGCGCCCGCGTCGAGGAACACCTTGTCCAGGCCCTCGTCCTCCGCCTGCTTGCGCACCCGCATCGAACCGGGGACGACCAGCATCCGTACTCCTGAAGCGACGTGCTTCCCCTTGATGACGTCCGCCGCGGCGCGCAGGTCCTCGATGCGCCCGTTGGTGCAGGAGCCGAGGAACACCGTGTCCACGCGGATGTCGCGCAGCGGCGTGCCGGGCTCGAGGCCCATGTACGTCAGCGCCTTCTCGGCGGCCACGCGCTCGTTCTCGTCCGCGATCTTCTCGGGGTCGGGGATGTTCGCGCTCAGAGGCAGGCCCTGGCCGGGGTTCGTGCCCCACGTGACGAACGGGGTGAGGTCCGCCGCGTCGAGGTGCACCTCCGCGTCGAAAGTCGCGTCGTCGTCGGTGCGCAGCGTCTTCCAGTACTCGACGGCCGCGTCCCAGTCCGCGCCGGACGGCGCGTGCGGACGCCCCTTGATGTAGTCGAAAGTCGTGTCGTCCGGTGCGATCATGCCGGCGCGGGCGCCCGCCTCGATCGACATGTTGCAGACCGTCATGCGCGCTTCCATCGACAGCGCCTCGATGGCGTCACCGCGGTACTCGAGCACATAGCCCTGTCCGCCACCGGTTCCGATCTTCGCGATGACGGCGAGGATGATGTCCTTCGCCGTGACGCCCTCGCCGAGCGCGCCGTTGACGTTGATGGCCATCGTCTTGAACGGACGCAGCGGCAACGTCTGCGTCGCCATCACGTGCTCCACCTCGGACGTGCCGATGCCGAACGCGAGCGCACCGAACGCACCGTGGGTGCTCGTGTGACTGTCGCCGCACACCACCGTCATGCCCGGCTGCGTGAGACCGAGCTGCGGCCCGACCACGTGGACGATGCCCTGCTCGAAGTCCCCCATCGGGTGCAGCCGCACCCCGAACTCCGCGCAGTTGCGCCGGAGCGTCTCAACCTGCGTGCGCGACACGAGATCCGCGATCGGCTTGTCGATGTCGACGGTCGGAACGTTGTGATCCTCGGTGGCGATCGTGAGATCGGCCCTGCGCAGCTTGCGGTTGGCAAGGCGAAGCCCGTCGAACGCCTGGGGGCTGGTGACTTCGTGCAGCAGGTGGAGGTCGATGTAAAGCAGGTCCGGCTCCGCGCCACTTCCGTGGCGCACAACGTGTGCCTCCCACACCTTCTCCGCGAGCGTGCGGCTCATCGCGACATCTCCCACATCATGGACGCGCCGACAGATCTGGACTTCTCACTGTCTGGGAAGTTAGTATCGGCTTGTGGGACAGCATAGCGGGATCGGCGTGCTGGACAAGGCAGTGGCCGTGTTGAACGCCGTAGCAAAAGATCCTTGTGGCCTGGCCGAGTTGTGCAACCGCACCGGCCTCCCGCGAGCGACCGCACACCGCCTGGCCGTGGGCCTCGAGGTGCACCGGTTGCTGCGCCGAGGCTCCGACGGCCGCTGGCGCCCAGGCGCGGCTCTGGCCGAACTGGCAGGCGGCGCAACGGACCCGTTGCTGGACGCCGCTTCCTCAGTACTGCCACGCCTGCGCGACATCACAGGCGAAAGCGTGCAGCTCTACCGCCGCGACGGCATGCAACGGGTCTGCGTCTCCTCGGCAGAGCCTCCATCGGGCTTGCGAGACACAGTCCCGATCGGCGCCAGGCTCCCGATGACAGCGGGCTCAGGCGCCAAGGTCCTGGCGGCGTGGTCGGACCCGGGCACCCAACGCGCCGTCCTGGCCGACGCCGTCTACGGCGAACGCACCCTCCTGGAAGTCCGCCGCCGAGGCTGGGCCCAAAGCGTGGCAGAACGAGAACCAGGCGTGGCCTCGGTCTCAGCGCCAGTACGAGACTCCGCAGGCGCCGTAGTGGCAGCAGTCTCAGTCTCAGGCCCCATCGACCGCATGGGCCGCCGCCCAGGAGCCCGCTGGGCAGCAGACCTACTGGCAGCAGCCGAAGCCCTCCAAAGCCGCCTCTAAAGCACCAACGCACACCCCCGGCCGCTCTCCCCAGGGAGGGCGGCCGCTGCTTTCCCCGCCCCGACACGCCGCCCATCCCAAACGACACGCGGAACAAGCCGTCTCAACAGGCACAGCCCCAGACGGCCCAACGCACACGAAGAGCGCAACCCGACAGGAAGGAAGACCGGAGAGCCAGCAGGCAGACGCGAATGCGGCAGCCTGCTGGCTAGATGGCTATGTCGCAAGCGACGCGAGATTGCTTGGCATCAGCGGGATAAGAGCCCGCATGCCAGCGAAGAATGCACACCCAGCTAATCAGGTGATCGCCATCACGCACCCACCCCCCCGATGCGAAGCGAGGCCCCCACCCATTCGCGAGCGAAGCGAAGCGCTAACCGAAAGGTCATGGCAACACTCACGCCGGGGGTCCGGGGGCGGAGCCCGCCGGCTGGGGGTCTGGGGGCTCGGCCCCCGGAGGACACATGCGAAAGAGGCCTGTCTGCGCACTCCGCAGACAGGCCTCTGACACCTCTGTAGCCCCGAAGGGATTCGAACCCTCGCTACCGCCTTGAGAGGGCGGCGTCCTAGGCCGCTAGACGACGGGGCCCTAGAACTTCTTGCTGGTTTGAACCTTATCAGATCATTCTGTCCGGTCCAAATCCGGCTATTCAGTTCTTCTTACTGCTGGGTCTTGCTTTGGGTCTTACATTTTCAGCAGCTCCAGAAGCTTACCCGAGGGCAGTTCTTCCTTCGCAGCTGGGGTACCAGGACTCGAACCTAGACTAACTGAACCAGAATCAGTCGTGCTGCCAATTACACCATACCCCATTGGCTTTGACGATCGACTTCGTTGTCCCGCGGGAGTTCCGAGGTCCTCGTTGCTGCCGAGAGAAATACTAGACCACGCCCCCGGCAGAAGTGAAATCGGCCCCCACCTGAACGCATCCGCGCAGGTGAGGGCCGGTCTCGAAGGTGAACTCAGGCGCTGGCGGCGGAGAGCTCGCACACGAGGAGCTCCGGCAGTTCCGCGAGGGTCGTGATGGACGACAGGCCCGCGGGCAGTGTGCCGCCGGTCGGGCCGATGCGGTTGATCCAGACGCCGTGCATTCCGGCGTCCCGTGCGCCGATGGCGTCGGCGTGCAGGCGGTCTCCCACGTGGACGGTGTCGCCGGGCGGGACGCCCAGGGCCAGGCACGCGGTGTGGAAGATCACGCGGTCCGGCTTGGCACAGCCCACCTCGCCCGCGATCAGGACGGCGTCGAAGTACTCGGCGAGACCGAGCTGGGCGATCTTCACGCGCTGGTGGCGGCCCGAGGCGTTGCTGATCGCGGCGATCGGGAGGCCTGTCGCGCGGAGCCAGTCGAGCATCGGGATCGCGTCCGGGAACAGGCACCAGCCGGCGGAGAGGACCTCCTGGCGGCCGAGTTCGCGGCGGGTCGCTTCCTCCAGTGTCAGCTCCTCGCCGAGTGCGGCGAAGAAGGCCTGCGTGCGGATGTTGCGCATCTGCTCGTACTGGAGTTCACCGGCGAGCTGGCGGGAGACGTGGTCGTCGGTGATCCTCTGCCACAACGACCAGGCGTCGGCGTTACCGACCATCGAGGCCAACGCGGCTCGCGAAGAAGCGCTGTAGTCGACAAGTGTGTCGTCGACGTCCAGGCACACAGCGCGGATCTCGCCGGTTCTCTTACGCGTGAAAGTCGGGGACGCAGTTGTCACTCCGGAAGGTTAGGTGCGAGGGGGCCTCGTCCGATTCGGCTAACGAGGTGATTCCTCTAGGTCCTTGCACGATCAAGCGGACCTTGAGGCCCCGAACGAACTAGTCACACTCCTCCGAGCGCCGAAAGCAATCGCCCGGTCGAGTGTTGTTCGGCGACATGACGATCCCCAGCCGAGCCGGCCGTCCGGCGAGCGCGACACCATAGCTCCCGCAACGACATTCCGCACCAGTCGCAACCTTTTCGAGGCCTGACCCACCAGACAGTCCACAGTGGACTTGCCTGGACGAGAGCCGCGCCACCCGGAACCGGCTTGACGCGCACCGCGATCGCGAGCATGCTGAGTTTATTCAACGCTGGTTGAAAAGAGGGGATCGACATGGAGAGGACAACCTGCCTCGTCGTCGGCGGCGGGCCTGCCGGAATGGTGCTGGGACTGCTCCTGGCCCGCGGTGGCGTCGAGGTCACGGTGCTCGAGAAGCACGGCGACTTCCTGCGCGACTTCCGCGGCGACACGGTGCACGCGTCGACGCTCACGCTGCTGGACGAGCTGGGGCTCGGTCCCGCGTTCGAGCAGGTGCCGCACCAGGACGTCGACAAGATGGAGGCGCTGCTCGACGGCGGCGTCAAGGCCACGATCGCCGACCTGTCCCGGCTGCCCGGCCCGAACAAGCGCATCGCGATGGTGCCGCAGTGGGACTTCCTGGACCTGCTGGCGGACGCGGGCAGGCTCGAACCGACGTTCACGCTGCGGATGAACACCGAGGTCACCGCGATCACCAAGAGCGGCAACAAGGTCACGGGCGTGAAGTACCGGGATCGCGTCGACGGGCACGAGGGCGAGTACGCCGCCGACCTCGTGGTCGCGGCCGATGGACGGAGCTCGATCCTGCGCGCGGCCGTGGAGCTCCCGGTCTACAGCTTCGGCGCGCCGATGGACGTGTGGTGGTTCCGTTTGCCCCGCAACGAAAGCGACTCCGTCAAGGGTGGCGCCGGGAGGTTCAGCGCCGGCAGCGGCCTCGTCCTCATTCCACGCGGCGAGTACTTCCAGTGCGCTTTCCTGATCCGCAAGGGAACGGACCAGGCGGTGCGCGCCGAGGGCGTCGAGAAGTTCCGCGAACGCGTCGTCACGCTGGTCCCGTGGCTCGCGGACCGGGTGGACCACATCACCGGCGTCGACGAGGTCAAGCTGCTGGACGTGAAGCTGGACCGGTTGCGCCAGTGGCACGTCGACGGACTGCTGTGCATCGGTGACGCTGCGCACGCGATGTCGCCGGTCGGCGGCGTGGGCATCAACCTGGCCGTGCAGGACGCGGTGGCGGCGGCGACCCTGCTCGCCAAGCCGTTGCGGGAGGGCCGGGTCACGAGCGCGACGCTCGCGAAGGTGCGCGGGCGCAGGCTCTTCCCGACCGTGGTGATCCAGACCATGCAGCGGGTGATCCACCGGGTGTTCCTCGGCCGCAAGCTCAACAGCACCGCGACGGTCTCCCGCACGGGCATGCCGTTGCCGCTCAAGATCGTGCAGAAGCTGCCGTTCCTCCAGGTGGTCCCGGCCTACGTGGTCGCGATCGGCCCACGTCCCGAGCACGCGCCCGACTTCGCGAGGAGGGATCCGCAGACCATCGTCAGGTCGTGACGAACGCCTCGGAGCTCTCGCCGAGCACCATCGCCACGGCGTGGGCGCGGTCACGGGCGCCCAGCTTGCGCAGGATCGCCTTCACGTGGGTCTTCACGGTGTCGTTGCTGATGAAGAGCCGCTGGGCGATGCGGGCGTTGTCCATGCCCTTCGCCATCTCGGCCAGCACGTCGAACTCCCGCGCCGACAGCCGGCCGAGCGACGCGGGGGGCGGCATCCGCGCCGGTAGGCGCGCGAGCGATCCCACCCGCGCGTCGATCGTGGCGGGAGCGCCCCGCACCGCGGCCGCGATCAGCGGCAACAGCTCGGCCACGGGCGAGGTCTTCAGCAGGTAGGCCACCGCGCCGGCGTCGAGCGCCGCGCGGGCCCAGCTCGGACTGTCCGCATTGGACAGAACGACGACGCGGGCGCTCGGCCGGTACTGCGCGGTGTCCCGCACGGTGCGCAGCGGTCCGGCGCCCGGTACGTCGAAGTCCGTGACGACCAGGTCCACCAGCGTGCCGCGCAGGCTGCGCGCAGCCTCGGCCACGGTGTGGGCGATGCCCACAACGCGGAAGCAGTGCGTGCGATGCAGCGAGAGCCGCAGCCCTTCGGTGATGAGCTGCGATCCGTCGACCAGCAACACTCGGGTGGACGCCTGGTCCGTCATGACACCGGGAAGTTACTCGCGGGTACCGCGATGCGTAACCTGCCGGACGCCGGATTGCTCCGTACGGCTACCTATTTGCGACCGGATTGGTGAGCGTGCCAAGGCCGTCCACAGTCACGGAGACCGTCTGTCCGGCCCTGATCGGCCCGACGCCGGCCGGGGTGCCGGTCAGGATCAGGTCGCCCGGCAGCAGCGTCATGATGCCGGAGACGTACTCCACGAGTGACGGAATGTCGTGCACCATCAACGAAGTACGTCCGTCTTGTTTGACTTCCCCGTCAACTTCGGTGACGACGCGGACGTCGGAGGGGTCGAACTCGGTCTCGATGAACGGACCCAACGGGCAGAACGTGTCAAAACCCTTGGCACGCGTGAACTGCACGTCCTTCTTCTGCAGGTCGCGAGCCGTGACGTCGTTGGCGATCGTGTAGCCCATGATCACACCGGCGGCCTTGGCCTTCGGCACGTCGCGGCACGGCTGGCCGATGATGACCGCCAGCTCGCCCTCGAAGTCGACGCGCTCGGACACGGCCGGCAACTTGATCTCGACGTTCGGGCCGACCACCGAGGTGTTGGGCTTGAAGAACAGCAACGGCTCCGCGGGAACCTCGTTGCCGAGTTCCTTCGCGTGGTCGGCGTAGTTCCGGCCCACACCAATGATCTTGGTGGGCAGGATGGGGGCGAGCAGCCTCACGTCCGCCAACGGCCACTTCCGGCCGGTGAACGTGGGCGTGCCGAAGGGGTGTTCGGCGATTTCCGCGGCCTCGTCGCCTTGGACGGCGACGAAGGCCACGCCTGCGGGATGAGCAATTCGGGCGATGCGCACAGCCCCAGTTTACGAGGTCAGCCTGACCTCATGGACTTGTGCACCAGCGCGTCGCACAGCGCCAGCCAGGAGGCCTCGACGATGTTCCCGTGCACACCCACTGTCGTCCACTCGCGCTCGCCGTCCGTGGACTCCACCAGCACGCGTGTCACGGCGTCCGTACCGGGATGCTCGGTGAGGATGCGCACCTTGTAGTCGGCCAGTTCCACTGTGTCCAACCAGGACAGGTGCGGCAACAACGCCTTGCGCAGCGCCGCGTCCAGGGCGTGCACGGGCCCGATGCCCTCGGCGGTCGCGATGACCCGCTCCCCCGCCACGTGCACCTTGACCGTGGCTTCGGACACGATCTCGCCGTCCGACCGGTGATCGAGCACGACCCGGTAGGACTCCAGCGTGAACGGAGGAGTGTCCAGTTCGGACAGCTCGGAGCGCAGCAGGAGCTCCATGGAGGCGTCGGCGGCCTCGAACGACCAGCCCTTCGCCTCCAGTTCCTTGACGCGCTTCAACGCGCTGCCGACCTCGGTCCCCCGGCCGGCCAGGTCGAGCCCGAACTCACGTCCCTTGAGTTCGATGCTCGCCCGACCGGCCATCTCGGTGACCAGCACCCGCATGTCGTTGCCGACGGTGTCCGGATCGATGTGGTTGTACAGCTCCGGATCCACCTTGATCGCGCTCGCGTGCAGACCCGCCTTGTGAGCGAATGCTGACGACCCGACATAGGCCTGGTGGGTGTCGGGTGCGATGTTCGCGATCTCGGCCAACGCATGGGAGACACGGGTGAGCTCGGCCAGTGCCCCGATCGGGAGCACCTCCATGCCGAGCTTGGTCACGAGGTTTCCCACGACGGCGAACAGGTCCGCATTGCCTGCTCGCTCGCCATAACCATTGGCGGTGCACTGAACGTGCGTCGCGCCCGCCTGAACGGCCGCGAGGGTGTTCGCCACCGCGCAGGACGTGTCGTCCTGGCAGTGGATTCCTACTCGGAAACCGGTCTTCGCGACGACCTCCGCGACCGTCTCCGCAAGCCCCAGCGGCAACTGCCCGCCGTTCGTGTCGCACAGCACGACGACGTCCGCGCCACCCTCCACAGCGGACTCCAGCACGCGCAGACTCGTGTCCGGCGAGAACGCGTAGCCGTCGAAGAAGTGCTCGGCGTCGAGAAAAACGCGCCTTCCGTGGTCCTTCAGGAACCGGACGGTGTCGCGCACCATCTTCAGGTTCTCTCCGGAGTCCGTGCGCAGCGCCCGTTCAATGTGCCGCAGGTCCGACTTGGCCACCAGCGTCACCACCGGCGCCTGGGAATCGAGGAGTGCCTTGACCTGCGGGTCTTCCTCGACCTTGACCCCGGCCTTGCGCGTCGCCCCGAACGCGACCAGCTTGGCGTGCTTCAACTCCAGATCACCGGCCGCCGCACGAGCGAAGAACTCCGTGTCCTTGGGCATGGCGCCGGGCCAGCCGCCCTCGATGAACCCGACGCCGAGCCCGTCCAGCAGCCGCGCGACCGCGAGCTTGTCCGTGACGGAGTACGAAATGCCCTCACGTTGTGCGCCATCGCGCAGCGTCGTGTCGTAGACGTGGAATGCGTCGGTCGGGCCGGCCATCGGGGTCATCTCCTCATCCGGGCAAACAAAAAGACCCCCCGCGGATGCGAGAGGTCTGCGCGTCGGGTGCCAGGGGCGGCAACTACCCGACGCGCTCGTCGATAATGATGGCGGTGTGCTGAGCCATGTCCCGGATGCTGCCACAGCTCGGCACGGCGTACCAAGCGACGGGAGGAAATCTCCCACTATCTGGTCACGGGTTCACCCCTGTGACGCCACCTTCGCAAGGTGACGGCACGCACGGCAGGCGGCCCCTTCGGCTGGAACCGGTGCCCGCCACCGCAAGTCAACCCGCGCGGTGCCAACCGCCGCCCCCCAACTCAAGGCAAGCACGTACGAGTCCTGGCGTGGCGATGCGGAGCGAGCCGTTCGAACCTAGGGCGCTGGGTAGCGGTGCACCCCCGCACTTCGTCACGACCTGACGGACCACTCTCGCAACGCGACAGCTGGAACGCGACCACTCTCCAGCAACTCGACCACCAGCCCGGCCCGCGACTCAGACCCCGGCCAGGAACTTCGCGAACGCCTCGATCGAAGCCGCGTTGCGCGGAGACTCGACCAACGCCGCGTACGGCAGCGAGAAGAACCGCTTCCCCTTGACCGCGGGCGAGTTGGACAAAGGCGCGAACCCCTCCAGAAACGCCTGCTTCTGCTCCGGGGTGTTCGCCTGCCCGTCCGCGTAGTCCACGATGAGCACGACCTCGGGATTGCGCTGGACCACGGTCTCCCAGTTGACCGTGGTCCAGCTGTCGTTCAGGTCGCCGAAGATGTTGTCGCCACCGGCCTTCGAGATGATGTCCTGCGGCGCCGCGTTCTTGCCGGACGTGAACGGCTGGTCCTGCCCGCTGTCGTAGAGGAACACCTTCGGCCGCGGCTTCCCGGCCATCAGCCGGCCCGCGTTCGCGATCTGCTCCTGATAGGTCTTCACGAGCTCCTCGGCCTTGGCCTCGACCCGGAAGATCTTCCCGAGGTTGCGCAGGTCCGTGTACAACGCGTCCAACGCGGGCATGATCCCCCGCTGCTGCCCGACACCGTTGCGGCAGGCCTCGGTCAGCTGGTACGTCCCGATCCCCAGCGCCTTCAACGCGTCCGGGGTGAAGCCGGTGCTCTCGCTGAACCCGTAGTTCCAGCCGGCGAAGACCAGGTCCGCGTTCGCGCCCTGCACGACCTCCTTGGAGACCTTGTCGGACAGGTGCTTCACGCTCTCGAAGTCGGCCTTCCAGGGCGAGGTGCGCACGTCGACGGTGTCGGTACCGGACACGACGTAGCCCGCCATCCGGTCCTTCAGGCCCAGCGCGAACATCAGCTCGGTGATGCCGGTGTCGTTCGTGACCACTTTGGACGGGATCTTGTCGAACGTGACCTGCTCGCCGCAGTTCGTGATCGTCACGGGGTCGGACGCGGAGGTGTCCTGGGCCACCGTGGCACCGCAGCCGGAGACCAGCAGCAGGACGGCGCAGACGACGGTTCTCAAGGGGTGACCTCCTGGTCGAACAGGAGCTGGGGAACTCCCGATGTGGGGTGGGTGACGACGTGCGCGGTGACGTGGAAGACCTTGGCGATCAGTTCGGGGACCAGCACTTCGGCCGGTGTGCCGGACGCGACCACGCGGCCCTCGTCGAGGACGTACAGGCGGTCGCAGTAGGAGGCGGCGAGGTTCAGGTCGTGCAGGACCGTCAGCACGGTGACGCCCAGCCCGCGCGCGAGCCCCAGGACGTCGAGCTGGTGGCGGATGTCGAGGTGGTTCGTCGGCTCGTCCAGCACGAGGACGCGCGGTTCCTGGGCCAGCGCGCGGGCGATGAGCACGCGCTGGCGTTCGCCGCCGGAGAGGCTGAGGAAGCTCCGCGAGGCGAGATGCGAGACGTCCACCGTCGCCAGCGCTTCGGAAACGACCCGTGCGTCACGGGCGGGATCGCGGTCGTGCGGCAGGCGGCCCATCTCCACGACCTCGGCGACCGTGAAGTCGAACTCGACCTGCGACTCCTGCGTGAGCGCGGCCAGGTCGCGGGCGACGCCGTGTCGCTTGTGGACGTTCTCGCCGTCGAGCAGGACGGTGCCCGCGTCCGGCTTCAACGCCCGGTACACGCAGCGCAACGTCGTGGACTTGCCACTGCCGTTGGGGCCGACGATGCCGACGACCTCACCGGAGGCCTGCAGCGTGATGCCGGAGACGATGTCCCGGACGGTGACGCCGGTGAGCTCGACCCGCATCAGCGGCCTCCGAAGACGTAGGACCTGCGGCGCATCAGGAAGATGAAGCACGGCACGCCGAGTGCGGCGGTGATGACGCCGAGCGGCAGTTCCTCGGGCGCCGCGAGCATCCGCGCGGCCACGTCGACCCAGACCAGGAACGAGGCTCCGGCCAGCGGTGCGAGGGCGAGCACCTTGCGGTGGTCGGCGCCCACGACCATGCGCGTCAGGTGCGGCAGCATCAGCCCGACGAACCCGACGGCCCCGCTGACCGCCACCAGCACTCCGGTCATAGCGGCGGTGACGATGAACAGGTGCGTGCGGAACCGGTTCACCGCCACGCCGAGCGTGGTCGCGGTCTCGTCGCCCATCGCCATCGCGTTGAGCTGCCGCGCCTTGGTCGCCAGGTAGACGATGCCGGCCGCGGTCACCACGGCGGCGACGGGCAGCGACTGCCAGTTCGCCCCGCCGAGGCTGCCGAGCAGCCAGAACATCGCGGCCCGCGCCGCCTCACCGCGCGGTGCCTGGAACACCAGCAGCATCGCCACGGCGGAGAACCCGTACGCCAGCGCCGTTCCAGTCAGCACCAGCCGCAACGGTGTGAGCCCTCGGCTCGTGCGTGCGGTGATGTAGACCAGTGCGGTGGCGCCGAGGCCGGTCAGGAACGCCCCCACCGACAGCGCGTAGACGCCGAGACCGGACAGGACGCCGAGGGTCGCCACGGCCGTCGCGCCCACGCTCGCGCCCGACGAGATGCCGAGCACGTAAGGGTCGGCGAGCGCGTTGCGGACCATCGCCTGGATCGCCACGCCGACCGTGCTCAGACCCGCGCCCACGACCGCGGCCAGCAGGACGCGGGGAAGCCGGATGTTCCAGACGATGTGGTACTGCCCGGCGAGGTCGGCGGGGATCGTGCCGCCGGTCAGCGCCGCCCACAGGAGGTCGATCGTGAGGTCGAACGGAACGGAGACGGGGCCGAGCGCGACGCCCGCGACGAGGCTGACGGCGAGCACGCCGACGAGCGCGCTGATCTTGGAGATCACTTGGTCCTTCCCGCAGTCCACGGCGGAATCGGAAACACAGGCCGGCCGTGTGCGGGTATTCGGGCTCGTCCTCACGAGGAGGCCTACCGTTGCGGGTCAGCGCCGGACTTCGACCGGACTTCCCCCACGCACGACTGAGGCGACCCTACCTGCGGAAACAGGAAGTTCGGAAATTTTGCGGGTGTGATGTCGATCCAGTGCGGGGCCCGTTCGACCTGTGGACGTCAGCGAGGAAGACACCGAGCGAGGAGCCACACCGTGAAGTACATGCTGATCATGCGCGCCACCGACGAGGCCTACGCGAACATGGGCGAGTTCGACTTCGACAAGATGCTGGAGACGGTCGGCGCGTTCAACGAGGAGCTGATCCGCGCCGGTGTCCTGCTGGCCGCGGAAGGCCTCTCCGAGGCGTCCGAGGGCGTCGTCGTCGACTACTCCGCCGAACCCCCGGTCGTCACGGACGGCCCGTACGGCGAGACCAAGGAGCTGTTCAACGGCTTCTACCTGCTCAACGTCTCCTCGAAGGAGGAGGCGGTCGAGTGGGCCAAGCGCATGCCGATGACGGGTGCCGGGTTCAAGACCGAGATCCGCCGGGTGCCGTCCATCGACGAGTTCCCGCAGGACAACGAGTGGATCCAGAAGGAACGCGCGTGGCGTGAGGCCAACGGCCAGCTCTGAGCAGCGCGCGGAACGCCGAAGCCCCGGCCGGAGGATTCCGGCCGGGGCTTCAAAACGTCTGGCAGAACTCAGCCCGTGCGCACGTTCGACGACACGAGAGCCGCGAGCCTGTCACCGATCGCGTAGGTCTGACCCGGCGACTGGTGATCACGCGTGGCCAGATCGAACGCCACGGAGGCCTCGATCCGGCGCGCCGACTCGTGCTCGCCGAGGTGATCGAGCAGCAACGCGACCGACAGCACGGCGGCCGTCGGGTCGGCGATGCCCTGGCCCGCGATGTCCGGCGCCGAACCGTGCACCGGCTCGAACATCGACGGGTTGCGACGGGTCACGTCCATGTTCCCCGACGCGGCCAGGCCGATGCCACCCGTGACGGCGGCGGCGAGGTCGGTCAGGATGTCGCCGAACAGGTTGTCGGTGACGATCACGTCGTAACGGCCCGGGTCGGTGACCATGTGAATGGTCGCCGCGTCCACGTGCTGGTAGGCCACGGTGACGTCCGGGTGCTGCAGCGAGACCTCCTCCACGACGCGCGACCACAACGAGCCGGCGTGCGTGAGGACGTTCGTCTTGTGCACCAAGGTCAGGTGCCGGCGCTGCCGGTTCGAGGCACGCGCGAAGGCGTCCCTGACCACGCGCTCGACGCCGAACGAGGTGTTCAGCGAGACCTCGGTGGCGATCTCGTGCGGCGTGTCCTTGCGGAGCAGGCCGCCGTTGCCCGCGTACGGGCCCTCGGTGCCCTCGCGCACCACCACCATGTCGATCTCCGGCGGGTCCGCGAGCGGGCTGCGGACACCGGGGTAGAGACGAGCCGGGCGGAGGTTCACGTGGTGGTCGAGTTCGAAGCGCAGCCTCAGAAGCAGGCCCCGCTCCAGAATTCCGCTCGGCACCGACGGGTCGCCCACCGCGCCGAGCAGGATCGCGTCGTGCTGGCGAAGCTCTCCCAGCACCGACTCGGGCAACAACTCTCCCGTGGCGTGCCAGCGCGCCGCGCCGAGGTCGTAGCGAGTGATCTCGGCCGCCGGAACGACCTCACCGAGGACCTTCAGGGCCTCAGCGATGACCTCGGGCCCGATCCCGTCTCCTGGGATCACTGCGAGCCGCATCCACACACCTCCCAGGTGTCAGTCCCCAATTGGTGGGACTACTTTCCTTCGCGAAAGGCTACCGGCATCGCGGGTGCTCGCCGCATGCCGGACACCCCATCGGGGTGTTATCTCCCGTACTGCGGGACACCCACACGGCCCATATCCCACTTTCGAGTGTCACTCGACCGCAGGAACGGGGTCGCGTCAAGGGGTGACGGCAGGCAGTTCCAGGCCGTGACGTGCCGGGAGGCCCGGTTCCCAACGGAACCGGGCCTCCCGTGAAACATCCGATCTGGCGCTAGTAGGCGCCGCGTCCACCCGACTTCACCAGGACGACCGACGCGCGGTCACCGTTGGCGTTGTGGTGGTTGAGCACCAGCAGGCCGTCGGACTTGTCGGCCTTCAGCGAGGCCTCGTCCTTGTTGACGACGAGCGCGGTGCCCGGCTTCGCGAGGTACGAGAGCGCCGCGTCGCCGCCACCCTGCACCCACAGGCCCGGCTTGAGCGGGTCGTAGGACAGGTTGCGGTCGATCACGTCGATCAGCTTGTTCGCGTTGCCCGGCGCCGGGTAGTAGCCGCCGGTGCCCACGACGTACGAGATGCGGGCCGTGTCCTTCGACGCGTCGATGCCCAGCGCGCTCAGCAGCACCGGCAGGACGACGACGTTGGTGTCCTGGACGTTCGCGTCGACGTCGCCGAACAGGCCGTTCACGCCCTGGATGTCGACGGTCTCGCCCGTCTTCAGGTCCACGGTGGACGCGACCAGCAGGTCGGTGTCGGTCAGGCGGGTCGCGAACACCTCGAAGTCCGCCGTGCCGTCACCGTTGGTGTCGATGTCGACGAACGGAATGGTGTTCTTGCCCAGGTTGTACCAGTTGCCCCAGGTCGCGACACCGAACGCGAGCAGCGCCTCCTCGGGCTTGCCCTGCGCCTTGGCCAGCGGGGCCGTGGAGGCAGCGCCGACGTAGCGGAGGTCGCCGCCCTTGGCGGTGTCGTTGAGCGCGCAGTTCTCGGTGACGTTGCGCTTGCAGTCGCGCAGCTTCGGCGACTGGGCCTGCAGCTCGAGGACGCTGATCAGCGAGCGGTAGGCCTGCGAACCGGTGCCCTGGTCGATGCCCTTGCCGGACACGTTCAGCACGGCCTGCTTGTCGTTGCCGCGGAACTTGAGGCTGGACGCGGTCTTGATGTCCGCGACCGGCTTCGGCGCCGAGTAGACCGACAGGCGCAGCGGCACCGTGGCACCGGAGGTCGGCGTGAAGGTCACGCGACCGGAGGCGTCCGCGAGGAACTGGCGCGGCACGTCGAGCTGGTTGGGCTCGACCGTCGGGTCGACCGTCTTGCGCAGCGCCTTCGGGTCGTCGATCTTCAGGGTGACCCTGACCTTCGCGATGCCGCGCGGGCTCAGCTTCACCTTGTCCTGCGAGAGCACGTAGCTCACGCCGGGGATCGTCGTGGCCGCGGTGTAGCCGACCTGGTACTCCACGGGCTTCGTGGACTTGTTGACCAGCTTGATGGTCTTGGACTTCGAGACCGGCTTGGAGACCTCGACGACGCCGAAGTTCGCGCTGACGTAACCGTTGTCCTCCTCGACGTAGGCGAGGACCTGGTTGTCGATCGCGGACTTGCCGTCCACGCGGCCGGTGCCGACCCGGTTGGGGGCGAAGGTCTTGCCGTTCTCCTTCACGTCCGCACCGGCGGTGTTCATGATCGAGGCCTTGACCTCCTCGAGCGTCCAGTCCGGGTGCGCCTGGCGGACCAGGGCGGCGATACCCGCGACGTGCGGCGACGCCATCGACGTGCCGGAGATGACCATGCGGTCGTCACCGGAACCGACGGCGGCCGACGAGATCGTGTCACCGGGGGCCGCGACGTCCGGCTTGATGGACTGACCGCGGGTGCCACGGCTGGTGAACGCGCTCGGAGTGTCCGAAATGGACTGGTCGTACGTCGCCACCGTGGTGCGCAGGACGCCTGCCAGGCGAACGGTCAGCGTGCCCGCGTCCAACAGTGGGCGCACCTGGTTGGTGGTGTCACCCGTGAACTGGAAGACCGGGATGGTCGCGTTGCCCGCGATGCCCGCGTTGAAGTTGTTCAAGGTGGACGAAAGCACCACACCCGCGGCACCGGCGGCCTGCGCGTTGTTGGTGCGGCCACCGGAACCACAACGGCGCGTCGCGTCGTTGTCGTCCCACTCGAGCCACACGAACTTGCCCGCGAGGGCCTCGGTGATCGGCTGGCAGCCGTCGAGGTTGCCGGCCTGGGTCAGCTTCACGACCGGCAGGGTCTTGTCGTAGCCCAGGTAGCCGGTGAAGTTCTGGCTGTACTGGCCGGGCTTCGCCTGGCCGTTCGCCTCGGCGCCATCCCGCAGCACGAACGAGTCGCGCGTGGAGGCGACGGTCAGCGCCTCGGGCGTGTTGCCCGGCGAGCCGCCGATGTCGTAGAGGTCGCCGCCGTTGCCCGCGGAGAACACCGGCATGACGCCGGCCTTGTACAGCTTCTTCACGAAGAGGCTGTCGGGGTCGTCCGGGGCGCCGTAGTCGGAGCCGAGCGACAGGTTGACCACGTCGAGGTGGTCGGAGAAGTCGCCGTCGCCGTCGGGGTCGAGCGACCAGTCGAGCGCCTGCGAGGTGACGTTGGTCGAGCCCTCGCAGCCGAAGACCTTGAGCGCGAAGATCTGGGCCTTCGGCGCGGTGCCGGGGCCGATCTTCATCTCGTTGAGCTTCGCCGCGTCGAGCTTCGTGTAGTCACCCTTGAACGTGCTGCCGTCGGCGTTCTCGCCGAAGCCGGCCGTGGTGCCCGCGACGTGCGAGCCGTGACCGTTGCAGTCGATGGGGTTCGGGTCCGGCTTCGGCGTGTTGATCGCCGGGTCGGCGCTCTCCCCGTCGTAGTCCTCACCGACGAAGTCGTAACCGCCGACGACCTTCGCGGTCGGGAAGTTCGGGTCCTTCGCGCGCGGGTCGACGGCCTTGAACGCCTCGACCGTGCCGGGACCGCCGAAGTTCGCGTGCGTGTAGTCCACGCCGGTGTCGATGATGCCGACGCGGATGTCGTCGCCGAGCTTGCCGTACTGCTGCCAGACGTTGAGCGTCCTGGTGAGCTGGACGGCGTTCGAGTTCTGGCGCTTCTTCGGCACGACCGGGTAGACCGCGAGGACGTCCGCGCGCTGCGCGAGTTCGCGGACCTTCTGCGCGTCGGCCTTCACGACGACGCCGGGGACGCCGTTGGAGGTGCGGTAGAGCTCCTTGGTCTGCGTGTCAGCGCTCTTGAGCTGGCCGACGACCTGGTCCGCGGTGGCGGACACGTCGCTCTTGGCCTGCTTCGCGGCCTGCTTCGCGACCTCCTTGCCCTGGCTCTTCTTCTCGTCGAACGCGTCGACGGCCGGCTTGCGGTCCAGCGCGACGAACGCGGTGACCGAGCCCGCGGCGTTCAGCCTGGGGGAAACCTTGAGGTGCAACGCTTTCGCGTCCAACCCGTGCGCACCCTTCACCGGCTGCGCGAGCGGTTCGCTCTGCGCCTGTGCCGTGGCAGGTGCGATCAGCAGTGTGGTGATGGCAGAGAACACCACCAGACTCGATCGTCTCTTCACAACGTTGCCCCAACCGAGGTGTGTGCCTTCGACCCGAAGTAACAGTGCCGTGCCCTCTACGGCACCGGGTCAACCTCGTGGGGACGCTAATCGCTGATCGTGTCTCTGCGACTGCCCCGAAAGTATGAATGTGGTCTACGGATAGTTGCCTGTTACGACTTCGTTGTGAACGAAGATGGACACGGGAAGGGGACTTTGCCGTCCCCTTCCCGGTTTGTCGTGACTATCCGAAGTCGACAGAGCGAACGGTGCGCGCGCCGACGGCGGCACCGATCGGGTCGAGCACCTGGGTGTCGACCGGGCGGTCGACGCGCAGCACCATGACGGCGTCGCTGCCGGTCTGGCTGATCTGCGCGGCCTCGATGTTCACGCCGGCCTCGCCGAGCAGCGTGCCGACCGTGCCCATGACGCCCGGACGATCCGGGTACTCCAGCAGCAGTACGGTGCCTTCGGCCCTCAGGTCGAAGTTGCGGCCGTTGATGTTCACCAGCTTCTCGACCTGCGCGATGCCGCTGACCGTGCCGGAGACGCTGAAGGTGCTGCCGTCCGCGTGCACGGACTTCACCGTGACGAGGCTGCGGTGGTTCGGGCTCTCGGTCTCCTTGACGAGCTCGACGCTCACACCCAGGTCGGCCGCGAGGCTCGGCGCGTTCACGAACGTCACCTGCGACTCGACGACCTTGGAGAACACCCCGCGCAGCGCGGCGAGCGGCAGGATGTCGACGTCCTCATTGGACAGTTCGCCGCGGACCTCGACGGTGACGCTGGTCGGGGCCTTGGGCGACAGTGCACTGAGGACGGTGCCCAGCTTCTGGACCAGCGGCAGGTACGGGCGGACCTCCTCGCCGACCGCACCGCCCTGGACGTTGACGGCGTCCGGCACGAACTCGCCGGCGAGCGCGAGGATGGTGCTCTTCGCGACGTCGGTGCCCGCCCGGTCCTGCGCCTCGGCCGTGGACGCGCCGAGGTGCGGGGTGACGACGATGCCCGGCACGTTGAACAGCGGGCTCTCGGTCGTGGGCTCGGTGGAGAAGACGTCGATGCCGGCGCCGCCGACCTGGCCTTCCTTCACGGCCTCCGCGAGGGCCTCCTCGTCGATGAGGCCACCGCGGGCCGCGTTGACGATGATGACGCCGCGCTTGGCCTTCGCCAGCTGCTCCGCGCCGATGAGACCCTTGGTCTCCGGCGTCTTGGGCAGGTGGATGGAGATCGCGTCGGCGCGCTCGAGCAGCTCTTCGAGGCTGACGAGCTCGATTCCGAGCTGGGCGGCGCGGGCCGCGGACACGTACGGGTCGTAGGCGATGAGCTCGACACCGAACGCGGCGATGCGCTGCGCGAACAGCTGGCCGATCTTGCCGAGGCCGACCACGCCGACCGTCTTGCCGTTGAGCTCGACGCCGTTGAACTTGGAGCGCTTCCACTCGTGGTTCTGCAGCGTCTCGTGCGCGGCCGGGATCTGGCGCGCGACGGAGAGCAGCAGCGCGACGGCGTGCTCGGCGGCACTGACGATGTTGGACGTCGGCGCGTTGACGACCATCACGCCGTTCTGCGTGGCGGCCGGCACCTCGACGTTGTCCAGGCCGACACCCGCGCGGGCCACGACCTTCAGCTTGCGCGTGGCCGCGAAGACCTCGGCGTTCACCTGGGTGGCGGAGCGGACGAGCAGGGCGTCCGCGTCGGCGACCGCGCTGAGGAGGGCTTCTCGGTCGGTGCCGTCTACGTGGCGCACTTCGACGCCGTCGCCGAGAGCGTCCAGGACGGACGGCGCGAGCTTCTCGGCGATGAGGACAACAGGTCGGCTCGTGTTGCTCACGGACATCGCTCCCAGGAAGGGTCGGATCGTGGGGCGCGGGCGTGGTCGGGGGCGGCTGGCCCGCGCCGACCGGAGCACCGCAATGTGTCCGGACTGTTAACGAGCATAGACAGGGGGACTCGCGAAGCTTTCGAGCGGGTGGCTCAGGTCACTGGTTGCGTCCTGCGGTATGGGACGAATCCCGCCTGTACACCGGTTCATCTGGCTTCGTGCCGCCCACGTGCTGGGAAATGGCCGGGCTCCGGGGTAGCACTCTTGTTAGCTTGCCCCGATGGGGGTGTCTGACGGACCTGCACGGTGGCTTCCGCGACGACGAGCAGCTCTCGCGTGCGCGGGACGTGGTCGTGGACCGGCTGGCTGATGACCGCGAGCAGGAAGAATGCCGGTATCTGATCAGGTTCGCATGGCAGCTGCGCATGTCGTACCGCGAGGTCTGCGTGGAGGAACTGCGGGCTCACGTCGGAGCGGAGAAGCTCGCCGCCGTCGAAGCTCTGATCGAGGCCGTCAGGACCTCCCACGACCGGATCGACGCCTGGATCGAGGCGGCGGAGCAGGAGTTCCCCGTCATCGAGGACCGCGGCCACGGGATCTGGTCGGCCCAGCCTTAGGCCTCACCACGGCTCGTCGAACTCGCCGTCCTTCGCACCCAGCACGAACGCGTCCCACTCGGCCATCGTGAAGGTCAGGACGGGTTCGAGCTGCTTGGAGTTGCGCATGGCGACGTACGTGGCGCCGTCGGTGTGCTCGATGAAGGCGATCTCGACGTGGCCGTCTTCCGGTTCCGGCTCCGGCGGGCGCTTCCACTGCGCGTTGCGGAGGTCCAGCTTGCCGCGCACGTGGGCCTTGTCGTCGTAGATCGGCGCGCTCTCGGTCATGCGAAAGACGCTAGCGGATGGACGCGAACGAAAAGCGGAAAGGCCCGCGGAGCGTCACACACGCTCCACGGGCCTCCCTTGGGAAAAGCCTCAGGCGGTCTCGGTGATCGGCCGGTCCACCCACGACATCATGTCGCGGAGCTTCTTGCCGGTTGCCTCGATCGGGTGGTTCTCACCCTCCTGCTGCAGCTTCTTGTAGTTCGCGCGGCCGTTGTCGTCCTCGGCCACCCACTCGTTCGCGAAGGTGCCGTCCTGGATCTCGCCCAGGATCTTCTTCATCTCCTCCTTGACCGCGGGGGTGATGACGCGCGGGCCGCGGGTCAGGTCACCGAACTCGGCGGTGTCGGAGATCGAGTAGCGCATGCGGGCGATGCCGCCCTCGTACATGAGGTCGACGATCAGCTTGAGCTCGTGCAGGCACTCGAAGTACGCGACCTCGGGGGCGTAGCCCGCCTCGGTGAGGACCTCGAAGCCCGCCTGGACGAGAGCCGAGGCGCCACCGCACAGGACGGCCTGCTCGCCGAAGAGGTCGGTCTCGGTCTCTTCCTTGAACGTCGTCTTGATGACGCCGGCGCGCGTGCCGCCGATGCCCTTCGCGTACGACAGGGCGAGGGCCTGCGCGTTGCCCGATGCGTCCTGCTCGACCGCGATGAGCGCCGGGACGCCCTTGCCGTCGACGAACTGGCGGCGCACGAGGTGGCCCGGGCCCTTCGGCGCGACCATGGCGACGTCCACGCCGGACGGGACCGTGATGAGGCCGTAGCGGATGTTGAAGCCGTGGCCGAAGAAGATCGCGTCACCCTCGTTGAGGTTCGCGGCGATCTCGTTCGCGTAGATGTGGCGCTGCGCGGTGTCCGGCGCCAGGATCATGATCACGTCGGCCCACGCGGAGACCTCAGCCGGCGTGCCGACCTCCAGGCCCTCTTCCTCGGCCTTGGCGCGGGACTTGGAGCCCTCCTGCAGGCCGATGCGGACCTCGACGCCCGAGTCGCGCAGGGACAGCGCGTGGGCGTGGCCCTGGCTGCCGTAGCCGATCACGGCCACCTTGCGGCCCTGGATGATGCTCAGGTCGGCATCGTCGTCGTAGAAGATCTCAACGCTCACTGTATTTCCTTCTGTGTTTGATTGCCGCTGCTCCGCAGACGGCGGCGAGGTCGTCGGGAAGCCTGTCGTTTCTAGCGGACCGCGGTGGCGGTGATGGAACGAGCGCCACGGCCGATGGCGACCATGCCGGACTGGACGATTTCGCGAAGCCCGTAGGGCTCCAGCATGCGCAGCAACGCGTCGAGTTTTTCAGACGTGCCGGTGGCCTCGATCGTGACCGCTTCCGGTGACACGTCGACGACCTTCGCGCGGAAGAGCTGGACGGTTTCGAGGACCTGCGACCGCACCGTCGCGTCCGCACGAACCTTGATCAGCACCAGTTGCCGCTGAACGGAAGCACTCGGCTCCAGCTCCACGATCTTGATGACGTTGATGAGCTTGTTGAGCTGCTTGGTCACCTGCTCCAGCGGCAGCTCGTCGACCGACACCACGATGGTCATGCGCGAGATGTCGGGGTACTCGGTGCGGCCGACCGCGAGCGACTCGATGTTGAAGCCGCGGCGGGAGAACAGGCCGGCGACGCGTGCGAGCACACCGGGCTTGTCCTCGACCAAAACGCTCAGCGTGTGCCTGGTCATCACAGGTCCTCATCGAACAGGGGGCGGATGCCGCGGGCGGCCATGATCTCGGAGTTGCCGGTGCCCGCGGCGACCATGGGCCACACCTGGGCGTCCTTGCCGACGACGAAGTCGACGACGACCGGGCGGTCGTTGATCTCCAACGCCTTTCCGATCACCTCGTCCACCTCCTCGCGCGACTCGGCCCGCAGGCCCGCGCATCCGAGGGCTTCCGCCAGGAGCTTGAAGTCTGGGATGCGGTGCTTGTGCGTCCCCAGATCCGTGTTGGAGTACCGCTCGCCGTAGAACAGCGTCTGCCACTGGCGGACCATGCCCAGGTTGCCGTTGTTGATCACGGCGATCTTCACCGGCAGGCCCTCGATGGCGCAGGTGGCGAGCTCCTGGTTGGTCATCTGGAAGCAGCCGTCGCCGTCGATGGCCCACACCGTGCGGCCGGGCTCACCGGCCTTGATGCCCATCGCGGCGGGAACGGCGAAGCCCATCGTGCCGAGGCCGCCGGAGTTGATCCACGTGCGCGGGTGCTCGTACTTGACGAACTGCGCTGCCCACATCTGGTGCTGGCCGACGCCCGCCGTGTAGATCGTGTCGGCCGGCGACAGCACGCCGATCCGTTCAATGACGTACTGCGGGGACAGCGTGCCGTCCTCGGGCCAGTCGTAGCCCAGCGGGAACGTCTCGCGGATCGAGTTCAGCGTCTCCCACCACGGCGCGAGGTCGACGGCCTTGGCCGTCTCGCGCTCGGAGCGCACGGCGTCGATCAGCTCGGTGATGATCTCCTTGCAGTCGCCCACGATCGGGACGTCCGCGCGGCGGTTCTTGGAGATCTCGGCCGGGTCGATGTCCGCGTGGATGATCTGCGCGTCCGGCGCGAACGAGTTCAGCTGACCGGTCACGCGGTCGTCGAACCGTGCACCCAGGGCGATCAGCAGGTCCGACTTCTGCATCGCCGCGACAGCGGCGACGGTGCCGTGCATGCCGGGCATGCCCATGTGCTGCTCGTGCGAGTCGGGGAACGCGCCGCGCGCCATCAGCGTGGTGACGACCGGGATGCCGGTGTCCTCCGCCAGGCGCAGCAGTTCGGCGTGCGCGTCGGCCTTGATGACGCCGCCACCGACGTACAGGACGGGCTTGCTCGCGGCCACGATCAGCTTGGCGGCCTCGCGCACCTGTTTGCCGTGCGGCCGGGTCGTCGGCCGGTAACCGGGCAGGCGCATCTCGGGCGGCCACGAGAAGCTGGTCTGCTCCTGCAGCACGTCCTTGGGGATGTCGACGAGGACCGGGCCGGGTCGGCCGGTCGACGCGATGTGGAACGCCTCCGCGATCGCCCGCGGGATGTCCGCCGGGTCGGTCACGAGCACGTTGTGCTTGGTGATCGGCATCGTGATGCCGCAGATGTCCGCCTCCTGGAAGGCGTCCGTGCCGATCAGCGGCCGCGACTGCTGGCCGGTGATCGCGACGATGGGCACGGAGTCCATGTTCGCGTCCGCGATCGGGGTGACGAGGTTGGTCGCACCCGGTCCCGAGGTCGCCATGCAGACCCCGACCTTGCCGGTGGCCTGCGCGTAACCGGTCGCCGCGTGTCCCGCGCCCTGCTCGTGGCGGACGAGGATGTGCCGGACCTTCGTGGAGTCCAGCAGCGGGTCGTACGCGGGAAGGATCGTCCCGCCCGGAATGCCGAACACCACTTCACACCCGACCGCCTCAAGCGAGCGGACGAGGGACTGCGCCCCGGTCACTCGGATCGGCGCGCCAGTGGGCGGAGCCGGTTTGGGCCGCGGACCTGGACGTGGCGACGAGGGCTCGGAAGCCTGTCGCGATGGTGCGCTGGTCATTGGTTTGCCTCGTGGGTATCGGGGTCCGGACACGAAAAAACCCTCGACAACCCGAAGTTGGGTCGTGCGAGGGTCGCGCGTCGACGCAGGCTGTTCGGCTCAGGCGTCGACGCGCCTGAGAAGTACGAGAACGAGCGTGCGCTGCATGAAGCGGACGTTATCGCCTCGCGCAAGAGTGCGTCAACTCTGCGGGATGGAATTCCCGGATCGTGGACGTGGAACAATCCTTCGAGTGAAGAAGCTGGTCTTTCGCATCCCGGCAACAGCCCTGCTCGCAGCGGGTTTGATCGCCATCTGCGTCACCCCTGTGGCGTGGCTCGCTCCGGGACTGCAAGCGCTCTACGTCCTCCCGCTCGGCTACGCGTACTGGGTGATCCGCAACCGCACGACCGTCACCGAGGACGAGCTCGTCGCCCGCGGCGTGTTCGGCACGACCACGCTCAAGTGGTCCGAGGTGAAGTCGATCCGGCTGGCCCACAAGGGCTGGCTCAAGGCCGTGAAGGACGACGACTCCGAGGTGACGCTGCCCGCGGTGCGGTTCATGCACCTGCCGGCGTTGTCGTTGGTCAGCGGCGGCCGCGTGCCCGACCCGACGGTCGAGGAAGAACCTGTCGCGGAGGAGCCCGCGAAGGACGCCGCGGAAGAGGTCGTAGAGTCGGAGAAGTGATCGAACGAGTTCCGCTGCTGAGCCTGCTGCTGTCCATCGCAGGCCTGCTGACCTCGGCTTATCTGACGTACACGCACTTCAACGCGAGTGCGCTGCTGTGCTCGGCGGACGCCGTCATCGACTGCGAGACGGTGACCACGAGCGAGCAGTCGGAGTTGCTGGGCATCCCCGTCGCGTTCCTCGGACTGGCCTTCTTCGCGTTCCTGACCGTGATCTGCCTCCCGTTCGCGTGGCGGATCGACGCCCTGAAGTGGGTGCGTCTCGCGGCCGTCGGCGTCGGCGTCCTGATGGTCGTCTACCTGGTGGCGGCCGAGTTCCTGATCATCGGCAAGATCTGCCTGTGGTGCACCGTCGTGCACGTGATCACGCTCGCACTGGCCTGTCTGCTGGTCCGAGCGAGTCTGCGCACAAGTAACCTTTGAGTCACCGCTCCCAGACTGGTGGACGCCGCACCCCCGCGTCCCGCGCGCTTTTTTCTTGAACTGAATCTGGAGGAGCAGTGCCTCAGCTCCGCTCTCGCACCACCACTCACGGCCGCAACGCAGCGGGTGCCCGCGCCCTCTGGCGCGCGACCGGCATGACCGACAGCGACTTCGGCAAGCCCATCATCGCGATCGCCAACTCCTACACGCAGTTCGTGCCCGGCCACGTGCACCTGCGCGATCTCGGGGACATCGTGGCCGAGGCGGTGCGCGAGGCGGGCGGTGTCGCACGCGAGTTCCACACCATCGCGGTCGACGACGGCATCGCCATGGGCCACAGCGGAATGCTCTACTCGCTGCCCAGCCGCGAGATCATCGCCGACTCCGTCGAGTACATGGTCAACGCGCACCAGGCCGACGCGATCGTGTGCATCTCGAACTGCGACAAGATCACGCCCGGCATGCTGAACGCGGCGATGCGGCTCAACATCCCCGTCGTGTTCGTGTCCGGCGGCCCGATGGAGGCCGGCAAGGCCGTCGTCGTCGAGGGTGTCGCCGTCGCGCCGACCGACCTGATCACCGCGATCTCCGCCTCGGCCTCCCCCGCCGTGAGCGAGGACGGGCTCTCCGAGGTCGAGCGCTCCGCGTGCCCGACGTGCGGGTCCTGTTCCGGCATGTTCACCGCGAACTCCATGAACTGCCTCACCGAGGCCCTCGGGCTCTCGCTGCCGGGCAACGGCTCGACGCTGGCCACGCACGCCGCGCGCCGCGAGCTGTTCTCCGAGGCAGGCCGTGTGGTCGTGGAGCTGTGCAGGCGCTGGTACGGCGAGGACGACGAGTCGGTGCTGCCGCGGTCGATCGCGAACCGCAAGGCGTTCGAGAACGCGATGGCGCTCGACATGGCCATGGGCGGCTCGACGAACACCGTGCTGCACATCCTCGCCGCCGCGCAGGAGGGCGAGATCGACTTCACGCTGCAGGACATCGACGACCTGTCCCGCCGCGTGCCGTGCCTGTCCAAGGTGTCGCCGAACTCCGACTACCACATGGAGGACGTCCACCGGGCCGGCGGAATCCCCGCCCTGCTGGGCGAGCTCTACCGCGGTGGCCTGCTGCACGACGACGTCACGTCGGTGCACACGCCGACGATGGCGGAGTGGCTCGGCAAGTGGGACATCCGCGCGGAGAACCCGTCGCCGGAGGCGATCGAGCTGTTCCACGCCGCTCCCGGCGGTGTGCGGACGACCGAGGCGTTCTCGACGTCGAACCGCTGGTCCTCTTTGGACACCGACGCGGCCGGCGGCTGCATCCGCGACATCGAGCACGCCTACACCAAGGACGGCGGCCTGGCCGTGCTGCGCGGCAACCTGGCCGAGCGCGGCGCGATCATCAAGGCCGCGGGCATCGACGAGGAGCTGTGGCACTTCGAGGGCCCGGCGCGCGTCGTCGAGTCCCAGGAGCAGGCCGTCTCGGCGATCCTGAACAAGGAGATCCAGGCGGGCGAGGTGCTGGTCGTGCGCTACGAGGGCCCGTCCGGTGGCCCCGGCATGCAGGAGATGCTGCACCCGACGGCGTTCCTCAAAGGCTCCGGCCTCGGCAAGAAGTGCGCGCTGATCACGGACGGCCGGTTCTCCGGCGGTTCGTCGGGCCTGTCGATCGGCCACATCTCGCCGGAGGCGGCGGGCGGCGGCACGATCGGCCTCGTCGAGAACGGCGACCGGATCCTGATCGACGTGCACGAGCGGCGGCTGGAGCTGCTGGTCGACGCCGACGTGCTGGCCGAGCGTCGCGCCAAGATGGAGGCGTCGGAGCGGCCGTGGCAGCCGGTGGACCGGATTCGTCCGGTGACGGCGGCGTTGCGGGCGTACGCGCGGATGGCGACGGACGCGTCCACGGGCGCGGTGCGCGACCCGAGCCGTTAAAGAGCGAAAGCGAGCGCCATGGCGGCGCCGAACACGAGCCAGCCCGTCAGCGGTCCGCTGACGGGCTGCTCCGTCTTCTTGACCATGACGCCGGCGACGATCAGGCCCGCGAGCAGGCCGAGCGGCGGCAGCAGGGACTTCGCGGTGAGCCCGAACGGGAACGCCACCAGGTAGACGACCGGGATCCCGATCACCAGCAGGGCGAGCTGGAGCACCGCTCCCGTCAGGTTCTTCCGCATGCGGGATTCTTACCGGAACACGAAGTAGGTGACCGCCGCGCCACCGGCACCGATCAGCAGTGCGATGAACCCGGCCGCCAGCGGGTGGCGGAACCAGCTGCGGTTGTAGTCCAGGGCGGCCCGGCCGGGCCCGGCGAACAGCGCCGCGAACGCCATACCGGCGAGCGCGAGCTCCAGCTCCACGCCGTTGGGGCCGAAGAAGCCGCCCCTGTACTGCAGCGCGATGACGTTGGCCATCACGGCGAGCAGGCCCGCCGCCGCGAGCGGCGTGAAGAGGCCCAGCACGAGCAGACCGCCGCCGGCGAGTTCGGTGATGCCGGTGACCCACGCGAGGACGACCGACTCGCGGTAGCCCATCTTCTCGAGCGACTGCGCGAAGCCGTTGATGCCGGGGCCGCCGAAGAGCCCGAAGACCTTCTGCAGGCCGTGCAGCACGAAGATGCCGCCGAGCACCGCGCGCAGCCCGAGCAGGCCGATGTCCGGGCCGGCGGTCCAGCCGAACTTCCTGCGGTCGTCGTCGAACGGGTCCGCGTCCCGCGAGTCCTCTGTGGACGTCTCCAGCGGCGTGTAGGCCGTCGTGTCGAACGACTTCGTGGTGGAGTCGTACGGCGACAGGACGTCCGACCCGGCTCTGGTGGTGCCGTCGTCGAAGTGGTGCACTCCCCCTCCGCTGCTCGAGTAGAACGAGTCGTCGGAGAAAGCGCTCGAACTCGCCGAGCCTTTGTCGTGAGTAGCCACGCCCGCACGCTAGGGGGCCTCGTGCGGGCGCGCGAGAGCCGAACGGCAGCCCAGTTTCACCCGAATGGACTAGTAGAGCGTCGCGGCTTAGCTGTGCTGCGTTGAGTCGCGCACGGGGCTGGGC